>CAZOXY010000004.1:61024-90240 GCA_964583955.1 uncultured Chloracidobacterium sp. | reverse complement strand
CATTGCCCATTACGACCGGCGTACTGGAATAAAGCAGCATCTCAAGATCGTTGAAATTATCACCGATGACCATGACCTCTTCGGGCGAGATGCCGCCAAGCTCTGCCAAATGTGAAACGCCGTGGCCTTTGGACGCCGGAAAAGGCAGAATGTCGAGCAGGGTAAAATCCAGTTTGGGGTAAATGGTGGGCAGAAAGGTGACTTCCGAACCAAGCTCGGTTCTTAAAACCTTTTCCATTTCCAACATCGATCTGCATCCGCCGGAAAACGAAATATGAATGACGCTGTGGTCGCGGACCGCGTCTTCCAGAGAGTGAACGTGATGCACGGCGTCGTGAGCTTCTTCTCCGTGCATTGCCTCGGCCCAGCGAATATAGCGTTGCAGCGGAATATTGTCGTCAGAAATGCGATCGTAAAAAAGCGTTCCCTTGCCCGTGGGGTCGGCGCTGACCAGTGCATCGCCGTTGTATTTTTTGCCGACGCGGACGACCTCACGGGCCGTTTCTGTTTCAAGCAGGGAAGCCTCGACCGTTTCTAATGAATCGGCATATTTGATCAAAGCTCCATTGTGAGTGATAAGCGGAGCGTTCAGCCCAAGCTCACGCCCGATGTGAAAAGCATCGCGAAATCTTCGCCCCGTTGCAATGGTGACAAGAACCCCCTTTTCTTCGGCGGCCCGTATTGCAAGGCAATTTTCGTCAGAGACCTCACCCTTTGAATTTAATACAGTTCCGTCGAGATCTAGTGCAAGGAGTTTTATCATTTATTGCAAACCGTGAGGTCTTCGATATGAATTCAGTGCGTAACTCAATAAACCGTAAAGCCTCAAAATAAAAACAATGGAAAGCAGTATGAGAACAAACATATCAACCGTGCCTGCTCTGTATAGAAAGCGGTCCAGTCCGGCCACTTCGGCGGTTGTCGCCATAGCAATGGTTCCCTGCGTTTCGAAATACCAATATGGAAAAACCGCAAATGCACCGGCCGCTAAGAGAACAGGCCATGCAGGATGACGGAGAAAAACACCGGCTCCAAAACTTAGCCCGGAAAGGCCAATGATAGCAAGGAGAAGGTCAGGATGACGATCGGGAAAACAATAAGGGCCGGAAAATGTTATCTTGTTTTGAGATTCACCATCTGCTTGCTCGGCATAATAGGCCTCGAGTTCAAGGCTGGCTCTATGTGCGTACGAAAAATAGCTGACAATAGAAAACGCTAACGCCAAAAATGCCAATACTGTTATGAAATGAGGCTTTATATCAGACATACTAAAGCAAGAGACAATTTTATCTTACGTCAATGCCGATCATTTATGGAATACTCTTAGTACTTGGCGAACCGTACAAATGGGAACGGCAGAATGTAAACGCCTGCCAAAAGAACAATACTGAAACGGCGACAATATATATACAATCAAGAGGGTTTGCGACCATCAGCAACAGCAATTCACTTATGGGAAGATTTGGGTATATCCCAGGAGCGAAAGTAGCAACTATGCAAACTTTTATGATCGAGTGAACCAAAAATAAAAAAGGTATCCCTGAAAGGATCGTGGCTAAAAGCGGCATTGATTTCCGCAATGCCAGAAAGCCCAGAAGGGAAAAGCAGACAACAGTGAACCTCAAGAAATATGGAAGATTGTCGTTATCATCTGAAACCGAAAATATTATATTGCCGGCCTCGCTTGCGAGCTTATGTTGCTCTCGCTGGACATATTCGTTGTAAACGACAAGATAGTCCATCGCCATGCTCAAGATCGCAAGCATGACGACGATAAGACCAAACGCCTTTAGAATTGATGTCCTCCTTTCATCCATAAGATCAATGACATCTATGAGCGGTGATGGGCTTCCATATATGCCCGAAGTAATTGATTTATTTTTGTCTGGTACCCACGTCCCTGCTCTTTGAAGAACTGAATAACATCATGGTCGATTCGAAGTGTGACCTGATCTTTTCGGTTTACCGGCTTTAGCCCTTTACGTACTATTCCATTTGCAAAGAATTCAGGTGTAAGCGGTGGAATATCGCTGTAGTCGATATCTTCATCCTTCATGGTTCGAATGCGTTCCCAATCAGTCTCGGATTTTTTTAAAGTATAGTTCTTCTTCATTTTTGTCAGCCTTTCGAAATGATATAACTCTTATCAGGTCATTTGTCTCAGTATGAGAAACGACTACGGCAGCACCGTTGAAATAACCGATTGTATAGAATCTGACCTCACCATAGTCGAAACGATCATCATATTCGGTATAGGTTTCAAGATCGAAAACAGACGGCACATCCCTAAAGTCAAGGCCATGTCTTCTCAAATTCTCTTTACGCTTGTTCTCATCCCATTCAAATCTCATATTTAGTGTAACTACATAATGTAACTACGTCAATCATTTTCCTCTTTTCCGAATGTGATCTGCATTGTATGTCGTATGAGAACTGCTGTTTGCACAACAATTAATACACTGATTCCCAAAAAGAGAATGAAGTCGAAGACAGACGCATTATAGAACAAGTAATTCCACATCCAAGTATTTTCAAAGTCATAATATTCCCGTATTACATTTATCTTGTATGTATTTTTGAGCCAGTCAATATAACCATAAAAAACAAGCATAAGAAGGGATGTTGAGAAAATAAATGGGCCGGTACTCCTAAGTTTCAGACACCAAAATGAAAAGGGCAACAGGATTATCTGTAAAGGAATGATGGTTTCGTGTGGATAAGAAGTACAGGGATTACAGCCGCTAAATTCTATTTTAGGAGATCCTCCTGCTTTGCGTTTTTGATCCAGTTGAGCTTCGGCGACACGGTGATTGTAAAGGTTTATGGAGAATTCTGCTATTCGGATAACACCGACAAATAGTACAACGCAAAATAAACTAAGCAGTAATTTGAACTCAATGTTCGAAAGCATATTTCATTAGACACCAAAGGTTTTTGAAAGTTCCGGGTATATGTTATTTTCCCTCGGTCTCCCGTTTCAGCTTTCTTTGCTCTTCAAGCCAGCGTTGATAAACGGCTTTTCCTTTTTCAAATTCGGCGGCGGAGGCGTAGAAGTGGTGTGAGCCGTCGTTTTTGCCTACGTCCAGCACGTAGAAGATGTAATCGGTCTTTTCGGGGTTGAGAGCGGCTTCTATCGAGCTGACGGAAACCGACGCGATAGGGCCGGGCGGAATGCCGCCGTATTTGCGGGTGTTGTAAGGCGAATCGGCGTCGATGTCGCTTTTATGGATGGTTCCGTCCCAGCGGTTCTGCATTTTTGCGACGTAAACTACGGTCTGGTCGATGCCGAGCGGTATCTTTTTTTCTATGCGGTTATAAATTACTGAAGCCACTATCGGCCTTTCGTTTTCAACTGGCGATTCTGTCTCTATCAGCGAAGCGATGGTGACGATCTCATGCGGAGTCCTGCCAAGCTCTTTTGCCCGCGCGGCCCATTCCGGTTTCCATATCTTTTTGAATTGCTCGACCGTTGTTTTTATTATTTGCTCCGGTTTTGTTTCCGGCGGAAAATGATAAGTGCTGGGGTAGAGATAGCCTTCCAGGTTTCTTGCTTCAGGAGCGATGTCCTTTATCAGCGAGGTGTCGTTCAGCAATAACAATATTTGATCTTCTGTGACAGGCGGTTCCTGAGGAAAATTTGCCGCGATGCGCTTTGCTATGTCAAAACGCGTGAAGCCTTCGGGAATGACAAAGCGAACTGTTCTGTCCTCGCCCTTTTCCAACAGTTTCAATGCGTCGAGCGGAGTTATCGGCGAAGGAAACCTATATTCGCCCGCCTGTATCTTCGACGCGTCGCCGATGGTTCTAAGATAGATCTTCACAGGTGTTCCGTTGGCGATCACGCCTTTCTCGTGCAAAAGATCGACAACCGCCGACGGGCTGGTTCCGCGTTCGATGGTTATAAAATTTTCGGCCTGTTCGTGAGAATGCGGCGTGGTCAGCGAATAGTAGAACCGGTATGAAATGCCCGTCAAACCCGCAAGAGCGAATATCAATAAAAAGAATGCGATCTTTACAAACCTCATACAATTATCCAAAAGTTTACCAATCGTTAGATTTTTAGCAAATATAAACTGAAAAGAACAGCTTGTGCATCCCCAATTACCGGCTGATCCTCAAATAAATTTTCAGCAAATTTATGATCTTTTCCACGAGTGTGTCCTTGATGTTAAAAAGCCCCGGTTAGAAGCGGAGCTTTTTGAGTAAGTGGGAGCCTGATGAATATAGTCTCCCCGATCAATAGCTTTGAAGATTCAACACAAAATCAAGGATCGAATCATGAATGTTAAGCGATTCGTGTTCGTATGAACCATACTGATACGGGCCACTATGGCCGTTCAGGTATTCCTTGTTCGAGCCGTCCTGGTAGCCACGCTGAAAGCCCTGTCGAAAATAATACTGATACTGGCCCCTATTAACATGTGATTGATAACCTGCTGTTCCGTTCTGATAGACCGGAGAGTTTGTCCAACTGACATTACGGTTATTATTGCGGTCAGTTCGTGCGGCATTAAACCCGGCCCGATAGCCGTCATTTACTGACTGTCTCAGTATTTCCGCTCCACGCCTGTCTGTATTGTAGTAAGAACCGTTCCGCATCACGCGGTATCGGTTTGCCGCCGGATCCGCTCCGTAATTACTTCTGCCGCCGGTTCGAGTGCTGCCGATCCGATTATTTCTGCTCATCCAGGAAGTTTCACGCTGGCGTTCCAGAGTAACGCGTTGCTGCTCTGCCTTTACGCGCTGTTTCTCCATTTTTGCCTCTTGTTTTTTTGAGGCCCTTTCCTGTTTCTGTTCGCTTTTGCTCCTGTTCTGGGAATTTGCCGGTGCGTTTGCAGCCAAAATTAAGGCCATACTGCATATCGCCATTCCCGCGAGAGTTCTTAGTCTATACCTTTTCATTATAAATCCCTTTTTTCTGCCCCTTTTGGTTCTTATTATTTCTCGTCATTCAATATGAATTCCAACAAGTATAAGATCATGTAAAAGATCGATATTACAGCAGTAATCAATTTGCGCAGTTTACATTTTAATATCTATATCAAGGCTTTGCCTTTTGCTTTTCATCTACACGTCTTCCGGCATAATTCCTCTTCGACCGAATATTTCTATCACTTCCTCCGGTATGAATATGACTCGTCCATAGATGCTTCGAATAATCCGAGTAAATAGGATGTTCCGGAAGGCCGCTATCGTCATCTTCCGGGGCCTTATGTTCAAAGGGCGGAAGTAACGTTATTTTATTTGTGTGTGAACCGAATAGGTCACGCATATGCTATTCCTCTTTTCCTTTTGTCCACAGGTTACGCAGAATTAAAGGCAACAGGATAATTAGTGTCAGAGGCAGCAGCCATGATGTGGCGATCTTTTTTATGTTGGTCTTCACAGCCTCTTGGGCCTGCTTTAGCTCAAATGGCAACTGACCGGGACCGCCCTCATTCTCCCATCGATCGCGTGCCTGTTCATCTTCGCCTGACATTAATTTCTTTTTCCCATTCAATATCTTAAATGCCATATATATACAGAATAGAGCTTATTTGAGGTCGTGTCGGTACGTCCTCACACATAAGGATCATTTGTTGAATTTGAAATCAGGAAAAGAGAAGGAGAGTGAAACAGATCATTCGTTGCTTGAGATGTATTTGCCGAGAAGACGGTCATATTCATCCTTTACAACCCTGTAACATTCACAGACGGCTGTTTCAAGGCCTGCTCTGTCAATCATTGTGATGGTTCCGCGCGAGTATTTGATAAGCCCTTGCTTTTGCAGATTGCCCGCAGCAATTGAAACACCTTCGCGGCGGACGCCAAGCATATTCGCAATTAGATCGTGCGTCATTATCAGCTTATTGGATTGCAGAAGGTCGTGATTGATAAGAAGCCAGCGGCACAGTTGATTTTCGACAAGATGGAGGCGGTTGCAGACGGCGGTTTGCGAGATCTGGGTCATCAGATACTGTGTGTAACGAAGCAGTATATTTTGAAACATACCAGCACGGGCAAATTCCATATTCAAAGCTCTCGACCTCAGTTTGAAAGCTTTACCGGCGCTCTGGACCACGGCCCGACTGGGTGTTGTACTGCCGCCCATATAAAGAGCAATACCGACAAGCCCGTCATTTCCGGCCATTCCGATCTCGGCCGTCGAGCCATTTTCCATTATATAGAGTAAGGAAATGATCGCGGTGGTCGGAAAATAAATATACTCCAGCTGTTCACCCGACTCATAGATCACATCTCCTAACTGAAGGGAAACGGGTTCGAGGTCTGGGCTAATCCGGGCAAACTCCTCTGCCGGCAAAGCAGCAAGCAGATGATTCATTTTAGGGCTGTTCGAATGGTCGATCTTGCTCATAAGACATGGCTCCATTCTGGTATAAACAGCATAGCCAGATCCTTACAATAGTTAATATAACACGGTTCCCTCTGAATAATATCAGCTGTCGCAACTGGTATATCTTCCTATGTGTGCAACTGCACAGACAGACAGACTCATGTCCTATATATTTGATACATAACGTAATCCTAAAATTAGATCTCCATCCAGTATAAGGGGTGCAGCCATTTTCAGGAAAGGCTTATTAGAAGCTCAGAGGGATTAGAGAAGAAAGGAGTATAAGAAATGTTAATAACGATTATCGCACTATTATTAGTTCTTTGGCTGGTCGGCGTGGTTACTGCCAATACCTTTGGCGGGATCCTTCATGTGCTGCTGTTGATCGCACTCGGCATATTTCTGTTCCGGTTTTTAACGGGACGGCGTGCATAAAGGAAGATGAATACAATGAAAGGGAACATGGTGAAAAAAATGATTACCATAAAAGAGATCGGCCATTTGACCGAACAAGATACAGGAAATGCCGGGCGTGATCTCAGATGGGGATTGACATTGATCTCCATCTGCTTTTTTGCGATGGCGTTATTTCTTCTGACCTGGTACCTGACCGGAGTGTAGTGACGATAAGGTATAGGTCAATGTGAACGTCTATACTTGATCTCAATAAAATACTTATTTTTATCCGGGCTGTTTTAACGGATACCGTCGGTCAGTACACCTCTGGTTAACAGCTTTCCGCCAAGGAAAGTATTCCCAACAGGAGCAGACCGAAAATGTGTATCGACGTGAGCTTGGAACTGACAGCAATGCTGTGATGAGAAGGTTAGTTCATATGCCAATTATTTATTAACCTTCATTTTTTAATACTAAACATTTATCGAGGCGGACACTTATGGAAAAGACGAGAATAAGAATAATAAAGAAATTGAAAAATACGCAGAAAGTGTCCGCAGTTCCGCCGCAAGGATCGAAGGTCGCAAAATCCGATCATTTTAAGATCTCCAGGAACATTGATGTCTGGATATTGGAAAACCGGGAGAGACACAGGTTCGAGAAAAGATTTTCCGACGGGATGATCCTGGGATGGAAAGCTGGACAATAAAAATACACCGGTCAGGTTAAAACCGGTGTATTTTAGCCTTTTGAAACCTCGCCGAACTAATGCCTGCTAAAAAATATGGATCATCCCTTATTCCTTCTTATGCAAAGCAACGAAGCTGGTTCATATACACAAATTTAATCCGCCAGGGCCTTTTCTATTGCCTCGACGACCTTTGCGTCCTCGGGCTTGGTCTTTGGCGTGAATCTTGCGATGATCTTGCCGTTCCTGTCCGTAAGGAATTTTTCAAAATTCCATGTGATGTCGCCGTCAAATCCAGGATTAGTTTCCTTATGCGTCAGGAAGGAATAGAACGGGTGCTGATCGGTACCTTTGACAGAGATCTTTGAGAACATCGGGAACGTGACGTTGTAGTTCAACGTGCAAAATTCCTTGATATCTTCATCCGATCCGGGTTCCTGGCCCATGAAATTGTTGGCCGGGAAGCCAAGAACGACAAAGCCTTTCTCATTATATTTGTCATAAAGGGCCTGCAAGCCTTCGTATTGCGGAGTGTTGCCGCAACGGCTGGCGGTGTTGACGATCATCACCACTTTGCCCTTATATGCGTCCAGTTTTATGTCCTTGCCGTCGATGTCCTTCATCGTAAATTCGTACATGGAATTTTCCCTCGGTGGTGTCGCCGGCGACGGATTCAATATGAATCCATACGCATAGGCAAACCCGACCACTCCACAAATAGCTAAAATGACGGTCGCGCCAAATATCTTTAACATTACTTTTATCCCCCTTTATTGATTAAGCTCACGAGGAGAACGAGGCGGCCTCGGAGCCGTTGCCGGGTCCGTTTTTTCGCCCGTTTCGCCCAGGATCTCCTTAATTGCCCCGATGCTCGAAAGCATTGAGGACGTTTCGACAGGCATAAATATGACCTTGCTGTTCTGTGTGCGGGTCATATCCTTTAGCGATTCGATATAGCGTTGCGTTATCAGGTATTGAGCCGTCTGTTCGGGATTGCCCAGCGCCTTTGATATATGGACAATGGCCTGTGCCTCGGCATTAGCGGCTGTCAAACGGGCCTGTGCCGCGCCTTCGGCATCAAGGATCGCTGACTGTTTGTTACCCTCAGAACGCGTTACCGCCGCCTGTTTCTCACCTTCGGCGCGTGTTATTGCGGCCTGTTTGTCACCCTCAGCTTGTAGGATCAATGCACGCCGGTTGCGTTCCGCCGTCATCTGTTTTTCCATTGTGATACGGACATCCTCAGGCGGATTGATGTTCTTTACGTCAACGCGTGTCACCTTAACACCCCATTTGTCGGTGGCTTCATCGAGAATAAGCCGAAGCTTTGCGTTGATCTGATCTCTGGATGAAAGAGTGTGGTCGAGGTCCATCTCGCCCATGACCGCGCGCATTCCTGTGATGGTCAGTTGGACCAGACCGCCGATAAGGTCCGCTACCTCATAAACAGCTTTGGTCGGATCGGTAATCAGCCAATAGACGACGGAATCCACATTTATTGTCACGTTGTCCCTTGTGATGACGGGCTGCGGCGGCAGATCGATATATTGTTCACGCAGATCGATGGAAGTGAGTCCGGGGCGGACATTCGTCCAGTTGAAGGCCCGCGGAGCCTCAAAAAAAGGGACGATGATGTTCAGGCCGCTTTGAGCGACGCGGTGAAATCGTCCGAGCCTTTCGATAAGCAATACGCTCGATTGCGGCACTATCTTTACCGTTTTCCATGCCACTGTCAGGAGCGCAATGCCCATGAACAGCAAGAAAATAAACCCCAAACCTCCTAATATCTCTCCCATTCCTTTCCTCCTGGAAATTTAACTTTACACAGATTATAACGCAGTTTTTGATCTCGCGTAAGCTGATCTTGAAGATCGCCTTTTCCGGTATGTGACGAATTTGAATATATCACTAAAATATCGTTTCTGAAGGGCGGTGATACGAAAAAAATAAAAATACCGCGTTTATTTTTGAACGGAAGGGAACTTTCCCCTTGCGGCAGACGTAAGACTGTCTTCCACGGGGATTTTATAGCCAAAGGAACGCTCGGTCAGGTATATAGTAGTCATATCATTTATACCTCTCTTGATACTTACCTCAGATCTTCTTCAGATCATTTACCAGCAACAGAACTGAGCGGGCGTTCCTTTTCTTCCCCAACCTGCCTCCGCCAAATGCTTTAATACATTTATTGGATTATAATTCATCCGTTATGAGCGTAACCATTTCCGATATAGAAAATGCCCGCGAACGCGTCAAGGGCGTTGTCAACAGAACTCCGCTTGTTCCTGACCGCATCCTTTCCGACCGGTTGGGTTGTGAGGCATTTCTCAAGGCCGAATCGCTTCAGCGTGGCGGTTCCTTTAAGCTGCGCGGGGCGTTCAACCGCATTTCACAGCTTTCTGACGAAGAAAAGAACGTCGGCGTGATCGCGGCATCAGCCGGAAATCACGCACAGGGCGTTGCGTTGGCGGCAAAGCTGAACGGCGTAAGATCGACCATTGTCCTGCCCGAAACCGCTCCTTTGACAAAGGTGGCGGCCACAAGATCGCACGGAGCGGATGTTGTTTTGGCGGGCATGACCTTTGACGAAGCGGTCGATCATTCGCGAAAACTCCAGGCCGAACACGGTTACATCTACGTTCACGCATTTGACGACGATCTGGTGATTGCCGGGCAGGGAACCATCGGATTTGAGATCGCCGAAGATCTGCCAAATGTGACGCACATCGTCGTTCCCATTGGCGGCGGCGGCATTATTTCCGGCATTGCCATCGCGGCAAAACACCTCATTCCGGGCGTAAAGGTGACAGGAGTCCAGGCGGCAAACGTGGCTCCCGTAAAGGCCTCGATAGAAGCCGGAAAGCCCGTTGACATCACCTACAAACCGACCATCGCCGACGGCATCGCCATCAAACGCCCCGCTGAACGCACTCTCGCTCTGATGAAGGAATATGTTGACGATTTTGTCACAGTCACCGAGGAGGAGATCGCCGAAGGCATCTATCATTGTGCGCAAAACGACCGCCTCGTGGTGGAAGGAGCCGGTGCAGCCGGTGTCGCGGCATTACTTGCCGGCAAGGTCGATGTAAAACCTGACGATACGGTATGCGCTGTTCTGTGCGGCGGCAATATCGACGGCAATATTCTCGCTCGCGTCATCGAACAGGTTTTGGTGCGCCGCGGCCGCTACGTTATTTTCAAAGTGCTTGTACCCGACCGTCCCGGTTCGCTTGCCAGGATGCTGGACATCATCGCCGAGTGCCGCGCCAACGTGATCGAGGTCTATCATCAACGCGCGATCTGGCTCGCTCCTTTAGGCAGCGTCGGCATCGAGACCATCCTTGAGGTCCGAGACCCCGAACACGCCCTCGAGGTAAAAGACCGCCTCGAACAAGCCGGCATAAAGGTCGAACACGAACACCCCGGCGACTGGTAGATCCCAAAAGCTATTGGTGATTATAGTTTCTTATTCCTGGTCGGCTGCGTCGGATTCTTTTGTATTTTCGTCAGCTGATGACAGGTCGGATTCCGGTTTTGGGTATATTCGGTCAAGGATGCGGACGGCCAGAAGATGATTGGCAAAGATGAGGATGCCAAGTCCCGCGCATAGAAGCACGGCGAAGATGGGACCGATCAGAGAGTTGCCCTGGGCGAGATCATTTTCGATACGAAACGTGTTTTCGGACAGGCTCAGCCAAAAGAATTTGATGAGGACAAAGACCGAAAAGAACACAAATGTGATCCACAAAGCCCACGGCTTGCCGGTTTTGGCAAAGGAAAAATTTGCCGCGATCAGCAGTATGAACGTCGTTATCCACAGCAACGTTGAACTGATGCCGGAATGATACTCAAATCCGGCAATGGCGGCTCTCGGGTCGCCGATGCTTTGCAGCCACGTCCACGAATAGTAAACAAAAAAGCCGACCGCTATCACGGAGAGTCCCAAAAGGGCGAGGTACACTTTGTTCCACATGAGAGTGTTTTAGCACAGAAAGCCTTTTCAGACAAAAGAAGCTCTGTTGCAAATGCGGATTTAAGGAAGATGTTTCAGGAAATTGAAGACGGGAATCTCGCCGCCCTGCTTAATTTTCAGGATGCTGTGTAAATTCTGTGATGCCTGTATTCAGAAAACCTTTACCACAAAAGGCACTGAAACTTGCATAGAACGTATTGGTAAGTAATATCACCCTTTCAGACGGTTTCACCTGAAAGGGTGTGTAAATTTCGGGGGATCTTTATTTCATCCTGGCCGTTAAGTAAAGCGTATTACCTTTTCTTGAGATCAGCAGCAGAACCGGTTTTCCGGCGGCTCCCTGCAAGACCGTTTCCACCTCATCGCCTGATGAAACCGGTTTGCGGTTCACCTCCATCAGGATGTCACCTTTGAGGATGCCTGCTTCGGCGGCAACGCTGTCAGAATTGACCTCCATTACCACAACGCCCTGCGTTTCTGTGCCGGAACCATACTGTTTTGCCATTTGCGGTGTCAGCGGCACGACGCTGACGCCCAATCTGCCGCTTGAAGGCTCCTTTTGCGGTTCCTTGCCCTCGTCTTCGCGGTCCGAGGTCGTGGATCCTTCAAGGTCGTATTCATCAAGCGTCACAGCGATCTCCTGAGATTCTCCGCCGCGACTGACGGTCAGCTTGACCTCGGTTCCCGGAACCGTTCCGGCTATTTTGTTGCGGAGCGTGTTGCCGTCCACTATCTTTTCGCCGTTTACCGCTGTTATGACATCGCCGCGTTTGATGCCTGCCTTTTCAGCGGCACGGCCCGGCGACACATTGTTGACGATCACGCCCGATGCTTCCGGCATATCGAGGCTCTCGGCGAGATCACCTGTCAGATTCTGCATCTGAATGCCCAAAAATCCCCGGCGGACGCGGCCGGTGTTCAGTATCTGTTCAAGGATATTCTTTGCCATGTTCGACGGTATCGAAAATGCGATACCGATGTTGCCGCCGCTGCCGCCGGATGACAAGATCTGAGAATTGATGCCGATCAGTTCGCCCTGAAGATTGATCAACGCCCCGCCGGAATTACCTCTGTTTATCGGTGCGTCGGTTTGCAGAAAATCCTCGAATGAATAATTGCCGCCATAGCTCAGGCCGGTCTGCCGGCCTTTTGCCGAGATTATCCCCGCCGTGACCGATTGCCCGATGCCGAGCGGATTCCCGATCGCCAGCACAATATCGCCAACGCGAACCGTGTCCGAATTGCCAAGCGACAGAAATGGCAGGTTTTGTGCCTCTATTTTCAGCACGGCCAAATCGCTAGGTTTGTCTATTCCGACAAGCTTTGCGGTAAATTCCTTGTTGTCGGAACTCATTACTGTTATCTTCTCGGCGCCGTCAACGACGTGGGCATTCGTAATTATCGAACCGTCGGCGCTCACTATGACGCCGGAACCGAATCCACGCTGGACTCGTGGTTGTTCATTTCCGCGAGGCGTCGGGAACTGACGGAAGAACTCATCAAGCGGCGAATCGAACTCTGGCCGCGATGCTCGCGATGACGACCGTACCTCGACAGCTATCTGAACCACCGCCGGCGATGATCTTTCCACTATGTCGGCATACGATGTACGCATCCCGTCAACGACCATCGGCGTTGCCGGGGCCGGAGTTTCGGGCTGGACGACAGGTACGTCCTCGCTGCCAAAAAGCCCGTTCCGGCAGCCTGAGACAAAAATCGACAAAGTAATAAGAGCGGTCGCAAAAATGATCCTTGGTGACATTATTTTTTACTCCAAAAGTTCCGGTCCCGAATTTTACCCGACATTCCCCTGACATTAAACACTATAAAGAAATAAACGAGAAGAGAACGCCAACAGTTCGGAAATAATTTGGATGCGGTTTTTTGCCGCATCGGTGGTTCAAATATTCTGATGTGCGGCACCTGACACTTTCGGAGTGTAAGTGCGAAACACCTGTCCCAGCGTTTTATACACAAGCTTTGCACATAAAAAAGCCGGAGCAGTAAACGACGGGTCGTAGGAATATTCAACAAGATCCATTCCAACGACCTTTTTTGACGCCGCCAGTTTTTTTATAAGTTCCAATGTCTCATACCATCCCAGTCCGCCGGGTTCGGGCGTCCCGGTGGTAGGAACAAGGCTCGGGTCAAGGCCGTCGATATCAATGGTCAGGTACACATTGTCGCTAAGGGCAGCAATAGCTTCGTCTATCCAGTCGGTGCGTCCGACAATTTCGCGCGCCCAAAATATCTTTGTCGGAATGCCTGATTCGATCAGCCGTATCTCTTCCGCCGAGATCGACCTGATACCGACCTGGACGGCGGGAATGCGAAGGTCCTTCACCATGCGACACATTATCGACGCGTGCGAATGCGGTGTGCCGTCGTACGAATCGCGAAGGTCGGCATGAGCATCTATCTGCAAAATGCTGAGATCGTGATATTTTTCAGCATGAGCGCGAATGACCGGCCCTGAAATGGAATGCTCGCCGCCAAGCGTGCAGACAAACTTTCCGGTGTCCACCAGTTCCTTTGAACGCTCATACAGGTCGTTCATCATCCGTTCCGGTGTCGGACGCGGAGAAAACTCCTCAAGCGTGTGGATGCCGATCTTATAGACCTCGGCGTCGGTGTCCTCGTCGTAAAGTTCCATGTTGCGCGAGGCATCGACTATTGCCATTGCTCCGGCCCCGGTTCCGGTGCCGTATGACACGGTTCCTTCGTAGGAGACAGGATGGATAAGTACCGATGCGGGATCGAATGAAGAATACTCTTCTTCGTCAAGCCCGCCAAAATTCACAGGAAGCTCCGCTGATTCGCTCATAAGCATAGTTTTGCCTTGCGCACTTAAATTTTCAAGTCAGCAGAACACAAGATCTGATATCAGCGTCGCATCAAAAGCGGGTTCCAGGCAAAAAAACCGTCCGGTTCTGCTCAGAACGGACGGCTTATTGCTTAGTCTGAAAAGCGAACTATGAAACGTCGATGTTCATATCCTTGCCGGCAAAGGCAAAGTTCGGGCGTTTGCGGCCTTTCATGAATTTAGCGGCGGTCTGTGAGAGGGCCGTTATTATCATCGGCAGGGCGATGGACGGATCGCTCGGGACAAAGGCCGTCGTGGCGCCGCGTAGCAGTTTGCCAAAGATCTCGGTGTGATTTCCCGCGAACGAAGGCGTTCTTGTTGCCAGCGGCACAGAATCGGTCGTTATCGAAATGGCGTATTTGTGTCCGCGCGGTTTCGAACGCGTGATGTATGAGGCCAGTTCGTTTACGTTGAGCATTGACTGGCTGGTCTGGCTGCCAAGTGTGATAATGCCGGAATTGCGTGTTTTTTGCGTGATCTGCATCATCTCCAGCGTGTCCTGCGTCGTGTCGAACGTCAGGTGCAGCTTTTTATCGAATTTTGCCCTGGCAATGCCGACCGCAAGCTCGGAGTTCAGTATATCCGGGCAATATACGGGAATGCGTGCCTTGAAAGCGGCTGTCAGAATGCCGTCTTCGTGTGCAATTTCAGCCAATTCGCGGCCCGTCAGATGCATGAATTCGCGAACCGAATAGGCACGGCTGGTCTCCAACTGATTGATGACGCTGCCGATCCATTCGTCCGCTTCCTGATATTCTTCGCGATTAGCCAGCGTGTCACCGATGCGGAGGACGTCTGCCGCGTCCAGTTCGTCATCGCCCATGCTCGGGTGAGCCTGGTAATGGTTTCTGCCGAGCGTTTCGTGAATGTCGTGAAACAACACCGTGCCGGACATGACCAGAACATCGACGAAGCGGTTCTTTATCACATACGCCAACAGCCTGCGCATTCCCGAAGGAATAAGGTTGCCGGAACCGCATGCGAAAATGGTCGTATTGTCATCGAGCATGTCTAGCCATATCCGATGAGCTTCGGCCAACTGTTTGGCGCCAAAACCGGCGCCTTCCATCTTTTCAAGGAGACCTGCGACAGACCGGTCACGGTCTATCGGAACAGGGCGTGTCGGAACTGTCAAAAATTTTGACGATTTGGATTTTTTTTGAGCTACCATAGAACTGAGTAATATCTAAATTAAATACTGCGTTGTATCTTTCCGGCCCGTGAGGAAAACCGGGCAATGAGAACAAAACGGCCTCCTATTGTCCGTTATTTGGGGACAAATAGGTGTAACTGTCCGCCTGTTTCTCGTAAAATTCGATCAGGTCATTGCCCTCGCTGGTTGAGAGGTCGCCGTCCTTTATTTTTTTCATGACCGTTCGCCTGAACTGGTCATGCAGCTGCACGGCGTCAAAACGAACCGTGCTGACGGCGTCTGCCAGCGTATCGCCGGCTATCACCTTTTTGATGATATGGCCGTCCTCTCCTATATATATGTGCGCCTCGTGCGGAACTCCAAAAAGATTATGATTATTTCCCATTACTTCCTGATAGGCTCCGACCAGCATCATTGCAAGGTAGTACGACTCATTTGGCGTCAACGCGTGAAGCTCGAGGACCGGTTTTATATCGTGGAGATCGACGAATTTATCAACAATGCCGTCGGAATCGCACGTAATATCACATAGAGTAGCATATTCAGAAGGCTTTTTGTTGAGTTTATGTATTGGAATTATTGGAAATAATTGTTCCAATGCCCAATTATCCGGCATTGACCGGAATACTGAGAAATTTGCCAGATATTTTGCGCACATCAGACGCCGCAGGTCGTCGAATTCCTCGGACACATACTTCTTCTGCTGAGCGTATTGATCCGCTTTTTCACAGACATCCCAAAAAAGAACTTCACCTTTGCCTTTGTCTTCCAGCGAAATAAGCCCAAGGTTGAACATTGTGAACAATTCTTCACGATGTTCCAGAGCGTCGTGATAATATTCCCGGTGATTTTTTGCGGTTATCGTTTCACGAAGGTCGTACAATTCCTTAACGACCTGCGGGTCGTCCTCATCTATCGACAACGGATCTATGTCCTCAACCACCGTTTCGATCTCTTCATGAACGTTGGTTATCAGCATCGCGTGATAAGCCGAGAGATAGCGCCCAGATTCCTGAATTATTGTCGGGTGCGGAACGTTCTCGTCATCACAGACCATCTTTATCACGTAGATGACGTCATTTGCGAATTCCTGAGCGTTATAATTGGCCGATGATTCAAAGGACGTTCGCGAACCGTCATAATCGACCGCCATGCCGCCGCCGACATCCAGATATTTGATGTCTATTTCCATCTGGCGGATCTTGGCATAGGTCCGCGCGGCCTCTTTCATCGCGTTCTTGATCCGTTTGATGTCCGTAAGCTGCGATCCAATATGAAAATGGAGCAGCTTGAGCATATCAATACGTCCCGCGTCCTGAAGCTGGCGTATAACTTCAAGTATCTCGGTCGTCGTAAGGCCAAATTTCGCTGCCTCACCGCCCGATTTCTCCCATTTTCCTGACCCTTTTGAGTAAAGCTTGACCCGGACGCCGAGCATCGGCAGTTTGGTCTTGGGGTTTTCCGACGAGATCTTTTCGGCAAAGCTGATGGCGTGGCCGAGTTCGCTCATCTTTTCGATAACAATAACAACATTTTTTCCGGCGGCCGCTCCGGCAAATGCCAGTTCGACGAAGTCACGATCCTTAAAGCCATTGAGGACGAGCAGGCTGTCCTTTGCCTGTTCAAGTGCAAGCGCGGCATACAACTCCGCCTTTGAGCCTGCTTCGAGGCCAAAATTATACCGCGAGCCTTCACGCAGATATTCCTCGATAACGGCCCGATTCTGATTGACCTTCATCGGATAGACGCAAAGGTGGTCGCCCTCGTATCCGTATTCTTTTATTGAACGTTTGAAAGCGGTTTGCAGTTTTCTGATCTGTCCCACCAAAAGCTGAGGGAACCGAAGCAGCACAGGCGTGTTTATCCCGCGTTTGCGAAGGTCTTCTATCACCTCGCGGACATCAGCGGTAAGGTTCTCGTTTTCCGGAGAACGAACCACAAGGTTGCCCTTTCGGTTGACGCCAAAATAACCCGCGCCCCAATTGTCGATGCCGTACATCTCGACGGTCTGGTCAATGACTGAGCTCAATTCTCGTTAACCCCATCAAATAATGATCGCGAAAAACGCGCCGCAAAAGTTCAAAGTGTAATAAAAATCGAAGGAAATGAAAAGAGGCAATTTGAAAATAGTCTGAAGCCGCCGTTCGTATTTGTAAAACGGCCTTGCGGAGGCATGGCACGAGCCTTGCTTTGATACATCAGCAACGGTCAGCCGTTGTTTAGAACAGGGCTGCAACATATTGAAAACCAAAGGCTTATAGCATACAGCGGGACGGCAATGGATCGCCAATGTCAAAAAGTGGTGTCAAAAAGTGTCACTCATGTTAAATATCCCGTAAAAAGAGGTTGATATGCGAACAAATAATGAAAATGGCTTCTCACTCATCGAACTGCTTCTGGTCGTGGTCATCATCGGTGTCCTGGCCGCATTGGCGGTGCCTGCCTTAAGAAAGGCCCAGCGTACCACCGAAAACGGCGCGACGATAGCAACGCTGCGGACCATTGGTTCCAGTCAGGTCAGCTATTATACGCAAAACCGTCGTTTTGGACGTCTTCCGGAAATAAACACAGTTGAGGTGACACCGTTCGGGACGACTGTTGCGGAAAGAGTCGTGAAAGGGGAATTTATTTACGAAATGCCTTCTGCCCCTTCGGACGAGGAACTTCAGACTGAATTCACCATACTCGCTACCCGGAATATGACCGGCGAGGAGGTCGTTGCGTATGAACTGAACCAGACAGGCCGCATCAGACAGGTGCTGCCGTTCATAAAAGAAGATCTGGGTAATTAAAGTTTTCCTTTCTCCCGTGTGATGCAGAAATGCCGTTGTGGCAGAAGGTGTCAAAATGAACGTTTTCGAAGACCTTATAGAGGAATTAAAAGAAGAGAACCTGCTCGAACATACCGTCATTGAATTGGCTGACGGTATTCCCGCTGATGATCTCTTTCGCTCAACACCGCCCGTACTGGACGAATACCGCGATATGCCTGCCAACGTCGCCGCGATGGCGCAGGCGGCTGATGCGGCAAGCACGGAGAGTCCGGTCTCAGAGCCTGAGGCCGCTCCTGTCGATGTCCCGGAGATCAGGGCCGCAAAGAACACACGCGACTTTCTGAGAAAACGGGCCATGGAAGAAGTTTCGAGCATGCAGATGGTCGAGCATGTTCTGTCCGGTGTGGAACGCGAATTCATGCGTCTTGTGCCGGTTCCTTTCGACGACCTTGAAGCAAAAAAAGCACTTCATAAATTCCTGCAGGCGGCTGATGACCCGCAGTCAGCGGAATGCTCTGAGTCGGAATACGAACTGCTTCAGGAAACGCAGAAATGGTACAGCGAATTGTCCGACAGGGACAAGGAAATATCTGTTGCCAACATACGCCGTTTTTGTGAAAATTCGAGGCCGGCTCTCAGTTCTCAGGCCCTTATCTCTCTTGCACGGTTCTATCGCAACTCGCCTTTTACCGAGGAGGTAAGAGGAAAGTTCGATTTTGTGATGACCCGCCTTTTCTCGCGGGAAAACGAAGATGGTGATCGCGGCCTTCTATTTGCGTACGCTGAGATGCACGGCCACATCAAGACACTCTATGACAACTGGTCGAGCATAAATCTCTATTCGATACAGGACAACGGCGGGGAGATCTCCGCTGCGGTAGCACAGTTCACCGCTATTGGTGAGGAGATCGGAACGCTCAACGGTTTTGACGAACTGCTTGCGTCAAACGTCTTTACACGGCTTCGTCAACTGAAAGCCGACATTGGCGAGCTGTTCTATTTTCAGGATGTTCTTGCCGCCGCCATAGACACTAATCTAAAACTCGGCAACCGGTTTTCCACTCTGGCTGAAGAGGTTCGCAACCGTGTGAACCTGGAGCGTCTGCACCAAAAATACGGTGAAGATCTTGACCAGCTTGTTTCAGACACCATTGGCCGGACGTTCATGATGGCAGACATCTTTGAGCCGGCGGAGGAAGAACCGGAAGAAAGCAGCAGAAATAATAACGCGGCTCCGGTCCTGAAAAGTTTTCAGGCACAGGAAAAACGGTCCTGGCTTTCGTTCCAGCTTTTTGGCGTCAACAAATGGCTTCTTGCCGCCACTGTTCTCATTGTCGCACTTAGTGTCGGCGGATATTTTTGGGCAGATTCCTCAACAGCACAATCAGCCGCCGCACCGCAGGCAGATGACATAACTCTAAACGGGACGGTAATGGCCGAACATCTGGTCGGAGCCAGATCCACCGATGAGACGTTCTATGGCATCGTGAAAGCCGATTGGGAAAAGATGTCCAATGACGAAAGGATGAGCATTCTTAAAAAGGCCGCTGCCTTTGCGAATGAAAAAGGCCTGCGAAAGGTTCATTTTCTGAACAACCGCGGCCGCACGGTCGGTTTTGCCGTCGGCGACAAGGCGGAGTTGTACGATCCGGCTTAGTTTTCTGCCCCACACACGAGCTGTTTTCCCCCAAGAGAAAAACAGGCTGTCTGAAAAGCTTTCGGAACTCTTTGCGGCATCCTCATAAAACTTCAGCCGGCTCTGCGTTAAGATACTTGATTGCGGCTAACCTGAGGTCATTATGCGGAGATCGACAAAAGAACCGAGTACGATGCGACGGGTGAATCTTTACCAGCCTGTTTCGTCTAAGCTTTTTCCGACAGCCGTTTTTGAGCGCCGGTGTATTTTCTTTGCGAGATATGAATTTATTGTCTATAAGGATGTGAGAAAAAAAAATAGAAACCTGCCCTTAATCGAACTTTCACTCTCTTACAACAAAACTGTTCGGCCGGAATGGACGCTGTGGTGATTGCATTTCACCGTTAATTTTGAGTAAATAGAATTATTCAACAAAACCGGGATCTTGTGACTCACTCTCCGGCAGCCACCAAGTTTAATTATGCAGGAATTTTCAGATCAGATGCCCTCGGACATTCGGCGCTACCCGATGGTGCCTATCCGCGATGTCGTTATCTTTCCTTACACAAAGGTTGCTTTCAAGATCGGACGCCCAAGCAGTGTCAGAGCGCTTGAAGAAGCGATGGCGGGCGGCCGCGACATATTTTTGGCGACACAGCACGATGCGACCGTCGATGAACCAAGCTCAGAGCAGATCTTCACCGTCGGAACACTTGGCAGGATATTGCAGGCACAGCGTCAGGACAACGGCCAGATAAAGGTCGTCGTCGAGGGACGCGAACGCGGCCAGTCCGTGCGTGTTGAGCAGGATTCCGAGGGAATGTTCTTTGCGTATGTAAGAAAGGTTGAATCGGTTGACGAATCAGGCTATCGCACGGACGGTTTTCTGCAAAAGATACATACGCTGGTCGAACAGTTCCTGCGTGTTTCGCCTGATGCATACACGGACGCTCTGCACGCAAGCCTTCGCGGTATCTCCGCCGCTCAGATCGCGGATTCAATGGCGTCGCACCTGCGTATTGGCGTTGAGGAAAAACAGTCGCTGTTGGAGACATTCTCCGTTTCCGAAAGGCTGCAAAAACTGATCGAGATACTGGAACAGGAGATCGAAAAACGCCAGCTTGACCGGACGATACACGCCCGCACCAAAAAGCAGATGGACAAACATCAGCGGGAATACTATCTGAATGAACAGATCAAGGCCATTCACAAAGAGCTTGGCAGAAAGGACGACAAGGCCGAGCTTGAAGAACTAAAAGCAAAAATAGAATCTTCGGGAATGCACGACGAGGCCCGCGAAAAGGCTCTGCAGGAGCTTTCGCGACTTGAGGCGATGCCGCCGATGTCGGCTGAAAGCACCGTCTCGCGCACATATCTGGATTGGCTGATAAACGTTCCGTGGAACGAACGTTCCGACGAGATAGAGGACATTCAGGAAGCCGAACTCATTCTCAACGAAGATCATTACGGACTGGAAAAGATAAAGGAACGCATACTGGAGTTTTTGGCGGTTCGCCAACTGGTGAAGAACCCGAAAGGAACTATCCTTTGTTTCGTCGGTGCTCCGGGTGTCGGCAAAACATCGCTTGGAAAATCCATTGCAAAGGCGACCGGCAGAAAGTTCATGCGGCTCGCGCTCGGCGGTGTTCATGACGAAGCCGAGATACGCGGCCACCGGAGAACATACATCGGAGCATTGCCCGGCCAGATCGTTCAGTTGATGAAGCGGGCCGGCACGGTAAACCCAGTCATTCTTCTTGACGAGGTCGATAAACTCGGACGCGATTTTCGTGGCGATCCGAGCGCGGCATTGCTGGAGGTCCTAGACCCCGAACAGAACAATACATTCCGCGATCATTATCTTGATGTCGAATACGATCTTTCAAATGTGTTCTTTATCGCGACCGCGAACGTGCTTCACACCATTCCGCCGGCGCTTCAGGACAGGCTTGAGATCCTGAATCTTTCGGGTTACACGGAACGCGAAAAGGTCGAGATAGCAAAGCGTCACCTGATACCGAAACAGTGTGAAAGCACCGGCATCGACGCCAACATGGTCAAGTTCACCGATGACGGCATCCTGGAAACGATCCGGCATTACACCCGGGAGGCCGGTGTCAGAAATCTGGAACGCGAGCTTGGTTCATGCCTGAGAAAGATCGCAAGGAAATATGTCGTCGCTGAGTCAAAAGACGATTTTCGTGTCGTGATCGATGCCGAAAAGACAAGAGAGCTTTTGGGAACGCTGCGGTTCCGCAAACAGGACATTGCCAGAAAGAGCGAGATCGGCCTTGTCAACGGCCTGGCGTGGACCGAGGTTGGCGGTGACGTTCTCCAGGTGGAAGCGACGCTGGTTGACGGCAAAGGCGATGTGACGCTGACCGGAAAACTCGGTGAGGTGATGCAGGAATCAGCAAGGGCAGCGTTGACGTGTGTTCGTTCCAGAGCGGCGGTTCTTGGCATTGACCCGCGTGATTTCCGCGAAAAGGATCTGCACATCCACGTTCCCGAAGGAGCGATCCCGAAGGACGGCCCAAGCGCGGGCATCACCATTGCGACCGCAATGGTTTCCGCTCTGACGCGACGCACTGCCCGCCACGACGTTGCCATGACCGGAGAGATAACGCTTCGCGGCAAGGTGCTTCCGATCGGCGGCGTTAAGGAAAAACTTTTGGCGGCACACCGCTTTGGCCTAAAAACGCTTATTTTGTCAAAAGAAAATGAGAAGGACCTTGCCGATATCCCCGATGAGGTTCGTGACGATCTGACCATTCACACCGTCGATACCATTGACGAGGTGCTAACCGTCGCTCTTGAGACGGGCCAGATAGAAACGCCGATCGTCGAGGCCCTGTTGTGGGATGCTCCGCCGGTTTCGCGGGAGATAACGACGGCGGTAGAATAAAGCCGCCTTCAGATGAAGATAACCTCCGCCGAATTTATAAAAAGCGCGTTCCGCATGGAAGACTGGGCCGATGACGGCCTGCCGGAGATCGCGTTTCTCGGCCGCTCAAATGTCGGAAAATCTTCGCTGCTGAATTCGCTTCTTTTAAGAAAGGGCCTGGCAAGGACATCGAACACTCCGGGCCGTACGCAGAGCCTCAATTTTTTTCTTATCAACGAAAGTTTCTACTTTGTCGATCTGCCGGGTTACGGTTTCGCAAAAGTATCCAAGTCGATGCGGGCAGATTGGGGAAAAATGGCAGAGGATTATCTGTCCAAAAGGGAAAACCTTGTGCTTTCCATTCAGTTGATCGATTCGCGTTTTCCCCCGAAACCTCCCGACCTGATGCTTTACGAATGGCTGAAGCACAATGACAGGGAATTTGTAGTGGTTGCCACAAAGACCGACAAGCTTTCCGCCCGCGACCTGGCCGCAAACCTCAAGGCGATAAGAACCGAAATGTCGGGAAGCGAGGTGATACCCTATTCGTCAGTAAAGGGAAAAGGCCGTGACGAACTGTGGTCGAGAATAACGTCGGCCCTGAAAAAAATATGAGATTTTGTTTGCTTTCTTTATGAGAATGTAGTAATAAATTAAATATCCTTAAAGCTCGAGAGGGTTGCAGAAGAGCGTTTCGCTCATTTCTTTGCATTACTACATACTAATCCATACGATTTGCTCCGAGTTTAATTTATCAATTTGCGTTTGAAGGGATACGTCCATATCTTATTTTGACCTTACCACGCCTGTTTCGGTTGGCGTGAATTCCAAAAACTACCTATACAATGGCTACCAAAACCACTACATCCCGCAGGGGCAGGCCGGCGAAGGCCGACAACTCTACCCAGGATCCGACAAGCTCCGTGAACGGGGAAGAGCAAATGCCCGAAAATACCGCTCCCGCGCCAAATAACGGAAATCAGGCTGCGGAATTGCTGAATTTAACTGACCTCAAGGACATGTCCATCAGCGAGCTGACGCATGTCGCGAAAGAGATGGGCATTGAGGGAGCATCAGGACTCCGCAAGCAGGAGCTTATTTTCAAGGTTCTGGCGGCACAGACCGAAAAAAGCGGCCTGATATTTTCCGAAGGCGTCCTCGAGACATTGCCTGACGGATTTGGTTTTCTCCGAGCGCCGGAATACAACTATCTGCCCGGCCCTGACGATATTTATGTCAGCCCGTCGCAGATAAGAAAATTCGACCTTCGCACCGGCGACACCGTTTCCGGCCAGATACGCCCGCCAAAGGAAGGCGAAAGATATTTCGCCCTCATCAAGGTCGAGGCGATCAACTTTGAGGCCCCGGAACAGTCCCGCGAAAAGATATTCTTTGACAACCTGACGCCGCTTTATCCTGACGAGCAGTTGAAAATGGAGGTCGGGCCTGAGAATATCTCTGCCCGCGTCATTGACCTGGTCACGCCCATCGGTAAAGGACAGCGCGCCCTGATAGTTGCACCGCCGCGAACAGGTAAGACGGTACTGCTCCAGACCATTGCGAACTCGATAACCGAAAATCATCCTGAGGTGACGCTGATCGTTCTGCTCATTGACGAAAGGCCCGAAGAGGTCACGGACATGCAGCGTTCCGTCAAGGGCGAGGTCATCTCATCAACATTTGACGAACCGCCGACGCGCCACGTTCAGGTTGCGGACATGGTCATCGAAAAGGCTAAGCGTTTGGTCGAACACAAGCGCGATGTGGTTATCCTGCTTGATTCGATAACGCGTCTCGCACGCGCTCACAACTCGGTCGTTCCGCCATCAGGAAAGATACTGTCCGGCGGTATCGATTCCAACGCCTTGCAGCGTCCCAAGAGATTTTTCGGCGCGGCCCGCAACATCGAAGAAGGCGGCAGTCTGACGATCATCGCCACCGCCCTGATCGATACGGGTTCGCGTATGGACGACGTTATCTTTGAAGAGTTCAAGGGAACCGGCAACTCGGAGATCCATCTGGATCGCCGCCTGTCGGACAAGCGCCTTTTCCCGTCCATCGATCTGCAGCGTTCCGGCACGAGAAAGGAGGAACTTCTTCTCAGCAAGGAAGACCTCAACCGCATCTGGGTCATGCGCCGGGTTCTGAATCCGCTGTCGCCTGTCGAGCAGATGGAAGTCGTTCTCGAACGCCTCGGCAAGACAAAGACCAATGCTGAATTTCTTGCCTCGATGCAGACATAAACAGTTGGCAGTAGGCGGTTGGCAGTACATGATCGTAGATACGGTTCTGCTAATTTCAATTAACAGATATTTTGTGAGCAGAGCCGCTCAGACCGCTATCTGCCTGCCGCCAACTGCCAACCCTTTTCTATGCGCGTAGCTGTCATATCTGCCGAAGCAGTTCCTTATTCAAAGACCGGAGGCCTTGGTGATGTGGCGGGCGCTTTGCCAAAGGCGCTGAAGGCTGTCGGCATAGATTCGTTTCTTATAACTCCCTGTTACTGGCAGACAAAAGGTGAATATCTTTGGGACACGGCCATTCATGACCTGAATGTCGAATGGCGCGGAGGCATTTACCCCGCAAAGGCATTTTACAGCGAGGCCAACGGCTCGCCCACATTTCTCATTGACGCTCCGTCATATTTTCACCGCGATTCGATATACGGCTATCGTGAGGATCATGAGCGTTTTGCGTTTTTCAATCACGCGGCACTCGCCCTGATCCGACGCATCGGGGCCGCTCCTGACATAGTTCATCTGAATGACTGGCATTGCGGTTTTGCCGCCGTCGAAATTGCCTCCGCCAGGCGCTGGGACACGTATTGGCAAAACACCCGCACCATTTTTTCCATTCACAATATGGCCTATCAGGGCGGCTTTGGGATGGAAGATCTGTGGAAGTTCGGTTTTGGCGACGCGTTTCAGCAAAACGCTTTTGCTCTGGACGGCCACGCCTCGGCGATGAAGGCCGGACTTGCTGTTTCTGACATGCTCTCAACGGTTTCGCCGACCTACGCCAAAGAGATACAGACAGCCGAATACGGCTACGGCCTGGAATGGCTCACGCGACAGCGTTCCGGCCGGCTCATCGGTATCACGAACGGCGTTGATTACGACGTCTGGAACCCCGAAACGGACAAGGATATTCCGGTAAATTTCAGCCCGGATGACCTTTCCGGCAAAGCCGAGTGTAAAAAAGCTCTGTTGGAACATTTTTCGTTGCCGATCGATCTTGAACGGCCGATCTTTGCAAACATCACGCGTCTGACGGCCCAAAAAGGCATTGACCTGATGATGCAGGTCGCGGGCGACATCATTGCTGCCGGAGCCTACATCGTTTCACTCGGTTCGGGCGAAAAGAAATATGAGGAGTTTTGGCAGGCCCTGCGCAATTATGCTCCGCAACAGGTAGGCATTTATCGCGGCTACAATGAACCTCTGGCTCATTTCATCGAGGCCGGAGCGGATATGTTCATGATGCCGTCAAAATTTGAGCCTTGCGGCCTTAATCAAATGTACAGCCTGCGATACGGGACAATTCCCATCGTCCGTGCTGTCGGCGGGCTGGAGGACACCGTGCGAAACTGGGACGCCGTCACGGCCTCGGGCAACGGGTTCAAATTCGGTCCGTATCGGGCAGATCGCTTTTTGGAGAGAATCTACGAGGCTCTGTTCGCGTATTCGGACAAAGATGCCTGGAGGATCATTCAGCGAAACGGAATGAGTGAAGACCATTCATGGGAAAATGCCGCCCGGAAATACGTTCAATTATATCAATGGACCTCATCATAGTCTCGTTTTTGTTTAACAGTAAAGCCTGTACGTGATAGTATTAAGCTATGAAAGCGGTAATTTCAACAAAGCCAAAAACATCAAAAAACGGGGCTTTACAAAATGGCGATATCAGATTGCCGAGAGCATCGGATTATAAGATGCCTAAACGGTTAAGCAAAGCAGATAAGGAATTTATTGAGTTAAGCCAGGCTGTTTTGGCTCATGTCAGGAAGGTACATGGGACTGATAAAAAATCAAACGGATAAACATCCATTGCTGGATTCAAACGTATTTATTGAAAGAATCATTCCATCCCAAGTCTTGAGACAAATGTATTTGTCCTCTGTTGTTTTATATGAACTTACTGCAACCTCTGTTGATAGATCTACTTTGCAGCTATATACATCTTGGAGAAAGTCGGCGATTACGCGGAAACGACTGCTTACACCTGCCGCTAGTGATTGGTTCGAATGTTCAAAACTGATCAGAAATCTTTTACTTGGCTCCAAATCGAGATCGAAGGGAATCGTAAGTAAAACCACAACCGCTCAACAACAGCAAAACGATGCATTGATCGCTCGGACTGCCGTACTGAACAACTGCTATGTGGTCACGAATAACGTGCGCGATTTTGAGCGATTCAAGCCGTACATGGATGGACTTGTAGTTGTTCCGGCAAACGAGTTTTTGGACGTGTGATTTTATGATAATCGTAATTATTGGCGCCCAATGGGGCGATGAGGGAAAGGGAAAGGTCGTCGATCTGCTGGCGGATCGTTTCGACATTGTTTCACGCTATCAGGGCGGCCACAACGCCGGCCACAGCGTTTATGTCGGCGACAAGGCATTTGTTCTGCGGCTGATGCCGTCAGGGATAATCCATCAGGACAAAACCTGCGTTCTGGGCAACGGAATGGTCATCGATCCCAAGGCATTTTTTGAAGAGATCGATCAGATCCGTGAAAAGGGCGTCAATGTGTCGCCGGAACGGCTCAAGGTCTCCAGCCGCGCACATCTGATCATGCCGTATCATCGAGCGTTGGATCACACCTCGGAAGAACGTCTCGGCAACGAGAAGATCGGCACGACGCTGCGCGGCATCGGGCCGGCTTATGAGGACAAGGCGGGCCGTCGCGGCATTCGCGTGGCGGATGCGATGTCACCGGATGTGCTGAAACTTAGGGTCGAACGAAACCTTGAGGAGGCCAATCGCATAATCGTGCTGTTCGGCCAGCAGCCGCTGAGGGCTGATGAGATATTGGAAGAAATGACGCCTCTGGTGGAACGCCTGCGGCCTTATGTCTGTGAAACATCGCACTTTTTGGCGGAGGCCCGCAAAGCCAATAAAAAGATCCTGCTCGAAGGCGCACAGGCGACCTTGCTGGACGTCGATCACGGCACATATCCTTACGTAACATCATCAAACCCGACTGCCGGAGGAGCTTCTGTCGGAGCGGGAATTCCGCCGCATCACATAACAGGCGTTCTTGGTATTGTCAGGACATACGCGACACGCGTCGGCGAGGGGCCGTTCCCGACCGAAATGCTGGAAGGTGAGGAAGAGGTTGCGAATCTGATCCGCGAACGCGGCAACGAATACGGCTCAGTAACGAAGCGTCCGCGCCGTTGCGGATGGTTTGACGCGGTCGGAACGCGTTACGCCGCCGAACTTAACGGATTTGATTCTGTTGCGCTGACCAAACTGGACGTTCTCGACGCACTCGATGAATTAAAGGTATGTGTCGGCTATGAGATCGACGGCAAACGCATCGACACATTTCCTGCCGTCTCTCACGACCTCAGACAGATCAAACCGGTTTACGAAACGCTGCCCGGTTGGAAAACCGACACGCTCGGCATCACAAACTTTGAAGACCTGCCTGACAATGCCAAAAAATATGTTCATTTCCTTTCGGACAAGATAGGTGTCGAGATCGGGCTTATTTCCACCGGCCCGGAACGCGATCAAACCATAATTCTTAAAGAATCCGTGATGGAAAATTGGTTCACTTCATAGCCGTCGCAATATTAAGGGGGAATATTTACCCGATATTTGCCTTTATATGTAGTTGACTACGGATATAAAGTTACTTTAATATGTAGGCCTCTACATATTATGGTGAATTTTTATGAAGAACGATGATTTTTTGCGGGAACTCGGGTCGATAGCCGCCACGACCAGAATAAAGCGGATCAGCGACGCCTTGCTGCACGACGGCAAGCGAATGTATCGTGAACTGGGAATGGACATCGAGCCGAATTGGTTTGTTGTTTTCAAACTGCTGCAGCAGCGCGGGCCATTGACCGTGACCGAGATCGCGGACGCCATAGGGTTTTCGCATCCGTCAGTGATAACGATGGCCAACAAGATGTCCGCTGCCGGTTATCTGGCGGAAACGCGGCCGTCTGATGACACCCGCAAACGCATTCTTTCCTTATCGGAAAAAGCCATATCAAAACTTCCCGAATTTGAGACGGTGTGGGAAGCCGGCACGGCCGGATTCAAGCGGATGCTTTCGGATACCGACGTACTGACGGCGCTGGATATTCTGGAAGAACGTCTCGAAACAAAGGGTTTTGGCGGCCGGACACTCGATGAACTTAGGAAATTCGATCAGGTCGGGATAACGGATTTTCGGGACGAATACGCCGAGGCCTTTGCGAGGTTGAACTACGAATGGATAGAAAAATATTTTGGCGTTGAGGAACATGACAGGGAACAGCTCGATGACCCGAGAG
>CAZOXY010000004.1:50381-61014 GCA_964583955.1 uncultured Chloracidobacterium sp. | reverse complement strand
GAGAGGGTCGGTCATCAATTCGGGCGGGCAGATATTCTTTGCCATTGTTGACGGGGCCGTTGTTGGAACCGTTGCTCTTATCCGCCTGAACTATGAAGTTGTCGAGTTGGCTAAAATGGCGGTCTCGCCCGACTTTCAGGGTTACAATATCGGCTCTCGCCTGATAAGGGAATGTATTGCCCACGCCCGGCGTGAGGGAATGTCCTATATTGTTCTGGAATCCAACCGAAAACTCTTTGCCGCGATCAACCTGTATAGAAAATTCGGGTTCAGGGAAACACCGCTCGATCCGAATTCGCCATACTCGCGCGCAAATATCAGAATGGAACTTGCCATACAACAGTCTAATTTGTAAAATCTTCAATTCGGGCTTGTTTGCTCCCTTTTTCACGAAGCCCCACGTCAAATAAGGTCCGGTAGCTCAGTCGGTAGAGCAAATGGCTTTTAACCATTGGGTCCCTGGTTCGAGTCCAGGCCGGATCACCATTATTATCAACAACTTAGGGCGTCCAAATGGACGCCCTTTTTCTTTCCTCTAACTATTATCTAACTATTTCAGGTCGATTTAGTTTTAAACTTTTTTATTTAAAATGGGATATTTCAAGTCTGGTAGCGGTTTCGGCAAGAAAATAAACAAGGCGTGATCCATGAACAAGTGCTGCAACTTTATCCGTGAACCGCTATGTTATTTTTAATAGGTGAAAGGGATGGCACCACAAGACTTCAAGATATTGCCGAATCTTTCGGATACGTTACACATAGCCCGATCTCAAAGAAACTCACTAAAATGCGTATTAAAGCAAAAAAAAATCCTGGATCACTGAGGATAATAGGGCGGATCGATCAATTTTCTGCTCATATTATTCGAATCGTTCTAAAACAAAGAGGATTTTACGCCTAGTCAGTGTTACTTTACTGGTATTTTCCAATAACTTGGAGTTCCTTGATTCAAACCTCTCGATCGAGGAAGCTCATTTGCTTCGATTTCGAGGGGTTCTAGGTTTTAGCCCGGGCAATGCTTTTAGCTCAAAGTAAACGAGCCGCGAACCATCCCGTTGGAGCATTCCCACTTTGCCTCGCGTGACCCGACTTCTGGCCGTGTCATCAGTGATTCCGATAGCCTCACATGCGTCCTTTTGTTTTACGGCGATCACAGCCTTAAGAGGACCGATCTGAGCCTCTACTTCCTCACTGATGATAACTCTCACCATCTCAGCAAATTCTTCTTTTCCCATTACAATAAACTCACCAGTCATAATTCCAACACCTAACAGAGATCAGGGCATGGCAAGTTCTATACCGAACGCCTATTGACTAAAACACTTCAATTTGTTTGATAAGTGGTTCATTTGCTCACTAGTGGATCAATAATTCGCCAACAAATGCGCAACTTGGCACGATTACTATCCGGCCTTACTCGTGGCATAAAAATAGCGGTGGACAATTTGATGGACGAAGTAGGGAGAAATAGCATGGAGCCACACAACTCGATCATCACTGACTATAAAACATTTGAGGGTATCATGACGATCAAGTGGGATAAGAATGTGTAAACCTCCCCTTTTTTTTACCAGTCTAAACTGGAGTATTCGGGTTAGAGAGAACGTGATCGCATGAGGAGCGTGGGAGGCGAGCCTCCGAGCGAGTCATGCGGGCGGCGGTGGTTGTAGAAATCTATCCACCGTGCCGTCAGTTCTCTCACTTCGTCCAAACTTTCAAAGATATACATATCGAGTATCGCCTGGCGATACGTTCTGTTAAAGCGTTCCACAAAGCCGTTCTGCATCGGGCGTCCGGGTTTGATGAAATCGAGTTCGACGCCGTTCTGCTCGGCCCAATCGGCGACGGCGATGCTGGTGAACTCCGGCCCGTTGTCGAATCTGATACGCTCAGGCAGTCCTCTCGTTTCAGCAAGCCGGCCGAGCACTCTGACGACTCTTCGGCTGCCCAGATTCAGATCGATCTCGATGGCCAGCACCTCTCGGTTGTGGTCGTCGATCACGTTGAACGTCCGAAACCTGCGTCCGTCATTCAATGCGTCCGACATGAAATCAGCCGACCAGCTTTGGTTCTTACTTTGCGGAACGCTGAGCGGTTCGGGTTGCCTGGCCGGGATCCGACGCTTGTGCTTTCGACGTTTGTTCAGCTTCATTTCGCAGTAAACACGGTACACACGCTTGTGATTCCACACGTAATCGTCCGCCCTTAGCAGTTCAAAGAACTTACCGAACCCGAGATCAGGATGTTCTCCGGCAAGTCTGCCCAGAGCCTCCATCACTTCCGCATCGCTCTTCTCACGCGGCACATATCGAAACACACGCCCGACGCTCACTCATCAAATACTCGCTTTTCAAATAACCCGCAGACTCCCGCCTCTCCGCCGTCACCAGCCTTTTTTTTCGATCAATCCCTTCAAAGCCCGGTTCTCCAAACTCATGTCCGCATACATCGCCTTCAACTTTGCGTTCTCCGCCTCAAGCTCCCGCAAACGCTTGATCTCCGACGCCGTCATCCCGCCGAACTTCGACTTCCAATTGAAATACGTCGACTCCGAGATCCCATGCTCGCGGCAAACCTCCGCCACCTTCCGCCCGTTCTCAACCGCCTTCAATATCCCCAATACCTGACTCTCACTAAACCTGGATCGCTTCATCTTCAGCCTCCTCGCACAGCTTCCCATGCTATTCTATCACCTGCCGAAAACTCCACTTTCCCGTGGTATCATTTTATGGGATGCTTACATGCTGTTCCGGTTGACGGTGCCTCAGTAACTATCAAGGCATTATTGCAACACAAGCAAGACCTTCGGAGAAATCTGACGCAAGAGTATATGTCGGTGGTATAATTAGGTTCCCATATCTATCAACATATCCGTACTTTCCAGCTTCATGATAATATACAAAGATACGTCCCTCTTTTAATTGACCAACATCAATACTAGATGTCTTAAAAATTGTTTTGCCCAGTTTATTTATAAAATTATAGGTCGGTATATCAACAGTAGCAGGAGGGATAAATGCTACTCCAGCCAAACCATCTGAAAAATCTCGCGAGTTCCGCAAAAAATCATGGTTGATATCAAATGTAGGTAACAAAGTAAATTTGCCTTCGACATCCAGAAAGCCCAGCATCTCTCGACCTTTTTCTATAATTGTGACTCTAGCCAAGCCATCAGAAAATGAAGTAGCATTTTCATAACGTGGAGATATAACTAATTTTCCGTTCATGTCCAGATAGCCGTATTTTCCTGCTTCTACACCTTGTATAGCAAGTAACCCCGCACTAAATTTGGGATTTTCAGGCTCCAACAAAAAAGTATCCATGTCAAACAACTTACGAATTTGTCCATTTCCATCAACTAAATAAACCATACCTGCGTCTTGAGCGAGAGCAACACCCTCTGAAAACTGAAATGCAACTTCAAAATTAGTTTGAAATATAACTTCGCCTAAAGTGTTGATATACACTTGACTATTTGAATTCAAACCGAACGACTCTTCGGGAAGTTTGGCAAACACCACCCCTTCAGAAAAGTCCCCCACCTCTTCATATTTTGGTTCTATTACAAATTTCCCTTCCTTGTTAATAAATCCCCACAAACCATTTTTTGCTTGGACAGCTGCCAAACCATTGGAGAATCCTCTGGCAGAAATAAAGTTGCCAGCATCTATTACGACTTTTCCGTTTGAATCAATGTATTGATATTGCAACATTTGTGTTTCCGACACAAGTATCTCATCCATCTCATTATTTACCGAAATTTCGGGATTACCTATCAAAATCATTTGCAAAAGACACGATAACAAGAAGTAAATATACATTTTCTACCTCGTATTTTGACAAATTTTACTATCACATAAACTAATAAGGGAGAGTATTACCTCGGATTAATAAATGGGTCAATTGAATGGCCCACAATTGCCCCACCGCTGTCTGTATAAAGCACTGAATAGGTTCCACCAATTGGTCGAAACCGATAAGGACGACTAGCAGTGCTAGATTACTGCAGCGAAACCGTTATATGAGCTGTCCAATCTTGGTTATTTTTGAGTGTACGCAACACTTTGTTTTCTATAATTCGATATTCTGAATTATTAATCCTACTATTTTGACTAAAAAGATTTCTTCCTCCTACAAGAAGCCCTCCCAGAGCCTTGCCGATAATATGCCCTGAAACATCATTTCCAAACTTGCGACCCACAAAAATATCTTTAGATATGGAGCCGAAAAACTGAGGTAGGGTCGCGCTGTTCGTACTTTCTCCGGTAAGAACTGGGCTGTATTTCACAGTAGCGGTAGTTGTATCTGAAATCACCCTTCTGACTGAAATTGTGACCCCATATACTGAAAGAACCTCTCTCATTGTATAACGACTCCATGAAACCACGCGACCGTAGTCCAAGTTCTGAAATGCTGTTGTCTCAGCATTGAAAGTTATGTTTGCTCCGATTACCGTTAAAGCATTCTCGGTCAGGGTCTGCTGTACACCTGCTGCAATTTTTCCTGTGTACGTTCTTCAGCGGTAGCAGAAGTTGCCTCCTCCTCAGAATGCTCAGTTGAATTCATAGGCAAGTCACCGCATCCCTGCCCATTTCTCTGGCAAGCCGGATCCAATCCTGTCGGATCGGCAAGGATCAGCGGCCGGTTCATCACATAGGCGTAGCGGTTGAAGGTTTGCGGGTTGGCTGATTTACCACTTGCGAGCAGTGGATCAACGGCAGTGAATCTGCCATGGTTGTGGAAGTAGTATCTGGCTTCGGCGAAGTCGAGGCTCGTTTCGTCATCACGCTCATAGCCGGTGAATTTCTGTCTTACATCGTCGCCGTAGGTATATTTGTCCGCAGTCTTCCTGTGTGTGCCGTCAGGAAAGACCTCTTCCCCGAAGGGCATGAAATCACGCCTTGATACAACCTCACCTAATGAATTGACAAGAACTCTTGGGCTGCCGAGTTGATCCGTGACAGTCCATTTTGTTGTCGGGTCTTGCGGTGGCGAAGCGGTCGAATATTCCGCGATCAGTTTACCTGCCGAATAAACAAAGATCGTAACTTCATTCAACACACCGCCGCTGTAGGTGTGCTTTTTGATTCTACAGCCCTCGCCATCTTAACAGTTCGTGTGTTTCGATTTACTGGCCGACCGTTGGGTCCCCTTTCTGCCTAACGGTCGGCCAGTAAATCAACAATAGTTTGTCAAAGAACTTTATAACAACCGGGGCTCAATTCAATTAGAAAAACTGCTGTACTATGAATACCTTCCTTCAGACTGGAATCTCATGTATTAGTTAGTAGATCGCAACACCGCATTGACGAATTCTTCTGGCGGGGAATATTGATGAACTTCTACATAGTGGAAAATTAAATCCGGAGACGCATACACAATTCCACCGTCACCACTAACTCTAATTTCGGCGGAGCCTAACCGAACCCTTTGTGAATTTCTAATAACTTCTATTCCCCACGGATCGGGAACACAAAAAGAACATTGATGAAAGCCTCGAGTGACATTTACTGGTGATAAACACAGATCAAATAGTCTATCTAAAAGTTCATTTGAACACTCGGCCGTTCTAAACTGATGGTTTGTGTCGAGCCACCCGACATTTACAACTCTGTTAGATCCAAAAGCTCCCGAATATACATATTCGCTCAAATCTTCAAAATACATTCTTAAAATATACAACTATTGTGATCCCCTAACAATAGTGCTACATGCGGCAAAATGACAGGCGCCCATATTTGGTCTAAGTAGATAGTTTAGTCGAGTTGGCTGACTTACAGTTATGGGATTGCCCTGAATATTTAGCCCATTTGGTGGAGCTAATGTGAAATTTGGCATTCTTGATCCAGGCATATAGGTTTTAGTATAGGCTCCGGCTCGCACTCTATTTAGTTCGATCGCATTTCCGAGTGAATCAGAGATTGGCGTACCAAATCTAGAGTATACAGTTACGCTTGTTCCCTCTGGTACCGTGATAATTCCTGTTCCAATTGGATGCGTTTTTCCTTTCCCAACAACCTCATATCCTCCATGCCCGCTCAGTACTGTTCTACCGCCGATTCGTGAACCTCCCGCAACACTAAATCCAGCGAAAGTGGGAATGGCCCTTGTTGAAAATGCCAGTCCACCTGAGTACACTGAAACTCCTAGAAGCGCAAGATCCGTTGAGAACATCTGCTGAGCCTCAAATTCATTTGATGGAGTAAAGTAATCAACAGTCCTCGGGGCCGGAATTGCACCAAAAGTGAGTGCTTCCATTCCCTCGTAAAATCCCTTACTAACGCCTATTAAACTATTTACACCGGATTTCCCCATACCGGTGAACGTAAATTGGAATCGTCCTACAAGTGTTTCGCTTCTTTGAAACGAATCAAACTGTTCTTGGTTAAGATAGCTGGCTCCGTAACGATTTAGATAAATAGTTCCTAATGCGGTATCACCACTATAAGCGTTGGTTACTTGAGCATACCGTTGACCAATCGCAAAATCTACAGATGTCCAGTCAGAACCGGGATTCTCGTCAAACCAAGAGTATTCCCACGGATTTCTCTCATTTCCGGTTGATCTTCGATACCAGTCCAGTCCGGAAGGGTCGGTAATTATTATCGGATTGTTTCCGACATAGATAAACCTGTTGAAGGTTTGAGGATTAGCTGATCTGCCAGATGCCAGTAACGGATCGACGGCTGTGAATCTTCCGAAGTTACTTGCATACATTCGAGCTTCGGCGAAGTCTAAGCCCGCTTCGTTGTCTTTCTGGTAGCCGGTGAATTTCTGGCGGACATCGTCTTCGCTTGTACCGTAAGCAAGGTTATTTGAACGGTCGCCAACACCTATGAAAAGCTCCTCTCCGAATGGCATGAAATCTCTTCGTGATTTAACCTGACCGAGTTCATTCGTAATAATACGCGGACTGCCCAGATGGTCCGCCGTTGTGTAGGCAACGGTCGGCGTTGTCGAGAGTTGTGTCGAATATTCGGCGACTAGTTTGCCCGAAGAATAAACGAATATCGTCGTTTCGGTGTCCGTGACTTTCTTGACCCGCTTGCCTTCGCCGTCATAATAGTAACGGCCTATTGTCACGCCGTTCTTTTTACCTCAGTCTGCTTGTTTGGATCACCGTTGAAAACAAAAATTAAACTGTCAAAGAACTGGTTGAATCAACGTAGTTTATAATGTTTCCTTTCCTGTCATAAATCTTTTGCTTATAAGCAGAAGTAAGTAAGTTGCAGTAATTAGTGAAATTAAGATTACTCCAACACAATCAATCCAAATGGTGTTGGCAAGTGATTCCAGAAATGTTTTTTTTTCAACATCAGTTCCGAACAAGCTTAGTGTCGTGTGTTTTGAAGAAATGACACCGTAATAAAAATATCCACACAATATCAATAACAGTAAACAAAGTACATTTCTGAATCTAAAACTATCAATTGAAAAAGAAAGGATCAGTAAAACGGAAAAAATTGTCAACAATCCGTAATAACTAACTAAATCTGAATAAAAGCCAGACCCGCTAACAAACCATCCCCCAGTGCTATTTGCAAGAATTCCAAAACTGTCCTCAAGTGAAGAAAAATATCCGAAAACGAAAGTATTAACTAAACACAACAGTCCGGTGATCACGATTAAAACCCATCTCATTATCATAGCGAAGAACTCCTATCTTGGCGTACACGCATTTATTATATTTGTATAACGAGGATATGATGAAAGATCGTGAGTATATGGAATCGGTTGTCCCAAAAAAGTTGGACGTCTAAAACCACCCACTCCTGCCCCATGAATACCAACTTCATGTGGCACATTTTCATCAAGTCTTGATGCGCCAAATCCGAACCAGTTCCCTTGAAAAGAACTCGGTTTAAAAAAAGTAAATACCCTTCCTCTTGGTTGCGAGTCATATGGCTCTGGACGCAATGTAAAGGCCTGAACTGAACCGTCGTTTAAGCTATTCAAACCACTCCGACGGGCTTCATCAGTAAATCCATCTCCTATTACGCTCACACTATTTGGATTGCGCAAAATTTCTGGATCTGCAATAGTTAATCCACGATTAGTTAGGACTTGGGAGAGCGTAGGCCTGCCGATTTCTTTCATAATATTCGAGCACTCTCCACTATTTAACATGAATGATAATCGGGTTCGAATTGCCTCCTTGTTTTCAGGTAATTCGGATGGTAATCCTTGTCCGGTATCAATGAACTTCACCGAATCGTTTAGCAACCACTCGTTGTACTGTGTTTCGGCCTGTTCCCGAGTGCTGAACACGTCAGATGCAATATTATTTACAGGATGAAGTGCCTGAAAACCGTTTCCGTTGAAATTAACTCCCCAAACTCCTGTAACTCGAGGGACTCCGGGAGCGTCGTCGGGTGAAACCCAAACTGGCGTTCGAACGTCAATTGTTTTTTCCACTGTTCGGATACGACCTCGAACTTTTGCCCTCTCTTTTATCTTCACTTGCGTAATTTGCACTATCCAGTCCTCACCGGTTGGGTCTGTACGGGTAATGGGGTTATTACCAGTATACACGAAGCGATTGAATGTCTGGGGGTGCGAAGATTTCCCGCTTGCCAGCAGCGGGTCAACTGCTGTGAATCGTCCAAATTCATTTGCATACATCCTCGCTTCTGCGAAGTCCAAGCCGGTTTCGTTATCTTTCTGGTAACCAGTAAACCTTTGTTTTACATCATCGTCGTTGGTTCCGTATTTCAGATTCTCAGACCTTGCCCCAACACCGTTATACAATTCCTCACCAAATGGCATAAAGTCTCGTCTCGAAACTACTTGCCCTAGCTCATTTGTGATTATTCTTGGAGTTCCTAAGTGATCTTCAGTCAAATATTTAGTCTGCGGAGTCTGGGACATTTGAGTTGAATATTCAGCGATCAGCTTTCCGGAAGAGTACACGAAAACGGTTGTTTCTTGATTTGTGACTTTCTTGACTCGCTTGCCCTCACCGTCGTAATAGTAACGGCCAATTGTCACGCCATCGAGTTTAACTTCTACTTGTTTGTTGTCGCCGTTGAAGATGAATTGGCGACCGAGTGTAGTTACCGGGTCAACGTCGTTTATAATATTGCCGTTCTTGTCGTATGTGAAGCCTTGACTTGGACTAAAACGGTTTGTGTTCACATCAACAGAAGGCGTTGTGTTCAATGTCAAAGAACCCACCAACTGATCTATGCCGATCCTGTTGCCATATCGGTCGTAGCTGAATTCCTGCGACCAGTTCGTTGTGCTTCCGGTCTTTTCCGTGACTTCTGTCAATCTGTAAAGAGAGTCGTATTTATAGCTCTGAACAAAACTCGTTCCCGGAACTGTCAGGGTTTGTCGGGCGATGTTTCCGGTGTTCTTTGTCGTGTCAACGGTTCCGTTTGCCTGCAGTTCGCCGTATTCGTAAGTTGTTTTCCAGACGCTGGCATCGGTTGCGGAATTCCCAAGCCCAAGCTCTGTTATCTGCAATCTGGTATTGAATTTTGCAGTCTCTCACCGCCCGTTGCCCAGCTTATCCGCGTGGACGAACCGGATGACAGCAGCTCCACAGGCTCTCTTGGCACTATCTCAAGTCCGAATCAGGCAACTCTTTATGAGTACGACACGCTTAATAACCTTACAACCGTTACACAGGGAGTCCAGACAAGAACATTTGCCTACGATGCCCTCTCGCGCCTGAAATCGGCAACGAACCCCGAAAGCGGGACAATAAATTACACATATGATGCGAATGGAAATCTGACGAGCAAGATTGACGCCCGGACGATCACAACAACCTACACTTACGATGCGCTTAATCGCGTAAAACAGCGAAGCTACTCAGGAGAATCGGGTTATACTACTCCGACGGTGAATTATTTCTACGACAACCTCACAAACGGCAAAGGCAAGCTCAAAAAAGTAACTTCTTCTGTTTCGACAACCGAATACACGAGTTTTGACATCTTAGGACGTGTGACTGGGCATAAACAGACAACCGACGGTGAAGAATACGAGACCGATTACACGTATAATTTATCAGGAGCTTTGATCGAACAGACCTATCCATCTGGGCGAGTTGTGAAGAATGTGCTGGACAACAATGGCGACCTGAGCATGGTTCAGAGCAGGAAAAACGAGAACTTCGGTTATTGGGCGTATGCCAATTCGTTTTCGTACAACGCAGCCGGTGCTGTTACGAGTATGCAACTGGGAAACGGCCATTGGGAATCGACTCAATTCAATTCCAGATTGCAGCCGACACAGATCGCTCTTGGAGTAACACCGGGAGCTTCTAATTTGCTTAAACTTAATTACAGTTATGGTTCGACAAACAATAACGGCAATGTCCTGACCCAACAGATAACTGTGAAACGGCCTAGTCTGGCTGATCTGGTGTTCGATCAAAGCTATACATACGATTCTCTGAACCGCTTGAAATCCGCCGAGGAAGTTTCTGACAGCCTGACAACATGGAAGCAAGTCTATACGTTTGACCGTTACGGCAACCGCAACTTCGATGAGGAAGAAACTACCACTCTGGTAAAGAACTGTGGGAGTTCTCCGAATTTTACCGTTTGTGCAGCAGATAAGAAAGTCTTCAACCCTGATCTTAACCCGGCAAACAATCGCATGGCTTCGGGACAGGACTATACTT
>CAZOXY010000004.1:0-50281 GCA_964583955.1 uncultured Chloracidobacterium sp. | reverse complement strand
TGGTGAATATTCGACGGTAGTCGAGACACAAGACCCTAAAGTGCAATACCTGACCAATGACCACCTCGGCTCACCACGCATCAACACTGACCAAGACGGTCATGTTACATCCCGCACCGACTACATGCCCTACGGAGAAGAGATCACTGGTCTAGGCAACCGCACTGTAAATGAAAACTACACCTCTGACGACGTAAGACAAGGCTTCACGGGTTACGAAAAAGATTATGAGACAGGCCTGGATTTTGCACAAGCAAGAATTTATCAAAATAGACTAGGTAGATTCTATTCTTCTGACCCACTGCTTTCGTCCGGCTATCTTTCAAACCCACAATCTTGGGGTCGCTATGCCTATGCCCAGAATAACCCCTTGAACTTAACAGACCCGTCAGGCTTATTTGTTTGGGACGACACTTTAGGAGGATCAGCAAGTGATACAGAACTCATGGAGACGAGTGACGGACGAAGAATTGTCGCGAAACGCAATGAAATCAGGAATGCTCTTACTCGAGCCGCTGACGAAGCAGCTAGGGCGGTTCTAAATGGCACACTAACTAGCCAACAAGGAGCGGAGATTTTTGATGCATTAGCGGCTTATGGTGCTGAAGGAACAGATAATGGGGTTATTGTCCGACTCGGAAAGGTTAAAGATGGCGATGCCTCCGCCGGCTGGCAGGAAGACAAGGACGGGAACGCTACGCCGTTCAGGATGGATAAAAAAACCGGGAAAGCAACCGCACTTGTCTATGTCACTTTTGAAAGCGATAAGATAAATGCTCGAAATGCCGCCCATGAAGGAAGCCATGTGTACGACAGGCAGCTTCTTGCCATGTCTCTTGATGATCCCTCTAAGGCTCATATTTCTCCTACTGACCGTGAAGAGAATATTACGAGATATGAAACAGAGCGCCGAGCGTATCAAGTGACTTCCTATCTGGATCAGGGAATGCGGACTGACAGTAATGTTTGGCAGCGTGGATGGTCAGAGGCAGATCGCAAACAAGGTATTGATCGTCATATTAAGACGGCAGCTAAAGTTAGCCCCCCTGGGACAACACCTGGGCCTGGAAAACGCCTATACGAACCTAAACTTAGTAAATGAAGACTATGTATAAATCAATGAAACTACAAACAGCCCTTGTCAATATGCTGGCTTTGATTCTTATCGGAGCAGGATGTTTATCGCTTCAGGCTCAGGAACTGCCGAAGGTAAAGCGGATTTATGTTCCACCATATCCGGAAGGGGCGAGAGGGGCTAGAATGGAGGGTACCTCTATTGTGAGAATAACCGTGGATAAAGACGGAAATGTCACCAATGCAAAGTTTGTAAGTGGAAACCGGATATTTAGTGTCATTACGGAGTCTTATGCTAAACGTTGGATTTTTGAACCAATTAGCAATGGTGAAATATGTGAATTTTCTGTCGAGTTTATTTTCGAGCTATTACCCGAAACAGCTTCGCATGAAGAAGAGGCTACAGTCTTTCTTCCGCCGACTACTGTAAAGGTGTTAAGACGAACTCAGAAAGTAGCTCAGATGGTAACGAATTCCCAAAAATAATCACGTCACCGAGCATGCTTGCCCAAACCCTGAACATGCGGTTGTTGTAAAATAAAATGGTCAAACCTAATATTTCACTAAACATATGAGTTTAACTCATTAAGACGTGTGACCGGGCATAAACAGACAACAGATGGTGAAGAATACGAGACAGGTTATGTTTACAACCTGAGCGGGGCTTTAATTGAGCAAACTTATCCATCAGGTCGTGTTGTGAAAAACATCTTGGATAACAACGGGGATCTCTCAATAATGCAAAGCCGTAAGTCTGAGAACCACGGCTATTGGAGCTATGCAAACAGTTTCGCCTATAATGCCGCCGGAGCCGTAACTTCTATGCAGCTTGGCAATGGACGCTGGGAAAGCACACAATTCAATAACCGCTTACAACCAACGCAAATTGCGCTTGGAACAGTTCAGAATGGAACCGACAAACTGAAGTTGGAATATGGTTACGGAACTACTCAAAACAATGGAAATGTTTTATCTCAGACAATCACAGTTCCAACTGTTGGAGTCAATCCGGGCTTTACTGCGTTTCAGAATTACACTTACGATTCACTCAATCGGTTAGAATCAGCCGAGGAGACAATATCGAGCGTTCAAACATGGAAGCAGGCTTTTACATTTGATCGTTACGGGAATCGTAACTTTGATGAAGCCGAGACAACAACGCTTCCGAAGAATTGCGGCTCGTCGCCAAACTTTACCGTGTGTGCCGCTGACAAAAAGATTGTCAATCCGGCAATAAACACATCAAATAATCGCCTAAGCACAAGTGATGACTATGTCTTTGATAATTCAGGAAACACGACTGAAGATGCTCAAGGCCGTACATTCATCTACGACGCCGAAAACAAACAAATAGAGGTCAAAGATCAGTATAACAACACCATCGGTAAATACTTCTATGACGGGGATGGAAAGAGAGTAAAGAAATACGTCCCGAATACCAGTGAAGTTACAATTTTTGTTTACGATGCCGCCGGAAAACTTGTTGCCGAATATTCAACCATTCAGTCACAAGACCCAAAGGTCAGCTACACAACCGCGGACCACTTAGGCAGCCCTCGCATACTAACCGACGAAAACGGAGCAACGATCTCTAGACGAGATTTTCATCCCTTCGGTGAAGAAGTATTCACGGCAGAGCGAATCGCTGCCTTAGGTTATCAAGGCGATGATGTTAGACAAAAATTCACCGGCTATGAAAGAGATAACGAGACGGATCTAGATTTCGCTCAAGCAAGGATGCATAGCTACGATTTAGGACGGTTTACAAGCCCAGACAATTTTCTTAATGATACAACCCAAATTGATCCCTCAAGTTGGAATCTTTATGTTTATGTTAGAAATAACCCATTAAAATATAGTGATCCTACTGGACAAATAATTTATGTTCATACAAATGATTCAAACGAAAGACGACAATTGCTTGACGACCTAAATTATACTTATGGATGTAACGGATGCGTAACAATTACAGAAAATAATACCCTTTCAATTGATACTTCTTCTGTCAGTGCAAGTGTACTCAAAGCAGCCAAGTTTTTAACAGATGCTATTACTAGTACGAGTTATGAAGCAGCCGTATTTATCTCAAATGATGATGAGAATGTTCACTTTGGTCAGGCACGGGAAGGTGGGGCTACAATAGGACAGGGGGATAATATGAGAAAAATTGATGCGATTATTCTGGACTTTAAAGATCGAGATGCTTTAATAGGTTCTCAAGAAGCAAAAGACGCATTTGCTAAGCTAACATTTGCACATGAAGTTGCTCATTTATACCCCCCACCTGGTCTTAATGATCCTGATATAAATGATGGCAGAAATAAAACAGGAGCGACAGTTGACGCTACCAACGAAATAGCCTTGGCGAGAGGAATTCTTTTGAGAGCCACTTACTATGGCCAACTTAATGAAGCCTCTCACTATTTTGGTTATATTTATATGGGGCAACCCCAATATGATAAGAAAACTAAACAAGTTAAGCGCGATAGAAAAACAAATGGAATACTAGTTGAGAAAAAACAATTAGTTCAGTGGAATAGATTACTAATTAAAGGAATGAATTAATCTTAGTTCATTAATAATGAGGTGAATATATGTGGATTCGACTTAGTGTTATAGTTACTTTGCCATTGTTAATGTTAATTAATGGCCTAGTTTCATATACAAATAACACAATAGAAAATGACTGCATCACATCTAATTATTCAAATTATGATGATGCGGGAGTGTACAATCAACTGCAGATATTAAATGGGAAAGTGTCACTAATAAATGCAAAGACCGGAGAAATTGACCAAATGTCATTGTCACAATCCATCATTTTTCAAAGGACTGATTGTAATATATGTTTGTATGTAACTTCTCCGGACAAGACAGGAAAATACGAACTTACTCTTTCAAAAGGCACTTATCGGGTGATTGTCAGGTATGGTTCAAGAATTGGAGAAACATATGATGGACTTCATCCAGATCAAATTCGGACAGTGGAGGTAAATAGCCCTACTAGATACACCGATTTTGATATACGTTTACGTCGAATACCGCATTCCGATGAAGAAAAATTCAAAATCAATGACTAGACACCCCGCAAGAAACCATTGGTGTATTTTCTAGGCGGCAACCCATACAAATTGCTTTGGGAACAGTGCAAAACGATACCGATAAATTGAAACTCGAATATGGTTATGGTTCAACGGCGAATAATGGAAATGTATTGAGCCAGAAGATAACTGTCAATCGCCCAAACTCATCGCCTTTGATTTTTGACCAGAATTATACCTATGATTCACTCAACCGTCTAAAGTCAGCCGAAGAAGTTTCTGATAGCGTGACAACATGGAAGCAGGTTTATACGTTTGATCGCTATGGAAATCGTAACTTTGACGAAGAAGAAACAACGACTTTGGTAAAGAACTGTGGCACGGATCCTAACTTCACGGTTTGTGCAGCGGATAAGAAAGTCTTAAACCCTGATCTTAACCCGGCAAACAATCGCATGGCTTCGGGACAGGACTATACTTATGACGCAGCCGGAAATGTTATTGAGGACGCTGAAGGGAGAACATTCACCTACGATGCTGAGAACAAACAGGTCGAGGTAGAAAACTCACTGAGCCAAACAGTCGGACAATATCTCTTTGATGGCGATGGAAAGCGAGTTAAGAAAATAGTCCCACTAACTGGTGAAGTTACTATCTTCGTTTATGATGCCGGAGCAAAACTAATTGGTGAATATTCGACGGTAGTCGAGACACAAGACCCTAAAGTGCAATACCTGACCGCCGACCATCTAGGCTCACCGCGAATCAACACTGATGAGAACGGAAACATAACATCCCGCACAGATTACATGCCCTACGGAGAAGAAATAACCGGACTCGGTGGCCGCTCCCCAAGCGAGCATTACGCTACCGACAACATCCGTCAAGGCTTCACCGGTTATGAACGGGACACCGAAACCGGCCTCGACTTCGCCCAAGCAAGGTATCATTCTGCGAATCTTGGTCGCTTTTCAAGTCCTGACCCTTACAATGTAATTCTTGAGAAAGAAAGAGGGGAGGATGAAGATGAGCGGGCAAAGATTCTTATCGGGTTCATCTCAAATCCACAGCGTTGGAACATGTACGTCTATGTGGTCAATAACCCACTAGCATTTACCGACCCTGATGGCCAGAAACCTAGAACAATCAACGTCTTCCTTTCTACGGATGTAGCGTCACCTGAACAATTGAAGGAATGGCAGGATTGGGCAGCTTCGGCACAGAAAAAGGACAAGGATCTTACTATAAACATCTACCAAATTAGTGCTGCTACTCCACAAACAGTAAATGCGTTCCTAGAATCGTTGAAGGCAAAGGATACAGCTACAATTTTCATGGGGCACTCAGCAACACGGAGAGATGATGACAAAAAGATCGGGATCCTTTTTGATGGTTGGGCAAACCTAGGCGGGCGGGGCGAAAGGCAGGTCACTCATTCGGCGGATGGAATTGATATACAAAATACCATAGTAGGAATTTTCTCTTGCGATTTTGGCAATGGCTTTAACAACATAACCTCATCTGCCGGAACGGCATTCGCGTCGATCATACAAGGAACACAGGAGGGAGCACACATTACTACACGAACAACTGCGATAAATGCGGCAGCATTTAAGTTTACGAAGAGCATTGCAAATGGTTCGTGGGATACCTTAATGCTTCAATCTACGCTAGACGTAGCAAGAGCTCGGGGTCAGGCGGGAATTAATGCGAACCCACATCCTGATCCGAATGTCAATGCCGGAGACTACGTTGGTTATCGTATTCTGCAACCACCAAGAAAAAAGAGGTAACTTATTTATGAAACTTGTATTATCTCTGTTTTTGCTGTTTTTAGGTGTTCATATCTTCGCATGCTCGAATGCGGTGAATGAGAATAATGCTGTCGAAACACCTGTTCCGACGCATGTCCAAGATGATCCGGCCAATATTTGGGCGAACTCTAGGAGTAATATGCCTAGCCTACCCATCGAAGTTTCCAGCCCGAGTCCACGAGATGTTGTTTTGTTTGACGGGAAAAACTATATAAAAAAGAATGGGTGGAAAAAGCCTTCAAAAAAAAATACATACAAGGACGAAAAATACGATCAAGGCGATGCGGAGCGAACGACAAAAAGGGGGAAACAGATAAGAACAAAAACAGATCGTTATTTGATTCGACCTCCATGGTTGCATTCGCAGGACTTTATCTATGAAGGTCGGGATTTGGACTATTTGAAAGGAAAACTTGAATCGTTCACTTTCATGGAAATGAGTGCGAACGGTAGGGTCTTTCTTTACTCTATCATGGTAAAAAAAGTGGAGTCGACACCTCCGTCAAACGGTGATCACTGGGAGCCGTTTGTTTATGAAATAATGGACGCTGACGGCGACGGTATCTTTGAAACACTTCTTGGCGACTACGACGAAATTGTCGTGCCGAACTGGGTTCTTAAATAGGGCGCAGCGGCCTTTGTCCGCTCATTCGTCAGTGGAGATCGACGAGTAGGTTAGCAATAATACTTCTAACCTCTGGGCAAATTGAAAATCACAAATAATACTTGACAGCCTTTTGGGGAGGCTGTCTTTTTCATGTCTTTTGCTGGTTGTTCTCTAAAACGGTGTCGAGGAATTGCAGGATGAACTTTTGCTTTTCGCGGGGGAGGAGTTTGACCTGCTCGAGCTTTCATTTCATCCGTAATGGCGGAACTGAATTTTGCCAACTTAGGAATTATTAGCTAATTAGAGTAAGCATCATATCTGGTTTCTACAACCGAATACACATCTTTTGACATCTTAGGGAGAGTAACGGGGCATAAGCAGACGACTGATGGTGAGGAATACGAGACGGGTTACGCTTATAATTTGAGCGGGGCGATGATCGAGCAGACCTATCCGAGCGGAAGAATCGTGAAGAATGTTATTGACAACAATGGCTATCTCTCAATGGTGCAGAGTGCGAAATGTATGGAGGCTTCGCCCGCCACAAATGCAACCTGCACATCACAGGCCGGATTGTGGAACTATGCCCATAACTTCACCTACAATGCCGCCGGTGCTGTTACGAGTATGCAACTGGGAAATGGCCGCTGGGAAAGCACAACTTTCAATAGCCGATTACAGCCAACTCAAATTGCTCTCGGAACGGTTCAAAACGGGACGGATAAGTTAAAACTTGAATACGGTTACGGAACAACGGCAAATAATGGCAACGTTATCTCGCAAACGATCACGGTTCCGACGGTTGGAGTAAACCCAGGATTCACGGCAATTCAGAGTTATTCTTATGATTCGCTCAATCGACTAGAATCAGCAGAGGAAACAATATCCAGTGTTCAGACGTGGAAACAGGCTTTCACTTTTGATCGTTACGGCAATCGCAACTTTGACGAGGAAGAAACAACGACGATTCCGAAGAACTGCGGAACCTCACCGAATTTCACGGTATGTGCTGCTGATAAAAAGATCGTCAATCCGTCGATTAACACGGCCAACAACCGCCTAAGCACAAGCGATGACTATGTCTTCGACAACGCAGGCAACACAACCGAAGATGCTCATGGTCGGACATTCATCTACGACGCGGAAAATAAGCAGGTTGAGGTGAAAGACCAATACGACAACACCATCGGTGAGTACTTCTACGACGGCGACGGAAAGAGAATAAAGAAATACGTTCCGAATACCAGTGAGGTTACGATTTTCGTTTACGATGCCGCCGGAAAACTTGTTGCTGAATACTCTACCATTCAACCGATAGCGCCAAAGGTCAGCTATACTACTGCCGACCACTTGGGCAGCCCACGTATCCTGACCGACGAAAACGGAGCCACGATCTCTCGCCGTGACTTTTATCCTTTCGGTGAAGAAATCTTGACAGAACACCGTATCCTTGCCCTCGGATATCAACCCGACGATATGAGGCAAAAGTTCACCACCTACGAACGCGACACTGAAACGGACTTAGATTTCGCACAGGCTCGATACTACAACAAGCGACATGGGCGCTTCACTTCGCCAGATGAGTTCAAGGGCAATCCCATTGCGGTTTCGCTTTATAATAAAGAGGAACAAGAGCAAGCCTTGCCTTACGCCGATATAAAGAACCCACAATCCCTTAATAAATATCAATATTGCTTTGGCAATCCATTACTTTTTATTGACCCAACTGGTCATAAGGTCGAACTAACAAACGACAATGCGGCCGATCGAAACGAAGTTAAGGCTCGACTACTGTATAATTTAGCTAAATCAGAGAGAAAATATTTTGAGGTGAAATACGATAAGAACAAAAAGGTGTATTCGCTTGAGTTAAAAGGAGATGTAAATAAGGCGCTGTCAAAGAATCATACAAAGGCGTTCGAGTATCTTGTTGAAGCCGTGAAAAACGATAAGGTTATCGGAGTTGAAATCGGGGAAAAGTACAGAGACGACAACACATTTGGAAGGCCGGAGAGAAGTGTTCGCGAATATGCTGGCGGAGGCGTGGCATTGTATGGCATGTCAGCTGGCTCAAGGGGTGTTCAGGTAATCCTTGCTCGCGATGGTGCTCGCGAAGATGTGCTTGGCTCCGATGGAGTTACTCGAGTTCATACGCCAAGAAGTATTGTTGCCGCACATGAAGTCTTAGGCCATGCTCGACTCAGGATTCTCGGAAAAGTACACAATGAAAAGGCGGCACGAGAAGTTGAGAACGAAGTGCGAAGGGGTAGGGGACTTGCAGAGAGGTATAATCCATGAAAAAATCGATGATCGTATTAATCCTGTTTTTGTTTGGTGGCCTGAGCTGTTATGAGAATCCCGAAGTGAATCATTCAAATGGACAAATCTTTTCGGAAAATGAAACGATGCAACAGTCCGGTCCTGATATATTACTCGAAATTGAACGGGAAATATTTCTCGATAAACCGCTAAAGTTTAAGTGGCTAATTCGAAATCCAGGACCAAGGAAACTTTTTGTTTACAGCAGTCTACTTGAAAGTCCGGGTTCTGCGCTGATTGTTGTGAATTCAAAAAAGAAATTGATTGACATACAGTTTACTGATACGCAACCTAGCGGAATCATCCCTTACGATTTTCCAGAAACTCGGACGATTGTACTTGATCGCGATGAGAATTATTCCGGCGACTATTCCTCAAAGGAATTGCTTCGAAATAGACTTCTTCTATCTAACGATGGACAAATCGGACAGGAGTCTTTAACCCGCGGGGAATGGAAGATTCGAATCCTTGTTGCGTACGGAGAAAATGACAAGGGTCTTAGAACAAAAGATGATCAGAATGATGAGCATCCAATCAATCAAGTCGTTCGCTGGCAAAAACTTGCGTACTCTCCATATATTCCTGTTAATATTAGGTAAACTGCGAAAGGATGCGAAGAAAAGGAATGGGGCCATCTATGAAGTTGAAGTCCTCATGATCAGTATGGGAATGTTATCAAGGCGACGGGCAAAAGGTCGCGATACAGCATTTCGATCAACTGGGACGAGTGCGCCTTGCGAGGACGCTTGAGGTTCCCGGAGCCGAAAGCCCTTACAACGAACAGCACGGAATCAAGGTCCAGACGCGGTATTCATGGAAAGGTCTTGTGAATATAGGTTTGGTCGAATTCTATATAAGTCCTTGTGTGGAAAGAAGTTGAGGTCAATTTGATTGATCTCGCATTATTTTGGTTCATGTGTTTTTATGCCGGTATCAGACCTGCCGAAAATAGGAGACAAGGACAGCGTCGATTTCTGGAGTTATATTCTCAATACACATGTTTATAGTTATAGGAAAGAAACGAGAGATCGACGTGTCTCGGAAAAGAACGGCCTCCCACAACTGGCCCGGTTTAATAGCCGGGCTTTTTGAGTCGCAGCTAAGCAAGAAAAAAAATAGCATCCTGTGCTAACCGAATTGGTTAACAAAAATAACCATCACCAGAACGGCTATTCATAAAAAGATTAACAAAGAATATAGGCGAGTCAGACGTTGTTTTTTCGATTAAAGGGTAAGCAATCAACGCCTAGTATTTCGGCTTCATCTCCTCCAGCCGACGATCCATATCTCTGAAGAATCCTGTCACAACGGTTGAAACCATCCTGAGACGTGCCGCCTCGGTTGCCGCAGTCTGATTGATCGCGGCCGCCTCTGTACGCCCCTCGAAGTTCATTTGATTAGCGACCTTCTCCATATCGGCGGATCGTCGAATACCTGAAAGCTGTATTCCGGCTCCCTGACGGCTGCTCGATGCGGCGATGCTACTTCCGCGATCTATAGCCGCAATATTCTGGGACGCCTGTGCTTCATAGGCTCTGTTTATATCTCCCTGGTAGGTATTCGATGCTTCTATCTTCTGATCGGCAACGATCTGCGTGTTTGCGTTTTGGGAAGCAGCATTATCAAGCGTGGTAGAGTTCATCCGTTTGTTTGTTTCCTGCATAACATGCTGATCCTTGGACCAATCGTATAGCTCAACGCCTTTTCTTATCGGTACCGTCGTTCCGGCACCGGCAAACCCGACAATTAGCTATTTGACAGAAGATGCTCTTGGAAGTGTGAGAGTTACGACGAATTCCATTGGTGAGGTGAAGGCAAGGCGAGATTTTCTTCCGTTCGGTGAAGAGCATGGAGCGGGGAAAGTATTGAAAGATCACGGGTCTTTGACCATTTTTACTGGCAAGATATTTTGGAGGGACATTTTGTTTTCCGGCAACGAAGCTTTAACTGCCGCGAATGGGATTTGCGCGATGAGGATGATCTTCGGTTTCTCCAAATTGAACTTCAGCCAATTAGGAAGGAAATTTGTTTCCTAAAGATAATCCTGAGAGGAGCTTTGACGTTAGTTTTGAAGGCCTAAAGATAAAGCGTAACTAAGAAAAAGGGCATTGATCTTCTTGGGGTATGCGCAACTATTTCACGAATGATGCTGGAACGCTTGGGGGACAAAAAGATCTTCGCGGATCAGAAAAAGATATTCTCGGATCAGAAAATCATGCCTCGGGGCGGTCGCGGGAAATTTTGAGGCCGGGGAAAGTACTCTTTGGTTGAAAGAAAAGTTTCTCCGGGTGATCTGTCAGGTTCTTTTTGTGGGAAAAAGAGCTTTCGGAATCATCCGGAGGAATTTTTATGTTACCGGAAATGTTTTTTGTCCTTGCAAAAATTTCTCTGACCGGGAAAAAGAAGTTCCTGAGCGGTCCGTGGGAGTTTTTCTCTCACCAAAAATGATTTTTATTGAAGCAAAAATGTTTTTTATCAGCCCAGGAATGATTTTTGTTAAGGCAAAAATTTCTCTGAGCGACGGAAAGATCTTCCGGAATGGCTCAGAGAACGAAAGATCAGGAAAAAGACCTGTTTTTACACGAAAGAATGTGTGTCCGGTCATTTTGACATATTTTTAAACACGGCAGACATCTCAACGCGGAGGGAGCAGGGAACGCGGAGAGATCTTTATACAGATCTCCGCGAACTCTGCGGCCGCCGCGTTTAAAAACGTACTACGAAAAGCCAAAAAACATACTCCTAAAGCCTGGAACGAAGTTCAAACGGAACCGATGTTACTTTTTGCTTCGGGTGACGTTCACTATTTTTGAAGGAAAGGTGGCAAAGCCTTCGACCTCGATGGTTTCGTCCTTGCTGTCAGCGTTCTTATTCCATCTTACGCGGGCGGCCCCGATGTAGGTGCCTTCGCCCTTTCCGGTCGCAGGGTCGATAAATAGCTCTATCACCGTAAAAGGATAATCCAGGGAACGATACCCGTATCTGATCTCGGGCAGTTCGGTTCGGCGGACGAACGCGGCGATGATGCGTTCCTTGCCATCAACTGTCTTTGATCGAACCACGTTCAGTTGGTCGCCGAGCCTTCCCGTAAGAATGAATGTCCCGACATTCAGGTCACGCATCGTTTCGACAAGGTCGGTCTGGCCGCTGTCCTGCAAAATGCCGATCAGGCGTTCCGACTCGGTGTCAGAGGTTCTGGAATTTATATTCAGCGAGAAGCCTCTCGTGACCGTTCTTGTCGATCTGCCCGTTCCAAAACTGATTATCGTTCCGGAATAACGTTCGTTCTGCGCGATAGTGCCGACGGCCGTACCGAGAAGAACGAAAACTATCGTGAAAAGTGAAAATATAATTGTTTGCCTCGTCTTTCTCATTTTCCAACCTCCTTTTGATATTTATCCGGTTCCTGAACACGGATAAAGCAGCGGCAGCGGCCGTTCAAGCCGGCGTAACCGTCTATTTGCGCGTCAGGTCTTCGTTATAAAGCTCTCTGTAAACGCGATAGTTGCTCATTACCTTGAAAACATAATTCTTTGTTTCGGCAAAGCCGACCTCGGCGGCAAAAATGCCCGCTTCATGCGGTTTTGTACGTGCCAGCCAGCGTGCCGCGTTGTCCTCGCCAGCGTTATAGCTGGCGGCGACCGGTTCATACATATTATCGAACTGCTCCTTCAGCTCACGGATGTAAATAGAGCCGATGGCGATGTTCGTTTCGGGATCGTAAAGATCGTCAGGCCGTAAATTTCTATAACCGGCCTGATCCTTATATTTCAGAGCCGTGTCATAAACAAGCTGGACAAGCCCGCGAGCACCAGCAGGCGATTTTGCATTTGCCCGAAAACTGCTTTCCTGCTTCATTATCGCCAAAACAAAACGCGGATCGATCTTGTTTTTCACCGCGTGTTTTAAAACCTGAGCGCGAAACTGAACGGGATAGTTCGTATAAAGCCGCGCGGAAACCGCGCCTGTCCGTTTTATCAATTCGGTCGTCGTTTTCTCATTGGCAAGGCCGCCAAAATACGAATCGTAAGAATCGGGGATCGACGCGTAAACGGTTCGTGCCTCCGCCGTCTTGCCCTGTTTTTCCAGAGCCAAAGCTTTCAGGTATTTCGCTTCGTCGGCTGAGGTCATCGAGCCGCGAAAGTTTCCGGCGGCAAGCATCCTGTCCGCAGCCGCGACGGCCTCGGCCCAGCGACCGCGAAATATCTCCATGCGAACCTTTGCCTGAAGAGCGTTGGCAACCGCAGGTTTTCCGCTGAATGCGATCACGGTTTTGTTTACCCAATCATCCGCTTTGTCATATTCGGCGGCTTCGCGATAGGCGTCGATGATGTTCAGATGTGCGGATTCTATTTTTTCGCCCGTGGGGAACATCACCACATACTGTTCGTAGGTTTTGGCCGCCTCGATATTCTTTCCGGCACGAACATAGCTTGCCCCTTTGAAAGCAAGCCCTTCGCGGCCGTCCTTTGTCATAGCGTGATCTTTCAAAAGCTTGTCGAACCAATCGACAGCCTTCAGATATTCCCGCTCCCACATATACGAACGGGCCGTACCGAAAAGGGCTTTCGGAATTCCTGCGTCGTCCGGATAATTTTCCATCACTATCGCCCAATGCTCACGTGCCTGCGGGAACATCCTGTTCGCCATATAGGTCTCTGCCCGCGAAAGATGTTCGGCTGCCGCAAGTATAGGCAGTTTTCCATCCTTTCGCACAATGGTGTCCGAAGCGATGGCACGGCGAAGCGCGGCGTCGGAACTCTGGGAAAAAGCCGGAAATACCGCCAGCAATGACAAAATGAACGATGTGAACAAAAGTTTCATACTTAAATGATACTAACGGAAAAGCCCATGAGACAACAATCAATGTTATGACGCCTTTTGACCATTCGGAGTTGTCATCAATGATCTTTGCAAAACCCGGCTGCGGAAACTGACACCCGTTTTGCGGCGTGGTAAAATCTCAATGATCTCAACGTTTCTCCGAGGTACTTTATTCAATGCAGATTGCCATCAATGGTGCCACCACAATGACCGCCGACCTTGAAACCGACATTCGTTCGGCTGCTGCGGCGGGTTTTGAGCTTGTCGAACTAAGGTCGAACAAGCTTTATGATTATCTGGAAGACCACACGGTCGAAGATCTGAAAAAATTATTAAACGAAACCGGCGTTGAGGTGCTTTCCATCAACACGCTGGAACATATAACCTGGCGGAGCGAAGAGGATTACGCCGCGATAAAGGAAGAATGCGCAAAACTTTCGGAGATCTCAGCCGCGATAGGCTGTCCGTATGTGCTTTCCGTACCCGGTGCATTGCGGCAAGGGCCGAAGACCGAGGAAGAAACGATAGAAGAATCCGTAAGGGTTTTGAATGAGCTTGCGGACATCGCCGAGCCTTACGGCATAAAACTAGGCTTTGAATTTTTGGGCGAAGCGGGGAATTCAGTTCAGACGCTTGATCTGGGAAGCCGTATTGTCGATCTGGTCGGCCGCGAGAGCGTAGGTAACGTTATCGACACCTATCATTTTTATGCCGGTGGCTCTTCGTTTGAGGCACTTGAAGCTTTGGACCCAAAAAAGCTCTTTATCTTTCATATCAATGACGCTGAAGACCTGCCGAAAGAGCAGTTGAACGATTCAAAACGGCTTTATCCGGGACTTGGTATTCTTCCTCTAAAAGAGATGAAGCAGCGGTTGGACGCCATCGGCTATAACGGCCCTGCGAGCATTGAGATATTCCGCCCGGAATACTGGGAGAAAGATCCCTATGTTGTGGCAAAAGAAGCCAAAGATCACACAGAACAAGCCCTCGGATTAGGACAGTACGCAGCGGGCGTAAGCCGGTAATATTTAATTGAACCGCAGAGACGCAGAGAATTTTTTTGAGAGCATGAACAAATTCTGAGAAATAATTATTTTCTCAGCGACTCCGCGGTTAAATGGGATCATAAATAGATGAGCAAGGTAAAGATCGGGATAATCGGGACAGGTTATATCGGGAACGTCCACGGAAAGATATATTCACGTGACGAAAGGACGGAAGTCGCTGCGCTTTTTGATATTGTGCCGGAAAAGGCCGAGCGCACGGCAAAAAGCATCGGCGGAAAGGTCTGCGGCTCGCGTGAAGAATTGCTGGAAAAATGCGACGCCGTGCTTGTCTGCACACCGAACAAGACCCATAAGGAAATAGCCCTGCACGCCATAGCGGAAGGGAAGCACGTTTTTTGCGAAAAGCCTTTTTCCATTGGAATTGATGACGCCGGGGAATTAAAGGAAGCTGCGGAAAACAGCAAGGGAATATTTCAGGTCGGGCATAATAGGCGCTTTGCTCCGGTCTATGCAACGCTCAGGGAATTACTGCAAAGCGACCAGCCTCACTCGGCCCATATAAAGATGAACCGGGGTGAGCTTAAAAATCCCGTTTGGACAGGCGACGTCAATGTCACCGGCGGTTTTCTTTATGAAACTACCATTCACCTTTTTGATATGATCCGCTATCAATTTGGCGAGGTCGAAGAGCTTGTGGCTTACGGTTCACAGCATGAATATCCTGAACTTGACGAATTTTCGATCATTTTCAAATTCAAAAACAGCTTTCACTGCACTTTTGCTTCTTCCTCGGATGCAAGCTGGCATTTTCCCTTCGAACGTATCGAAACATTTTGCCATCATAGAACGATAATGACCGAGGAGATGGAAAGATTGCTTGATTCAAGAGGAATGGACGCAAACTTTGAAACGCTTTCATTTCACATGGTCGAAAAAGAAGAAAGATGGGGCTATGTTCAGGAAGACAAAGCTTTTATTGATGCGATCCTGAACGGAACGCAGCCGCCCGTCACGGCCGATGACGGTTTTAGGTCGGTGGAACTGGTGGAATCCGTCTATCATGCGATAAGAACCGGCGAAAAGATCAGATTTTGATCAAAGGCTGTCGAAAATTGAACTTTTCCATAGTATTATGCGTTAAGGCTTTGGACGTGTGGAAATGACAGGACAAAGCCTTGCAACCGTTATGATACAGTGTCAGAACTGCGGCAGATCCAATACGGAAGAGAGCCATTTCTGTAGATTTTGCGGTCACAGAATGGAGATCCGCGCCGTTCAAAACTATGATTTCCAACCGCCGCGTCCCTACGCATGGAAAACTGACGAGTATCAGACAAAAGCGGGAGCGAGATTAAAGGCCCCTGAACAGCAGCCGCAGACCCGGCCTTTGGTAACACCTCATCATCAGAACGCTCCTTTGCAGCAAAGCTTTCATGGAGCAGGACAGATGGCAAGCAATTACCGGTGTCCCTATTGCGGCACAGGTTATCTTCCGGTCATGGAACGGCGAATTTCAACAGCCGGTTGGATAACATTTGCGCTTTTGCTGATATTTACGTTCGTTTTCTTTTGGATCGGCCTGCTGATAAAAGAAACGGTCCCGATCTGTCCCGTCTGCCGAAGACAGGTGGCATGACCTAGCGGTAATAATATCCTTTGGGGTGTTCTATCCTGACTTCCTTGTTCGAGGACACCACATCGATCTTGTAATATCCTTTTTTCATATTGGTCGTCAGATACGACAGTAGAAATTGACGCGTCAAAAGCACGTTCAGCTCCTTAAAGAAAGGATCGAAACTGACCGGCGACAGGCTTCCCTGAAAAAAGGCACGGCCGCCGGTTTCCTGCGACAATCGCAACAGAGAACTTTGACCGTTAAGGATATAATTTGAGTTTCCTGACGCTGTATAAACCGTGGTGTTATAAAAGCTGAAAACGGAAACGCTTCGCCTTTGTGCCCGCAAGATCGCCCGATTAAGGTCTGTTCCGGTTGAAGGGGAAGCTGCTTCGTTTCCCTCCGAAAGATCGACGCCGTCCGATACCAGAAGAACGGCCCGTCTGCCCGCCGGCAGGGCATCAAAGCGGTTAAGAGCATCTATAAGGCTGTCATAGGGGCTTCGCGGCGACAGCGAACTGCTCGACGCGACCATTCTCAAGGATCGTGCGGCTTTATCAAGGTCGTCAGTGAACCTTTGCCTGATGTCCATCGAACCCGCGCGAAGATATGCCACCATCACACGCGAGCCTTTGGGCAAACCGCGTATAAAAGCGGCAATGTCCCTTAACTGGAGGTTGAACTCGGAAGAAACGTCATCCTGTATCAGTATGGCCAGGGCCAGCGGTGCATCGACAATGCTGCGGATGGACAGGATGGTCTGTTCCTCTTTGTTTTCCAATACCGAAAGGGAATCCACCTGAAGGAGTTCGCCGGGCATTCCCTGTCGCAATTCCTCCTTGGTATATATTGATATCGGTATTGAGACCGTACGGACGCGGTCCTGCTTTTCCGGCTTTTGGGCATTTGCAGCGTGTGACGCGGCCAGCAGCACGGATACAAGCACGAAGATTGCCAAGTTGCGTTTCATAATTGTCACGCGAGGAGAACCGATCTTTGTAATGTTAATATAATTTTGAGGAATTCGTAAGTAGTACGATGCTCAAAGATTGAAATAGGTTTCCGCACTCGGTAAAGTTAACATCAAAAGCATGAGCGATCTGCCCTTAAAATCTGACATCACACGACGTGACCTGGCACGCGGGCGAAACCTGAAAGCGGCCGCAATAGCGTCTCCCGTCGTTCTGACAGCCGTTCCCGCTGCTGTTACCGCGGTCCTTTTCTTCTTTTTTGCCACTTCACCGCCGGTGGCCGCCAGCATTTTGTTTCTGGGAATGATAATAACGGCCCTCGGTTTTATAAAAGGCGGGCTTTTGACCGGTTTGTTCGCATACAAGCACTCCAACTGGAAACAGGAAATGCGGGAAAAGATAGCCGTTGACGGCATCAAGGCCGGCGAGATCGACTGGTTTCGCAAGGAGCTTAGCCAGCACGAGAAAAGAGCTTTGCGCGAAATAGAGCGAACGGATCTGCTGCTCGGTGACGCATATCGTGAAACGCTGGCCTCGAGACTGACCGCGACGCGCATCATGCGGTCAACGCGAAAGGAGATACAGCTTACCAAACGGCGGAAGAACAAGATCCGCCAACTGCAAAGCGAAAATGCGGAAAAGTTCCTTGCCGAGATAGATAAAGACGAGCAAAAACTGAACTCCATCGGAGAAGAGGCCAAAACGATGCTGGCAGAGGCCGAATCGCGACTCCAAATGATCGAGGCCGCTGCATTGCGGGGCGGCGGCGTTGCCAATTCGGAACTTGCCCTGAAACGGCTGAGTGAACGAGCGGCTTCGCTTCCGCTTGCGCTTGAAGAAGCAAAAATGACCGAAACGATATTAAAAGAGATGGAGGAGGATGAAGAAAAGGCTGAAGCAGAGCGAGTTCAGGAGTGATAGGTGAAAGGAACCGCAATGACCGTTCCGAGCGACTGAATTGAACCTGTTTTCAACAGGTGGGTGGCCTTCGGCTCCCTAAAGAACCTTTCCGTCATCTCCGGCAATTCCCGCGTAGGGAACCGCACTGAATCCGGCATCAGCCTCCCTCAATTCGAGTGTTGGCTCAATTATTATGTGCTCGTCAACGAATCCCGCAGTCGAGCCTCTCACCGGGCTTTACTATATCACTTGATACTGCAAAAGAGAATCCGGCACAGCGGAAAGATCGGAATAGCAGACCGTCACATTGACTGGTCAGTTTCCAGTTCCTGAGGAGTGATGTCCTTGTGCTTCAAAACACGATCCAAAAGCTCGGTACACTCGGCGCTTCTGGACGCCAACTGGGCGTCAACCTGTTTTTGCTGTCCTATAAGCTGGTGATATTCATCAGCCACGTGTAGAGCCGCCAGGATCGCCACTTTTAACGAATCGACGGTCATCGTACCGGAAGAGATCTCACGCATCTTGCGGTCAACATAGTTGGCAAGCTGGTGAATGTATTCATTATCGCCGTCCGAACGAATGGAATACGTCTGATTGTAAATTTCCACGCGGACGGTCTGTTCACCCGGATCGCTGTTTGCCCTTGTGTTGGTCATTTACTGCAGCCTCCCGACCGCTTCCGCAACCTCGGAATCGATAATGGTCATCGCATCCAGCATGGCCTCGACCTTTAGCTGAATGGCGTCCCGCTCGGTCATCAGGCCTTCCACCTTTTCCTCAAGATGCTCTTTTTCGGCTTCAAGAGACAGAGTTCTGCGTCTGAGATCAGAGAGTTCTTTCTCTATTTTCTCATTCTCTTCACGCAATTTTTTCGCAAACTCGATGGTAAGGTAAATCTTATCCTCGAGATGCGAGAATTTCTCCATTCCCGTAAGACCGTTCATCCGATTGTCTCCATTATTTTCCGCGATAACAAAACCGTGTGAAAGATTATGTAAATTTTCCATTAAAACTTCAAGCAGGTTCGAGGAGTTTCCTATGTTTTCGGTGAAATATCAAGCACCTCTTTAAGTTTTTCAAGAATTTTGGCGAAAGCGGTGTCAACTTCCTCGTCCGTAAGCGTCCTGTCATCAAGCCGAAATTCGATGCGGACGGTGAGCGAACGCTCTCCGGCGTGTTCACCTTTGCCTTCATAAAGATCGACGTATTTTACGTCGCGGCACGCGGGCTGATCAGCAGACATGACGGTGTCACGCACCTGGCCGAATGTCACCTTGTTCGTGACCAAAAGCGTAAGGTCGCGTAGGACCGAAGGATACTTCGGTAAAGCGCTGTAAGATACCTGTTGCGGCTCTTTTTCAAGCACCGCCTGTAGATCGATCTCGCCAACATATATGGGTTGCTTAAACTTATAATTGGCGGCGATTTCCTCAGATAATCTGCCGATGCTGCCGATGACCCTGTCATTTACGGCAATAGCGGCTGATTGGCCCGAAACCAGGTGGCTGATGCCTGCATCAGAAAATCCCGGCGTCTCACAACCCAGAGCTTCAAGTGCGGATTCCAGCGAGCCTTTGATGTCGTAAAAATCGGCCTGTCTGACAGGCAGGCTTCTGTCCTCGTTCATCTCGCCGCCGGTCACTATCAGCCCAAGCGTTTCTCTTTCGACCGGAAGCTCGCCGGTCTTTTCATTCGCGGCAAACACCTTGCCGAGTTCGAAAAGCTTAAGATTTTTTCGCTGATGATTAAGATTTAACCGAACAGCGTCCAACAGGCCCGGAAGCAGCGTCGGCCGCATCCTGACAGCGCCTTCTATCACCGAATCGCGAAGTTCTATGCGGCCTGTTTCGGCAAATTTCGGGACGCTGTCATAGCTGTCGTCATGTTTTGTGTCGATAAAGCTGTACGTTATCGCCTCATCAAAACCCAGGCCCGAAAGCGTCCGGCGCAGTGCCTTTTTTCGGCCTTCAGACGGCTGATATTCTCCGGCTCCGTAAGCGGGCGGAAGCTCGACGGCAATATTCTCGTATCCGAAATGCCGGGTGATCTCTTCGACAAGGTCTTCTTCGATGGCGATGTCGTGACGCCACGACGGCGACGTATAGCTTGTAGAACCGTCGTCGTTCGTCGAGGCGGCAATGCCCAGGAGTTTAAGGATGTCATTGCATTTTTCGTGCGGAACAGCCAGGCCGGTGAGTCGAACAACTGCCCCGGCTAAATCACGCGCGACGATCACATTTGGCTTAAAGTGATCAGGGTAAATGTCGATTATGTCCGCCGCTTCGCCGCCAGCCAGTTCGAGGATCAATTCGGTCGCTCGGTCCGACGCCCGGACAAGATTTTCGATGTCAACGCCGCGCTCAAAGCGATAACTTGCCTCGGTCGCAAGATTTAATTTTCGCGAGGTCTGTCGGATGCTTTCGCGTTTGAAATATGCAACTTCAAGCAGGACGTTCGTAGTTGTATCGGTGATGCCGCTGTCCAATCCGCCCATCACACCCGCCACCGCAACTGGCTTTTCAGCGTCGCAGATGACAAGCATGGTTTCATCAAGGTTTCGTTCGACCTCATCAAGAGTTTTGATGGATTCGCCTGTTCTTGCTGTTCTGACGACTATTCGATGCTCTTTCAGCTTGTCCAGATCGAACGCGTGCATCGGCTGGCCCAGCTCGTGCATTACATAATTTGTAATGTCGGCGACATTGTTGATAGAACGCTCGCCGATAGCCTCAAGCCTTTTCACGAGCCATTCCGGCGACGGCCCGATCTTCACATTCCTGATTATCCGGGCAGTAAAACGATTGCAAAGCTCAGGGTTCTCAATACGAACGATCTCCGGAGCCAAGACAGCCGGAAAAGGTACGGCGTCGGTCTCAACTTCGGTTTCCGACAGGACTTTGTCAATTTCTCCGCGATTCCTTGCCTCGGCAGTTAGACTTTTCCCAGTAATAACCCCGATCTCCCGCGCAACCCCCAAATGCGAAAGACAATCCGAACGGTTCGACGTAAGATCAATGTCCAGCACAAAGTCATCCCCATGCCGCTCGATCCCCTCAACCGCCAACCCAACCCGCGTCAACCCCGCCGCCAATTCGTCAGCGGACAGGTCAATATCAATAAGGTTCTTTAACCAGTTGTAACTAATGTTCATTTAATGAATTACTTTTGCTGTAAATGCTGAATTTCGTCCCATTCAGAGTTCGGACCGTCAAACAGAACAGCAATTTGATTTAATATGTCTCTGCCGATAATGCCAATAGGGTCATCTATCGAACAGTAATTTCCAGTAAAACGTTTGCCAAGAAATATCAGCTGTAAATTGTATATTTTGGAGCGCATTATACTTCCGTCAAACCCGACCAACACATATTTCTGATCGCTGAAGGTTCAATGTCCAATTTGTCAATGACCGATTGCGGCAAAATAGTAATATCCGATCCGGTGTCGAGAATCATCTCTATGTCACGCAATCGTTCGGAGTTATGGATTTTCTTTAGTGCTATTTTTGCAGTTGGGGCCGGCGGGTCGTAATTGTCATTATATTTCGTCATCAATATCGGCCTCAACCTTTTTCTCAAAAATCTTAGAATCTGCTTTGTTAGCAAGTTTGGGGCTAAATACCCTCTTACGTACGTCATCCTGCGGAACAACAACGTAAACCCGTGTCGATTCAGGAAGCTTAAATTCCTTTGGCAAGATGATCTGACCGTTCTTAACTATTCCTTCTATTGTTGTTTCCGACATGGTATCTCCTGATCTTCCACTTTAACACATTTGCCGTAAATTGAATTTGCTCCGACCCAGCCGTTTATTTTGCCCCTGTTATTTGCGATCTGAAATCGTGAGCCTTGAATTGTCATGATCAAATGCAGATATTCTTTACTGTTCTACGTATCAGATCCCGGCCAAAACTGCGTTTCGTGAAATCCCATCTGTTTTGAATATCTGCCATTCATTTTTCTTCATGAATGAAACATAAAGAGTGCAATGATCTTCTTTTTCAACGTGATACATCATTATACTTCCACGGAGCGTCTCTGACGTATTACCGGTATACCAAAAAAACAGTCTCGTCCCCAAAGGGGCAACTAATCTTCTATTTCCAGTAATATTATTGCTGCTGTCTTGGTAAATATGTAGATCGGCAACTTCATACTGTTCATAGTTATTCTTTTCCTTTACAAAATATACCTGTTTTACGACACGATCAGGGATAAAAGGCGGAACTCTTAGGTTTTCTTTGTCCCACATGCCTATGGCTCCCATAATTTTCCCCGAAAAATCACGCCATTTAAAATCAAACCAACTGTCGATTTTTATCACATACACCTCGTCGGGATTAAGATTCTCCACGTGGGTATTTGTGAATTTCTCAACGATCTTTATAAAGCAAGGATCGTCGTTATTATCGGGGACAATGGGTATCATCTGAACTGTTCCAAAAATCTCACATCATTTTCAAACATGTGGCGGATGTCGTCGATGTTAAAGAGCATTGCGGCCATGCGTTCCAGGCCGAAGCCGAAGGCGAAGCCGGAATAGACCTGCGGATCGACACCGCACGCCTTTAGCACATTAGGATGCACCATCCCGCAGCCGCCGAGTTCTATCCAGCCGGAGCCTTTGCACGGACGGCATCTTTCGGTCGGCGGTTTGCGGTCGGCGGTTTGCGGTTCGCTTTCGGCATCACTGCCCTCCACATTCTGGCTGCCACCGACTACATTAGGCGGGCTGCCAACTGACAACTGCCTACTGCCTACTGATAAACCCGTTCCGCCGCATTTGAAACAGGAGAAATCAAATTCCGCCGAGGGTTCTGTAAAAGGGAAGTAGGACGGGCGAAAGCGTGTGACCGTATTTTCGCCGAAAAGTCGCTTTAGCCATTCGGTGACGGTTCCTTTCAGATGTGCCATCGTGATGCCTTTATCGACGCAAAGCCCCTCGATCTGGTGGAACATCGGGACGTGCGTCATATCCGGCGTGTCGCGGCGAAAGACCTTGCCGGGGGCAATTATGCGTATCGGCACGCCGCGCCGCTCCATCGCACGTATCTGTACGGTCGATGTCTGCGACCGAAGAGCAAAACCTTCGGTCGTGTAAAACGTGTCCTGAGATTCGCGTGCAGGATGGTCTTCGGGAATGTTCAGCGCGTCGAAATTGTAATAGTCCGTTTCTATCTCACGGTCATCTTCTATCGCATAGCCCATCGAAACAAAAATGTCCTCGATCTTTTCCCGCAAAATAGTGATCGGATGCAGATGCCCGGTTCGCGGACGTCTGCCCGGAATTGTTACGTCGATCCTTTCGGCTTCTATCCTCAATTCAGAAATGCGTTGCTTCAATTCTGATTCTGAAGCGGCAAGGCTTTCAACTATCTCGCGTTCAACCTGCTGGATAGCCTGGGCAAACGCCGCTCTTTCATCAGGATCGACCTTCCCGATCTCTTTTTTCAGCGATGCAAGGTCGGACTTCTTTCCAGTCAGCCGAATCTTGAGGTCGTCCAACTGCCGCATTTGAGCTTCGGCCTCGGCCAGCTGCATACCGTTTGACGAAGCCGCTGGCAGAGCGGCAATCTCGGCCAGCAGCCTGTCTTTAAGTTCACGTATATTTGTGTTCGTTTCGGACATAAAAGTATAGAATAACCCAATATGGGCGGTTAGTTGCAACCCGGCAATGATTCTACCAACTTGGGCGTAACGCTCCAATGTGAAATTGGCTGCCGGTCGGATCAATGTTATGATTTTGGCATTATCACCTCATAAGGGAAACAGATGAAAGCCATTGTAAAAAGCAAAGCTGAGCCGGGGTTGTGGATAGAAGACATGCCGGAGCCGGAAATGGGCATTAACGACGTGATGATACGCGTAAAACGGGGCGGCATCTGCGGCACTGATCTGCACATTTATAATTGGGACGCTTGGGCGCAAAGCACTATAAAAGTTCCGACTACCATCGGGCATGAATTTGTCGGCGAGATCGTCGATGTCGGCTCGAACGTGGTCGATTTCAGCGTTGGCGACATCGTCAGTGTCGAAGGGCATCTGGTCTGCGGACGTTGCCGTAACTGCATGGCTGGTAAACGTGCTTTGTGTGCGAACACACGCGGCGTGGGCGTTAACACCAACGGCGGTTTTGCGGAATTCATCGCCGTGCCTTACACCAACATATGGAAACACAGGCCCGACATCGATCTCGATGTCGCCGCGATCTTTGATCCTTTCGGAAATGCCGTGCATACCGCCCTGGAATTTGAGGTTTTCGGCGAGGATGTTCTGATAACCGGCGCCGGGCCGATAGGCATAATGGCCGCCGCCGTTGCCAAACACGCCGGAGCCAGAAATATTGTAATAACAGATGTTAACCCGTTTCGCCTCGAACTTGCTGAAAAGATGGGACACGTTACCCGAGCCATCGATGTCAGCAAAACTTCCATCAAAGACGTGCAAAAAGAACTAGGAATGAAGGAAGGTTTCGACGTCGGCATGGAAATGTCCGGCGTTCCCGCCGCGTTCAAAGACATGCTCGCCAATATGTTCCACGGCGGCAAGATCGCCTTCCTCGGCATCCCCGGCGGCCCTTTCGAGATCGACTGGAAGACCGTCATTTTCAATATGATCACCATCAAAGGCATCTACGGCCGCCAAATGTACGAAACCTGGTACCAAATGTCCAACCTCCTCGAAGCCGGCGTCGATATCTCGCCCGTTGTCACTCACCGCTACTCCTACAAAGACTTCGAAAAAGGCTTCGAAGCCATCAAAGAAGGCAACTGTGGAAAAGTCGTTCTGGATTTCGAGGGAATTTGATAATGAGAGACTATTGGGATTATGGGTCATAAAACAAAAGAGTTTGATTCCGGTGTAAATAGTAATAAAAAGAAACTATTTCAACGGCATTTGATATATGCGCTAATTTCACTTGCTTCTCCATTTATTAGCTTGGGAACGGTCTTGTTATATCAGTCATACGCCTATGATTGGTTCTGGCAGATTACAGAAAAAGCAGCACTACTAGATGATGCAGACATTAATGCCGGAGCGATGATGGGAGTGGTGATAGTGATTCAACTTGTTTTTGCACTTGGGATCGGTTCGCTCTTGGGGTTGGTGTTCGCCGTAATGAGTCTGAAGAGAAATCCAAAGATTATTAGCTTTGGAATGATTTCGCTGCTATTTAACCTGATTCCTTTTGTCGGCTCATTATTAATTATCATTCGAGGCTACTTGATAGGCTTCTAGATTGTCAGAGTCCTACCTCTGCCAAGTCGTCATTGATTCGAAGGAGATATAGTGGGCTTATTAAAATGAAAAAAAATGAAGGACAAGCTATCAAAACAGACTCAAACGATTTTTGAACAGATACGGCAAACCGACGAGAACGGCAATGAATACTGGAGCGCCCGCGATATGACAAAGGTGCTTGAATATTCAGAATACCGTCACTTCTTGCCGGTTTTGCAAAAGGCGAAAGAAGCTTGTTTGAACAGTAAACAAGAGATTGCAGACCATTTCGAGGATGTCCTCGATATGGTCAAGATAGGCTCGGGAGCAGAGCGCCGTATCGAGAACATAAGACTTTCCTGATATGCATGTTATCTTATCGTTCAAAACGCTAATCCTGTAAAGGAAGTCGTCGCTCTCGGTCAGACATATTTTGCGGTTCAGACGCGCCTGCGCGAGATCGAGCAGATGGAGGAGTATAACCGGCTTTCGACCGAGGATGAAAAGCGTCTGTTCCTTCGTAGCGAGATGTCAAAACACAACATCAAGCTCGCAGCGGCGGCAAAGGACGCGGGCGTTATACAGTCGATTGATTATGCGATCTTTCAGAATCACGGTTATATGGGGCTTTACGGCGGGCTTGATGCGAAAGGCATTCATAAACGGAAAGGCTTGAAAAAGAGTGAGCAGATACTCGACCACATGGGCAGCACCGAACTTGCTGCAAATCTGTTCCGCGCAACGCAGACCGAAGAAAAGCTCAGACGTGAGAATATAACAGGAAAACAAAACACCAACCGTACTATGACCGTTTTTCTAAGGGAAGAATGCGGACTCGGGCACGGGTTTGGTCAACTACAATCAAAGAGCCTTTGTTGAGGAATGATTCGTTTTGTCGCAAAACTGGGATGAGCGTTGTCGATAGATTCTCAGGCAAAATGTTCTGGGTCCTAACCTGAATAACGCTAGGGCTTTCTGTTTGGGTTAAAGCCAGAATTGTCCCGAAATCGAGATCGTGGGTGAAAACAACGTAGCCGTTTTCTCGTGCATATTCCATTATCTCGGTATCTTCTGCCCGGGGATCGCCAATGGTTGACCAATGCACGGACTCGATGTTTTCTGCCGCGAATGTATCAACCCATTCAGGAGACAAATTCATGTCGATAAGGATCTTCATGCGGCGGCGAGTGGGAGTTCGATCTCTTCGACCCGCCATGCAGCATATGCGAGGGCTTCGCGGAGATCAGCTTCTTCGAGATATGGGTAAGCTTTTAGAATATCGGCGAACGAATGACCAGCGCTGACAAGTCCGACGATCGTGCCGACGGTAACTCGCAACCCTCGAATGCACGGCTTACCGCCCATAACCTTTGGATCGAATGTAATTCTTGTCAGGTTCATAACGTGATTATAACACGAACTATTTAGGACGATCACCTACTTTCAGAACGGATCTTCTTCTATTTCAGCCCAGAAATGTTCGCCTTCGATTTGCGTCTTGTTAAATTCTTTTGTGTATTCTTCGTATCGGTTCTGTTCGTCCTGCCATTCTTCGAAAGTTCTGCAGTGAGAAAATTCAAACCGGTCGTCCATGTTGCAGCCGTCGAGCATCCAAAACACGGGAGTCGAAAAATCCTCACTCATTGCTACGCAGCAGGGACAGTCTTCGTCGATCAGAACTTCGTGAGCAGACATTGTGATATGCATTCTTCGGCGTTCCTGCTCTACGATAAAACGAGGTGTTCGCGGGGCGTAGTCGTCCACCGCCGCATCCATCCATTCGTCACGTGCCTTTGTTAATGCCTCGATCTCGGTTTCGATATCATTGTTCGGCTCAGCTTCGCGACGGTCGGCGGCAACCCCAAGTAAATATCGAAACAGATCGTAATGTACAACGAATTCGTGAGTACCGTGTCCGGCATATTTGTATGCGTGAGTTTTGACGCTTAACGGCTTAGGAGACGATCCCGTGATAGACCATTCGTGCATACGCGAATCCATATCACACGCGATCACATCGCGTTTTTCAAAGAACACTTCGCGCGGAGATCTGCCTCGAAGGTATTCTTGCGGAGCCATTATCCATTCGGCGTGGATGTCAGAAAAAATTCCGTCTTTATTCAGATCTTTTTCTTCAGCTATCCTTTCGGCTATGTATTTCAGTGTTGCACGGCCGTAAAGTAATTCTCTGGTATCAAACGGCATATTTCGGACGCGTTCTTCGCGGCGCTCTCTGAAATGCCATTCAAACTGCTGGATGTCGTAAAGTATCTTCCAATCATCAGGAATCTGGTATCTAATGTGAAATTCATCACCATTTTCTCCGGCATCGCAAAATACTCTGACGCTGCCCTCACTCGATGCATGCGAGTAAGTCGAATCGCAACAGATAAGTCTTCCGGCAAGATCGATGCAAATGATCCCGGCATCATAAGGCTCAAGGTCTTCGCCGTTTCTTAAATAGCTAAACACACCCCAATCCGATTCACGTTTTAAAAATCGATCAACAGCCGTTTCATATTCCTCTATGGTCTCCGGTTCGACCATCAACGCAGCCATCAGAACATCCGTCATCGAGCCGTGCAAATCTCCGCTAATAGCGCGGGTTTTGTCGTAAATATTAACCTTATTGCAGCTCATGATAAACGAAGAATACCACGTAATTGTGGTAATATAAAAACTTTGAAACTTAGACCTTTACTATTCCCGTTGTCCCCATTGGGGATGTTTCAATTTATGTATTCAAAGATCAAACAACACCTGGAACAGACGCTTAACGACATCCGCGAGGCGGGTTTGTATAAATCCGAGCGGGTAATTGAGGGGCCGCAGGATGCGCGGATAGATGTTGGGGGCAATTCAGTTTTGAATATGTGCGCCAATAACTATCTGGGGTTGAGCGATCATCCGGCGATAGTTGAGGCGGCGCATAAATCGCTTGATGATTGGGGTTACGGACTTTCATCCGTCAGATTTATCTGCGGGACGCAGGCGATACACAAGGAGCTTGAGCGGAAGATAAGCGAATTTCTTGGCATGGAGGACACGATACTTTACACGTCGTGTTTTGACGCGAACGGCGGGCTTTTTGAGACGCTGTTGGGCGAAGAAGACGCCGTTATCTCGGACGAGCTAAACCACGCCAGCATTATCGACGGCATACGGCTCTGCAAGGCGCAGCGTTTTCGCTATAAGAACAGCGACATGGCCGATCTTGAGACAAAACTGACAGAAGCCGCGTCCGCGCGGTTCAAAATGATCGCCACGGATGGCGTTTTTTCTATGGACGGCTACATTGCCAAATTACCGGAAATATGCGATCTGGCTGAAAAACACGATGCTCTGGTGATGGTCGATGATTCACACGCCGTCGGCTTTATGGGCAAACGCGGAAAAGGAACACACGAGCATCACGACGTCATCGACCGCATTGACATCATAACCGGCACGCTCGGCAAAGCACTCGGCGGAGCCAGCGGCGGTTATATAAGCGGCAAAAAAGAGATCGTCGAACTGCTGCGTCAGCGTTCGCGGCCTTATCTGTTTTCAAATTCCGTCGCCCCGCCGATCGTCGCGGCTTCTATCGCTGCTATCGACCTGCTTACGCGATCTACCGAACTCCGCGACAAATTGCAGGAAAACACCCGCTACTTCCGCGAAAAGATAGCCGCAATCGGCCTGGAAGTCCTGCCCGGCCAACATCCGATAGTGCCGGTGATGTTCGGCGAAGCACAACCCGCTGTCAAGATGGCCGAGCTGCTCCTCAAAAAAGGCGTCTATGTCATCCCGTTCTCATTCCCGGTCGTCCCAAAAGGCAAAGCCCGAATCAGAACCCAGGTCTCGGCGGCTCATTCAAAAGAAGACCTAGATTTTGCCGTTGAGAAATTTGCGGAAGCAAAAGCAGAAATAAATTAGCCGCTGACAAACACGGATGATGCTGATAAGAGAATTTCCTATCTGCGTCATCGATGTCCGTCTGCGGCCATATAAGTTAGGCTGCGGCTTGTTGTTTGTTGCTGATAGCTTCCTTTGCCTTGCCTGCTATTGCCGCAAAGGTTTCGGGCTGTTTCACAGCAATATCAGCAAGCGATTTGCGGTCAAGCTCTATTCCCGCCAGATCGAGGCCGTGAACGAACTGTGAATACTTAATGTCATTCAGGCGACAGGCGGCATTGATGCGGACGATCCACAGTTTGCGAAAATCGCGCTTTTTCAACTTTCGTCCGGTATAGGCAAAATTCAACGCACGTTCGACCGATTCTTTGGCCGAACGATAAAGTTTTGATTTAGTGCCGCGATAGCCCTTGGCCAGGGCCAATATCTTTCTGCGCTTTTCGGTGCGCTTATTACCACGTTTTGCTCTAGGCATAATTCCTCCAAATGCGGAATTCGGAATGCGGGGTGCGGAATCAACAATTCAACGCGATCACCGATATTATCCGAGATCCGAAATCTAAGATCTAAAATTTATTAGTCTCTTCCGTAAGGCAGCATCTTTTCGACGCGTTTCTGGTCGCCTTCTGAAACCAATGTGTCAATATCAAGATTGCGTTTACGTTTATTCGTTTTCTTAGTCAGTATATGGCGTGCGTGCGAATGTCCGCGCTTGAACTTGCCTGAGGCAGTCGAGCGGAACCGTTTTGCGGCGCCTTTATGTGTTTTTAGTTTTGGCATATTCTCTCTCTCCTAAACTTTACTTGTCCAAACTCCTGATCGCGGCCTCAACCACCGGCAATGACTTTGCAACGGACGCCGCATCAATGGCATCCATTGAATCATTCGGTGTGTGAATGGTTCTCATTACGTTCGGAAAATCCTTTTCTTCCAGCTTCTCGCCCTTCAAAAGCCTTACAATGTTTGCGGGTTCACCGTTTGGCAGCAGGCTGAACGAATATGTTTCAACCGAACCGGCAAAACTCCGATGATCGCTTCCCGGATATTCCGGGCTGATCAAATAGGCAAAATTGAACTTTTCAGCAGACGCTTTCAATCCTTTTACAAAATCACTTTCTTCATTTTCCGCCCATAGCCAAAGCGAATCGCCTTTGCCGAAAATATCAAAATTTATGTAGATGTCCGGCAAGCGGCCTTCCTTGTCCTTGCGGTCGTTCACATAAACACGCGAACCGACAAGGCCTCTTTCCTCCGCATCCCAAAACGCCACCTGCAGGCGGTAATTCTTTAGCGGAGCCGCCTTGAACGCTTTCAAGAGGGCAAACACCGCCGCCGTTCCCGATGCATTGTCCAGGGCACCGATGCCGACATTGACCTTGTCCAGATGAGCGCCGATCAGTATCGTCTTTTTGGCGTCCTTGTTCGGTATCTCTGTCAGGACATTTGTTCCGGTGATGATACTGTCGCCACGGCCCTTCTGCGAAAATCCTTCGGTCGATACGCGCAGGTTCAGCTTTTTAAGCTCGTCCCTGACAAAATTCACCCGAGCCTCGTTGTCCGTGCCGGCTGACATTTTTTTAACGAACGCGTGATATTCATCTGCCGAATAGGAAGAACTCTGTGCTCCCACAGCTATCACGGCAGCCAATATAAAAATGATCAGTTTAAATGAGGCTGTTTTCATCGTTTTATTCACCGTCCGTATCCGTTTCAGGTTTTACCGCAGGTTTCTTTTCCGCTGTCTTGGCTTTCTTAGGGATAAAAATGGTAAACATTTGATATCCTTCCATCTTTGGGGCCACTTCCACGTCGGCCAGGTCTTTCAGGTCTTGTGTCAGCCTTGCCAATATTTTCGCTCCCAGTTCGCGGTGCGACATCTCGCGTCCGCGAAACGCAATGGCAGCTCTGACCTTGTCGCCGCCCTCCAGCCATTCGCGGGCATGCTTCATTCGATAACTGTAATCATGGTCGTCCGTGCCAGGCCGAAACTTGATCTCTTTTACCTGAACAGTGACCTGTTTCTTTTTGGCCTCATGAGCTTTTTTCTTTTGCTCATACTGAAACTTGCCATAATCGATCAGCCTGCAAACCGGCGGCTTTGCATTCGGTGCGATCTCGACCAGATCAACACCTCTGCTGCGAGCTTCGCGTATAGCGTCACGCGTATCCATAATGCCAAGCGTCTCGCCGTCTTCCGTTACAACGCGCACAGACGGAACCCTTATGCGTTCATTTGTCCGGTGCAGCGGTTCGCGCTGACGCGGCCTGAAATTTCGTCCACCAAATCTTCTAGCGATAAGAACCTCCTGGGTTTATATGCGATCTCAGAGCGCCCGCAGATCTCTCTGCTGTGTGAGCATCTCCTTGAACTCCTCCAAAGACATTTGTCCAATGTCTCCTTGTTTACGTTCGCGAACAGCTATTTTCCCTTCCTCCGCCTCTTTATCCCCAAGGATGATCATGAAAGGAACCTTTTGCAGCTGAGCATCACGAATTTTGGCACCGATCTTGTCGGACCGCAAGTTCGTTTCAACACGAAATCCCGCCTTTTTCAGTTCCGCGGCAACCGACGAAGCATACTCATTTATGCGGTCAGTGATCGGAAGTACGGCAACCTGTACCGGAGCAAGCCATAACGGGAACGCTCCGGCGTAGTGTTCGATAAGAACACCAAAAAATCTTTCGATGGAACCGAACAGCGCACGGTGTATCATCACCGGCCGATGTTTCAGGTTGTCCTCGCCTGTGTATTCAAGCTCAAATCTTTCAGGCAGATTGAAATCAAGCTGAACAGTGCCAAGCTGCCAGATGCGTCCGATGGCGTCCTCGATCTTGATGTCTATCTTCGGGCCGTAAAATGCAGCCTCGCCCTCGATCCTTTCGTAGGAAATGCCGCGTTCGCGAAGGGCATTGGCAAGCTGTTCCTCAGAACTGTTCCAGTCCTCGTCAGCGCCGAGATAACCCTTGTTTTCAGCGTCACCGCGAACAGAAAGTTCAAACTTGACCTTATCAAATCCGTAGATATCAAGCACCTTGATGGCGAAATCGAGACAATCGGAAACCTCTGCCTGAACCTGATCCGGCCTGACAAAAAGATGAGCATCATCGACCGTAAAACCGCGCACGCGCATCAGCCCGTGCAGCGTACCCGAAAGCTCGGCGCGGTAAACCGTTCCCATTTCGGAATAACGCTGCGGAAGGTCACGATAGGACCTCGGCGATGACTTGTAGATGCCGATATGGAACGGACAGTTCATCGGTTTCAGCCGATATTCTTCGTCCTCAATGCTGGTCGGAGCGTACATCGAATCGGCATAGTTTCCTTCATGGCCGCTTGTGACCCAAAGCTCGCGTTTGGCGATATGCGGCGTGAAAACAAAACTGTAACCGCGGGCCTCAAGTTCCTCTTTCAGCAGGCGTTCCATCTCATTGCGGACGATGCCGCCTTTCGGATGCCACAGTATCAGCCCCTGGCCGTAATCGTCATTGATCGAGAACAGGTCAAGCTCTTTGCCCAGCTTGCGGTGATCGCGTTTTTCGGCTTCCTCACGCTGTTTGAGCCATGCATCAAGTTCTTCCTGCGTTGCAAATGCAGTTCCGTAGATGCGCTGCATCTGCTCGTTGTCCGAATCTCCCTTCCAGTAAGCTCCTGATATAGCAAGCAGCTTGAAAGCCTTTAACTTGCCGCTGTGCGGAACATGCGGGCCGAGGCAAAAATCAATGAACGGGGAATTGTCGATGTAGTAGATGCTGGCTGTGTTTTCAACCTTTTCGTCGATAAGCTCACATTTGAGCGGCTCTTCGCGGCCCTTAAAAATATCGAGTATCTGTGCTTTATCTATGTCTTCGCGGCGATAAGGCAGGTTCTGCTTTGCCATAGCCTTCATCCGCTTTTCTATTACCGGCAGATCCTCTATCGTCAGGTTTCGCGGTGCGATGACGTCATAATAAAAGCCGTATCGAGGGTCTTCCATCAATGCAGGGCCGACGCCGAGCTTCGTTCCCGGAAACAGATCAAGAACGGCAGCCGCCAACAGATGAGCAGTAGAATGACGGATAACCTCAAGCCCATCGCGCGAATCGGCAACTATCGGCTCAATGGACAACACCTCGTCCGCAGCCTTCAGTTCACGGTTCAGATCAACCTCTTCGCCATTGACCTTTGCGGCAATGGCCGATTTAAGGACATCGCGATCAAATGCCTTTATAGCATCCGCGACCGTCGCGGGCGAGGGAATAGCACGCAGATCGCTTCCAAATTTTATATTCAGTTCGCTCATAAATTTGTTGATTGTAAATGGTTCAGTGCCACACTGTTCGCACAATGCCGCAGGAACGGTTTTGCCGTCCTTATCGTCCGCGATCAACTATTAACCAGTAACGATCAACAATTTTCCTACTACTAACCAAGATCAGATCCGATAAGAGCGACTTTGCCAAATGTTTGGAGTTCCGCCTTTAGGCGGCCCAAACTGTCCCGCCATTAGAGGCGGGTCGTAGTAGTTGTTAAAACAGCAAAGTTCTTCGAAAGCATCTTATCGAAAATTTGCGGCGGCGAATGAAGAATATCCGCCGCCTTTAGTATCAAACCTATGAAGTATATATGTTAAACGCGAAAAACTCAAGCCGCCTCAGCTGCCGTCCCTGCGTCAGAATGCCCGCGATCCGTTGCGTCGATCTCGGACGCTCCGACCCATTCCCATGCAGCCTTTTCTTCGGACGGATCGAACAGCCTGATCTCCGTGCTGATAAGCGGATCGACAAGTTCGAGAAAATTTCTCATCCACGGTTTTACGCCGATGACCGCATAACGCGAGACCTTTGCCGTCGATCTGTATTTGAGCTTTATCAGATCGTCGTCAAATACCGACATCAGGTCAAAACCGTTAAAGTTCTTGAATCTGCCAAGGACGTTTACTTTACCATCGCGCTCCAGGAACGGAGCAAATTTGGCGACAACTTCTTTCGTATCCTTTTCACGCAATCGGCCGTCAATTTCATAAGCAAAAACGTTGTCGTTGTCCGTTGCCAGAAATCGGACCGAAGGCGCAGGTTCTTCGGGAACCGGTAATGGTTCCGGTTTTTCCGATATCCACGCGATGGCATTTTCTCGGTCGGACATCGCAAAGACTCGAACATCTATCGACGAGAAAACAAGGCCTTCAAAGCGTGCCGCCGTTGCGATCCATTTCTGATCGGTAACGACAGCCGCCCGATAGTATCGTGACAATTTGCCGATCTGTCCCGGAATGTTCACGAGGTCTTTCAGGATGCCTTCAAACGTAAATGCCGTCGAATCATCGACTTCGGCATAAAGCGACACTCTGTCATGTTTTTCAAGTGCCTCTTCAGTTACCTTGTATGCCTTTTCCACGTCATCGGCAGTTACCGAGCCGGAAAACCTCATTCCGACAACAAATTCCGGCAGTTCCAATATTTCGATCATCTCATTTCCTCCCAGAATGATCTTGATTCGCACACTTTATATGCAATATAAAAATTACGAACTGCGGGGATGAAAAGTTCTGTGTTAGGCGGGATAGGGAAGCGAACGAAAATAAAAATGGTAGGCACTAGCAGAGTTGAACTGCTGACCCCTACCGTGTCAAGGTAGTGCTCTACCACTGAGCTAAGTGCCTACATTCCGCTCTAAGGCGAACAGCTAGAATGACAAAATACGATAGAACTGTCAAGGAATCCCGCAAGTCGAAATTCATCGGCGGTTCATTACCGGACGAGCGACGAAATGATCCCGAAATCGGTAACAAGCATTGTGACATTGCCTGTTTCGTCAAAGCCGAAATATGAAGTATAAGCTCCATCGCCTTCACCTGAGCCAAAGATAAAAAAGCTCCCCTTGATGCCCGGAGCCGTGATCTTTGCCCAGTCAACACCCGTTGCTTTTCGCGTTTTTGTCAATTCCGTAACTATATGATCGTCCAGAGCTTTTGCAGCCGGCGTGTCTTTTCCAAGGAGCTGTAAAAATTCACGCCCGCTTTCGGAGTCAAGAAAACTGCCTGTACCCGAATCGACGCCGTATGCAAAAACCTCGTTCTCCTCACTTTCCTGCTCTGTTTGGTCCGGTTTGGCATTTTCCCAGCGAACCGCAGGCTTTTCGCTAAAAACTATTGCCGCCAGCGCATTTCGCTTTGCTCCGTTCGTATCAAGAACCGCCAGCTTTACCGGATATGTTCCGGGAGGAATATTTTGAGAGAACGGCTTTACATTAAAGAACACGAGTACGTCACAGGCGATCACCTTTCCGCTTTGAATGTCCATCTCACCAATGCTTACGACATTGACCATTTTTTCACCATCAGCAGTAAGCACCGCCGTACCATCTTTAAATGCCTCGGCATAGTCGATCTCTGGGCCTTTGATTTCCTCAAGAGCGGTCAGGTCCTCAACGTCCTGCTTGGTACGAACGGGCAGCAAACCACCACAGCCGGCAAGGGAAATGATAAAAGCCGCGAGAACCGGAAAGACCAACAAATGTCGCAATATTTTTTTCATTCACCGCCTCATTGCGTACCGGTACAGACCCGATGCATCCCGATCGCGACAAGCTTTGTCGTCCGGTCGTCAATGTCGAAATTTGGATTGACCTCTGAAAATTCGACAAGTTTTGTATTCGCCAACGACGCCGCGTATTTTACGAGTTGGATGAATTCACCCGCCCGCAGGCCAAGCGGTGACGGAGCCGATACGCCCGGCGCGTCCGAAGAACGGACGGCATCAAGATCAAAACCAAAGAATGTGCTGACAGTAGAACTGTGATTTATAAAATTCTGCTTTATCTGTTCGCGCAGTTCGTCGTCCGGCCCGAAGCGGCTGCGTAAAAGCTCAAGGCTGACGCGATGCACGCCCAGATCGCGGATGTAGTCATAATATATAGGCGAGCAAAAATGGGTCTGAAATCCCACCTCGTAAAAAGCGTTCGGACGGAGCAGATCTTCCTCCAGCAGCTGCCGATACGGCGTTCCGCTGTTTCGCTGTTCAGCTATACGAACATCGAGATGAGAATCCACATTGACGGCGATCCAGTTTTCGGGACCAAAGACCTCTGACATCGCCCGTCCATCGGGATATGAAACATCATTGCCGCCGCCCAGAACAATAAGGCGTTTGCCGTCAGAAAGTACTTGCCTGACGACGGCCGCATGCGTGTCATGTGTGTCCTCAAGTGTCGCGCCGATATTTACATCACCCAGGTCGAATATCCGCTTTTTGATATTGAACGGCGTCAGCTTATAGAACTGTTCGCGTATTTTTGTCGGGGCCGCAGCCGCGCCAATACGGCCATTGTTCCTGCGAACGCCTTCGTCCTGTGGACAGCCGAGGATGACTATGTCGGCGGTCTCATAATATTTTGGGTCACGGCGGACTATCTCACCCATTCTCGGGTCATTCTTGTCACCGCGCGAAAAGAACAACCCTTCGTCCGGTCTGCTGGTCAGTTCGAAAATGTTTGTCATAAATGGATATTACACCGATTTTATGCAAATGATAAACGGCTCACCTGCCGCATGCGACGCATTTTGCACCGCCGTCCTGAAATGCAATTTTTGAAAACTTATCATCATTCTCTTTTCGTATGGGTTCGCGGTCGTTTGAGTCAAAATATTCATTGATCGCATTCACCAGCTTAAGTTTTTCAAGATTGGGCAACTGGAGAAAGCCGTTGAAAAGCACTGTTATATTCCTATTATCCATTTTGTTTTTCCTCTGAATTCATTTTACCGTTAAATTTTGGGTAATTATAAGGCTGCGACTCCGTTGACGGCCCGTAAATGCTCCAAAATTGTTTTACGAAACGCATAAAAGATCATAAAATGTCTTTGTGTTCATATCGCTGATCTTTTTTTCACGGGAGTTACATCCAAATATGGCCAGGTCGCGTAATTTGGTACTGATCGTCGTCGCGATCATGATGTTTTATGGTTCCGCAGCAGCCCAGCAGGTGGATGAGATCTGCGGCGAGTTTGGACATATTGCCACGCTTGATGGTCCGCGGCTGTCGGCGCCTTTCGTATATGGACGCATCAGGATCAGCGGCATTGATGCAAATGCGAAAATTCCAAAGGTCTCTGTACTCTATATCAACCGCTCTCAGACACCGATGCGGCTTGTGATCAGTAAATCAGGATTCTATTGCTTCAAGATCTCAGGCGGCAGCGGCGGTACGCTGGTTGTGGAAGCGGACGGTGTCGAGATGGCCAGACGGGACGTTTCAACCTTTGGTTCCGCTCAGCAGCGGGAAGATTTCGACCTTTCACTGGGGAACAGAGAGTCAGGTTCTTCCAATGAGGTAGTTTCCGTAAAGTGGCCTTATCAGAGAACCGAAAAGACATCGGCACTGTTCCAAACGGCTGCAGAACGGGAAAAAAGCAAGGATATTTCAGGGGCAATATCCACCTTAAAGCAACTGGTAGCGGCCGACCCCGACGATTATGTCGCGTGGGGTTATCTTGCAGCACTCTATCTTGGCCAGGGTTCTCTTTCCGATTCGGACGCGGCTTTTAGAAAGTCACTGGGGCTGAAACCTGAATATACGCCTTCGTGGGTAAATGTCGGGCGGCTGCGCCTGGCCCAAAAACAGAACGAGGCCGCTATAGAGATATTCAAACACGCTATCGAGCTTGATCCGAATTCGGCACGCACTTATCAATTGCTCGGCGAAGCTTATCTATTGACCAAACAGGGAAGCCTCGGAGCCGAGGCGTTGAACAAAGCCCTCGAACTCGACCCTATCGGCATGGCGGAATGCCACCTGAACCTTGCCCATCTTTATCAGCTTGCCAAAGCCAACCAAATGGCATCACGCGAGTATCGCCTCTTTTTGGAAAAGGTTCCCGACCACCGCGACGCCGGTAAATTTCGTAAATTCATCAAGGAAAATCCTGAATAGTGTACGCAGAGGGTTCTATTTCACGTCAGCATGGCAGAAAACGCCATGCTTATAATGACGATAGAAATCATGACAGTTAGGAGTCGATGTAGCCTTCAGCTTCATTACGTTCTTCTTCACGATCACTTGCCAATACATTACTTTTTCGCTGCTGCGAATATCGCGAATGGTATCTAATAATTCTTTCCAATAATTTCCGCCGCCAAGGTTTTTCAACTGCTCACTGTTGATCGTATAACCCTTTATTATGTATTCCTTTAGCCGTTCGGTCGCCCAGATACGAAATTGCGTGGCCTGCCGGCTGTTTACACGATATCCAACAGCAAGAATGGCATCGAGCATATAGAATTTAGTGTCATAGTTTTTTCCGTCGGCGGCAGTTATCCGGAATTTCCGGATAACTGAATTTTCTGTGAGTTCACCGGAAGAGAATATGTTTTTTAGGTGCTCGTTAACAGTTCTGACATCTACGCCAAAAAGTTCCGCCATACGTTTTTGGCTCAGCCAAAATGTATCGTCCTCGAAATAGACATCGACCTTAACGATTCCCGTTGAGGTTGCGTAAACGATCAGTTGGTTTTGTCCGTCATTCATTTTTGTACATTATGTATGTTTATTGGAATTTTAACATCACTCGTTTTCACAAACTCTATCGCTTCTTCGTAATCCACGTCGGCGTTGTTCAAAGCCCGTTCTACGGGCGATCTGCCGGTCAAGTCGTGATGTATTGGATCGGGAGATGGTAACTTTGCATTGCGTATGTCTTTTGCGTTAAACAAAGAAATAAAATTATTCACATTTGCTCTGTTCCTTCCCAGGTCAAACACTTGAAAAGGATACTTACCTCTGCTTTGAACTCTGACGACACCGGAAAGTTCAAAAGAGATAGTAATAATTTCACCCCAACTCATGCCGCTCAACGGAACTTGAGCCGTGATAAAATATTGCCCCTTTATTTCAGGATTCCAGCCAAATAAATTGAGTATATAAATTGCGGATTCCTTGGCTGAATCAATCGACCCCAAACGTTCAATTTCTGTTGTATAAGCGGCTGGAAATCCAATAGCCATTATCTATTCTCCGGTTATTAGACCAATTTTTTACTCGGCATCTTAACACTATTCTTCCTGGCAAACTCGATTGCTTCGTCATATCCGGCATCGGCGTGGCGGATGACGCCCATGCCGGGGTCGGTGGTTAGGACGCGTTCGATGCGGCGGGCGGCTTCGGGCGTGCCGTCGGCGACGATGACCTGGCCGGCGTGGAGCGAATAGCCGATGCCGACGCCTCCGCCGTGGTGAAGCGAGACCCATGTTGCGCCGCCCGCGACGTTTATCATTGCGTTCAGGTAAACCCAATCGGCTATGGCGTCACTGCCGTCCTTCATTGATTCGGTCTCGCGGTTTGGCGAAGCGACGCTGCCGCAATCGAGATGGTCGCGCCCGATCACTATCGGCGCTTTAAGTTCACCGCTTGCGACCATTTCATTGAGTTTCAAACCGGCTTTTGCACGCTCGCCGTAGCCGAGCCAGCAGATGCGCGCCGGCAATCCCTGAAATTCCACTTTCTCCTGCGCCATCATCAGCCATTTTGTCAGGTGATCATTTTCAGGGAAGAGATTCATTATCGCTTCGTCGGTTTTGTAAATATCCTCGCGTTCGCCGGAAAGAGCGACCCAGCGGAACGGCCCTTTTCCTTCGCAAAACAGCGGGCGGATATATGCGGGCACGAATCCCGGATAGTCGAACGCGTTCGTTACGCCGTTGTCGAATGCCCGCTGACGCAGGTTGTTGCCATAGTCGAATACGACCGAGCCGCGGCGTTGGAATTCGAGCATTGCCTCGACGTGCTTTGCCATAGAATCCATCGCGCGTTTTTCGTATTCGGCTTGATCCGCCTTACGAAATTCCGCTGCTTCTTCGACCGAATAGCCAACAGGAATATATCCCATCAAAACGTCGTGAGCAGATGTCTGATCGGTTACGACGTCAGGAATGATACCGCGTTCGATCAGTTCCCAGTGAACCTCTGCCGCATTGCCTAATAAAGCAATTGATAAAGGGTTACGCCGTTTGACGGCATCTTTAGCTTTTGTTAATGCGTCGTCGATGTCCTCAGCCTCAACGTCAACCTGTTTTAATTCCAGCCTGCGTTCAATTCTCCACGGATCGACATCGACCAGAATGCCCACACCGCCATTAAATGTGATCGCCTGAGCCTGCGCGCCGCCCATTTCACCAAGTCCTGCGGTCAGCACCAATTTGCCGGAAAGATCGCCCCATCCGTGCTGACGAGCGAGCGAGCCGAACGTCTCATACGTACCCTGCAAAATGCCCTGCGTGCCGATGTATATCCACGAACCGGCGGTCATCTGGCCGTACATCATCAGGCCGTCGCTCTCGTATTTATCGAACTGTTCCTGCGTTGCCCAATGCGGCACGATGTTCGAGTTTGCCAGCAGAACGCGCGGAGCGTCCTCGTGTGACCGGAACACGCCAACAGGCTTGCCCGATTGGACAAGCAGCGTCTCGTCCGGCTCAAGCTCTTGTAAACTTCGCAATATCGCGTCAAAGCTTTCCCAATTTCGCGCGGCCTTGCCGCGTCCGCCGTAAACTATAAGGTTGTCAGGATCGAACGCAACTTGCGGATCAAGATTGTTCTGGATCATCCGGTAAGCGGCCTCGATCACCCAATTTTTACACGTGAGTTCGCTGCCCGTCGGGGCCTTGATGGGTCTGGACATAAGGTTTTGTATAACTTTTTATTCTATAGAACATAAGCTACAATCAGGTGACAATTTTGGCAAATTGAACAGATCGCGTTATGTCTGACACAAACCAACAGATCGATCGGCTTGAGGCCAGATTGGAGAGTCTTGTCCGTTCGCAGATCGATTTTCAGAAAGAGATCACGGCGATACGGGCAGAAATGTCCCGACTTCGGTCAAGACAGCGCGACGGTTCCAATATAGAATTTGGCATCCGTGATCCATCAATACCGGCAAAGCCCGCGACAGCCGATACGCTCCCTCCTCCTCCGCCGTCACCTAAACCGCCGGTTCGTCCGCAGGCTCCTGATGTTACACCTGTTCCGACCTTTGGTTACGAAGCAAAACAAGAGGGAAACTCAAAGGGATTCGATCCTGTCGGCGATATTTTCTCCAAACACACCGAAACAGCCAAAAGAGACCTTGAAAAATTCATCGGCGAAAATCTGATCAGCAAGATCGGGATACTTATTCTCATTATCGGCGTCGGAATCGGTGTAAAATATTCGATAGACAAGGACCTCATCAGCCCTACTACCCGCGTAATTTTGGCGTACGTCCTTGCATTTGGCCTGACCGGCCTTGCTATCAAGCTAAAAGCAAAATATCACAATTTCAGCGCGGCGCTTTTGAGCGGCGGTATGGCGATAATGTATTTCGTCACCTATTTTGCCAACGCATATTTCGGGCTGATACCACAGATGCCGACGTTTGCCCTGATGGTGATGTTCACCATTTTGACGGTCGCGGCGGCATTGTTCTATAACCGTCAGGTCATCGCCCACATCGGACTGGTCGGAGCCTATGCCGTGCCGTTTCTTTTAAGCACGGACTCGGGCAATTATCTTGCCTTGTTCGGCTATATGGCGGTGGTCAACGCGGGTATTCTTGCCGTATCGGTCAAACGAATATGGAAACCACTGTTCTATACCTCGTCGGCGTTTACCTGGCTGATCTTTACAGCATGGTTCGCCGGACGATATTCGGCGGAATCGTATTTTGATCTTGCGCTTGTCTTTTTGGGCGTGTTCTTTGCGATATTTTTTATCACAAAACTCATTCATCGAACGGCCGAGCCTAATGACGATAACGCCAACGGCATCAGCGAAGACCTGGTTGGAATATTAGCGACGACCTTTGTTTTCTATGTGTTTTGCCTTGGGGTGAGCCAATCGGCGCTGTCCGTTGCCCAGACGTGGACGGCCTTTATTTACATCGCTGTCATTACGGCGGCGGTTCTTGCGGTTTCGTTCAAACCGTTCGGACGTCCGATGACATGGCTCGTCACTGCGTCAGGTTGGGTGATCTATTCAATATGGTTCGCGGAAAGATATTCTCATCTGGATCACTTCACGGCCGCGAGTTTTTTCCTGGTTCTGCTTTTCGCAATATTTTATGCAAATGTGCTTTTCCAGCGTCTGTTTACTGACAGTTTCAGCCATATTGAGAACGCATCGCTGATCCTGGCAAATTCTTTCATTTTCTATGGACTGGGCTACGCTGTCCTTGAATATGATGGTGTGTTTTCGGAATATCTTGGGCTTTACACGGTCGCACATTCGGCACTGCATCTTGGCACGGCATACACCGTCAGCAAGCTAAAACCGGCGGCGACCGATGTCGTTCAGGTGCTTGCCATATTGGTTTTAACATTTGCCTCGATAGCGGTTCCGGTACAGTTCGACGGCAACATTGTGACGATGATCTGGGCTGTCGAGGCAGCGCTGCTGTTCTGGCTAGGGCGAACCAGAGCTATACGGTCATTCGAGTTTTTCTCATTTCCGGTAATGGCTCTGGCAGCGGGCAGCATGATGCTGGACTGGATAGTCGCCTATGACAGACGAACGCCGCATCCGAGCGAATTTAACAACCAGGTCTTTGCGAACAGCGACCTTATTACCGCCGTTGTCGTTATCGCCGCATTCGCATTTATATTTTATGTAAATCGTTACCGGGAAAACAGCTCGGCGCTTGATGCGGTCGGCGTAAAGCTTTTGGGATACGCCGTCGGCGGGTTTGGCATTTTTACGCTTTACAATCTTTTCAGGACCGAGATCGACAACTACTTTCACCTGCAAGGCGTAGCGCTCAGACAGGCTGATGCCACTACAGCGCGGATGATCGACAACTGGCTCATGAACGGACTATTCCAGATGGACTACACAATGCTTTTCCTTGCGGCGATGGCGTTGGTCAATTTGCGAAAGTTTCGTTCGGTTTCGCTGACGGTCGTAAATGCGGGCCTCGGCATTATTGCCCTTGCTGGGTTTTTGACAGCCGGCTTGACAACACTTCATGTTCTGGGAGAAAGCCTTATCAAAACAGGCGGAGACCTGACCTATGTCGCTGTCAGATATGTTTCGTATGCAATCGCGGCGGCTCTGATCTATGCTCTTTACAGATATGCAAAGAGCGGGATCCTAAATGAGCTTGTTTCTGAAAACAACCTCATATTGGGTTTTGAAGCGGTTCTTTACACGTTTTGCTTTGTCACCGCGAGTTCGGAGTTGATACACCTGACCACGCAGCTTCATATTCCCAACGGGATGAAGCTCGGTTTAAGCATCCTTTGGGGAATTTACGCTCTTTTGCTGATCGTTTTGGGAATTGTCTGGAAAAAGAAGCATCTGCGTATTGCGGCGATAGTTCTGCTTGCGGTCACGCTGTTAAAACTGTTCTTTTACGACATGGCAAATCTGGACACGATACCGAAAACGATATTGTTCTTAAGTCTCGGGGTCACGCTTTTAGTGATCTCATTCCTGTACAATAAATACAAACAAATGATCTTTGGCAACGCCGGATCGGAAGAGGAAATATGAAAACAAAATTATTGATATTTGCCGCATTCATTTTGCTGACGGCATCGGGCGTCAAGGCACAAGAAGCGGCGCCCACACCCAAGAAGGAATTCGATGCCGAACTGGCGAAAAAGCTCGGCGCGGACGAGTACGGAATGCGACGGTACGTTCTGTGCATACTAAAAACCGGGCCGAAAGACGCGGAGATCAAGGGCGAAGAGCGCAGCGAGATATTCAAAGGACATATGGCCAACATCGTCCGGCTGGCGGACGAAGGAAAGATCGCATTGGCAGGACCATTTCTCGCAAACGACAAACAATTTCGCGGGCTTTTCATTTTTGCCGTAGATAATATAGCCGATGCTGAAAAATTGGCTGCGACCGATCCCGTTATCAAATCTGGAATTATGGTTGCGGAATTGACACCATGGTATGGTTCGGCGGCCCTGATGGAAGTCACGCCGATAAGCAAAAAGATCGTGGCAACGCCTATCCAGTAAAATGCAAAACGCAGACCTGATAATACATAACGCCGGACAGCTTGTGACCTGCGCCTCGGATGGCAAGCCGAAGCGAGGCAATGCGATGCGCGATGTCGGCATCATCGAGAACGGCGCGGTCGCCGTAAAGGACGGCGTGATAATAGGCGTCGGCAAATCAGACGACATTTTGCGCGAATTCTTGTCAGAACCGCCTGCGTCAGTGGGCGGCCGGGTCAATGTCATAGATGCGGAAGGCAAAGTAGTCTGTCCCGGCTTTGTCGATCCGCATACGCATATTGTTTACGCGGGCGACAGGCTTAATGAATTTGAACTGAAGATAAAAGGTGCAGATTATCTGGAGATACTGGCTGCCGGCGGCGGGATAATCTCGACGGTAAAAAATACCCGCGAGGCATCATTCGAGCAGCTTGTTGAAGAGAGCCGACATCGGCTGGACAAAATGCTTGCCTGCGGTACAACAACGTGTGAGATAAAGACAGGTTACGGGCTGGACACCGAAACGGAATTAAAAATGCTCAGCGTTATCGGAGAGCTTGATAAAACTCACCTGATAGATATTGTTCCGACATTTCTTGCCGCACATGCCGTGCCGCCGGAGTTCAAGGGCAACACAGACGGTTACGTCGATCTGATCTGTGATGAAATGCTGCCTATGGCTTGGGAATGGTTCGAGGCGTCGCATTTCTTTCGTCCTTCGGACTCATTGCAGGCGGGACGCCTGCGTTCCGGTCAAACGCCTTTTTACGCCGATGTTTTCTGCGAAAGAAATGCCTTTGATCTGACACAGGCTGAACGCGTCCTAACAAAGGCTAAAGAACTGGGTTTCAGTTTGAAAGCTCACGTCGATCAGTTCACAAATCTTGGCGGTTCGCGGTTGAGTATCGAACTGAATGCCGCCTCGATAGACCACCTCGATGCCATCTCGGACGAAGAGATCGAGCTGCTGGCCCAAAGCGAAACAGTCGGCATCGTCATTCCAACCGAGAATTTCAACACCGGAAAGACACAGTTCGCAAATGCAAGAAAAATGATCGACGCGGGCTGTGCCCTCGCGCTTTCGACCGATTACAATCCCGGCTCCGCACCGTGTCCGTCAATGCCGATGGCAATGGCTATCTCATGCCGGTACCAGAAATTGTTGCCGTCTGAGACCCTCAACGCGGCAACCATTAATGCTGCTCACGCCATCGGACTTGGAGAAACTCACGGGTCTATCGAAAAAGGCAAAAAAGCTAACCTATTGATACTCGATGCTATTGATTATAGGCTGACGATGTATGAGTTTGGTTCGCAAAACATAAACACTATGTTTATACAAGGAAATCTCCATGAGAATATTTAACATACTTTTTGTAATGATTTTCATTCTTTCAATTTCCAGCAAAGCCGAGGCGTGTCTTTGTGAGAATTTCGAAACAGTCTGTGACGCTTATGCCAATGCCAGAACCATTGTAACCGGAAAAGTTGTTAGCATAAAAGATTTCACTAACGATCAGGTAACTAATGCCTTTAAGACCGGACAGCTCGTGCTTTTCTCGATAGACAAAACATATAAAGGCGACTTAAAGAACTCAGTTGAGATATGGCAACCCTATTCGTCATGCGATCATAAATTTACCGAAAAAGATGTCGGCAAGCCATATTTATTGTATCTACATCATTGGAATGACCAGAAAAGATTATCGATCATTAGTTGCGGCAGAAGCCGCCAACTCATCGGCGGTGAAGGTGAAGTATCATGGCTTGATAACTTGCCTTCCTCCCTAAAGCGCCCATTCTTTCATGGTTCTCTTCAAGAATACGAGTATGATAATGACGATTGGCCACAATTTAAGGCAAATATCCGCAATTCCAGGATAGAACTTATTGGTGAAAAGCGAACTTTCCGACAGACCGGCAATGAAAACGGATTCTTTGAATTTTGGGATCTGCCAAATGACACTTACAGGTTGAGGATAGATGCCGGTAAAGACTTCCGGTTCGAGAACATATTTATTCGCGGCTTTTGGGACATTGATCCTGACGAAAAATTGAATTTTGATCCACTGAATGATCACCAGTTCGAAGTAGATGGCGAAGGCTGTTCGGAAGTGAACTATGATCTGATGAAAGATAAGAAACGACAGGTTGATGAGAGAAATAATAATTGATGGCGAAAGCCTAACGTTCGAACAGGTTCTCGCGGTTGCTCATGGAAAACCAGGTGAGCCGCGCTTGGCTTTGTCTGACAAGGCAAAGGCTAACGTGAACCGTGCGGCGGCGGCGGTTGATACGCTGCTGGAGCGCGGTGAGGTCGCTTATGGGATAACGACCGGTTTCGGTGCGTTCAAGGACAAGATAATAAGCCGTGAACAGGTCGGGGAACTTCAGCGAAACATCGTTCTCAGCCACGCCGTCGGTGTCGGCGATGCGTTCGATGCTCCGACCGTTCGGGCGATAATGCTCATACGGGCGAACACGCTCGCTCGCGGTTTTTCAGGCATACGGCTTGAAACGCTGGAGCTTATCCTTGAACTGCTGAATCGCGGCGTTCATCCCGTAATTCCCGAAAAGGGAAGCCTCGGTGCCAGCGGAGACCTCGCGCCTCTTGCCCATTTCGCCTGTGTTTTGATCGGAGAAGGGCAAGCTGAATATCAGGGCGAGATCGTGTCGGGAGCCGAGGCGTTGCAGCAGGCCGGACTGGAACCCATTGTCCTGAAAGCAAAGGAAGGCCTTGCTCTGACCAACGGCACGACTGTTATGACCGCCGTCGGTTTGCTGGAAACGGCACGCGCGATAAACCTTGCAGGCCTCGCTGACATCGCGGGTTGTATGAGCCTGGAGGCCCTGAACGGAACGCTTTCGGCATTTGATGAACGCATACACGCTCTGCGACCGCATCCTCGGCAGATGGACACCGCCGCAAATCTTCGCCGGATCCTGAAAGGCAGCGGGTTTGTTCGCGGATTCGATCCGGCGAATGTTCAGGACGCATATACGCTTCGGTGTATGCCGCAGGTTCACGGAGCCTGTCGCGATTCCGTCGCATATTCAGAATGGCTGCTAAAGATAGAACTTAATTCCGTAACAGACAACCCGTTGATATTCGTCGGTGACTCGTATGGCGTAAGACAAGAAACAGGAAACGAGAGACAGGAGACGGAATCCACAATTGAGGTTATAAGCGGCGGCAATTTTCACGGTGAACCGCTTGCGTTGGCGTTCGATTACCTAGCCGTCGCGTTGACCGATCTGGGAAATATATCCGAAAGAAGGATAATGCGGCTGACCGATGAGGCGTCAAATGCACAGACGCTGCCGGCCTTCCTGACAAAAGACGGCGGCATAAATTCGGGCTTTATGATAGTGCAATATACTGCGGCGGCTTTGTGTACTGAGAACAAGATACTGGCCCATCCGGCCAGCGCGGACACTATACCGAGTTCGGCAAACGTCGAGGATCATGTTTCAATGGGTGCGACCGCCGCTCTCAAGCTCCGAGGCATAGTCAACAACCTTGCGAACATACTCTCGCTGGAACTGTTCTGCGCCGCTCAGGGCATCGACTTTCGGCGGCAGATACTGGGCGATGATACGGCTCTTGGCGGCGGCACGGCGCCGTTATACGCGGCCATCCGCGCCCGTGTTCCATTCATCGAACACGATGTCTATATGAAATCTCATATGGATTCCGTGTTGGCGATAGTTGACGAATTTGCGCGCGGAGACAGGCCGGAATAGTTAGGTTCTGTTGATATTTTGTGGAAATACGAGCCGGTGAAGAATTTTTGAACGCGGATCAGACAGATATTGCGGATGGGAGCGGATATGAGATTTTAGATCCGCTCAAATCTGTCCGATCCGTTTTATCCGCGTTCAAAAAAATGTCTAAAATCGCAAATATCATCAGAATTAATTTAAAAATGGACAAGGCACTTCTTACACACGCATTTTGCAAAACCTTCGTCCGCTATCGCGCGATCTTTTTGCTTGCGGCGTTTGTTATCATATAAAGAATATCCGGAAATGGCAGAAGACGCCTGAAAAGGTTCAAGGAAATAAAAGAGAGATCGGATGAAGATAATGAGAATTACAATAAGGCTTGCTTTTTGTGCATTGATGGCGGCGCTGGTCGTCCTTGGATCCGCCGGAAGGATATGGACACAAACCTCGTCAGCCGATTTTCGCAAGGTGGTCGATAAACGCCTACTGGATAAAAAGCAAAAACTTGAGAATATATGTCCGGTGGACACGAACATCGTTGCTCATCGTGTCTTTAAGGATTACGGCGCGATGTACATCGCGGTCGATGATGTCAAATATCCGAGCAAATGCGTTTTCGCCACCGAGGAAGAGGTTTTGTCATTTCAATCAGGTGTAAGGTCAAAAACTGCCGTTATCAACAACGTTTCGGTGACTTTGCAGGAAGAAGCTTTCAATGCTCTTGAAAAGGCAAGGGCTGAGGCGATAAAGGCGGGCCTGAATATAACTCCGCGCGGCGGCTCCGCTTCAAAACGCAGCTTTGCGGACACTGCACGCATTTGGAATTCTCGATTTGAACCCGGATTGAAACATTGGATCGCACAGAAAAGAATATCGGCCGCAGACGCCGAAAAGGCACGGCGAATGGACATCATCGATCAGGTGGCCCAGGTGATGGAATGGGAAAAGGACAGGATATGGTTCAGCACCCGGTTCAACTACTCGATCTTTTCTTCGGTCGCGGCTCCGGGAACGTCACAGCATCTTTCAATGATCGCGCTTGATGTGACGCAGTTTGCGGATAAAAGAGTTAGGGTGATATTGAACGATCACGGCTGGTTTCAGACCATCATTGACGACACGCCGCATTTCACATATCTTGGCCGAAAGGAAAAAGACCTTCCGAAATACGGCCTGCGTCCCGAAACCAAAGATGGTTTCACATTTTGGATACCAAATTTTGACCGGTGAACTGGGTGAACTGTATGAAAAGAACCTCTCTTGCCGTTATCCTTGCGGGAATGTCGCTCGCTGCCTCAGGCTGTTGGGAAAGCCCGCGCACGGTTCGACCGGCGGATAATTTGAATACGCGGAACGACAATGTTAGCAACACCAACTCCAACCGCACATCAAATGTCAGCAACGTATCACGTCCCTCAAACTCGAATATGAACAAAACGACGGAAACAGGCTTTTTCGCCAATCTCCCGACAGGATTTCAAAATCCGACCGATGATGTCGGCAAAAAACTTTTGCGGGAATACGGATCTGTCTTTGTCGCTCGCGGCGGTGCATTTCCGCCAAAAACGGTCGTGTTCAGGGACGAGTCAGACGTTTCAGCATTTCAGAATTCGCTTGGCAAGACATCGGCAAAAATAGGCAGTTTTAACCTCGAACTTCAAACCGCCGCGATGGCCGCCCTGAAAGACGCGATAGCCGATGCTCAGAAAAAGGGGTTAAAAATAACACCGCGCGGAGCCGATTCTGCAAAACGAACTTATAACGAGACGGTTGGCCTTTGGAAAAGCCGTGTCGATCCGGCTTTGACGCATTGGGTCGGCAAAGGCCGCCTGACGCAGGCGGAGGCGGACAAGATCAGGAATCTGCCTACATATGAACAGGTCAAGGAGGTTCTTTCGCTGGAAGACAAAGGCATATATTTTGCCAAGGACCTGTCAAAATCCATCATCTATTCGGTGGCGCCGCCGGGAACATCACAGCATCTTTCAATGCTCGCGCTGGACGTTACCGAATTTGAAAACTCGGATGTCCGCCGGATATTGGCAGAACACGGCTGGTTTCAGACCGTCACGTCCGATCTGCCGCATTTCACATACCTCGGAGCAAAGGAAAGCGAACTGCCCGGCCTCGGCCTGAAAAAAATGTCGAATGCCGGACGGGATTTTTGGGTTCCGGATATCTAAAACGAGATGTCGATCTATCATTTTTCCTAAAAGCAAAAGGGCGTTCGGCTAATATGCCGACGCCCTTTTAATAATTTTGGTACACCCGGCAGGATTCGAACCAGAGGGTCGCAGGTTCGAATCCTGCC
>CAZOXY010000003.1:0-134866 GCA_964583955.1 uncultured Chloracidobacterium sp. | reverse complement strand
AATGCCTTTGAACAAAGAAGCAGGGCTATCGACGCACGCGGGCTGGCCCCATACAGTGTTGTCGGATGATTTCTCGTCCGCTGAACGATATCCACGATGTATTTCTGGACTCCCGGCTCCATCCGCATTGCCCGTATCTCCGCACGGCAATGCGAAACAGCGGCGGCGTCTTCGAGCGGTGTGATGTTCGCCATTTCCAGATGACGCGAATTGAATCCGCCGTCCCAACGCGCCACTATCTCAAGCTCTTCCTCGACTCGCGGATAATCTATCAATATCTTTAACAGGAAACGGTCAAGCTGTGCTTCGGGAAGAGGATATGTTCCCTCATACTCTATCGGATTTTCCGTCGCCAATACTGTAAAGATCGGTGAGAGCTGATAGCGGTCGCCGTCAATGGTCGTCTGGCGTTCTTCCATCGCCTCAAGCAGTGCCGCCTGGGTTTTCGGCGGTGTGCGGTTGATCTCGTCCGCAAGCAGAATATCCGTGAATATCGGCCCGTGACGCAAGGTGAATTCGGATGTCCGCATATTGAAGACATTGGTTCCGGTGATGTCCGAAGGCATCAGGTCGGGCGTGAACTGAATACGGGAAAACCGTGCGCCGATGATCTCCGCCAGCGTTTTGACCATAAGCGTTTTCGCCGTTCCCGGCACGCCCTCAAGCAGGGCGTGGCCTTCGGCCAATATCGCCACCAGAACCTGTTCCAAAACCTCATCCTGGCCGACTATCGTCTTTCGGAGTTCGTTAAGGATATGAGCAACTGTCGCGGGTGTATGATTGAGCATAAGTTATTCTATAACAAAGTCTTTTTCCCTGAGAGCGGCTTTACTGTCTGACCCCGCTATCGGGCCAAAATATCATAAAGCGTTTTCCCTGCCAAAAGGAACACGGTCGAAACGAATATGACACGCAGCACGCGGTCGTTCATTTTGGTCACAAAATGCGCTCCGGCATAAGCACCGGCGAACATCGTGACCGCCAGCAGAACGCCAAGCCTGTAATCCACAAGGCCGTTCCACATAAATATCGCCGTCGCTATTGCCGACGAAAAAACATTTATGACCTTTGTGACGGCTATCGAACCGCCGTACGTCATCCCGAAAAAAGCGACATAGACCGCCGTCAGAACGGTGACATAACCGCCGCTGTAAATCCCGCCGTAAATGGCAAGCAAAAACGTCAGCAGATAGGTAAGCACCACCTTTGCGGGCGAGATCTCAGCGACGTCAGGCCCGGCGCTTTTTTTTGTCCTGTCAAAAAACGTGAAAACTACGACGGCGACCATAGCCACGGAAACCATCAGTTTTATGCCCTGATTAGTGATCACACCAACCAAAGCTGCGCCGAGCGCCGAACCGATGATGGTAAGAACGATCAGTGGCGACAGCCGTTCAAACTCAACCTTTCCCGCCCTGATGAACGGTATCGAAGCCCCGATGGACATGAACGTCAGCCCGAACATATTCGTTCCCAGGGCGACCTTTTCATCAATGCCGAACTGGAACATCACCGGCACCGTGATGAGCGAATTGCTGCCCGTAACAACGCCGATGACGCTTGTTACAAAGAACAGCAATAGCAGTATCAGAAGGGCGGTTGACGACATCGGTTATATCCTGGTTCTCCTGTGACGCGTCAACCGGAGCTTTTCCTCCGCGTCCCTCAGCCATGCGGTCAGCCTCAGCATCTCGTTCTTGTTGGTCGGTTCTCCGTGGACGATCGCCTGACATTTGAGTATCGTCCTCAGAACATCTTCGCGGTCAAGCCCGCTGCGCTCCGATATGAGAGCGGCCAGCTCCTCGGGCTTTACGGCCGTTCCGTCCACACCCAAAAGCCGCGATGCCCGGCGGCGAAGATCATAATAAATGTTCTCCATCGCCAGATCGTATGCTCGGGTTCTCTGCTGCAACTCGGCCATCGCCGCTATGTATTCCAGTTTGGACAGCCTGTCCGGGTCGGGGTCGGGAATGGCCCTTGCAAACCGGCGGCTTCGCGAATACATAACCAGAGCAAGCACAAGGGCGGACTGAAATAATAACGCGATGACCGGCGTACCTGCGAAATATTCGAACAGGCGATTGTTCCCCGACCCGTATCCGTGATGGTACTCATCAAAAACAGCGGGGCCGGAACCCGCAAGGTTGATGGCAAGCCGTGCATTATCGGCCATTGATATGCCGCCGTTCGCCACAATGAACGGATCGGTCAAAATGGCGATCCTGCCCATGCCGTATGGAGCTTCGGCCAGCAGGACGCGATCCCCGTCAGATATATGTATGACCGGAGCGCTGAACGAGGCCTCGTATTCCTCCTCGACAGCATCTTCCGTCATCTGCTCGATCTCAGGAGTAGGCTCCGCTGCTGGCGGAGGAGGAGGCGGCGGCTGTTGCGAGCCTTCAAAAAAATCATGCGGTTCCGGCGTCGCCTCCGCATCGCCCTGATCACCGGAATACTCGCTCGGCTCTTTATCCTGATAAATGTCGTCGTCGGGGTTATCTTCATAATAACCGTACTCGTGGCTTTCTCCAGGTTCCGGCTGAAGATGCGTCAGCAGCAATGACGACGCAAACCGCGACGGCCGCACGGCATTGACACCCGTGGCGAGAATGGTAGGCTGATCCGGTGCGGCGGCAGCTGCTCCGGTGGTCATCTGTTTCTGGTCTGCCGGATCGACCGCTAAAAGGTCAAGACTCACCGAAGGCATCGACGTAATGCTCCAATCAGCTGTCGTTTTGATCAGTTCGGACGCGGGATCTCTGTCGATGATGATCAGCCTGCCGCCTCTGCCGACCCAGTCGAGCAGTTCGCGGTGTTCCTCTGCGGTCAGTTCCTTTCGGAAAGGCCCGGCCATAATGAAGGTGGCCGGCTTGTCCCCGCTATTTGAGAGCAGTTCCGAAACAGGACGCTGCCATCTGCCGACGGGCCTGCCGGTTTCGGCAAGCAATGTGTAATAGGCGAGCAGGCCTGTCGCTCCGGGATGGAACGAGGACCGATTCGGAAAAACTTCCGTGTCGGGTTCTTTTATTTTTTGAACATAGGACGCAGCGTTGAGTCCCGCCATGACGGCAAGCACAACGACCAACGCACCTATTATCAGCAGTCTTTCCCTCATCTGCCCGCCCGTTTATGATCTTTCAGCATGGCGGAATATCCTTCCTTAAAATACTGCCACGCTTCCGGCCCGACGGCCTGAGAACCGTACCAAGCCGACTCGAAAACTCCTGTCAGCCCGCTCATCGGCGCGAACAGGCCTTCCTGTTTGCGAACGTCGCGGAGGTAATCCCTGTTGGTCTTGTGCCGCGCCAGGCCGACGGCTCCGCGCTCGCTCAGTTCAAAAAGCAGGGCGATGTAGCCTTTCCGGATCGCTCCGCGATTGTCACCCTGTTGAGAAAGCAGTTCGGCCTCCCGAAGCAGGTCGTTCGGAGTTCGGTCCTTTTCTATTGTTTCGCCAAGTATGACGCGGTCGCCGTCCGTCTCTTTTTTTGAACGCCGCCAGGACGGAAAGATGTGCGGGGCAAGTTTATAGACCGTAAAAAGTATCAGCCCGCTGACGAGCAATATGATGACGATCTGCATGAACCGGGCAAGTCCCGGCGACGCGCTCATCTGCGGGCCGCCCGACGGCCTGGGAAGCAATCCGGCCAGCCATTCGAGAATGGTTTCGATCCATCTTTCGATAAAACTTTTCTGTTCGCCTGACGGTTTTTGAAACTGCTCTCTTTGCAGTATTTCGGCCAGTTTCTGCTTGTCCTCATCCTTTGACCGCTCTGACGTTTTTGCGTTCTCATATTCCGCAACCTGCCATGCAAGAGCGGTCAGGCGTTCGTCTATCCCGCCAAGGATGGTCAGGCGTTTTGCCGGATCGCTTTCGGTCAAAAAGGCATCCAGATCAGCATGCAGCCAGCGGTTCGAGACATCAAACTCATCGCTCGCCGTGGCGACACGCATTTGCATCGGCATCAGTTCTCTTATGCTTCGCACCTTTGCCGGATCGAAGCCTTCGGGCGGGCCGCCGCTGTCCATCTCGTAAATATCCTGCCGCATTTCATCAATGATCTCGCGGACATCCTCAATGCTGGACCGATATTCAGAGGGCGAAATGCCGAACACGGCCGCTCCCGCCGCCAATATGACGGCTGCTGCGGTGAATATGGAAAAACGGTTTCGCGGCATTTATTCCAGGCCGAGCATTGAGCCGGAACGTCCGGCGGCAACGGGTTCGGCGGCCCTGATAGAACCGAGAGCGGGCTGCAGGGGATTTACATACGAAGTCGGCACATCCGGTATCTCGCCCAGATTTGCGGCGGCCATCAGTTCGATGTCATAGCCCTCGTGGCGAACCCTTTCATCCACATAAAGAAGACAAAGTCCGATCATCCAGACGGGCGACATTATCACAAAACTTGCCTGCCATATAAGCTGCTGGGATATTTCCAGCCACGCGGGCGTTGCCGTATTGTCGAACGAGAACACCTCGACACCCTGATACCATGCAAACCACCCTAGCGGTATATAAAGAATGGCAAGAGCTGAATAGGTCGCCAGGGTCGTGAAGGCAAGAAGGGCCGCAAAGCGTTTTACGTTACCGCTGGCAAGCGAAAGGCTGCGGCCGATAGAGGCAAAAACGCCCTGATCCTCGACCAGCATCACCTGCGGAACATAGGCAAAACGCGACGCCAGCAGACAGAACAACCAGTACGACCCGGCCAGCGTCGCTCCGCCGAACACTACCGACAGTATCACCGCGACCGGCGGCAGCATATAAAGAAAAAGCATCGTCAACGATATCAGAACCATCGCGATGAGAAGACCGACATACAACACCGTCACGCCTATTACGCCCAGAACGGCGACGATTATAGCCGACGAAAGCAGCAGCCCGGCAAGCCGTTCCCTTACGTTGCGATACGTCGCGGCAAAGCTGATCGGCTCGCCAAACAGCAGATGCCGGACAAAATTGCGCGAGGCTCCGCCCATTACCGTCAGCGTTGTGACGGTTTCGGTGAACCATATCAGCATTGTGCCGAGAGCGGTGAAAAGAGCGTAAAGCGTCGTCTCGATCTGGCTGTAGCCGCCCGTGAAAAATATCTGACGGGCTATCTGAAGCCAAACGACCGAAAGAATTGTGCCAATGACCACCGGCGGCGCCGCTATAAGCACCAGCGTCGCAAAATGCCCGCGATAAAAACGGACGGACCGGTCAATAATGTCCCCCGCCCCAAGCGGAACCAGTGATGACCCGTTCATGTTGAATTTGGTTTCGCTCATCGGTCAGAACGGAAGGCGGGAAAGGTTCCCATTGCACCTCATTATAGCCTCTTTTCCGCAACTCCAAAAACAGAAAAAGGCGTTGCCGGTAACCCGACAACGCCAAAACGGAAAGTATCCCTAATTTTGAAAGGATCAGAAATTGATCCTGAAGTTGAATTCAACTATACGGCCGCCCGGATCGTTCGTCGTTGAGACGTCCTGGAATGCCGCACCGGTTCCAAGCTGTCCGAACGTCGCTCCACCGCCGCCAAGTATAACGGTATCAGCTCCCCAGCTTCCTACGCGGAAGTTCGGAGCGTTCAACGCGTCATAGAATGCGGCCCGAAGCTCGATATTGAACGTTTCGGTAAAGTAAACCTTCTTCATCAGACTGACGTCGAGTTTGAAGTAGGTCGGGCCATAAAGCACCAGATTGGCAAAACCGCACTCACCCGAATATCGGGCCTGGCAGTTGCCGATGCCGGCCGGAGCAATGTAACGTCCCTCGGGAGGTCCGCCATACGTATTGCTGTAGCCGGTCGCGCTGTTGATATCAAGGCTGAATGCCCTTTGGGTATTCAGAATGATGTCATCCGGAAGGAAAGTGACAACGCTCGCTCCCTTGCGAACCTTGATCTCCTTCTGCAGATCCTCACGGGTCATGCCGACAAGCTGCACGTTCTGCATGACTATCGGCGATCCGCTCTGCCATCTAATGACCGGAGCGATTCCCCATCCGCCGATGATCCCGTTAACGAAACCATTTGCGTTTGAGAAGAATTTACCGCCTCGGCCGAACGGCAGATCATAGGTTGCGTCGACCTTGAATGAGTGACGCAGATCGTGCTGTGCGGACGCCCTCTGCAGGCCCGGATCCCTCAATGAAATACCAACATAGTTTACCTGGTCATTACCTGCTGCGGTTGCATATGCATTTGTGAATGCCTTGGCAAACGTATAGCTGGCATTGAGCCTGAAGCCGGCCGACATACGTCGTCTGACCTCGATCACTGCCGCGTCATACCAACTCTTTTCATTGTTGGTAAGGATGTAAGCTCCTCCGCTTCCTGACATCGGGTTTGCGTAGAAGAAGTTCCTCGGAATGCCGTTTGCGGTTGCACGAGCTCTGTTTCCGGCGGTATTGTCCAAGGTAGCGGCCAAGCCCTGAACGGTCGGGTTATGCACGCTCAACGCACCCGCATTTGCACGGAAAAAGATGTTCGAATAGTTGGCCACATTCAAAGGATCAGCAGGAGTTGTCGGATTGAGCGGATTGACCAGGTGCCATACAAAGGTCGGGAGCGGGCTTGTACCCGTTCCGGCACCAAAGTATGCAAAGTTCACCTGACAGTTCGGCGTATAGCCCGCTCCGCCCGGTGTTGTGTTCTGCAACCCGGCCTGACAGCGGTTTGCTGCGATATTCGCAAGCAAATTTTGCTGTGCAATCCGGAATTCATCCGCAAAGCCGTTCTCGATCGTGTTCAACTCGTTAAAGTTGTGCTGAACCCACAGATCACGGCCGCGTGTTCCGACATAGCGAAGTTCCAACACGGTGTTGCGATCAAGTTCGCGCTGGTAACCGGCGCTCCATGAATCCACAAAACCGGTTTTCAGATTCGGATCAAAAGCATTGATGCCGATATTCTGGGTAACCGCATACGGGAACTGGGGTGAATCCGGATATGTTCCCGGAACGAGATTGGGATTGTTGGGATCACGAAGATTCGTCGCGCTGACGATATTTCCGAATGACGAGTGACGACGCAGGTCGATCCTCGAACCGCCCGGGTTTGAACCCAACAGGTTGAGCAGCAGGAGTGTACCTTCACGAACGAATGCCCGCGAGAATCCGCCGCGGATCACGCTCTTACCGGGTCCGCCAAAGAACGAACCGAGGAAACCGTTGTCAAAATCAGGGCTGTAGGTAAATCCTACGCTCGGTGCAAAGTTGTTGAAGTCGGTCTCGTTCGCCGCCTCACCTTCTTCGACACGAACAATGATCGGATCACGTCCGGTCATTGTACCCGGCTTAAAGTGGTTATTAAGGCCGGACACGCCCCAGATATCGGCAAACTGTTCCAGTCTTCCATAGTTCTTTGAAAGAGCTACGTAAGAGGTTTGCGGCTGCCAACGGACACCAAAGTTAAAGCTCAGGTTATTCTTGATCCTCCAGGTGTCCTGAACATAGAGTCCATAGCTGTCCTGGCGAACCTTGTTTCCTGTCTGTTGTCCTACGTTGTAGCGGCCGTCAGGTGTCTGTTCGGCCCAGAAGTCAACCTGCGAAATACGACCGGTCAGTCCCGCGTAAAAAGCTCTGGCGGCTGTTAAGACCGCAGCCGAAGCTCCCGGCATAGTTGCTGTATTGAACGCATTGAAAGCAACCGGGTCGGTCGCGCTGCCTATACCAAAATATACGGTAGGGGCTGTATAGTTTGTCGCGTAGTCAGAAAAACCGATACGCTTGAACTGTCCGCCGATGCCGATGGTGTGCTTACCATTTATCCATGTGAAATTGTTGGTAAAGTCCTTGGTCGGCGATGAGCGCCCGCTCTTGCTGTTGCGGATCGTCGCACCGGTTATACCGAGAGCTCCGCCAAAGTTGACGTTAAAGCCGCCCTGATCGGTAAAGTAATCCGGGGACAGTTCCGGGGCAAATGCAGATGCACCCCAACCATATGCGAACCTTGCTTCGTTGATCAGGTTCGAGGTGAACGAGGAACGAAGGGCTGTTGAGTTCGAATTACGGGTTGAACCCTGCGAGAACCCTGTAAAACCAGGGAAAAGCGGGTCCATGCTATTCAGAAAGTCCGGCATCGAGTCAAACTTCTGACGGTTGGTAACGTTCTCTATGCTGTGATTCTTGGTTATATTAACGTCGAAACGCAGAGCAAGGAACGTACGCTTTTGGTTGCCGGGGTTATTGAACCGGAACAGCATTCTGTTCGGGTCCGTCACAACACCCTGTGAGTTCTGGATCGGGATCAGCGTTCCTCCACTGGTAGCAGACTGGATCCTGCCGAGCAGCGACCCAATGGTCGGGTCAACAGTGGATGGCAGTCCGGCATTACCGGCAATCGTCAATAGATTGACCGTCTCAACGGTACTCCCAACTATATAGCTATAGTTTCCGGCCATCGCTTCGGGGGTCAGAACGGTCCTTGAGCGAGCCTGAGATTCCGGGTATCGGAATTCCTCATAGCTTACGAAAAAGAACGCGCGGTCTTTGCCCGAATTGAAGAACGGACCGCCGCTATCACCAAAGTTCGGGAATGGGATCGGACCTCCGAGCCTTCCGCCAAACTGGTTCAAACGCATTTTTTGGCGTTCCAACCCATCACGGTTGCTGTACCAGTAGTTTGCGTTCACGGCGTCGTTACGATGCTGCCAAAAACCGCCGCCGGTGTATTTATTGGTACCGCGACGGGTAACAAAACGAATGCCGACAGCTCCGTCACCTGCGACCTCGGCTCCGGGAACGGCCGTTGTCACTGTCACCTCGTCAATAGCGTCAACACGCGGACGAACATAGGTGAAGAAACCATCGGACGACCTCAAATAGTTATCCTGAACATCAACGCCGTCGATAGTGATCGATATGGATCCTTTCGGCAGACCGTTGATCGTCGAACGACGCGGAGCGCCGGTTGTCGAAACTCCGGGCAGCAACGTAACCAGGTCCAGAGCGTCACGCGAGGTGATCGGTGTCTCTGTTATCTGCCTTCCTGTTATTGTGTTGCCGACGGTTGGTGTCTGTGATTGCAGCACCTCTTGTCCTCCGGTCACGATAACCTCTTCGGTAACCGCTCCGGGTTCGAGGGTTGCGTTTACCGTTGCCGGTGTCGCAACGTCAACCTTTACGTTTTGAACGATAATGGTCTTAAAGTTCGGTGCCGTAACGTGAACAGTGTAAAATCCCGCACCAACGTTCGGGATCTGATACGAGCCGCTGCTGTTTGTAGTAGCATTGTATCTTTGCCCGGCCTGGCCGGTGACTTCGACGGACGCACCCGGAACAACCGCTCCGTTCGCATCCACCACTGTACCCGCTATGGACCCCGTGTTCTGAGCTTGCACTAAGACGGTGCCGAATAAAGCAACCGCAAATAATGCCATGCAAGAAATGAGTGTCCTCATTTGTTTCCTCCTGAATTATTTTGTTGTCCTTCCAAAAAACACATCAAATAGATAAATTTCCATTGCGGACCTCAAGTCTGAAGATTCGACGTCCATTCACCTGTCTAAAACATGTTTTGGGCTGGAATTGATTCAATTTGCGCAGGATACTGCCAACTTTCCTCCTGCTTAGGGTTGGAATTATGCAACCAGTATGCCAATAGCCAACAGCCCATAACAAAACTGACGAAATGAAGAAAACACAGGAATTAGTGGCTTTCGGATATATGTTCCAACCGCTGATCGGGTTGCCTTTTATGGAAAGTTTGAATTTTATTGCAATATTTTGTATTTCAGAGTGGCTGGCCGGGCAAGGACGGTCCGCCGGTGCCGGCCAGACCCTATCGGGCAATATTATACGATTTTATCTTGGAATTTAGGGTGGTGGCGTTGAGGCCGAGGAGGCGGGCGGCGCGGGACTGGTGGCCGCCGGTCTGTTCCAGGGCGCGGCGGATGAGGTCAATCTCGAACCTTTTGACCTCGTCGTAAAAATTCACGCCTTTTGCCAGATCGATCTCGCCGGAGGCTCCTTCGGTGCTGCGGATACTTTCATAGGCGGCGTCAGGATCCTTTACCTCCGGACGGAGGCAATCGACGGTTATCTCGTCGGTTGAGGCAATTACAACCGCCCTTTCGATTATGTTCTCCAGTTCACGAACATTGCCCGGATAGTGATAATTCTCCAGCAGCGAAAGAACTTCGGCGGAGACATTTTCCGCGATGCTGCGGCCGTTCTCCTCATTGTATTTACGAATAAAGTGCTTTGTCAGCGGCAGAATGTCCTCGCGACGATTTCTAAGCGCGGGCAATTCCATCGGGACGACCGACAGCCGGTAATAAAGGTCCTCACGAAACGTGCCGGTGCGGACGGCCTCCTTCAGGTCGATATTGGTCGCGGCGATTATCCTGACGTCCACCTTTGTCGCCGTTGTGTCGCCAAGCGGAATGAACTCTCTTTCCTGAATGACGCGCAAAAGCCGCACCTGCGTTTCGGGCCTGAGGTCGCCTATCTCATCCAAAAATATCGAACCGGTGTCCGCCACCTCGAACAAACCGCGCTTTACCGCCACCGCTCCGGTGAAAGCTCCTTTTGTGTGGCCGAAAAGCTCTGATTCCAGCAGTTCGGAAGGAATGTTCGAGCAGTTCACGGGCACGAACGGTTTGTCGGCACGCGGGCTGGCTTCGTGGATGGCCTTTGCGACCAGTTCCTTTCCGGTCCCGCTTTCGCCGGTGATCAGCACGGTCGAACGTGCCGGCGCGACCCTTTCAACAAGACGGAAGACATCCTCCATCTTTTCGGAACGCCCGACTATCGCGTCACGCTGAACCGATCGGGTCATGACCTGACGCAGCGTTTGGCGCTCTTCTTCTTTACGGCGTTTTTTAATGCCGCGGGCAACCAGGGCAAGTATCTGCTCATTCTGAAACGGCTTTCGGATCACGCCCGAAGCTCCCTTTTCCCAGGCCGAGATGGCGGTGTCAAAGGTTGCAAAAGCGGTTATCATGATGACAACCGCCTCGGGGTCGGCCTTTACAAGCTCTTCGAGCGCGGTCAGGCCTCCCATGCCGGGCATCGAAACATCCATCAGCACAACGTCGTATGAACGCTCGCTGTAAAGCTCCAGAGCTTCCTCGCCGGTGCGCGCCAGATCGATCTTGTACCCGGCGGACGAAAGTATCGTCCCCAGGACATCGCGCATTATTTCCTCGTCATCACAGATGAGTATGGTTCCTTTCTTTGCCATATTCAGGTTACAGCGTAAAGCATATCGCAAACCGGTAAAGGCTCAAAGACGCCTTTCGTCAAACTTTCCCGCTCTTTAGTGCTGTTTGCGGCTTTTATCCTGACGTTCCGTGCGTTAAGTTTCCAGTAATGGCTGTTTACGACAGATTCGCCCGCTTTTATGACAGGCTGTTTGCTCCGTTTGAAAGCCGGTTCCTTAGGGAGTGGCGAAAAGAGGCCCTTGCGGAGTTGCCAGGCGGAGCGGACATTCTTGAACTCGGCTGCGGAACCGGAGCGAATTTTGAACTGTATCCGCCTTTTCGCCGGGCCGTCTCGACCGAATTGTCGAAAAAGATGATCGACATCGCCGTCGGCAAGTCTTGCGGCTCCGCCATGATTCAGGCAGATGCACAGCAGTTGCCATTTCCAGCAAACTCTTTTGATGCCGCGTTCGCGACGCTGGTTTTCTGTTCGATACCTGATCCGAACGCTGCGTTTTCAGAACTCCGGCGTGTCCTTCGCCCCAACGGAACTGTTATACTGTTGGAACACGTTCGTCCGCCGGGTGTTGCGGGCAGGCTTTTTGACGTTCTTAACATTGCCACGACGGCGCTTATCGATGACCATTTCAACCGTCGGACGGCCGATCTGGCAGAAACCGCCGGTTTGGAAATAACGGAAGTAAGAAAAAAAGCGGGCGGCATCGTCAACCTGATCGTCTGCCGCAATATTTGATGACATTTTTGATAAGGCACTGCCTGATCGCGCAGCAGATAGTTCCAGTTTTTCGGAAAGCGGCTCTCAATAAACTTTTTTCAACTGAAATACGTATGTTCAAGCAGGTACGGCTCTTTCCGTCTGCGGGAACATGCCCAAATATCTTTTAGACATGGCAGCTTCAAAATCAACAAAATGGATACTCATCGGCGGCGGGCTTTTATTGGTCGTGGTCATTGCGGGTATCATCGGCTTTATCCTGCTGGCAAGTTCGCTTGGCCAACCGAGCGTTCCCAATAACAGCGTTCTCGTCCTTAACCTCACCGGTGAACTTCCTGATTATGTTCCGGACGATCCGTTGATGGAAGCCATCGGGGTCGGTCCGTCGCAAAGCTTTACCGGCCTTTTGACCCAGTTACGAAAGGCAAAAGCCGACAACCGGATCGGCGGCGTTCTGCTGAACATCAATTTTCCCGGCATCGGTTGGGGCAAGGCCGAAGAGCTTAGAAATGCGATAAAGGACGTTCGCTCATCCGGCAAACCTGTCTTTGCATATATGCAGATGGGAATGAACAAGGATTACTACATAGCCACCGCTGCCGACAAGATATTTCTGCCGCCGCCCGGCGACCTCTGGATAAACGGCTTCGCCGCCGAAGCGATGTTCTACAAAGGCTCGCTGGACAAACTCGGGGTCGAGGCCGACGTTATTCAGATCGGGCCAAAATACAAGAACGCTCCCGACCAATATACAAGAACCTCAATGGGCGAAGGCCACAGAGAGGTCGTGAATGCGATCCTGGATGAATATCTGGAACGTTTTACCGAGGCGGTGTCCGAATCACGCAGCAAGTCAAAAGAAGATTTCCTCGCGATAATGGACAACGCTCCCTACGGAGCGCTCCAGGCTAAGGAAATTGGCCTGATCGACGATGCTCTTTACCCGGAACAGGTGCATGATGCCCTAAAGGCAAGATTGGGCTATAAAGAGGACGAAAGGCTGAGGATCGTTCCCGCGTCGCGGTATAAACAGGTCACGTCCGATTCACTCGGGCTGAATAACGGCGAACAGATTGCGGTCATCTTTGCCAGTGGGGCCATAAACACCGGGTCGTCGAGCGACGGCATCTTTGGCGGAAGGGTCGCCGGCTCCGACACCATAGTAAAAGCGGTCAGGGACGCAGCGGAGAACAATGCCGTCAAGGCCATCGTGCTGAGGGTTGACTCTCCGGGCGGATCGGCTCTTGCGTCCGACCTGATGTGGTACGCCATCGAAAAGGCAAAGGAAAAGAAACCCGTTGTCGTTTCAATGGGCGACGTTGCGGCGTCAGGCGGCTATTACATCTCCGCCAACGCCAACAAGATCGTCGCCGAACGATCTTCGATAACAGGCTCCATCGGCGTTTTTATGGGCAAGCCCGTGATCAGGGGAATGTATGACTGGCTCGGCATATCAAATGAGTACATAATGCGCGGCAAGAACGCCGGTATCTTCAGGGAAACCGAAAAATGGACGCCTGAGGAACGGACAAAGATGGAGGAACAGACAAATCGCATCTATTTCGATCAGTTCATCCCCAAGGTCGCTGCCGGCAGGAATATCACCGTCGAACATGCAAACACGCTCGGCCAGGGACGCGTCTGGACAGGCACGCAGGCAAAGGAGAACGGCCTGATAGATGAATTTGGCGGGCTGGAAAAGGCCATAGACATTGCAAAGGAACTGGCACAGCTTCCGGCGGACAAAGATGTTCGGCGCGTTGTCTATCCCGCACCTAAACCGCTGCTGGAAAGCCTGTTCGGACAGAACGAGGCAACGCTGACAGCCGAACAGAAGGCGCAAAAAGCGTTGATCGATTCCCTGCCTGAGGACGCTCGACGGGCGTTCCGGTTCGCCGCACTCCTGGACGGAATGAAAAGGGGCGAGGCAATGCTTTTCCTTCCCTTTGAGATCAACATAAGATAATTTCACTGTCAAAATTTTTGCCAAAGCAGCGGACGGAGCGAATAATGTTCCGTCCGCTTCGTTTTGCGGCTCCCGGCTCTGCTCACGGCATCTTCTCTCGGACAGATAGAAAGCCGCTTGGCATAATCCGCAAACCAGACTATAATCGCCGACACGTCGTTGCTGTATATATGGCGTCCTCACTCTAAATAAATAAAACAGGAGGCTCTATGCTTCGGATCATCTTGGCGGTAATAATTGGTTTTGTCGCTTGGTCGATACTATGGGTCGGCAGCGATCAGGTTCTCAGGTCGGTCTCGCCTGAGTGGTATGGACGGCATCAGGCAGCGGTCGAGGTCGCGGCATTCAATAACGAACCGTTCGAATCCGATGCGACAATAAGCCTTATATCGCTTTTGCGATCAGTGCTTTTTTCGATCATGGCAGGCTTTCTGACGGCGATCATTGCGGGCGAGAACAGGTCTTCAACGCTTATTCTTGGCATCGTGTTATTGGTGGTCGGGCTTATTTTCCAGATATTCGGCTGGAACTATTTTCCGGTCTGGTATCACCTCTTGTTCCTTGCGCTGCTTGTGCCGATGACGATCCTTGGCGGAAAGCTGAGGACATCCTCATAAGGCCGTTCGGCTCATCGCCTTTTGCGTGAGAGGGCCAATGGTATCGGCAGCGGCAGCAGGTCGCTGCCATATACTTTCCTGTTCAGACGCCAGACGCTGCTCTCATGCGAATCCAGCAGTTCCGGCGGCGGCAGGTCGCTTTCCTTTTCATAACAGGCGTGCATAACGCACGGCATCGGCTTTGCCTTTCCGTGAACAATGCACCGTGCGTCGTCATCGAGAAGCGGACAGGCATAACCCGCCGCATCGCCTTCGGCTTCCTCAAGCCCATAACGAACGACCGCTCGTTCTATGCGTTCCTGTATGGCCTGAGCCTTCCATGACGGAAGATCGTCGATGACCTTTCTGATCGCCGCCGCCTCAAGCCGAGTTATTCTCACATTTACGAAATGCTCGTCGCGGCAGCATTTGCCCCGGTCATCACACACGGCGCAATCAAGAGCATTATGCTCAAATCCATCGGCTATTTCGCGCGAAAGCTGCCGCACCGCCACGCCGAGTTTCCCAATGGCCGTTGTTTCAGAAAAGGTTCTCATGGTCGAACAAAAGTTGCGCCGCAAACAACGATTCGCCTGTCGGCGGCGTCTTAATGTTTTATAATTCCTATTGATTCACATCTTTATTCCATAATGATAAGGTTATATCATATTCGGTCAACCACTCACCCTACTGACGACCGTGACAAGTGAAGGTTCCAAAATGAAAAGAGCGAAAAATCTTGTGTTGCTCGTTTTGATGCTGTTCGCGCCGTTGGTGACTGCGGCCAACGGCATCGACGAGATAAAAATGAAGAATGGCGACCGCCTCAGCGGCAAGATCGTTTCAAAGGATGAAACATCGGTGGTGATAGAAACACCCTACGCCGGCGCCGTAAAAATTGACCCGAAACACATAGATTCCATAGCCTCAGAACCCGATGGCGAGGCCGTTGCGGAAAAGGCCGCCGAGAAACCGGCCGAACCTGTCAAAAAAGAAGAAGCACCCGAAGCAAAACCCGATGAGACTGCCAAAGCCGCAAAACCCAAACCGGCCGCACCCGCCGAAAAGCCAAAAGTTCCGCCGGCGGCAACCGTCAAGCCGCGCATTTGGGGACAAGGGCCATTCTTTGGACTTGCCACAGGTTGGGAAGGAAATGCGAACATGGGCTTCAGCTACACGACCGGAAATTCGCGCACGAGCACGATGACAACGGGGCTTCGCGCCACCAAGAACGGCGGCAACGACAAGTTGACCGTCTATGCCCGAAGCCTTTGGTACAACAACCGCAATCTGGCAAATAACACCACGACCCAAAATGCCGTTTGGGGCGGCGCCCGCTATGACCGAAATATTCGCGATATGACGTTTGTTTTCGGTTCCTATGATTTTGAGAGAGACCGACCCAGAAATCTTAACTTTCGTTCCGTCCTTGGCGCCGGACTGGGCCACAGATTCCTGAAAACTGAGAATACCGAGATAGACATCCTCGTCGGCGGAGCATGGAACAGGACATGGCTGACGGGCGACAATACTGATACGCCCGAGGCCTTGGTCGGGAACACCCTGAAACACAAACTCACCGAACGCCTGAGATTCCAGCATTCCATGACGTTCTATCAGAACATCACCGACAGGAATGAGTTTCGTTTTATCTTTGATTCATCATTGACCGCCGACCTGACAAAACGTATCGGTATCCATTTCACGATAGGTGACCGTTTTAACAACGATCCCGCCGGGGTCGCAAAACGCAATGATCTTCTTTTCACGACCGGGATCAGGTGGAACTTTGGAAAGAAGAAATAGCGCCCTGACTGACATACGCCCGGGTGCGTGATACAATCGGTTCAAAACAGAACTTTCGAGGATCGGTTGGAGAACTCATGTTAAAAGAAGGCGACAAAGCTCCGGCTTTTACGGGGAAGGACCAGAACGGCAACAAGATAAAATTGAGCGACCTGAAAGGCACGCGCGTCGTCCTGTATTTTTACCCAAAGGATGACACGCCCGGCTGTACAAAACAGGCCTGTTCGCTCCGGGATTCGTACGATGCCTTTCGCGAAAAAGGCATCAGGGTTTTGGGTGTTTCGGTCGATAACGAAAGATCGCATCAAAAATTCATCACAAAATTTGACCTGCCCTTTGACCTGATCGCGGATACGGACAAGGCCATCGTCGAAAAATATGGAGTCTGGGGCGAAAAGAGCATGTACGGACGTAAGTATATGGGAACCTTTCGCAAGACATTCCTGATCGACGAAAAAGGAAAGATCGTGAAGATCTTTGATAAGGTCAAGGTGTCCGAACACGCTGACGAGGTTCTGGCGGCTTTTGGCGAAAAATGAGCGTCGCCGCAACTCATTGCGGATCAATATTTTAAACGAACAAAAAATTATGAAACTGAGATATTTTGCCCTTTTAGCCATTTCGGCACTCGCCATCAGCTGCGGTCAATCACCCGGCGAAAACGCCGGCACAACGGTTCCGTCCGCAAACGCGAACGCGAACAGGCCGGCTGCGGGAAATGCCGTGTCGCAGACGCCTGCGGCAACCGCGAACACCGCAGCTTCAACGCAAAATAAAGGCCCTTATCCCGACGTTCCCAGAATAACCGTCAAAGACGCAAAGAAGGATTTTGACACCGGAACGGCGGTCTTTATCGACACCCATTCAAAAGTAATGTTCGACAACGAACATATCAAAGGAGCGATAAACATTCCGTTCAATGAGATGGAATCTCACATGGACCTTGTCCCGCGCGGGAAAAAGATCATCACCTATTGTTCTTGTCCCGCTGAAAATACAAGCGCGGCGGTCGGGCATTTCCTGATGGAAAAGGGCATCTCAAATGTCTATGCTCTGGTCGGCGGGAACAACGCGTGGAAAACAGCGGGCCATCCGATGGATAAGGCCGCGAACTCAAAATAAATTCCGATCTTTTTTGAGAGTGAGAGGGTGTCTGAAAAGTCGTTTTCTGTGTCTTTCATTCTGTGAATTCTGTGTAAAAGACCCTGCGCATACAGGAAGATCTCAGAGAATCCACAGACAAAACCTGAAACACACAGCCCCGAAACGATCTTTCAAACACCCTCTTTTTACTTGCCTTGAACGCGCCGGTTCACAACCGTATTATTTTTGACTTGCCGCCGTTCCTTACATCTTCGGAAAGCGCGTTGCGTGTGTCCACTATCAAACCTGCAAGATCAACGACGCGCTTGTAATCAATATCCGAATGCCCGGTGCAGATAACCACACAATCGGAATTTGAGATCAGGTCGTCCGTGAGTTCAACGTTATGAAGCGGTTCGCCCGCGCCGATGGTATAAGCGTGATCGAACGTCACCTCGGGAACGAAAGGATCATGATAAACGACATCAGCTCCGCGCGACCGCAGCAGATCGATTATCGAAAGCGCGGGCGATTCGCGCATGTCGTCAATGTCTTTTTTATAGGCCACGCCAAGTATCAGTACCTTTGATCCGTTGACGGCCTTTTTCGCATCGTTCAGCGCGGACGATACCAGCTTGACCACATATTCGGGCATTCCCGAATTTATCTGCTCCGCCAAAGATATGAACTGCGAATCAAAACCGTGCTGGCGAGCTTTCCACGACAGATAATGCGGGTCAAGCGGTATGCAGTGTCCGCCGATGCCGGGGCCGGGATAGAAAGGCATAAATCCGAACGGCTTTGTCGCTGCCGCCCGAACAACTTCCCAAGTGTCAATGCCAAGCGTGTTGCACAGCCTCGCCATCTCGTTCGCCATGCCTATATTTATCGCCCGAAAAGTATTTTCCCAAAGCTTGCATGCCTCAGCGACGCGAGCGGAGGAAACAGGATGCACCTGATCGACGACCTGGCCGTAAAGCAATGCCGCGACGTCCGTTGAATCCTTAGAAACGCCGCCGACGACCTTTGGAATATTGTGTGTCTGATACTGCGGGTTTCCCGGATCGACGCGTTCCGGCGAAAATGCCAGCAGAAAATCCTTGTCGATCGCAAATCCCTTTTCTTCGAACATCGGCTGCAAAACTTCGTCGGTCGTTCCGGGATATGTCGTCGATTCGAGTATCACAAGCTGTCCGCCGCGCATGTTCTGTTTTATTTCGTTTCCGGCGGAGATTATATAGGACATGTCCGGGTCTTTGGTCTTTCGCAGCGGTGTCGGGACACAGATGATGATAACGTCGCAGCCGCCAAGCAGGCTGAAATCCGTCGTTGCGGAAAGCTTGCCTGACCCGATGCATTTTTGGACGTTTTCTGATGAAACATCAACAATGTATGACCGGCCGGCATTCAGATCTTCGACCTTTGTCTTATCGACCTCAAACCCGACGCAGTCAAACCCTTTAAGGGCAAATTCAACGATCAGCGGCAGGCCCACGTATCCGAGGCCAATGACGCCGATACGCGCCGACGTTTCGCTGATCTTCTTTTCAAGTATTTCCTTTGTCATCAATTTTTATGTATATATTACCGTCTTAACAGGCCGGACAGTGACTTCCAACCCATTAGCTTTATTAAACTTATGTCACTAAAATGCGTTAGTCAAGACACTCGCTTTCTGTGTTAAACTGTTGGCAACAGCTCGGTGCCGGGGACAACCTTGTATTAAATGCTCAAAAGTCTTCTGCTTCCTTCAAAATATGACGTTCGCCATTGAATCGACAAATCCAGTTGTCAGGTCCCTGATAGAAGGTGCCGCGCCGGAACCGGCCAGAGTGGCCGCTTCGAGAGGCATTTTGCCATTGCCGCAGAATGATCTTTTAGAGGTTCTGGTCGCTTTTGCCTCTTCAACAAACGCTGAATTGGCGGAAAATGCACGCGAAGCACTTTCCGGACAGGATGAGGAAACCCTGCTCGCGGCCGCTCGGTCAAGTGATGTTCCGGTCTCGTTTCTGAACTATTTTGCGGGAAGGCCAAAGGCCCCGGCCAAACTTCACGAAGCCATTATTTTGAACACGAGGACTCCGGCGGCGACCATCATCACGTTTGCCCGGAACACGGACAACAGCAGTTTGCTGGAACTGATAGCGACCAACCAGCAGTTGATGATCCAAAATCCGGCGATCATCGAGGCGATAATCGCGAACCCGCACCGAACGCCCGAGGCGGAACGCCGCGCGGCGGAAACTAAACGCGAGTTCTTTGAAAAGGAACGCGGTTCAGAGCAGATCGTCGGCGAGCTGCGCGCTCAGGGCAAAGATGCGGCGGCTGAGTTCTTCGAACAGCTTGATGCCTCGGCAACAGACCTTAGTGATGATGACGCGCTGCTCATTGCCTCCATGATAGAGGTTCCGGACAGCGAGACCGATGACGCATGGCTCGGGCTGGAGTATCTGGAAGAACTTTACGAGGAAACGGATGAGCAGCGTCAGCACGTTATCAACAAGATAGTCGGCGACCTGCAGGTCGATGGCGACGAGATCACAAACGAACGCATCTCCGTCATCAACCGCGTTATGAAGATGGGAATGAAGGACCGCGTCCGCCTGGCAATGAAAGGCGACCGCGAAGCCCGCAACATCCTCATACGCGACCCGAACCGCGTTGTCGCACAGGCAGTTGTCAACAACCCGCGTATAACGGAACAAGAGGTCGAAAAGATCGCCGCCATGCGGTCGATACCCGAAGACGTTCTTCGGATAGTCGCCAACAATCGTCAATGGGCCAGAAGCTATTCCATTGTCCATAATCTGGCCCGCAACCCGCGAACGCCGATAGGAAGCGTGATGACCATTCTGAGCCGCCTGCAGCTCCGCGACCTGAAAACCATCTCGGAAAACAAGAACGTCTCCGACGCCGTCCGCCGCCAGGCCCTCAGGCTGTTTCAGGCCCGAAAGGGGAGATAAAATTTTGAGTCAATACAACCAATGGCGAGACTTGTGACTCCAACAGGCAGGAAAAAGCACAATTTTTAGGAGCAATAAAGATGTCGTACCCACGGATAGAACACGCGATATTGACCGGATTTCTGCTTCTGACTGCCGCAGCCGGTTTCGGTCAAGGCAACATCGCTGAATACGACCGCAGCCTCAACAAATTACTCCTTAAAAAGGATATGCTTCAAGTCATAAAAGAGGCTGAGGCATCTTTAGGAAATGATCTTGATTCAAGGTTTCGCATTCTTCATCTCTATCTCAGAGCCGCGAACTATTCCAAGGCAACCGCTACGATAGGACACATACTCCACTCATATAAAACCGTCGGGAAAACCACCCCTTTACATCACACCGCTCTTACATACATCTGGAGCACTCTCTTAAATAAGGATCATTTTAACGATCCTCAGATAATTCAGGCCTATCTGGAGGTTGATTTCAGTTCGGAGATTTTTGGAAAATTGGCCGCGCTGTGTAAAGAGCAAACTGAAAAATGCGACATACACGGAATAGATCGATTAATAGGAAAAAAGATCGCTGAAATAAATAAGATTCCTCAAGAAGTTAGCCATAAAGATAACGTCAAGATAGTGGCCAGGCCATTTTCAGTGAATGCCCTTGGCATGTGGTTGCATTATCGTATCGCCTGGAGAAAGGCGGTTGGACTTAATGACAAAGAGATATTAGAGGAAATTGTTCAAGGCGTGAGGAATGACCCATCTAATGTTAATGCAGCTCTGCTGTATCTAAGATTTTTCCACAAACCTGATGATCTGCGATGGCTAGCGAATACCTTCCAACCTGAACGCGCATTTGACCTCTATATCATCGGTGAAGGCATTCCCGGGAGCATAGGACGTGGATTAGTACCTCTGGATGATGTTCAGCCTGTATTGGAGTTAGCGGTTAACTTTTTGCAGCGCTCATTAGAGATGCCGTTTTCTGAAAGTGACACAGCATATATTTATTCGCATAAACTCTGGGCCGTATCTATCATGCCGGTCATCAAAGATCACGAGAAACAACTGCGTTTCTGGACAAAAAAAGCACTTGCCGAAACTCTGAAAAATGCCGGTCGTCCGCAGGACGCTCAACCTATAATGGAAGAGCTGATGAACACTGACACGAGTGATATAAGCGCCTCTTCACCTTCCCATCTTGCCGGAGCTGTTCAGGCAGCGTCAGGTGCCAGAGTCATCGAATCAAAGATACTCAGCGAACAGGCACAGCGGCAAGATTCCTACATGTATTGGAACCAGCGTATAAATTATTATGAGGGAAGGAAAGAATTCGAAGCGGTTTATTCATCCTATCTTCAAATGTTTACTTCGGTTCCTGTTGACCTTTCAAATAAAGACGAGGTCAAAGAAAAAGTACGCTTAATTAATAACTTCATTAACTTTGTCGATAGTGCTTATTACCGTGTTGGATCTCAGATCAGTGAAGAGCGGCTTAAGGAACTGCGTGCCGAGGCTAAGAATTTTCTCAAAAATGAGGTCGAACGTTCGTCCGGTCGTTCGGAATATCTATTTGGCCTGACACGTATCGCTTTGGATGAAGGATTTGACGATATTGTTGAATGGGTATTTGAAAAGCATCCGAATCTGCCGCTTGATCTGGTGTATTCCAGTAATTTTGGACGCTACGACAGACTTGTTATCTCATTTTTTGAAAATGAGAATATAAAGCCTTCAGACAAAGAGGCAATATTTTTGAAATTATTTGAATTGGCCGAAAAGCAAAATTATGAACGTGCGTTGCCGATCTATAAGATCTACCAGGAATTACATCAACGGAATCGTTTACCTAGACAGCTGCCAAAATTGACCGAATCGGTCAAAAAGCATTTAGATCTGGTAAAAAAGGATAGAAATGACTATGACTATGACCTGCAAAGTATAAGGCAAAAATATATATCGCTGCTGTTTCAACTTTATGTTTTATCAAATAACCGAAAAGCCGCCGAAACACTTATTCGGAATAATACTCAGCATATCTATTCACCTGATATTTACGATTTTATTAGCACACTTTGCATTGATGCGGCAAAAAGCGGGAGCATCGAAGAATCTGTATATTACGCAAAGCTAACAGCTAATCTCGACCGCCGCTCCGTGGAACATCTAAAGACTATACGGATGTATCCGGACGTCGCTGATCTGATGCGGCAATTTTATACAGGGATGAAAGAGAATGAGCCGTATTCTCCGATCCCTGACCTTGCTCTTGCAGAGTTAAAATGACCGTAACCCGTCAGCGGCCGATGCGCGGGTCGCTGGCGGAGATCATTTCGCAGGCGGTTATAATGTGGCTTTCAAACTCCGGCAGGGTTTCGGAGACGAATATCCATACCTTTCCTTTTTTCAGATACTCAAATTCGGCGGCCGGGAATATTGGTTTCAGGCTTTCGGTGTGTCTTTCCTCGGTGGCGATATAGATGCCCTTTTGCATCGGCTCTCCCTCGCGGCGGACCAGCGGACGTTCGCGGTTCATCAAAAACAGGCACAGTTTGCCGTGCGCATAGATGCCATGACAGCCGAACATCGGCTTTATCTCGACCTCAACGCCGAGCAGATGGTCTAATACAAAAGCAAATGGGATCTTGTCAGCGTAACGCATGATGCTTTTCATTTATAACCTATCGGGTGTCTTTGGGAAAATGCTTGTGCCAGAAGGCTTTTCAAAGGTCTGTGCGCTCAAAATCTGCAATCAGCCGCGGGTTTTGGTAAAATTAGCAGTTCGGCAGCAAAATCATTGCAAGACGTTTTCTGAATGAAGGCACATTTATCAAAACTGCGCACAACGCTGGAGATGATCAAATTTGAGCATACGCTCTTTGCGTTGCCGTTTGCGTTTCTCGGGGCTGTTTTGGCGGCGAACGGGCTGCCGACGTGGTGGCAGATACTGTGGATCACCATGGCGATGTTCGGCGCGCGGTCGGCGGCAATGACCTTTAACCGCATTGTTGACAGGGACATCGACGCTCAAAATCCGCGAACGGCCAATCGTGAACTCCCAAGCGGAAAGCTCTCTGTCGGTTTTGCGTGGGTGTTCATGTTCGCCTCCATTGCCCTGTTTTTGGCGGCAGCGTGGTCGCTGAACTGGCTGACATTTGCCCTCTCGCCGGTTGCTCTTGTCAGTGTTCTCGGATATTCATACGCAAAACGGTTCACGCCTTTCGCGCATCTGCTTTTGGGTTGGGCGTTGGCGATCTCGCCGACCGCGGCGTGGATAGCGGTTCGCGGGGCGATAGATTCTGAGGTCCCGCTGCTGATCTCGCTTTTCGTGCTGATGTGGACGTCCGGCTTCGACATCCTTTATGCCTGTCAGGACATTGAATTTGACAGAAAGGCCGGGCTTCAGTCGATACCTGCCCGAATGGGAATAGCACGCTCGCTCTGGATGGCACGGATCTTCCATTTTCAGGCATTCATCGTGCTGCTATTCCTTTATATCGTAACGGATCTCGGCTGGCCGGCATTCGTCGGTATTGTGGCGGTCGCGGCCCTGCTTGTTTATCAGCACACACTCGTCAAACCCAACGACCTTAGCCGTATGAACGCCGCGTTCTTTACGACAAACGCTTTCGTCAGTGTCATTCTATTTTTAACCTTTGGCGGAGCGGTGTTTATTAGTAGAATGTAAGCAAAGGTATTTATGATCTCAACAAATACGACTACGGGACAAAAAATTCACATCAGCGGCTACCCCGGAATGGAGGTCGATCTTGGCGGTGTTGTCAAGACATTTTCTGATGAAGAGTTTCTGGATTTCTGTCGTCGTCATCCTGATGCGCGCATTGAGCGTGAAAGCAACGGAGAGATCTCGATCATGGCACCTACATCTTCTGAAACCGGCCGGATAAATTTTGATCTTTCCTTGTCTCTTGGTATTTGGTCGAGAAAAGATGCTACAGGAAAGGCATTTGACTCATCGACCGGGTTTACTCTTCCGAATAACGCCATACGCTCGCCGGATGTATCTTGGATCAGCTCCAGCCGTTGGAACACTCTTTCTGATGAAGACCGTTCCGGGTTTGCACGCATCTGTCCTGATTTTGTCGTTGAGCTTCGTTCTGAAACTGATCCAATATCAAAGCTCCAGCAAAAAATGGAAGAGTATATGGAAAACGGAGCATTGCTCGGCTGGCTGATAGACCCGATCAGCAGAACAGTTCATATATACCGCCCGGATACTGCGCCGGAGATACTGAGTGATCCTTCCGAGATCTCTGGAGAGTCCGTTCTGACGGGCTTTGTTCTGTACCTGAATGAGGTATGGAATTAGGCAAATCGCTCCGAATAAATGTGAGATCCTTCATTAAAGAAAACCGGCCTCACCCGGGCTTTATAACAAATACCTTCGTCAGTGTTATATTATTTGTCTCTTTCGGGGCTGCTGTTTTTATTCAGGCGTACAACGGCGGCCGGTAATAAATGAAACCGATCCTTTATTCATTCACTCCCGAACTTCGCTCAAAGATAGAGCAGCACGGCAGAAAGGTTACGTTTGCGCCGAATGAGGAAATATTTGCCGAGGGCGACAAGGCATCGGCCTTGCCCATCGTCCTCAAAGGCTCGGTCAGAATGATGCGCTACCTTGAACCGGGCAAAGAGGTGACTATCGGCATCTTTCGCGAAGGCGAGATGTTTGCCATTCCTCCGGTTTTCGACGGCAAAACCTACCCCGCCAACGCAGAGGCAATGGAGGAAAGCAAACTGTTATTGATACCGAGAGAGAGTTTTTTGCAGCTTTTGCGCGATTCAAACGAATTTGCCTTTGCCGTGCTGGGATGGATGTGCGACATGCTTCGCGAAAAGACGGCGATCATACAAAATCTGGCGACATCCTCGCCCGAACATCGCATCGGCACTATTCTTTTTCGGTTGGCCGAAGAGAAGATCGACACCGGGCCGGTTCGCATAACTCTCCGCCGTGAGGACATCGCCAAAATGGCCGGACTCACGACCGAAACGACCATCAGGGCCGTCAGAAAACTTGCCGACAAGGGCTTTTTCTCTATCGTTCACGGCAAAGTGGTCATCAATTCACTGGAACCTCTGAACAGGTTTCTCAGCGCGTGATCTCGAGCGCCGGAACACCACGGCAAAAGTTCAGCATCCTGTTCGCCATAAAGACAGATCTTTCCCTCAGCGTTTCCGCATACGGGCCGGCAAAATTCTCGTCTATGACGGCGTGAAAAATCTCAAGCCAGCGGTCAAAATGTTCCCGTTTCAGCGGTTCCAGCATGTGCAGTGCCATGTGTACCTGCAGCGGGTTGCGGCCGTGACGGCCATAATCGCCTGTCCGAAACAGCATCGATTCCCAAAAATCGCCTATTACCGGAAGGTGTACATCCAGATCCAGATGTGCCACCTCAGTAAAAAGATACCCTATCTTTTCATCGACCATCGCCCGCGAATAGAATTCGCGCATCAAAAGGTCGATGTCCTCTCTGTTCTCGACATCCCTCATAAAAACTACCTATCGGGCATTCAAACTTCTTTTCGAGATCAATACCCCCATCACCAAAAGCGCCAGTATTTTGAGCAGTTCAAACACGATATACAGGATATGAGTGTTCGATCCGGGAGGCGATTCGCCGCGTATCACCAGTTCTGCCCGAATGTCCAACTCCGGCAAAAGCCAAAACGTTTGAAGGGCCAGCAGAACCGCCACCCCGGCGAAAAGATAGAACGGCAGGCCGCGGTCACGGCGTGCGATGAGAAATGTCGCCGCCAGAATAACGGCAAAAACTATCTCAACCATGTTCATCGCCTGAAAGACCAGCCGGCCGATGCCAAGCCCCAATCCGAGGGTGATGCCCGGCGCCCGAAACTTTAGCGGGGCCTCAAGAAACGAGATGCCGCCGAGCATTCCCACCCAGATAAAGGATATTGCTGTTTGAATAACTCTGGTCATTACCTCTGATATTACCTCATACCGCCCGCATCAGGGTTACGGCAGGTCTTGTCCCGCCTTGGCCTCAGATCTTCCGGTCAGCATCAGCTTGACCGCAAACCAGACAAAGGCCACGGCGCCGATCGCGAATATCGTGTCGCCGAAAAGCCTCATCCAACGCAGGAACTGCATCAGGTCGGTTTGCATGAACTCGGCGCTGCGGGCAGACCAGTAACCCACCGACACCGACTGATACGTCTGGAGCAAACCTATCGGCAAAAGGCTAAGCATTATTTCCAAAAGCATACCGATATTGATGGCCCAGAAGGAAAATGCCAGAAGCTTTGTGTTCCATTTGCGTTCAGGGTCCATCGCCCGCATACAGAACAGCATCAGGGCAAGCCCCAGCGTGCCGTAAACGCCGTAAAGAGCGCCGTGTGCGTGAACGGCGGTCGTATTCAGCCCCTGCATATAGTAAAGGGCGATCGGCGGATTGATCATAAAACCGAAAACACCGGCTCCGACCAGATTCCAAAACGCGACCGCGACAAAGAAATAGACGACCCATTTATATTGCGCAAGCCACGGACGGGCGTTAGAGTGCCTGATGTTCTCAAGCGCCTCGTAACCGACGAACACGAGCGGAACTATCTCCAGCGCGCTGAAAACTGCACCGAAGGCGATAGCGACCGTCGGCGTTCCCGCGAAATAAAGATGATGCAGCGTTCCTATGATGCCGCCGCTCAGATAAATGGCGCCTGACAGCAATGCGGCATACGCAGCATGATCGGCGCGTATCACGCGAAGCCTTGCAAAAAGGAATGCGATGACAACCGTCGCGAACACCTCGAAAAAGCCTTCTACCCACAGATGCACGACCCACCAACGCCAGTATTCGACAACCGTCAGGTGCGATCTCATTCCCCAGAACAATCCCGGCGCATAGAACAGCGCAATGCCCGCCGTTGTCAAAAGATAAAGCATCACCAGCGACCGGCTGCCGTCCTTTCTTAACGCCGGAACCGCGCTCCGGGCAATAAGAAAGAGCCACAACAGAAGCCCGACAAACAGAGCCGCCTGCCATACGCGGCCAAGATCGACATATTCATATCCCTGATGTCCGAACCAGAACCAAAGGTCGCCCGGCAGCATGTGCATAACGCTCAGCCACTGGCCGCCCATCGAACCAAGCACCACGATAAGCAATGCTCCGAAGAGAACGTCCACACCGAGTTTCTGAAACTTGGGTTCGTAATCGCAGATGTAAGGAGCGATGAAAAGTCCCGCCGCCAGCCACGCCGTTGCGATCCAGAAAATTCCAAGTTGAGTATGCCATGTTCGGGTGACGACATACGGCAGCCAGTCCTGCAGCGGTATGCCGTAAAATCCGCCGCCCTCAACGCCGTAATGGGCCGTTATTATACCCATCACTATCTGCAACAGGAACAGGAGCGAAACGACCAGAAAATATTTGACCGTTGCTTTTTGCGAAGGTGTCAGAACACCGCCCACCAGAGGATCAACGTCGGGAGTGTCTCGGCCCTCGGCTTCCTTGTGCCAGCCGGCATAGAACCAGACCATCGCGCCGATGCTGGCGATAAGCAGTATCACGCTTACGCCTGTCCAGATGATCGAACTGCTCGTCGGAAAATTGCCGACCAGCGGTTCTGACGGAAAATTGCTTGTGTAGGAAATATTGTTGTCAGGACGGTTGGCGGCTGATGCCCACGCCGTCCAGAAAAAGAACGTTGTCATCGAACGAAGCCGTTTCGGGTCGGACTGAGCTCCTTTTTGAATGGCGTAGTCCGAATTGCCGTTGGCAAACACGTCGGTGTAATGCTCCAATATGCTCTCAAATGCCCGAAGCCGTATCGGATCGACGGTGATGATCCCGGTCTTCTCGTCATACGTATTTGTTCTGACCAGTTCCTGCAGGCGAAATTCCAGCCCCGCTTTTTCCTCGCCCGACATGCCGTTGGAGTATTGCCCGTTCGACCAATCATCCAAAATAAAAAGGGCCTCGCGGTGCAGATAGTCGGCTGTCCAGTCCGGAGCCACATAGGAACCGTGTCCCCAAACCGACCCGACCTGCATACCGCCCATTGCCTGCCAAACGTTCTGGCCGTCCATGATCTCATGTTCGGCAACCATAACGCTGCCGTCCGTTGTCACTACTTTGTCAGGTATCGGCGGCGCCTGGCGAAAGATCTCAATGCCAACCCAGCCGAGTATCGCAAAGGAGAGCAAAAAAACAGATATCAAAATGATCCACAGTCTTTTCATCGTTTTCCTCGCTTATATGGATTTCTGCCGGAACACAAGCAGTTTTTAGCCAGTTATATTATCAGTTCTCTTAAATTTTGTTAGTAAAAAATATAGTTCGGGTTCGGCGCGGACCTCATGAAAGACGTCCGCGTCAAGTGTTAAAAGCACCCCAGGGCTGAGCGATGTTGCCTCCTCAAGTTTCTCTCCGGCAAGAAATGTTCCTTTTCCGCCGAGACAAAGAACGCTGATCGGCTCAGCGGACAGATGGCGTGAAAGAACCTCGCCGTCCCTGAGTACAACGCTGATAGCTTTTCCAAATTCGGTTTCAAGAATGCTTTTCACCGATCTGGGACGCTCCGATAACGGAACGTCCCCAACAGTTTCCAGTTCAGCCGTTTCAATAAGAGGCATTTTGTGTTTCCATCCTAAGATATTATTGTGCGGCCACCGCGCACGCTGCTTTTACGGCCGCCTGGCGATAAAAGTAAATGAACCAGTCACCAGGATGACGTTCTTCGGCCCAGCTTGCCAGGCCCTTGCGGCGGGCGAACATATCCCTCAGCGGGATCGGGTCGAAAGGATGCCTTATCAAAAGGACCTCGTTATTTTCCTTCAGCTTGACCAGCCCGCGTGCAATGTCGGGCATCGGGTCACGCCGACCGTCAGCGTGCGGCGTAACGTCCACAAAGATCACTCTCGGGTCATTGTCATCCAGTCCCAGAAGTTCGCTCGGTTTCAGGCCGGCGTTCGTCTCGCGATACTCCATATCCTCCCGCGGAAGACGGCAGAGTTCCTCGTTCAGTTCATCGGGGTCGCAACCGGCGGCAAGATTAAGCACAAAAAGAGCTTCCGCCAAAGGCACTCTGCCGATGCGGGCCGCCTGTGCAACGGTTACGCGGCCGCTCATCGCCCGCCTCAGTTTTGGATACCTCAACCGCTCAAAAGCCGGTGCCAGCCAGAAGAAAGCATCCAGCATGTGATCGCCGAGATCGAGAACTTCCTTGACCTTCATTTTTTCGGTTATCTTCATCTCGAATCTCCTGTGTCTATGAAAGACCTTTGCTCTGTATAGCCGCAGTATAAGGCCGTCAGATGCCGGAAAAAATGATTTCAATCATAAACGAGGCTCTTTTGAAGCAAAATGAAAGAATTTTTGTGATATTATCCACAAAAAACGTAAAAAACCGGCCCTCAATACAAAGGCCGGTCGGAATATCTGATGAATTTATTCTGTAAACGAAACGCGGATCAGAAAAGACCGTCTGCCGAACCGGGAATCTTCAGATCGGTGCCTGTCCTGTCATTTAGAAGCTTTATGAAATGCGCTGAGAGCAGCGGCGAGGCTTCCTCGACATTTTGATGAACAAAAAAGTAAAGCTCCTTCAGCCCGTTCTCTTTCCATTCCGCAATGCGTTCGACCCATTTGTCCAGCCGCGAATAATCAGAATCATGATTTGCCCCGACGTAGCGCACAAAAGCGGTCGGCGTTGTAAGGCGCATGTGCATCAGGTCGCGGCGGCCCGCAGTATCGACCAGCACATTCGTAACATCGTTCTCTTCTAAAAGCGAATACATTTTTGCCGAAACGTCCGGGTCATTGAACCAGGCGGTGTGGCGAAACTCGATCGCCATGCGGGTATCGTATTTCCAGTCAGTGATGAATTTCTCCACCAGTTCAAAGTCTTTCGGGGCGAAATTATTATGAAGCTGCAGAAACGGCATCCCAAGCTTTTCCTTTAGCAGCGAGAAACGTGACACGTTGTTGTCCACCGCCTCTTCAACGCCGCGAAGCCGTTTGAAATGCGAAATGGTCTGTTCAAATTTTGGAAAGAACCTGAAGTTTTCCGGCACTGTCTCATGCCATTTTTCAAAGGTCGAGGCGGGAAACAAACGATAGAATGTCGCGTTCAATTCTATGCAGTTGAATTGGGTCGAGTAATAAGCAAGTTCGTCCTTTGTGCCGCGCGGATAGAAGTTTTTCAGGTCGGCTCTGTTCCATTTTGCGCAGCCCACATGAACACGAAACCCGTCCGAATTCGAGCCGCCCAGAACACGAGCCGTGTCCGGGTGATCGGGCGGAATGGTAAAGTCAACTTGCGAAGGATCGTCCACTTGTCCAAATTTCATATACTCAAACTCCTCGAACCGTTAGTTCCAGCCTTCCAGATCGGTCAGATCTTCGTATATCATGCCGCGGCGGTCGGTCTTTGCCTTTGTCACCGCCTCAAATCCGCCGTCCTCATTACGCGAGATCTTATTTTGCGCATACAGGCCCTCAAGAACAAATTCACACGCCGAAACAATCTTTGCCTTGTCCTCTCGGCCAAACTCAAGCGGAACCAGCGTGGTGTCTATCAGTTCAGGAACTGCCTCCAGCAGCATTATGCATTCCTCAGCCGATGCGGTGTCGGAAAGGAGCAGCTTGTTCCCTTCGTCAAACCATTGGATCGCCGGGTCGAAATCAATGCCAAGGAAAAATCCTTCAAAAATGACGCCGCTTGCGCGTTTTATCAGATCTTTTGCCAGGCGGTTGGCTCCTATCTGCTCGCCTTCGTATTCAAGCTCCATTTTTCCGGTCATCGCCGGCAGGGCAGCGTAAATATCTGAGATACGCGGAACAATCTCTTTCTCACCGGTCAAGAGGCTTCGCCGCTCGGCGTTTGAAACAGCCGATTCGGTCACGGATATCGAGAACCGTTGTGACACGCCGCTCCGCTTGTCCACACGCTGGTCGTCGCGCGCCTCGAACGCGATCTGTTCTATCACCTCGGCGATGAATTCAGGTATGTGAACGGCTGTCCCGCTTTCTGCCCTGTCGATCCACGCCTCCTGCCGCGTTATCTCCGCCGACAGGGCGATGTCACGCGGGTAATGCGTCGTTATCTCAGCCCCGATGCGGTCCTTTAGCGGCGTTATGATCTTTCCGCGAGCAGTGTAATCTTCAGGATTTGCCGAAAATACGAGCAGCAGGTCAAGCGGCATCCGCACAGGATAGCCTTTTATCTGGACGTCGCCTTCCTGCATTATGTTGAAAAGGCCGACCTGTATCTTTCCGGCAAGGTCAGGAAGTTCATTCATGGCGAAAATGCCGCGATTGGCTCTCGGCAGCATCCCGAAATGAATGGTCAGTTCGTCCGAAAGCAGATGTCCGCCCTTTGCCGCCTTTATCGGATCGACATCACCTATTATGTCAGCCATTGTTACATCCGGCGTTGCCAGCTTTTCAACGAACCTGTTCTCACGTCCGACCCAGTCGATCCTCGTGTCATCGCCATGAAGCCCGACCTGTTGTTTGCCGTAAGCGCTCAGCGGGGCAAAAGGATCATCATTTATCTCAGAGCCGGCAATTATCGGTATCTTCTCATCCAAAAGATCGGTCAGTTGTCTGATAATGCGGCTTTTTGCCTGGCCTCTCAGGCCAAGCAGGATAAAGTTGTGTTTGGAAAGTATCGCGTTTACGATTTGCGGAATGACCGTTTCGTCATATCCCAAAATGCCGGAAAACAGGCGTTCGCCTTTTCTGAGCCTGGTTATCAGATTTGCCCGCATCTCTTCCTTGACGGAACGGGACCGATAACCGCTTGCCTTCAATTCCCCAAGGGTCTGAGCATCGTGCATTCTTTGATTCTATCGCAGAAAAGACAAATATCGAATGAAGGGGCGGACATCGTTTTATCCTAGTGTTTCGCCCCGATCAGATACAGCACCGGCTCTTCGCCGATGACCCGCGCGGAATGATAAGTGTTTGCGGGCATAAAGTCCCGGTCGCCAGGCTGAAGCAGAAAAGTGCCGACTTTTTGCACGGTTATCTCAAGCGCGCCGGAAACGACCCAGTGAGATTGCTCCTCGCTGTGAAAGTGCATTCCGTATTCCATCTCGGGCCGGTCGCACCACTGATAAACGCTGTAGCCTTCGCGTGTCATTATCAGTCGCATCAACGCCATTCCCGGTGTTTGCAGTTCTGACCATTTTTCCACTCTGTACATATCTATTTTCTTTTTATCTTACACTTATCACCATAAAACTTCCGAGTGAAAAACCCGATTAAAAAAGAGTGCTTCCAAAAAATGAAAGCACCCTCGAGTGTGGGGGCAAGAGATCTTCTGCCGAAACTTTCCGCTTAGGGAACACGAAAAACCATCCGTCGAATCTCGTGACAAAGCCCGGCTGGGAGGCCTCTTTACCATGACCATTTATTAGACGTCGCGGCCAAAATATTTTTGCGTAAGATGTGCAAAAAAATTGACCGGACACTTTCAGCCCGCATGCAGACCGCGTTCGTATCAGAACATTTTGCCGGTGTGGTGTATATTACACAGTATGCGCGCCAATGTTTCGGAGATGCTCGGAAAATTTAATGAAGCCGTAGGCATCCGCTTTCAGCTTTACAACAGCCTGTTCCTGTCGCTGCCATTTTACGGCGTGGACAGAACCGGCGTTCTGCTTTCACTTTTCAACCAGCAATGCGCGGACAGTCTGGAAGGCGGCAAAAGCCCGACAGAGGTGATAGACGATTTCTTTCACGTTCATGACGAAGTTGATAAAAAAGACCTGATGTTCCGGTTCGTCCAGTACGCCGAAAGGCAGGTCGTGCTTTTTGACGCTCTGGAGGACGCGGCCTTCACCCAGTTGAACGACACACGCGGCGCCGGAACGCTCGCCCAGCTAAAGAACACCGCTGTCCAAACCGAAAAGCTCGAAGCCCTGAAACAGCGGCTCAGCGAATTTTCCGTACGGCTTGTGCTGACGGCTCATCCGACGCAATTCTATCCCGGAACGGTTCTCGGCATCATAAATGACCTGACTGCGGCGATAGCCGCCGACAACGTGGCGGAGATAGACACGCTCCTGCGTCAGCTTGGCAGAACGCCGTTCTTCAAGAAACAGAAACCGACACCTTTTGATGAGGCGATAAGCCTGATCTGGTATCTGGAAAATGTCTTTTATGACGCTATCGGCGCTATCGCATCGGAAATAAGAACGCTTTTTACGCACGAAGAGCTTGAATTGGCCGACCTGATCCGAATGGGCTTCTGGTCGGGCGGCGACCGTGACGGAAATCCGTTCGTTACCAGCGACACTACGCTGGACACCGCCGCCGCTCTGAAACGCGCCGTTTTGCGCTGTTATCACAACGACCTCCGGCTTTTGAAACGCCGCCTTACGTTTGCCAATGTAGAACAGGCCGTGGCGGAATTGGAAAGAAAGCTCTATGCGAACGCATATCTGTCGCCGGAGGCTGACTTGACGCGGGACGAGTTGTTGAATGACCTCCTCGCTATCAGACAAGCTCTTGTAGATCGCCACGACGGACTTTTCGCACACCTGATAGACGATCTGCTCAACAAGGTCGAGGTGTTTGGACTCCATTTTGCGACGCTCGACATCCGGCAGGAAGCGTCCGAACACACCGCCGTGCTTCAGGCCGTTGCCGAAACCGGCATTGGCCTGTCAAACACATACGTGTCTTTCCGTGATCGTAAAAAGATCGAAGCTCTTCTCAATATCACCGAGGCAGCCGACACCAACGCCCTGGCCGATCCGCTCGCACGTGACACCCTGTTGACGATAAAAGCAGTTCGGCGAATACAGGAACTTAACGGCCCGGAAGGCTGCGAACGCTATATCATCAGCCAGTGCCGAAGCGCATTGAATGTCATAGAGGTTTACGGCCTTTTCCTTCTTGGCGGATGGCGGGCGGAAACCCTGGGCATTGACATCGTCCCGCTTTTTGAAACGATAACAGACCTGAAACACGCCGCCGGCATCATGCGCGAGCTTTACGAACTGGAGCCGTATCGCCAACACCTTGCCCGTCGCCACAACAAACAGACGATCATGCTCGGCTTTAGCGACGGCACAAAGGACGGCGGCTATCTGATGGCGAACTGGAGCATCTACAAGGCAAAGGACGAGCTTGCAAAGCTTTCCGCCCGATACGGCGTGGAGGTCATTTTCTTTGACGGACGCGGCGGCCCGCCTGCTCGCGGCGGCGGCAAGACCCATAAATTCTATTCTTCAATGGAGCAAAGGATCGTCGGTGACGCGATCCAGTTGACCGTGCAGGGACAGACCGTAAGTTCTAATTTCGGCACCGTCGATGCCGCCCGGTTCAACATCGAACAGATCCTTCATGCGGGCATCTATAACCGGCTTTTCGACCCGCGTGACCACGCTTTTGACGATCGCGAAAAAGAGCTTGTGCAGCAACTGGCAGAACACAGCTTTGCCGCATACACACAGTTGAAGGAAGACCCTTTGTTCCTGGATTACCTTGCGGCGATCAGCCCTTTGAGCTTTTATTCTGAGACCAACATCGGCAGCCGTCCGGCAAAACGCCGCGAGGGCAAACTGACGCTCAATGACCTCCGCGCAATTCCCTTTGTCGGGGCGTGGAGCCAGTTAAAGCAAAATGTTCCGGGATTTTACGGCGTCGGCTCGGCCATAAAACAGATGGAAAACCGCTTTGACGAAATAGCGGCAATGTATCATTCCAACGGTTTCTTTAAGGCTCTTTTGGACAACGCTGAAATGTCGATGCAGAAGTCGAATTTTTCGCTGACCGCGATTTTGGCGAATGACCCGGAATACGGCGCGATCTGGCGAAAAATATATGAGGAATTTCAACTGACGCGCCATTACCTGAACAAGCTTTCAGGAGCGGACGAATTTATGTCCGCCCTGCCCGTCGAACAGCAATCCGTCCGCACCCGTGAACGCATCGTTCTGCCGCTCGTTACCATCCAACAATACGCCCTTGCAAAAATACGCGAGATCGGCGATGACAACGCACGCGCTGATGAACGCTCCGTTTATGAAAAACTCGTCATCCGCTGTTCCTTCGGTATTATAAATGCAGGCCGCAACTCGGCTTAGATCAACTGTGATGTCAGCCGACAGCGGGAGGCCGGATCTGCCTCCCGCCATCAGCACGATAGATATCTTATCAATTACACTGCATTAGAATGCCGGTATAACCAAGACTGTCAACCTTATTGGCTGTATATCTGCCGCCGCCGGAATAATCTTGTTTGATTATCCATTCTCGCGCCTGACACATTGGATGGTTTGGCAATTTAACAAGTGCCCAACCGCGTTTGTATCTTGCGGTCGGTATATTCACTCTGTTGGTAAACACGCGCCAATCCTGATAAGTAGAGCCTATCTTGAGGACCTGTATGCCGGGCAACGATGATTGATATTGCTGTTTTATCCAATTTTCGGCAACTGCATCACGATTCGGCGGCTGTGTGAATGTTCGGGACTCACCCGCTTTGATACGCTTCTCTTTAATTGTATTGCCTTGTTCGATATAGCTGTCCAAATAATCGTTGGGTATAACGGCGTCCATTTCATCAAATGCAGGCTTTAATTTTTCGATCCAACGGCTGCGCCATTTGTCGGTCTCCCAAAACATCTGTTGAACCTCGAGGCCGATCCTATCTTCTTCGTCCCTTTCGGCCTCATTCAGCATGTTTTTTATCTGATCTGTTATATGCCTTGCCCGGCTGTTTACCGATACCACCTTGCCTTTGTTAGCATATTCATCACGATTGGCCGCAATAGCGCACCATGTCGCGGGCAATTGATTAAGCTCTCCCCAGCTTATACGATCCGGATCATCTTTCATTCCGGCGTATGTTGATTTACATGCGGCATCTATTTCAGAAAGCTCCTTCATTACCTTGGCCCACACATCTTTTGAAACCGGCGGCCCATAGCTCGTATTGCCCACTTTTAGCTTGGGGTCGTGGATCTGCATCAAAGAGTAAACAGAATCCTGATACTTGCGAAATTCGTTTAGAAAATTGCGTCTCATCTCTGCCTGATCGCCACCACCTTGCTGTTGGTTATTAGTTGAGGGTTGGGCAGGTTTTGTAGGTGATGTTGGCTTGTTGATCGTTATTCGCGGAATACGGATCGGCAGTTGAGCGTCTGTGGTCGGTACCTCGAAAGAACAGAAAAGCGCCAACATAGACATAGCTATAATGTAAGTCCTTAAAAGTCTCATAGATCTCCTTAATTTAGGGAAAATAGGTAATTTGCTGTAAGGTGGATGAACCTTGATACAACAGATCCGGGGATTGATCCAACAAAATTTGCCTCACAGCCTGCTATGGTTATAAGCTAAAAACTTTCATTAAACATTTGGAAATAATTAGGAATTTATTAATTTTGTAAAGAAATGGCCGATTTTGCCAATAAAACGTTTTTGTTTGCAGGATATACACTCGATAGTGAGAGAGCCTCTCTTTGGTTCGAGGGGGAACTTGTTAAACTGCCGCCCAAGGCGATAGATCTGCTTGTATTGCTGATCACCAGATCGCCGGCCGTCGTCTCTCGGCAAGAGATCCTTGACATCGTCTGGGCAGACAGCTTTGTCGAAGAGGGCAATATAAATTACACGATCTCGCTTCTCAGAAAGAACCTGGCAGCGGAGAACGCGATACAAACCGTCCCTCGACGCGGTTATCGTTTCAACAACGAATTGCTTTCGGCAACGCAGGATACAAAGATCGCAGATCACGAAGTGTCTGCAATCAAAGCAGGCAGGCCATATCTAAAACCCCTGGCGGTTTTGACTACATTGATCTTTGCGGTTGTTTTGACCACTGTCCTTTTCGCATATATGTCAGCGGGCGGCGATGATCCTTTGGCTGCCTCAAAGAATGTGCGGACGATCTCTGTTTTACCTTTTGAATATGAGACAACTGTCGCATCATCCTCAAACGACATCGGTGATGAATCGTATATGCTTACCGCGGCGGTGATCGAAAAGCTTTCAAAAATATCGGGGATACTGGTAAGGCCGCTGGAAGCCGTCCAAAAAATGTCCGCCGAGGATATATTATCGGCAGGCAAAAAGCTTCGCTCTGACATTGTGGTAACAGGTAAGATACTTCGCGGAGCAAATGGAACGTCCGTCGAACTAAATGTCTATGAAACACGCGAAGGAAAAAGATTGCGGCAGGAAACGATAGACTTGCTCACTACAGACCATCAGGCATTTCATTCCGACATTACATTTCGGATCGCTTCGGCATTAATGAAAGATCTTTCTGTTTCGCAGAAAGAGACGATCAATTCAAAACACACCGATCATCCTGAAGCATATCTGCATTATATAAAAGGAATGGCGCTGTTTAGGCGGTCGAGCGGCAGTGTACATGATCAGATCTTGGAGCATTTTAATAAGGCAACCGCGATCGATCCGACATTTGCTGTGGCATACGCCGGAATTGCAAACCTTTATTTTCGTGCCGGAAGCTCCGCCGAGGGAAATGCTTCACATGAGTTAAATCAACGGGCAGAGGCGTTTGCTTACAAGGCCCTTGAACTCGACCCTGCTCTTGCCGAAGCCCACATTGCGATCAGCCGATCACATCGTGCATTGAGAAAAGACTGGACGGCGGCTGAGGCCAGTCTTCGAAAAGCGATCGACCTGGACCCTGTCAATGTCCAGGCCCTCGGATTTCTCGGACAGCTCCTTATCCTGCGCGGCGATCATCAGTCTGCCTTGCAACTGACCGATCGTATTGCCGAAATTGATCCTACCGCGCATCCGATCATTTTTCTCAGGTTTCGTGGATATGAAGCGGCACGCGATCACGAAAATGGGCTGAAAAATGCCGAAGATCATTTTTATCTCGACAAGCATGTCCACTATGCTCGAATTTCTTATGCGACATTTTTGTTCTATACCGGCAACTATGAAAAAATGTCGGAAATAGCCAACGAGGGTTTTGAATCAAGCAAGGGATTTTCATTCGTTTGGCATCAACTGTTAGCTCGGGCTGCGCTGAAGAACAACGATATTAACAAAGCCCAGGTTCATATCAATGAACTCCTGAAAGGTTCTGAGCGCTCAACAAAACCGCTTTATCGACTGGCGGTTATTTACGCAGAACAGGGAGAGACGGACAAAGCCTTTGCCGCATTGGAAAAATGTTTTGAAAACAATGAAGCGTGGATGGTTTGGATGAATTCAGAACCCGGCTTTGACAATATCCGCAATGACCCGCGATTTGCCGACCTCCTGCTTAGAATGAAATTGAAACAATAACCCCATCTGTTAAATAAAAAAGCGGATCGAATTTACAGATCCGCCGTGATATAACATTTGCTAAACAACCAAGCTAATATACGTAAGTATTTGCCTCGATCATCACATCGGCTATTCTCTGCCGTGCCGTTATGGTGTTGATCGGCGAATTGTTTTTGGTAAAGCGTTTCAGCGCGACCAGGAGCGTGCGGCCTTCGTCACCTTCGGCAATGGCGGCGATGGTGTTCTTTGCCTTTGCCTCGACACGCTGGATGGCGTCATTGCAATAAACAGCCGCCATGTCGATAAAACGTCCGGCGGCGTCCTCGCCGTTTTGCGCCGCGATCTTTTTCGCCCGGAGAACGGCGGATTCCATCTGATATGCTTCCATTATTATGTCGGCCGAGCTGAGCAGAACTTCCTGCTGTTCGCTCAACGCCTGCATATATTTTTGTGCCGCCGTCCCAAGCACCATCAACGCGATCTTTTTGGCATTTTGCGCAAGTTTCGCCTCGGCTGCAAGTAAACTCGTGTCCTCATCAAACGACATCTGCGGGTTCAATATCTCATCCTGCAATGCCTTTGCGGCCTGTAGAAGCGGCAGTTTGCCTTTCATCGCGCGTTTCATCAACTGGCCGGGAATGAGCATCCGGTTGATCTCGTTCGTGCCTTCAAAAATGCGGTTGATGCGGCTGTCACGATATGCTTTTTCCGCCGGATAATCGGCCGAATATCCATAACCGCCATAGATCTGCACCATTTCATCGACGACGTAATCGAGAGCTTCGCTGCACGCGACCTTGTTTATCGAAGATTCGATCGCGTATTCCTCTATCGACTGCATCTTGCGGGCGTTGTCCGCACCGTCGCCGATCAGCGCGTCGATCATGCCGACCGTGCGATAAGTGATCGATTCGGCAACCCACGTCCTGATCGCCATCTCGGCAAGTTTGTGTTTGATCGCGCCAAATGTTGAGATCTTTTTGCCGAATTGCTCACGCTCATTGGCGTAACGGACAGCGTCGTGAATTGCGAGTTTCGCTCCGCCCGTGACCGACGCTCCGAGCTTGAATCTGCCTACATTCAAAATATTGAACGCGATCTTTGCTCCGTCACCAACCGCGCCGAGCAGGTTCGCGACCGGAACTTTTGCATCAGAAAGGATGATCGGCGTTGTCGAGGACGATCTGATGCCCATCTTGTGTTCCTCGGCTCCGGGGCGGCAATTCTCGCTGCGTTCGACAACGAATGCCGAGAACTTTTCCTTCTCGCCGTCAACCTTTGCGAACACGATAAAGACATCGGCAAAACTGCCGTTGGTGATGAACATCTTCTCGCCGTTCAGCACATAATGCTGGCCGTCATCGGTAAGGCGCGCGACCGTTTTCGCTCCCAGAGCGTCACTGCCCGAGCCGCCTTCGGTCAGGCAATATGCGGTTATGATCTCGCCCGACACGATGCCGGGAATCCATTTTTTCTTCAATTCCTCAGAGCCAAAATAAAGTATCGGAAGCAGCCCGATGGATGTCTGAGCGCCAAATGTCGTTCCAAAACCGCCGGCACGTCCCATCATTTCGGCAATGATCGCCCCGGTTGTCTGGTCGAGGCCGAGGCCGTCGTATTCTTCAGGGATGGTCGCGCCAAGCAGGCCAAGCTCGCCGCCTTTTTTGACAAGCTCGCGTGAGACATCCCAGTTATGCTTTTCCATCGCCTCGATGTTCGGACGAACCTCGTTGTCGATGAACTCACGGCTCGTGTCGGAGATCATCTTTTGCTCTTCCGTAAAATCCTCCGGCGTAAAAATATCATCGGCCTCTGTTATCAAAAATTCGCCGCCTTTCATATATTCCTTTTCCATTTGCGCTTCCATATCCTCAATGTCCTCCAGGTAAGTTGAAGCTACTATACCACAAAATCCAAAATGAATGAACACTCATTCATTTTAATAAACAAAAAATTTATCCCTATTTTTTGCTGTTCCCGACACCGTTCTTACGCTGTCACTTGGTCGAGCAAGTTGAGCAGAACCCCTGCCGTCAGCGTTTCGCTGATATTCTCAACAAACTCCTTGTTCGCGTCTTTTGCGCTGGCGATGCCGTTTTTTAAGATGACCGGAAAATAATCGAGATCCTTGGCTCCGCGATAGGTCGAGAGGACGCAGTATTCAGCGCAAAAACCGGTCATGATGATCGTGTCAATGCCGTGTTCCTTTAATATCGCGTCGCAATCGGTTTTATTAAAACTGTTGCCGTAGGTCTTGTGTATTTTTATATGGCTTTCGGCGGGCTTTAGCTCATCAATGAACTCAAAAGCAGCGTTACCCGGAACGGCGCCGTCTTCTTCATCAAGGTTATAGACCCAAACTACGGGCAGTCCCTTTTCCTCAAATTTCGGAATGATGTAGTTTATATATTCCGCCGCCGCGTCCATCTGCGAGACGGTCGGCCCGCTGTAATATGCCTTCTGCATATCTATTATCATTAATGCCGGTTTCATAAAATCATACCTTATGCCACGGAGAACACCGAGAAAGACCTTCTGTATGTTCTCTGTGTTCTCTGTGGCTAAAAAATTCAGACCTCTTTAAAACCCAAAGAATCAGAATATCTACTTGTTCGACTTCATCCTTGCCAATTCTTCAGCAAATGCCTTTGGCAAAGTGATGTCGTCTGTTTCTTTATATTCCTTTACCTGGCCGTCTTTGATATGAACCACCTGGAGAACATTTTTGGCGGCATCGGCAAAAAGGATATATTGATTTGCCCCGCAGTTATGCTGTTCGCAGCCCGTCGTCATTACAACGTCACCATCGACCCTGATCGGCGTCTGGGTGTTCCAGTGCTTTCTCATATCGGCGTGGTCCGCGCCCATTATCTTTTCCAGACGGGTCACGATCTCTCTGTTATCCCAGAATTTTATATCAGTAACAAGCTGCCCCTCGGACGCCTTGAGTTCCTGAAGAGCTTCGGACCTTTGAACGGCATCATCAGATGCTTCCGAAGACGCCATCGGGTCTTTAGGGCCTGTGCCATTGCCCGCATCAGCCGGTGTAGCACCGGCGTTTTTCGGGGCCTCAACCGATGAGCCGCAGCCAAACGCAAACAACGAGACGACAAGAATAAACAAGAATGTTTTCATATAGCTTCTGTTAAGATCCATTAAATATGGCAATTATACCGCAAGGCACGCCTTGATCCGTAAACAACCCGGCCGGAAATTAGATCGGCGACGGCGGCACATTTCTTATCGCATTTCTCGAACTGTTCGGCATGTGCCAGCTCCTCTAAGTGATCGCTTCAAAAATACCCGCTGCGCCCATGCCGCCACAAGTCACCAAAAATGTCACATTTTGTGTCTAAGCGGCAACAGGGTGGATTTGGCGATAAACTCTCTCGTTTTTCACACGGAGGTCGTACAGGTCAACGGCCTGCTGCAGGCGAAGCCATATCTCCGGTGCCATCCTGAGGGCTATGCCGACCCGCTGTGCCAGATCGACGGTCAAACGCGAGCGTTCGTTTAATATCTGAGTCACAGTTCGCGGTGAAACTCCCAGCACCTTTGCAAATTCCGAAGGCGACAAGCCCAATTCGGGAAGCACATCTTCCCTAAGTATCGCTCCCGGATGGGTTGGTCTTCTTTTAATTCTGCTGTTCATACTCTTAACTCCTAGTGATAATCCTCAAGATCAAGGTCAACCACATCCTCTCCCTGAAATTTGAAAGTCAGCCGCCAGTTCTTGTTGACCTTCAACGCCCATGTCCCGGCACGTTCTCCTTTCAATTCATGGAGGTCATAACCCGGAAAATTAAGCTGGGAGGGGTCGTCAGCATGCTCCAATGCGTCCATCTGACGCAAAAGCCTGGCGGAAAAATCTGGCGGTATTTGTTTCGATCTACCGGTTTCAAACAACTGCCGCAGACCTTTGTGTCTGAACGAAAGGATCATCTTAAGCCATTATACCAATTCATAACACCCGCCGCTCCTAAAGGACTTTTAACGCAAAGTCGCGGAGACGCAGAGTTTATTCTTTATCCCTGACCCGGTCGCGAGACTCTTTCAATACTGTTGCGTATGTGTCCATAAAAGGTTCGCTTAACACTTTCTCTAAATCACAACACAAATTCCATAAAACCCGCTCTTCAGCCTGGTCAACAATTTGCAAAGTTCCTTTATCGGAAAAATTCGAGAGAAATTCAAACAAAACGATCGCTTCGTCTTTACTCAAATCTATACGAATTTTCTCTTCCATTCTCTGCGTCTCTGCGGTCTAATCTAATCTCTCAAAAATCCCCGCCGCGCCCATGCCGCCGCCGACGCACATTGTTACCATGCCGTAGCGGGCATTTCTGCGTTTTAGCTCCTGCAATACGGTTGCGGTCAGCTTTGCGCCGGTACACCCCAAAGGATGGCCGAGGGCGACGGCTCCGCCGTTGACGTTGACCTTTGACGGGTTCATTTCCAGGACTTTCATAACGGAAAGTCCTTGTGCGGCAAAGGCTTCGTTGAGTTCGATAACGTCGATCTGATCGAGCGTCAGCCCTGCCAATTTCAGAGCCTTTGGTATAGCATAAACCGGCCCGATGCCCATTTCCTCAGGCAGGCATCCGGCTGTCGCGAACGACACGAACCGCGCCATCGGCGTCAGCCCAAGTTCTTTTGCCTTGTCAGCGGACATGACGACCGTTGCCGCCGCTCCGTCCGACATTTGTGATGAATTCCCGGCCGTGACCGTGCCTTTGGCGTGAAAAGCGGGCCGCAGTTTTGCAAGCCCCTCGAGCGACGTGTCGGCACGCGGGCCTTCGTCAACCTCGAACACTGCCTCTTTTCGGCGGACGCGGCCCTGCTCGTCCAGCTCATCGATCTGAACCGTCATCGCCGCTATCTCATCCTTGAATTTTCCATCCTTTATCGCCGCTAGGGCTTTCATATGCGAACCGTACGAAAATTCATCCGCCTGTTCGCGCGTGATCTCGTATTTGCGCGCCAAGTTTTCGGCGGTCAGGCCCATGTTCAGATAATAATCGGGATAAGTGTCCGCCAGCGTCGGGTTCGGGCGAAACGTGTTGCCGCCCATCGGTATCGCCGTCATTGATTCCAGCCCGCCCGCGACGATCACATCGGCTCCGCCGGTCATGATCCTTTCGGCGGCAATGGCAATGGTCTGTAAGCCAGATGAGCAATAGCGGTTGACCGTCATCGCGCTCGTTTCGACCGGCAAGCCGGCAAGTATCGCCGCCGTCCGCGCGACGTTCATCCCTTGCGACGCCTCCGGAAACGCGCAGCCCATTATCACGTCATCGATCAGCGATGCATCAACACCGGCACGATCGACAGCCTCCTTGATAGCAACCGCTCCCATCTCATCCGAACGCGTATTCCTAAGTGTACCCTTCGGCGCCTTCCCCACAGCCGTCCGCACGGCCGATACTATTACTGCTTCTTTCATAATGTTAAAAACCCCTCTACCCCTCGACGCATATTCTTACTCGTCCCTTTGATATTGTTGAAAACGCGCTCAACTAATTCTTTTTCGAACTGAAATAAAATTTCATCGCAGTAGGGCTGAGCTGACCAGTCCTCGTACGCGTAAATCACATTTTCAATTATTTCATCGTCAGCTACACACTTTCTCGCTTCAGCCAAGTTGTATTCATCAGAAGCTAAGACATGCGCAGCCCAGTTACGCTCGCTTCTTAATTTTGCAACAATATCTTTCCAATACTTGCAGTCAGTCATGTAATAGTCGCCCCTTACCCACAGCCGTCCGCACGGCTGATGCTATTACTGCTTCTTTCATAAATATCCTTAAGCCTGCTTTTTTTAACCTAATGCTCTTCGTTCTTCCACACGAGCAAAGTTATTGATCTGTAAAAGCCGCATCGTGACCTTTCCTTTGGGTGTCAGGCCGATAAAACGGCCTTCGTCAATCCGAAAATGTTCGCTCCAAACATCGCGGCGCGGGTTAAAGAGCGGAATAACTTCGCCTGTTTCGTCAATCGACGCAATGTCGCTTCCCTTGTATTTGTTGCAAAGTGTGCAGGACAGAGCCAGGTTCTCATCATCCGTTGAACCACCATGTTTTTCAGCAATTACATGGTCGATCTGATGTCTTGCAAAACTGATGCCCTCGGAGATCAGGCAATATTCGCAGCGGCCTTTGGCCCGTTCATAAACTAAATTTCTAAGTGCGGATGAAATATAGGTCATGCCTGCCCCTTTATCTGCACAGAAGCCCGTGTTTTGGCCTTTCGGACCAAATGCTCGATAAACTCATATCCAGCCCAGGTTCTCTCTTCTGTTTCGCTCAGGCCTTCACTGCGGTTTTTTTCCAATAATCGTTCGATTTCAGTTTGCAAATCTTCCGACGGGCGCAAATCGAGAATCTCTCCAGGTGTCGGCAAACTCGCAAGAAATTCCAAAACATCGGCGATACTCTTATAGCCCAATGAGGAACTCGCTTTGAACTCGCGCAATCCCGCCTCAAAGATCTGTGTCAGGTCCTGTTTGTTTGATTGCAGCCGAACTGCCAAATTTTCGGGTATATCAATTGTTACTTGCATATTTTCACCTTGCTTGATTTTACCATCAAAATCATATACCGATCTCAACTTCCGAGATCGCCAATACATCACGCAGGCTCGAAGGCGATATTTCTATCAAAAACCCGCGCTTGCCGCCGTTTATGTAGATGCGGTCGAGGTCGAATATGGTTCTTTCGGCATAGACCGGCATAATTGTCCTTGTGCCGAAAGGCGATGTTCCGCCGACCTGATAACCTGTCAGCTTTGTCACCTTTTCAGGCGAAACAGGTTCGACCGATCTCACGCCGAGGTGACGGGCAAGGTTCTTTGTCGAAACCTCGCGGTCGCCGTGCATCAGCACGATCAGCGGCTTCTTTTCGTTCGTTTCAAAGACCAGTGTCTTTACAACGGCGTGTTCATCCACCCCAAGCTGCCTTGCCGATTCCCGCGTCCCACCGCGTTCGACGTAATCGTAAATATGCGGCGTAAACTCGACCTTTTTCTCTCGCAAAAATCTGATCGCCTGTGTGATCGGAAAAGCCATCATCTTAAGCCGCAATAATTTTGGAAAGCTTTCTACGGTCAATGCCTGCACGGAACAAGCTGCGGATCAAAAGGTCGAATGTTACGCTCGGGTCGCCAGCCTCCATTTTTGCAACCCTTGATTGGCTGGAATTCAACATCCTGGCAAAACCTTCCTGTGTCAATTTGGCGTTCAGGCGTTGTTTTTTTAGCGCGTCGCTCAAAGCGATCCGCAATTCGACCACGCGTTCCTCGTCTTCGGAAAGCCCAAGAAATTCGCTTACCGATCTGACCTTCCATCCTTTTTCATCAAGCCCTTTTCTTTTTTTCTTTTCCATTTTTTTCTATTCGGCATCGTAATTTTTAATGCGCCGCTTACATGTCTTTATAACTGAATTTGGCGTTGTCCTGGTCTTTTTGCTGAAAACTTCCAAAATTACGACAGCGTCGTCATCCGTCCTGTAAATTATCCGCCAGGTTTGAGTTTTATCGACGATCCTTAGCTCATGACATCTGCTCCCTATGATCGGCATAGGCCGTGACGCCGGCATCGAAAGCGACTCGCCTCTTTGCAAACGCCGCAAGAGGAAACCGGCTTCAATCCTTGCCTCGCTAGACATCGGCGGGGTTTTGATCTCCCCTTCCAAAATGACCAGAACTTTATCGTCATCACCGGGCATAATTATTTTATGTCAGATTTGACATAATAAGCAAACTTTTTTAACCAGCTTTATTACAAACTCAGCCTTTTCTCTCTCAAAAACCTGACTGCCTGTGTGATCGGATAGCTCATCAAATAATCTGAAAGGCACATCTATCGGCTGTAAAAATGAATGCCCAAAACAGCCGGCAGCAAGGCTATTGCACCGACATCTATAAGGGCAACCTGTCTGATCTCCGGCGTGTGGCCAGATGTTGTAAAGACCAGAAAAATAAACGCTATCTTGCTTATCAGCGCCAGCGAGACCGCAAATATCCTGAGATCAGGCTTAAATGCCGCCGTCAGCAAAGCGACTCCGACAATGCTCAAAAGCACGGCCCTGTGCCGCATCAGCAGCGTCATGCTTTCTCCTTCAAGCGAAACTCCGTAAAGCCTGACCGTCTTTGCCGGATCAAAAAAAGCAGCCAACGGCAAGAGGTTGACTATTCCGACAATGGCCAATAAAACGGAAGCGATCTTATCTGCCATGTTTTACCTCGCTGTATCGAAAGCAGCTTGTCAAATGATCGTTCACCATTCCGGTTGCCTGCATAAAGGCATACATTATGGTCGAGCCGACGAAGTTAAAGCCACGCTTTTTCAGGTCTTTGCTGACGGCGTCAGAGATGTCGGTCTTTGCCGGTATTTCACCCAACGCCTTTCGCTTTCCGTCTATCGGCTTGCCGCCGACGAACGACCGTATATAAACATCGAATGACCCAAACTCTTTCTGTACCTTCAAAAAGGCCTTTGCGTTCGAGACCGCCGAAGCTATTTTCAAGCGGTTGCGGATGATGCCCTCGTTCGTCAGCAATTTAGCGCATTTTGCATCGCTGTAACGGGCGATCTTTGCCGCGTCAAAATTGTCGAAGGCCTTGCGGTAATTATTCCGCTTTCGCAAAATCGTGTCCCACGACAGTCCGGCCTGCGCTCCTTCGAGTATCAAAAACTCGAACAACCCTCGGTCGTCGTGCAGCGGCACTCCCCATTCCGTGTCGTGATAGTGTACCGCAAGTTCATTTGTTGCCCAGCCGCATCTATTGGTCATGGTGTTTTCTAAATACTCCCTTCTATCCCGATCAAGGGTTTCGTCGTGACGTTATGATTATCCGCTCCCTGAAGGCCGCCGGTGTGAAAGGCTAATATCCCTGCCCCTTCGGGAAAATATTCTTCGTCGATCATTCCGATCAGGTTCCGCAGCATCTTGCCTGTATAGACCGGATCCAGCGGAATGCCGTATCTATCGTGAAATCCATTGATAAATTCGATATTCTCATCCGTGATCTTGCCGTAACCGCCGTCCGAGGCATCTATCAATTCAAAATTCTCGCGTCCGCTAAAACCGTGTATTCGGCCTCTCAGGCTTTCGTCTTTAACTACCGCAAAACCGATCACTTTTTGATGAGCTTCGGCATATTTTGACAGCCCGGCAATGGTTCCGCCCGTTCCGACCGGACAGCACAGATAGTCGAAAACCTTTGTCCGCTCATCAAGCATGAACTGAATGCCTCTAACGGCCCGTTCGTTGGTCCCGCCTTCGGGGATGATGAGAGCATCAGGAAATTCTTTCCTCAATTCCACCGCAAGTTTATCCTTGTCCCTGTATTCATCGCGTGGGACGAACCTGAACGCCATTCCATTCTCCGCAGCCTTTGCCAACGTCGGATTTGCCTGCCATTTGTCGCGGAGTTCATCGCCGCGAATTATCCCAAGCGTCGTAATGCCAAGCTCTCTGCCCAGAGCCGCGGTTGCCGCAATATGATTGGAATACGCTCCACCAAACGTTATCAGCATATGGTCTGCCCGATCCGCCGTAAGGTGATCTTTGATATTAAAGAACAGTTTCCAATATTTATTCCCGGAAATTTCCGGGTGAATGAGATCCTCGCGTTTGACGAAAAGCCTGATGTTAGCCGCTGTTAGAACTTCGACAATGGGTGTTCGAGCGCGGCGGCCGTCAATGTCCGCATAGAGCTTTTCAAACAGGTCGAATGGCCGGTTCATTATTTTTCCGCCTTGGCCCCACGGTCAATTTTCCACCGCATTGCTTTCAATATGCAGAACGCGCAGCGAACATATCTGCGTGTTCCGGTCCAGTTCCAACGGCCCCGAAAGATCTATCGTTTCCTTCATATGATCCCTCAGGTTCCCGACACGGTCGTAGATAAGAATATCCTCAAACCTGACGGTAAACGGGGCAGCGGCATCCGCCGGCGCCTCGGGAACGAGGATGAAGCTGCCGCCTCTCACCTGCTCATTCCGCGTGGCGGTCGCCCTGATGGCGGCCTTTACCTGATTCTCGCCGTTCGCATCCGCCAGCCAAACGTCGCAACGCCGCCCGCCCGGCCTGTCACCGCAATTTATCTCGGCGGTATTGTGCAGCCGTCCGCTGAGCCTGACGTACATCTGCGATGTCTCCGAACCGCATGCCTCAGGAACGTCCTTTAGCTCAACGCGACGCGGCGTTTGAGCGCACGGATCCATAAAAAGCACCGCGAATATCAAAACGCCTGTCAGCTTTATTCCCATTTTCCGCCCCCTTTTTTGTTCTATGCCGCCAGCCCCAAGGCATATCGGGCCAACAATTCCTCGGGAACGAGGCCTACAAAATCGTCATGGGCCTCCATGACCGCTTCGGCCTTTAGAACCTCCTCAGCCGAGTTGACCGTCGTTATCCCTATGGCTTTCATCCCGGCACGCCGAGCCGCCTCAAAACCGCCGAGAGCGTCTTCAAATACAACGCAGTTTACCGCTTCGACACTCATCTTTCTTGCCGACACCAGGAACATTTCCGGATCGGGCTTGCCGACCGTGACGTCGGTCGCCGTCGTTATCGCGGCAAAATATTTACGCAGGTCGAGGCCGTCCAGAATGAACTCCATGTTCGGGTTCGACGCGGCCGTTGCGACCGCCATTCGTATGCCCAGCTCGCGTGAACGCTCCAGAAATTCAATAAGTCCGGCGATGGGCTGCCGTATCGGCAAAAAAGCCTCGCGGTAAAGCGTTTCTTTTCGCACGGCCAAATGGGTAATATCCTCATCGGAAAGCCGACCGAAAACCTTCGGGATTATCTCGCGGTTCGTCTGGCCGGCGGTTTCCACCAAAAACTGCCGTTCATTGAATTCCAAGCCATTCTCTTCGATCAACTGCCGCCACGCCGCTGTATGAACATGCATATTGTCCACCAGCGTTCCGTCCATATCGAATATGAATGCCTGTTTTGTAAAACTGCTCATTTATCTTTTTTCCTGGCTATGTATAGCGTCTTTTCGATCTCTGCGTGTACAACGCCTTTTTTATCCCTTAGCTCCAGATCATAGATCCGGTCTATCGAACGCTCATTTTCCGCAAGCCTTTTTATTTCCGCTATCTCATCATCGGACAAAAGAAACTCGGCGTAAAGAGTTTCGCGTCCGGGCCTGCGGAACCTGACCTTCGCTGCCTTGTCCCAAACGACATAGTCCGGCCCGAGTATCTTCATCAGCATCAGCATATAGATCGGGTCAATGCTTGCATAAATGCTGCCGCCGTAAATGGTCCCGACATAATTTCGCGTCCGCCAGTTCAGCGGCAGTTTTATTCTGACCTCGTGCCAGTCGTCCGCAATATACGTTACGCGTCCGCCCGTCCCACGATATGCCGGGAAAAAGTTAAAACCCCAGCGGAAAAACTTTGAGCGAAAATTCTCCGTCATTCTCAAAACCCTATCCGGGAAAGTCGTCTAGTTGGGCCACGCGCTCGGCCTGCCGAATGTGTCTTTGCTGATGCGCCGTTACTATTTCGTATGCGTCCGCCAATGAGTAAGTGACCGCTTTCATAAATGAAGAAGTAAGAATGATCCTTCTCCTATCCACGCCCTCGGTCGCCCGTATCGTTTCTTTTAACTCTTCCTGGCTCTTCACAAAATGTTCGACGATACCGGCATCAATTTCGCTGGGCGGCACGAACCGCTCAGAGGTTTTCACCTTCTTCTCATCATTGGCCATCGCATTTATCAGCAGCTTTCCAAAAAATCCGCTGAGAGGCGACAGGCGTTCCCAAAGGCCTGTGCGTCGTTCTCCTTTGGCAACGGCGCGGAAATCCACCGAGTAGATCTCGGTCGTCTTGATCAGATGATCGATGCATTGACCGATGCTCCAGCCGTCTGCGGATGGTTTCCAATTGATCTGCTCCGGGGTCAATCCGCCAAATTTTAGCTTCACATCGACAGTAATGGCGTCGAGCGTGCCTTCGATCTTTTGAATTTCATGGTCCATAAGCCTTATCCCGTGTTTCGATCAGTTTCTCAGCGGTTTACCTGTTTTGAGCATTGCCGCTATGCGCTCCTGCGTTTTTCGCTCACCGCAAAGCGAGACAAAAGCCTCGCGTTCGAGGTCGAGCAAATATTGCTCGCTGACCATAGCCGGATGATTCATATTGCCGCCGGTGATAATGTTCGCCAGCTTTTTGCCGATCAAAACGTCATGATCTGAAACGTAACCGCCCTGTTTCATCATGTGCAGGGCGATCTTCATCGCGGCCTGTCCGGCCTCGCCCATTACGTAGATGTCCTCACGCGGGACGGGCCGAACATAACCTTCGGCATCCATATCGATCACGACCTGCTTTGCGTCCGCGATAAGCCGGTCGCCATTCATTGAAATGGAATCAACGTCGCGCAAAAAGCCCCACGCTTTTGCTTCCTGGGCGGATGTCGCGACCTGGCCCATGCCGATCAGTTCAAATATTTTCTTTAGGAAAAGAAGCGGATCGGCATCAGGTGTGCTGCGTGCGGCGTCCATCGCCCGCAAGGTCATTTCCTTTGTGCCGCCGCCGGCGGGAATGACGCCGATACCGACCTCGACAAGGCCGATATAGGTTTCAGCCGCCGCTCGGACACGGTCGCCGTGAAGCGTTATCTCGCATCCGCCGCCGAACGCATATCCATAAGGAGCAACAACCACTGGTTTTGCGGAATACCGCAGCCGCATTATCGCGTTCTGCAAAGCACGAACCATCAGATGAATGTCGTCCCACTCTTCTTCCTGAGCGGCCAGCAGAAGCATCATTATGTTCGCTCCGGCCGAAAAATTGCCGCCCTGATTGCCGACGACAAGCCCCTTGAAATTCTTTTCAACTTCATCAATGGCAAAGTTCATCATCGCAACGGTGTCGCTGCCGATGGAGTTCATCTTTGAATGAAACTCCAGACACGCAACGCCGTCGCCAATGTCGATCAGCGATGCACCCGGATTGCTCTTTATGACGCCGGTACGTTCCTTCACGTCCCTTAGAATAAGAACTCCGGGACGCTGCGGGACAGGTTTGTATTCACCCGCGACGAGATCGTAGAAGTAATGCACACCGTTTTCGCTCTTATAAAAACTCTCCGCGCCGGCGGCAAGCATCTTCTCGACACTTTGCGGAACCGACTTGCCTTCGTCACGCATCCGCTCGACTGAACGTGCAACGCCGACCGCGTCCCAGCTTTCAAAAACACCGATCTCCCAGCCAAATCCCCATTTGATGGCGTCGTCTATCTCGTTGATGGTATCGGCAATTTCAGGAATTCGATTCGCCGCATATATGAACGTCCGCGACATCGTTTTCCACAAAAATTCGCCAACGCGGTCATCGCCCCAAACCAGTTTGTTTATGAGTGTCGGCAGATCTTCAACTGCCTTTGCCGCGTCAAGAGACGGGAATTTCGTTTTCTGCTGAGGCTTGTATTCAAAGGTTTCGAGGTCAAGCTCCAGTATCTCTGTCTTGCCTTCGGCATTTTTTGTCTTTTTGTAGAAACCACCCTTGGTCTTGTCGCCGAGCAGTTTCTTTTCCAGCATTTCCCTGATCAGGTCCGGTATCTTGAAAACATCGCGGTCCTCATCGTCCGGTATCGCGGGATAAAGATTGTTGTTGACGTGTGCCAAAACATCAAGCCCGACAAGATCGGAGGTGCGAAAGGTCGCAGACGATGCGTGGCCGATGGCCTTGCCCGTCATCTGATCGACCTCGGTCGGCGTAAAGCCCATCGCAAGCATTTCGTGGACCGTCGCCATCATCCCGAAAGTGCCTATGCGATTCGCGATAAAATTTGGCCTGTCCTTTGCCGGAACAACGCCCTTGCCAAGCCGTTGATCCAAAAAGCCGCTCAATTTACACGCCATCACGCCGTCCGTCCATTCGGTCATTATCACCTCGACCAGCTTCATATAACGCGGCGGATTAAAGAAATGCACACCGACAAAATGCTTTTTGAAATCATCGGAAAATGGTTCGGCGATGGACCTGATGGGAATGCCGCTGGTATTGGAGGCAATGACGGCGCCGGGCTTGCGGTATTTTTCAACCTCGGCATAGACCTTGTGCTTGATCTCAAGATTTTCGACGACCGCTTCGATCACCAGATCGCATTCGGCGAGCTTTTCCATGTCGTCGGTGAAATTTCCGGCCGTGATGAGTTTGGCATTATCGCCAAGCATGAACGGAGCGGGCTTGAGCTTTTTCGATGCCTCAAAAAGGGATGTGACGATGCGGTTCCGCACCGAAGGCGAATCGAGCGTCAGGCCCTTCTTTTCCTCATCGGCGGTCAATTCGCTCGGGGCTATATCCAACAAAAGGACGGGGATGCCCGCGTTTGAGAGGTGTGCGGCAATGCCCGCGCCCATTGTTCCCGCGCCAAGCACGGCGGCTTTCTGAATGTTCATATTTTCCTTTCCAAGAACTATTGATGTAAGAACACGTGTTTAGCCGAGAATTATAACTGAATGAACGTTCATTCAGCAAGCGAAATGGACGGCAGCGGCGGACGGTTGACAAGAACGGTGTTTTGAAAGGATAATTCCCGCATCAAATAAAACAGATCTGGTAATTCGCGGCTGTTCAGGCTGTCTTGTATGTTTGTCCGTTCCGTTCGACGGCCGCAGAACCGTAAAAAAAAATGGAGGTTTTTCCTATGAAGAAATTTCTTGTTCTGATTTTTGCTCTTTTTCTGCTTTACATTCCGGCCGAGGCCCAAACGTCCACGGCCAGAGACTCTTCCGCACAGACAAAGCGTGTGATCTTTCGTCCAACAAAGACACAGATAACCGAAGTTCAGGAAAAATTTCGCGGCCACGGAACCTACACCGGCGAGGTCACGGGCAAGCTCAACAATGAAACGAGGGCAGCCATCAGAAAGTTTCAGAGCGAGAACGGCCTCACCCGAACAGGGACGCTGAACCGCGCCACGTTGGAAAAACTAGATATAGAACTGACCGAATCGCAAAAGAAGATACCGGCTTCGCCAAATTCCTACGCCTCGGCTGAAGCACAAAAAGAAGCAAAGAAAGCAACGCCTGCAAAATCTGGTTCCAACACAAAGCGCTCACCGATCTTCCGCGCAACTGCTGACCAGGTCCGCTCCGCCCAACGTCTGCTGAAGTCCCAGGGATTTTACAACGGCGGCGAAACCGGCCGGCTCAACGCCGATACCCGCAATGGCCTGAAAAAATTTCAGGAAGCGAACAACATAAAGGCCACCGGCACCCTGAACCGCATAACGCTCGAGGCCATGGGCATCGAGCTGACTGACAAACAAAAAGAAGATGCCGCTGATGGGAATTGATATGGGGTCGATAAAAACCGTCGTTCTGATCCTTCTTATCTTCCTGATGTCCACTGCTTTTGCATCAGCTCAAAATACGAAAGAGGTCAATGAGATAAAGGCGGACATCATTGAGGTCATGACCCGGCAATCAACCGCGTGGAATCTGGGAGACATTGAAGGATTCATGGCCGGTTATCTGAGGTCTGACGGACTGATATTCGTCTCAGGTGATACCGTGACCCGCGGATGGCAGGCTGCATTGGACAGGTACAAAAAGAGTTATCCGTCCAAGGAGCGAATGGGCCTGCTTTCTTTTACTGACCTTGAGATAACAGTGGTTTCCAAAAATACGGCCTATGTTTTGGGAAGCTGGTCGCTAAAACGTGAAAAGGATATGCCCAAAGGAAAGTTCACGATCATTTTCCGTAAATTCAAGAAGGAATGGCTGGTTGTTTATGACCATTCTTCATAAGCACCATGAATGATCATCGTAAATCGTTAAAGACCTCTGTCAGATGTCCGACACTGACAGAGGTCTTTTCTTCTTACAGCCCGCATTCCATCGTGACGGCCACGTTGGTGTTTGTTCCGTTCACCTCGATTATCTCGTTCCAGTGTCCTTCGTAATAATGTATGTTGAGCCAGACCTCCATTTTGCCGTCGCCGTTCAGGTCGGCTATGAAAGCGATCTTGTGTGTGTTGGGCGGCGGATAGTCATCCGGTTCGGTAAAAAACTCGCCGTTTAGTATTACGTTTTGCGGCTTACCATCAACGATCTTTCTAAGAAGTGTGAATGCGTAGTCGCCGGGAACCGGTATTTCCATATCGCCGCCCTTGTAATAGTTTGCGGTGATCAGCGCTTCATCAGTGCCGTCGCCCTCAAGATCGACCTGAAATATCTGAGTGATCTTTACTTTCGGCGAAGCGATGCCTTTCGCCTTTAGAACATCCGAAACGGCCTTTTGATAGGTCTTATTTGAAACGGATATCGGCTTGGATCGTCGGGGAAAAGGGTCCCAACTGATATTGGAGCCTACCGCGACGGGATAGATACTTCCATCAAAATCGACAAACCTTGTCTCTTCGCACACCTCTGACATATCGCCTTTGGTGCCGATAAGAACATCCTTTTTTAAGCCGGCAGGGCCAATGAGGAACATCTCTATTTTGCTGTCGATCAAAGACACCGTCTCCTTTGCCGAAAGCCATTTTCCATTTTCCACGCCGCCAACCACAACACCGTGTGAGACGAACGGCACAACACCCTGCTGTCCGGCCGCTGTTACGGCAAAGGACAAACTCAAAATAAAACTTATGATGATCCTCATAGCTCTTTTCAAAACTTTTTTCTGATGGTTATTTCTTAAATCCAGATGTAAGGCTTACGCCTCTGACGCTCGTCCTGATCGTATGCGGCGGCCCTTCATAACCTCTGACGACCTGGACCAAAATAACGGCCGCTCTCGGTTCGAACGGGCTAAGCAGATGGCCGAATATCTGTGCGTCTATTACTCCGTTTATTCCATAAAGAGTGTCATCGCCTTTCAGCTTCTCTTCAAATATCACCTTTTCGCCTTTCTTTGCCGATGCGGCCTTGCCCACGATCCGCACCAGATCGTATGGAAAACCGATCAACGGATCAGCATCCGTGCGTGTAAGGTCTATCGAGAGTGTGATCTCATCCGCTTCTGTTCGTATCGGCCCAGTTTGCCGCGAAAATGACTCAGCCGGCTGAATACCATATTGTTTCAGCTTGCTCTTGAACTCGGCATTCTTTGCCGCCCAAAGCTGTTCGCGCTCCGCATTGTTCCGTTCTTCTTCATCCTGTTCAGGAGGGCTTTCGTCGCCAACATGTCTGTGTTGCCACAGTATCTTGTCGGTTTTAAGGTCCTGAATGACAAAGGTGCCGAAATAGCATCCGCAGGCCTCGTCCGCCTGTTCTTCAAAATAGGCAAACTTCCCATCCTTTGACCAACCTATCGGATAGAATTTATCCTCCAGGAAATCCATATGTCCGGCCTGATCATAAAATCTCTTGAAATGCAGTGGTATATCCTTTGAAATATCCAACTGTGCCGGAAACTTTAGGTCGCCCGAACGGTTTTGACAAAAAGCCGGTATCGCCAAAAATGCGAATAACAATGCGAATGTGTATTGGTGCTTTATCATCTTTATCCTTAAATTTATCTATCTTGGAAAAACAGGCCGCTCCACTAGGCTTGATGCCCCAGCCTAAAAAATAGACGTAAACTCTGACAAGAAATGCGGAGTTTAACGATATTTTCTATCATTTGGGACAAATAATTTTCGCCCCGGCGTGTTCTAAAGACTGTGAACGAGGAATTCCGGTGTGACGATGGTCGGCGAGAAAAATCCGGCTGTAGTGTTGAATATCCGCAGTCGGGCCTGTTTTCGGACGTTGGCGATGTGGCCGAAATTCCATGTCACCAGATAATCTATCTTGTGAAAAGCGGCAAGGGCGACATGAAGCGCGTCGCCCATGAATTTTCGCTGAAAGATGCCCCGCGATATGTAGCCGTCGGCAAGGATGGCAGCCTCATCGGTCAATTCCAGACGCCGCAGCGGTTTTATCAGGTTCAAATAGCCTGAGCGATACGGCTCTGAGATACGCTCCAGTTCACGCTGCACCAGAATGGATGTCCAAACGTCATATTCCTTCAGTTCATGCTCGAACCATCTGATGGTCAGGTCACGCCGAAGCGGGTCATCGTTGTCCAGATATGACCCGATGACCGATGTTTCAAGATAGATGCTTATCTTCATGCCTGTTGCCGGACCCGCGCTGTCACGGTTCGGCGTCTATGGGAACAAATATGACCAGCGAATTTTTGAAATCAAAGGTCATCCTGTAATTTCGCAGAAAGTTACCGCCGAGAATGCCCGCCTGTTCAAACCCCGTTGTCGTATTGATGGTATCAAGGTCAAGCGAAATAGCCGAGATGTCATTTCTGCTCAAAGGCCCAAAGCTGACCTTTGGCAGTATATATGACGGAACGTTTTCCTCTATCCCCGCCGCCCCGATGACACGCATCTTTGCGCCGCCCACAAAGGAACTTACGGAATCAAGCCTGGCCAGGTCGTCCGAGATCACAGAAACGCTCGAACCTGTGTCAACGATAAAGTTCAGCGGATCTTCAACACCTTCTACACGGACCTCGCCGCTCAAAAATCCGCTCGAGGTCAGCCTCAGCGGAATCGCGGCCCCCATGCTGCGAATGGCTTCGGCGGCGGCCGTGTCCTTTCGCATCAGGCCGAACGTGCTTTCGCCGTAATCGATCGTGGTAAGAAATTTTGATACCAGCGAGAGGCCGATGTAACCGTCAACTTTATTCGCCTGGCCGTGGAAATGGCGGATATAAACAGGCACGTTCCTTATCTTGACCTCGCCTATTTCCATACTGCTGGCAAAACCGTAAACGATCTCGAACCGGCCGTCGCCGCCAAAACCCTTTGCGTGTCCGCCGCGGGCGACGGATCTCATTCCCAACAGATCCGCTGTCTCTTTAGATATGACCGTGGCACCGGAACCCGAATCGAGCACAAAGTTGAGAGGCCGGCTGCGTCCGTTCACCCGCACCTCAAGCACCGGCCTGTTGCCGACAATGCGGATCGGTATCTCTGTCTGGTCCGCTCCGCCGATGGCGTAAAGCTCGTGCTTTCCGCCCAGATATTCCATGAAATTGATCAGGCCCTTGATGCGGGCGCGACGGTCATCATCCAGCCCGCGCGATATGGCAAGATATTTTACATATCCGCGTGCCGCTTCCTTATATTGTTCTGAGCGGGCCAGCGCCTGTGCAAGCGAAAATACGTGATCCGGATGGTTCGGCTCCAGATAAACGGCTTCCCGCATATTCAAAATGCCTTCGTCAATGTTGTTCTCATAAAACTCCAAAAGGCCGAGCGACGCCCACGCAAGAGATTCCCTTCTGTTCAGGTGAAGAGCGGTCAGGAGTACCTGCCTTGCCTGAGGGAACCGGCCGGCGTTCAAAAGGGCAGATCCGAGAATGGCAAAGGCATACGAGTTCTTTTCCTCGGCCTGTGCAATGCCCAAACTGATGTTATAGGCATCAACAACCCGCCGCTGCTTCAGATGAAGATAGGCGACCCGCAGCCGTATGGCCGAATCGTCCGGATGAGCTTCGGTCGCGCGCTTCAGAAATGATTCCGCCTCCGCCAATTTTCCCTGCCGGAGCAGTTTGTCCGCCTGTTTGACGATCTTTTTGGTATTGCCGGGCAGTATCTGGTAGATGTCGGCCTCAAACGCAAAGGCTGCGGGCGAGAGTATGACAAGGAGGCATAAAGCCAGTCCTGCAAAACGGGACCGGCCAGAGATAAGCCGCCGAAGCGAATAAACTTCTTTCATTTCCAAACTCCTCCGTTCGTTCTTTTAAGCCGGCTGTCTATTTGAGTATCTCGCCTGTCTTCATGGACCAGAGAACCAGGTCCATTTCGTCCATGTCTATGTTCAGGTCGGATGACAGATCCCTCAGGGCGGTTTCCGTGGCAATGTATCTGTCACGTCGGGTTGGAGGCGACGGGTCATCTATAAGCCCGAGTTCCGCAAGACAGTTCAGAACGTGTTTGTCCAGGATGGCATATCCTGAAAAACCGATGTTTCGCAAGTAATGGCTTGCTTCCTTATAGCCGAGGCCTTTGATCCCCTTGTCTTTGACCAGCCAGTCCCTGCGTTCCATGTCGTCCGAAAACGACGACAGCTTTTCGCGAAGCCGCAGCCCGCAATGTTCCATCAGATGATCGCGTGAAGCGACAATATATCGGGAACGGGCATTGGGATAGCGGTGAACGCCGGTCAGCGCCGCCGCCAGGTCCTGCTGCGACCCGTCAGCGAGCAGATGCCGGACGGCCTCAATGGACCTGATGCCCATTCGTGCCGAACAGCCTCCGGTAAAGAAACAGAACACCATCTCTTCCCACAACCGAAGGTCCGATCCGCCCAGCCATACTGAGCGAAATTCGGCAAGACGCCCTTTTATCTCGTCATGCCGCTCTGTGTGGACCGCCCTGATATTTTCAAAGGTCAAAGGAACTTTTTCTTTTTTCACAGCCTGGGTAACTGTTGATTTTACGTCTGTGTCAAAATTGTGTCAATAAATTTTCTGAACCGTGCGGCTCGCACGAGCGTTATTGTAATAAGTATAAGGAATATGCGTTGAGGCCATAAGCAATACAAATTATTCCAAGCATCGCAAAACTGGCGATCTTCATCGTATATATCGTAGAGCGGCCGCATCGTTTGGCCGGTTGTTTACCTTAGGGGTTGAATTGCAGGGTGGTAAATGTGATATAGTTAGATACGGAACGTGGGATACTTCCCCGCCCGATCCACTCACCCTAACGAACATCGTTGATGAAAAGTTTTAGTTTTACAAAAGCCTTTTGGCTGGGCATCGCTTTCCTGATCGTCGGCACTAATGCCGTGTTTGCTCAACAGAGCAACGCTCCGCAGCCGCTTCTGCAGGAAATAAAGGTGTATCGGGAAGATCCGTATCCTGCGGTATCGCCGACGCCGCTGGTCCGCAGAACGACCAGTTCGACCGCTGTTGATATTGTCAACCCGGCGGTAATATCGGCCAACCCGATAAGAACCTCGATCCCGCTTCTTGCAGAAACCTCGATCCCCGGTTATTCGGGAATTTTGGTCGAATCGCTCGAAGGAAATATCGTTGTCGAAAGCGGATCGAACATACCGCTCAATCCGGCGTCGAACGTAAAGATCGCGACCAGCTATGCGGTGCTGAAAACATTCGGCCCCGACCACAGATTCTCGACCAACGTATGGACGGACGGAAGCTATGAGCAGGAAACCGCCACCATACACGGCAATCTATATATATCCGGTAGTGACCCTGTGTTTTCATTTGAGGACGCAACCCGCCTTGCCAACGAACTGAACCGAATGGGCATCCGCGTCATTAAGGGCGACCTTGTCGTAGCTGACAATTTCATCATGAACTATTCTCCGTCCGTTCCGCGTTCCAGCCAGACGCTGTTCGCGACAATGGACGCGGCAAAGCGTTCGGCGGCCGCCACGCGGGCATGGGGAGCTTACAGGATAAATTCCGGCCAGTTCAATCAGTTGAATGAGACACCGGGCGTCGTTTTTACCGGCGGCGTTTATGTACAGCCGATGCCGAGCAGCCTTCGCCTTCTGTTCTCGCACGAATCCGCCCCGATGAGGGAGATCGTGAAGGTGATGATGAGCTACTCCAACAATTTTCTGTCCGAACGGCTGGGAGACACAGTCGGCGGCCCTTATGCGGTGGCCCGAATAGCTCAACAGGCCGCAAAGGTCACACCTGCCGAGTTTTCGCTGCAAACGGCAAGCGGGCTTGGCATCAACAGGGTCTCGGCTTCCGCCATGATGAAGCTTTTGCGGGCCTTGAGATCGGAGCTTTCCGGCTGGAACATGACCTTTGCTGACATCATGCCCGTTGCGGGGATGGATGAAGGCACGCTGGAAGGCCGTTTTGCGACCGATTTTTCACGCGGAAGCGTCGTCGGCAAGACCGGCACGCTGAACAACACTGACAGCGGCGTCAGCGCCCTTGCCGGAGAGGTCCACACACGGCAGGGTACATTCCTTTTTGTTATATTCAATCAGCGCGGAAGCGTGGCACGGTTCAGGAGTTTCCAGAACAATTACATATCACTGATACAGGGCCAGTTTGGCGGAGCGGCACAGATCCGTTACGCTCCGGTGTCCCATGTTTCCCGCCTTGCAAAAACGAGAATTTCCTATCCTGACGGACGCCCAAGGGTTATCAGTTAACCCTGCATAAAAAGATCGAACTGTGAGGAAGCTGTTTCAATAAGGCTTCCTCATTTTTATTTCCCGTCTCTGATGCCGTAAGATAGAGCAGGCCGTTTTGCATTCGCCTATCTCAATGACCGAAATAGAGAAAGTACCGCCAGAAGGAGAAACGCCGGAGCAGCTTGGCGATCCCGCCTTACCTGAGAACATCGAACAGCCCGTCGCTGAAAAACCCAAAAGTGTCGCCCGTTCGGCCGGGATCGTTTCCATTGCGGTGATGTTCTCAAGGGTGCTTGGGCTGGTCCGTGAAACGATATTCGCCAATTTTTTCGGGGCAGGTTTTCTGTACGACGTTTTTCTGGTCGGCTTTCGCATCCCGAACCTGCTGCGCGACCTGTTTGCCGAAGGAGCACTTTCGGCGGCCTTTGTAAAGGTCTTCACCGATTATCAGATAAAGAAGAATGAGGCCGAGGCGTGGCGGCTTGCCAGCCTTGTTTTCAACGGCCTCGCCGTGGTTCTCAGCGTTATCACGCTGCTCGGCATTCTGTTCTCGCCGCTGCTTGTAAAGGCGCTTACCTATAATTATCTTGGCGACCCAAACCATTTCTACCCGGAAGAAAAGGCAGCGTTGGCGACCGTGCTGATGCAGATAATGTTCCCGTTCATATTGCTTGTGGCTCTGGCCGCTTTGGCAATGGGCGTTTTGAACACAAAGGGCAGGTTCGGCATACCGGCGTCCGCATCGACCGCATTCAACATCGCCTCGATAACCTTTGGGCTTATTTTCGCCTATTGGCTGAGCGGCGGCACATGGGAACCATCGTATGACAAATTTGCCATTCCGAGCGACGCGGCCCAATGGGCGATAATCGGTATGTCCATCGGCACGCTGATCGGCGGGGCCGCGCAGTTCCTTATTCAGGTACCTTCGCTTCTGAAGGTCGGGTTTCGGTTCACACCGCGCATCAGTTTTCGCGATCCCGGCGTCCGCCGCGTGGCCCTGCTGATGGCCCCGGCGATCATCGGCACATCGGCGGTTCAGATAAAGGTGCTGACCGACACCATCGTGGCGTCAGGCATTGAGGGTGGCCTTTCATGGCTCAGCTATTCGTTTCGCCTGATGCAGTTTCCGATAGGCGTATTCGGCGTTGCGGTTGGCACGGCCGCGATACCGACGCTCTCGCGTCTGGTCTCTGAAAACAACATAGACAAGTTTCGCAGCACGCTTTCGGGAGCGCTTCGGCTCGTGTTTCTGCTGGCAATTCCGTCCGCGTGCGGATTGGTCGTCCTTGCCGATCCGATAATTTCGCTGATATACGAACGCGGCCGCTTCACGGGGCTTGATACGAACATGACCGGCTGGGCTTTGGCAGCGTATTCGGTCGGGCTGGCCGGATATGCCGCAATAAAGGTGTTGTCACCGTCATTTTACGCTCTCGATGACGCAAAAACGCCGATGTACGTAAGCCTCGCGTCCATCGCCGTTCATATTCCGGCAAGTTTCGGGTTTATGATGCTTTTTTCGACCATTGGCGTTTCGCCGGAACGCCCTAACGGCTTCGGACACGTCGGCGTCGCTCTGGCAACGTCCATCGTCGCTTTGTTCAATTTTCTCGCCCTTGCATATCTGATGCGAAAACGCATCGACGGCATAAACGGGCGCGATGTGCTGACGGCTGTGGCAAAGATCGTCGCCGCCTCGGCCATTATGTCGGCTGTTTGTTATTTCAGCTATCTTTATCTGACATCCCAGTTTGCATCTAAAACACTGACGATACGTTTACTGGAGGCGTTTGTGCCTATCGGCCTCGGCGGCATTACGTTCATCGTTATGGCAAAGCTGCTTAAAATAACCGAGGTCACGCAAATAACATCGGCGGTGAAAAAGAAGCTTTTGCGGGCATGACCGACGGCTTTTGCTACCATTAGAAAATGATCAAAGCATTTGACGGTATTTATCCAAAGATCGACGAGACGGCCTTCATCGCCGAAAGCGCCGACATTATCGGCGATGTTGAGGTCGGCGCCGGATCGAGCATCTGGTACGGCTGTGTCGTTCGCGGCGATGTCAATTACATCCGCATCGGAGCAAGGACGAACATACAGGACGCATCGGTCATCCACGTCAGTTCCGGGACGCATTCGACCGTTGTTGAGGACGAGGTCACTGTCGGCCACCGCGTGACGCTCCACGGCTGTCATGTTGAGAGCGGCTGCCTTATCGGCATCGGATCGATATTGCTTGACGGCGTTCGCGTCGGCGCTCGTTCACTGGTCGCCGCCGGTTCGCTTCTGACACCGGGAACGCAAGTGCCGCCCGGTTCGCTTGTAATGGGATCGCCCGCGCGGGTGAAAAGGCCTTTGGAACCGGAGGAACTTGACGACCTGCCTCTCTTTTGGCAAAACTATTTAAACCTCCTCGAAAAATATCGTTAACCCTTTCCTGGAAAATACGACCTTCATTCGTGGGGAGAACTATTGGCTTAAATGCCTGCATTTTGATTGGGAGATCATTGATTTTGCATTATTTAACACTGGCCAAGTTGACGCTTGGCATCGCTTTTTTGTGTTTCTCCTTGAATGTTTTGGGACAGAATGCCGACCAGCCCTTTACATCAATAGAAACCGTTGATGAAACAGATACGACTCATCGCCTCACCGATGAGCCGCCCGTTAATTGGAAGCTCCGGCGCGGCGCCTGGGAAGTTGGCATTGAGGCGGGCTTTGCCCCAATGCAGCCGACATTTTTCAGCGGAAACAAGGAATACAACACCGAGGGAAGAAAGTTTGGCAGCGTGAGCGTCCACGCCGGAAAGGTCATTGGCACGAAAGGCCCGATAACGTACGAATACCTTTTTGAGGCGATCCCGCTCGCCATTGCAATAAAGAACGAGGTCACGAACCCCGCATTTATCTCTGAAGAGCAAACGCCCGATGTCGCACCGACAGTTCGCGAAAATACCTATGCCTGGGGCGTAATGCCGGCCGGTTTCAGATTTGTTTTCCGCCCGGAAAAGAGGCTTAAACCGTATGCTCGTGTCGGTGCCGGATTTGTTTTTTCATCCAAGCCGATACCTGTGCCGGAAAGCCCGAGTTATAATTTTGCCGGGGATTTTGGCGGCGGCGTAATGTACAGCGTCAATAAAAGACAGGCCGTCAGCTTTGGCTATCGTTATTTTCATATCTCGAATATGAACATCGGCGAGATAAATCCGGGCTACAACGCAAATGTTTTTTACATAGGCTATTCGTGGTTCAGTAAATAGCACTCAATTCTGATGGCCGCACCTGTCATTAACAGCTTATGATCGACAATCGTTGGTTATAAGCTGTCTTCCTTTCATTTCTTGGCCTTCTCTGCGGTAGAATCTCTTTTATGTCGAAGACGAACCCGGCGCGCGGTATGCGCGATTTTTTGCCAGCGGACGTACGCAAACGCAACTACGTCATCAATATCATCAGGGAAGTTTACGAAAGCTACGGCTTTGAACCGCTCGAAACGCCCGCTGTCGAAAACCTCGATACGCTGATGGGCAAATACGGCGAGGAAGGCAACCAGCTTATCTTCAAGATACTCAAACGCGGCGAAAAACTTAGACAGGAGACTGGAGAAGGGAGACAAGAGATGGGATCATCCACTCCTGTCTCCGATCTCTCGTCTTCTGTCTCCGGTCTTGCCGATCTGGCTTTGCGCTACGACCTGACCGTTCCTCTCGCCCGCGTCGTCGCTAACCACAGGAACGGCCTGCCTAAATTTTTCAAACGCTATCAAATACAGCCCGTCTGGCGGGCCGACCGCCCGGCACGCGGCCGTTATCGCGAATTTTACCAGTGTGACGTTGACTCCATCGGCTCAACGTCAGTGGCTGTTGAGGCCGAATTGATTTTAGCGGTAAGCAAGATTCTAACAAAATTGGGTTTTGAGGACTTTCAGATACGTGTAAATCACAGAGACATTCTGTTTGGTATTTTAGCACATAGGTTTCCAGAGAATCGGCTAAATGAAGCAATCGTTATTCTGGATAAATTTGACAAAATTGGTATCAATGGCGTGACGTCGGAGTTTTTAGAAAATGGCTTTGAAGAACAAGCCGTCAAGGATTTTGTCAATTCATACCTTGTTAATTTACGTGACTATTTTGAGAAGGAAAGTACAGATTACCTGTCGGTTATTGACCGGAATAAAGATTGGAACGATGCAATATTAACACTCCATGATGCGAAGTTTGTCTCAAATGAAATAGCAAAAAAAGCTAACGATGATCTGAGAAATCTCAAAAATTTACTTCAGCTGGCTACTACTGAAACAAATATCTTAATTGATGCAACCCTCGCACGTGGCCTTTCATATTACACCGGTGCAATATTTGAAATTGTCCTGACCGATGGCGATTTCAAAGGCAGTATCGGCGGAGGCGGGCGTTACGATGGCTTGATAGGAATGTTCGGCAAAGAGCAGATCCCGGCGTGCGGTTTCTCGTTGGGGCTGGAACGCATTTTGGTCGTTATGGACGAGCGCGGAATGTTCCCGCCGGAGATCGCCGAATCCGCACCCGCCGACGTAATGGTCACGGTCTGGAGCGAAGAAACGCTCACGGAATCGCTTCGGCTGGCAAATGAACTCCGGCGATCTGGTTTACGCGTCACGCTCTATCCCGAACCCGACAAGCTAGGCAAGCAGCTAAAATACGCCGACGCAATAAAAGTCCCCTACGCCTGCATCCTTGGCGAAAGCGAACTCGCCGAAGGCAAAGTAACCATGAAAAATATGCAAACTGGTGAGCAGGAAACTATTGCCAGAGAAGAAGTTGCGGGAAAAGTCAAATAGTGCAGCCAATGGCTGCAGAGATTCTCCAATCATTGGCTGGAGAATTTCCAGTTGACGAATAAGCCAGGCGGTGATGCCGCCGGATTCTGAAAAGAAAAGATGCCCGATCTGATCCAGCGATCCTACACAGATCTTCTCAGAGAGATCAAAGAGCGTATCAAAGCGGCACAATATACCGCTTTGAAAGCCGTCAATCGCGAGCTTATTTCCTTGTATTGGGACATCGGTAAAACTATCGTCGAGCGCCAAAAGGATGAAAATTGGGGAAAGTCGGTGGTTAAACAGTTGTCCGAAGATCTCCGGCAGGAATTTCCTGAGTACAGAGGTTTTTCGTCGCAGAATCTCTGGTATATGCGGCAATTTTATATCGAATACAAGGCTAATGAAAAACTCCAATCAATGATTGGAGAAATTGGCTGGACCCATAACACCATTATTTTCAGCAAATGCAAGGACAGTCAGGAGCGTGAATTCTATATTCGGATGACAAGGAAATTCGGTTGGACAAGCCGGGTATTGATTCACCGGATCGACAACAAAGACTATGAGCGCACCCTTCTCAATCAAACCAATTTCGACCAAACGATAGCGGAACAATATCGTGACCAGGCAAAACTTGCCGTTAAGGACGAGTATATATTTGATTTCCTTGAACTTGGCAGTGAATATTCCGAACGTCAACTGGAACAGGCCCTTATTTCAAAAGTCGAGACATTTCTTCGTGAAATGGGTGGTATGTTCGCTTTCATCGGCAGCCAATATCGCTTATACGTTTCGGATAAAGAATATTTTGTCGATCTGCTTTTGTATCACAGGCTCTTAAGGTCGCTGGTTGCCATAGAGATTAAGATTGGCGAATTTCTTCCTGAGTATATCGGCAAAATGCAGTTTTACCTCGCGGCATTAAATAATGATGTGCGGCTTCCCGATGAAAACCCATCCATCGGGATACTTTTGTGTAAAAGCAAAGATAAAACTGTCGTTGAATATGCACTCCAGCAATCGATCTCGCCGATTGGCGTAGCACAATATAGCTTGGTCTCTCAGCTTCCTGAAGAATTGCAGGGACATTTGCCCTCCGCAGAACAGATCGACCGCTTATTAAAAGGAATCGATATCGAACGAGACTGATAAGTTATGCACCGCAAACTTGAACCGGAAATAGTAAACACTTTTCGCGAAGGCTATACAAAGCAGCTGTTCCGGGGCGACCTTATGGGCGGCCTGACAGTTGGTATTGTCGCCCTGCCGCTTGCCATCGCGTTGGCGATAGCCTCGGGTGTAAAGCCCGAACAGGGACTTTATACAGCCATCGTCGCGGGATTTGTCATCGCGATACTTGGCGGTTCGGGCGTACAGATCAGCGGGCCGACCGGAGCGTTCGTCGTCATCGTTTACGGCGTAGTGCAAAAATACGGCTATGACGGCCTCGTGGTGGCGACGTTCATCGCCGGTGTGATGCTGGTCGTGATGGGATTTTTGCGGATGGGGGCATTGCTCAAATTCGTCCCTTATCCGGTCATTGTGGGCTTTACGTCAGGCATTGCCCTGATAATATTCTCATCACAGGTGGCTGATCTGTTCGGCCTGCAAATAGAGAATGTCCCCGCCGACCTCACCGAAAAATGGATCGAATACGCAAAGCATTTCTCCACCTTTGATCCATACACATTGGCTGTCGGTGTTGCGTCCCTGCTGATAATCATTCTTTGGCCGCGGGTAACGACAAAAGTTCCCGGTCAGCTTATTGCTATTCTGGCTGTGACGGCGGTGGTACAGATATTTAACATTCCCGTTGCCACCATCGAATCGCGTTTTGGCGGTATGCCGACAAACCTGCCGACACCGTCGCTGCCTTCGGTCAGTTGGCAGGTGTTTCAGGAAATGTTCACACCGGCGCTGACCATAGCGATACTCGCAGGGCTTGAATCACTCCTTTCGGCGGTCGTCGCCGACGGCATGACCGGTAAACGCCACCGCTCGAACATGGAGCTTGTCGGCCAGGGAGCAGGCAATATCGCATCGGCCATCTTTGGCGGCATTCCGGCAACGGGGGCCATTGCCCGCACGGCAACCAATATCAAAAGCGGCGGCAAAACACCCGTCGCTTCGGTCATTCACTGTGCATTTCTTTTGCTTGTGCTGCTTTTCATCGGCAAATGGGCGGCAATGATCCCGATGGCAACTCTGGCAGCGGTCCTGATCGTTGTTGCCTACAACATGAGCGACTGGCGCGAGTTTGCCCACCTGCTCAAAAGCCCGAAAAGCGACGTTGCGGTTCTGCTTGTGACATTTTTTCTGACCGTATTCATCGAACTGACCGTCGCCATTCAGGTAGGCATTTTGCTGGCCGCGTTCCTGTTTATGAACAAGGTCTCTGACGAAAGCCATGTCAGCCAGATAACGAACAGGCTAAAAGGCGAGGACGAAGAGGTCGAGGCCCGTGACATGACACAGATCGAGGTCCCGGACCGCGTCGAGGTCTTTGAGGTACACGGCTCGCTCTTTTTTGGATCGGTGAGCCAGTTCAAGGAATCGCTCCGCATTATCGGCGGCAGGCCAAAGGTGCTGATACTGCGTATGCGAAACGTCCTGACCATAGACGCCAGCGGCATTCATATTTTGGAAGAGCTTGCATCCGAAGCCAGGTCGAACGGGTATCTGCTTGTGTTCTCGGCAGTTTCGCGTTCAGTGTATCGTGTCATGCGACAAAGCGGCCTGGTCGATACGGTAGGCCGTGAAAACTTTGGCAAGGACATTTACGCTGCGCTGGAGATAGCCGAACGCCATCTGGCCGCAACCCAAAGCGACATATCCATAATGCCCGACAAATAACCCGTCCCCGTTTTATCCTAGCGTGACCACGATTCCCGTGCGGTCGGACGCACGTGCGGCATCGAGAACGCGCTGCACTTTTACTCCGTCCTCAAATGTTGCCGCGTGTTCGATAGATGACGAACCTGTCCTGATAGCGTCAATAATGAGCGGAGCAAATTCCACAAACCCCCGCGCAAAACCCGTATCAGGAGCACCCTCGAGATTGCGGCCGATGTAGGCTTCGGCCTGTTGCCACTCTTCCCCATTCTTTGCAACAAAGATCTCACCGCGTTGGTCGATCCGCATTGCTCCCAGCGTCCCGAAAAACTCGATCCGGTTCAGATACTCCGGCTGCTCGACCATTGAGACCGAAACCAATCCCGTTGTGTTTTTGGTTATCGGCCCGTCCGAAAATCGGAGGAGCATATTCGCCTCGTCGTCGGTCGTGACCTGACGAAGGCCGTCGCCGTGAGGACGTTCTTTGACATGGGTTTGAAGCTGGCAGAAAACCGATGATATTTCCGCCGCAAGGAACCAGTTGAACGAATCGATAACATGAGAATTGATCGCGCCTAGCGCTCCGCCGCCTGCTTCGATATCCGACCACCATGTCCACGGCAGATTGGGATCGCCGCGATGCGGCGCCCGAAAATTATATTTTGCGTGGCGGACGATGCCGATCTCGCCCTGATGCAGCATTGCTCGCGCCTTCTGTCGCCCGCGTTGGAACCGCAGCTCATGGTCGATCAACGCCAATTTGCCGCCCACTGCCGCCGCTGCGGCCATTTCCTCGGCTTCGGCCAGATTCATCGCCATCGGCTTTTCCGCCAGAATATGTTTGCCCTTTTCAACAGCAAACATCACCATTTCATGATGCAAATTTGGCGGCGTGGTAATGCAGACCAGATCGACCTCAGGATGCTCGATGGTTTGCCGCCAGTCGCCGGAAAAATGCGGCACCTCAAATTGCCGCGCGGCCGCCTCCGCATTTTCCAAACGTCCGCTCGAAACTGAGACCAGCCTCGCTCCTGCGCACTCTCTGAACGCGGGCATCTGTACCGTTCTCGCAAAACCGCTTCCGATAAATCCTATTCCGACCTCATTGTTCATATATTGTTAAGTATAAAACGAAAAGGCGTCAGGATATACCCAACGCCGGCGTTGATAATTATTTTGGGCCTTCTTAGTTCCCGCCCATTTCAAGACTCGGTGAGGCTGCTTTTTTGCGTTTGCCGAATTTGAGGAAATACTCGTATCGTTCACGGTCGGTGTCGCTGATCTCAACGATCTCGGCCCCGATCAGGAACCTCTCGGTCGAAAGGTGTATGCCCACTTTTTCATATCGCCGCCCGATGACCTTCATCCTGACCTTTCCGCCCGGCAAGTCAATTTCGGCCGTCAGCGGCCTGTCCTGGCCAACCAGATAATTTTCGCGAACGCGTATGGACGAAACGATAAACCCGACGCCCGTGCGGCTGAGGTCGCTGGTTTCGCCGGTGATAAAAAGCTTTTCTGACGGCGACATCAGCTTTCCGGTCGTCAGCAGCGGCTCAAATGTGATCTTGATAGGAAGGCTGTGTTTCTTTCGCGCAGAATGAGACGTTTCAGCCATCAAACCCGTCAGTTTTGATACCAGATCTCTTATCATCGCTTCACTTCCCTTGTGTTCAACACCATCAAATCCAGACCAACTTGTTGAAAAAGATAATGTTAAACAATTTTCCCTGCAAATGTAAATGAGTTTTTTGTAACACGCATGTTACTTTTGCAGCGGTTTCCCCTTGTTGTCACGGCCGCTTACCACCGGCGGCCCCTTCTCGCTCGGCACCAGAATGTACGAATTCTTCCCCGTTTTGCCGTAAACGGCGGGCGTTGCCGTCGCGTAATAGTTCCTGCGGCCATCCGTCAGGTGCAGTTCGTAGTTATAGCCTGTTGACTCGCTTGAGGTTATATCCGCGGGCAGATACCCAAGCTCGATCAGACGCGTGATCTCGCCAAATGTGCCGGGATTTTCAGCCGAAAATGCTATCTGGGCCTTTGCCAGACGTTCAAGCATCTTCTTTGCCTCTTCCTGATGCGTGTCAATTTTCAGGTTGCGGAAATAGTTCTTGCCTTCCGCAAGGATCTTCTTTTCAGCTTCAGCATCGGCGCTTATGATCGTCCAATGCTCGCCTTTCTTTTTCAGATGCAGCTGCTGGTCATCAAATTCACCCTCATTGTCTTCCGACGGCAGCTTGACCATAACGGTGGCGTCATCTCCGCTGATGACCTCTCCGTTGATGGTTATTCGTGCCGGAACCCGCTTTGCGACCGCGTCAAAATCGACCGAAAATTCCTTCAGTTCGGCTTCGGTAAGCCCTTCTATCGCCGGGCGAAGATTGGTCAGATAGATCGCCTCGCGGATCTTGCCCTCGCGGAGCTTTTCGTAAAAAACACGAACTGTTTCCGCCGGAGAACCGGGTTTGATCTCTATCAACGGCCCGCCTGCGTTTGCCGAGGTATTGGCGGAGGCCTGTTTATTCTCAGCCTGAGTGTTCTTTTCGGTGTTGGATCGATGGGTCGCGGTTTCCGTCCGGGCCGTGCAGCCGACCAAAACCGCTGCCATGGCGATCATCACATAAAACCGTACCTTGCTCGTCGCGGTTGTCGAGAAATGGAACATATTTATTGCTGTCAGGGTGATGAAACCGAACTTTCTTCGGTATAAGACCCACACAAAATTTGGGGCAAGTTTTGCCTTTCCGGGGGCGTGCCAAAGGCAAAAAAAGGAAAGACACGCGCAGTTATTATACGTGTCTTTCACAAAAAGGTAAAACAAAATTTCACAATTGCTTACAAATGTTTATCCTTCCTCGGCATTTTTTTCGTTTTCCGCTCCGGTAAAGAACCTGTCGCGGCCAACCAGATAAAGAAACACCGCCAATGCCGCAAACGGTATCATAGACAAAATATCTGAAAAGTCGCCATTGTAAAACGGATTTCCTGCCTCTGCCATTTTGCTGATATTCGATATCATATCGCCAAAATAGACGGCTGAGAGGGCAACCAGTATCCCCGCCAACGCACCGCCGGCAATGTAACCCGAAGCAAGCAGAACACCCGAACTCTTGTCCGTTTCGGCGATGAACTCCTCTTCGGTCAGGTTCTTTTCGGCAAATTTTCGCTTGAGATATTTATCAACGCCCAAACGGACCAGCCCGCCGAAAAAGATCGGCGACGACGCCGAGATCGGCAGGTAAAGCCCGACCGCAAACGCCAGCGACGAGATGCCGCAAAATTCCAGCGTCAGGGAGATCATCACCCCAAGGATCACCAAAGCCCACGGAAGCTGTTGGCTGAGAATGCCCTGGATGATATAGCTCATCAGCGTGGCCTTTGGCGCGCGGTATTTTTCGACCGACTGCATCACGGGGTTTCCGTCCGCGTCAACGCCGGTCTGCGTCTGTGTGATAACTCCGTTTATGCCGGGATCGACCAGATACGCGGGCTTTCCCTGCATTCCGACCAGATATTTGCCCGTCGGGCCGCGGCTGGCGTCAGTGTTGTGCCAGACGCGATAGTTTGCCGTGTCTTTTTCCCCGTAATAGCCGCCGACCTTCTCCGCCTTCAGTTCGCTGCCGTTTTTGGCAAGTTCGTCCGCGGGAACCTGAAACTCAGCCGCGAACGCATTTGGAGCCACGGGCTGATAGACCGTCGAGGAATTGTTCAACTGTATAAGGATCGGCCCAAGCAGCAGAGCGGATGCCAGGGCGCCGACAAGAATTGCAGTTTGCTGTTTCCACGGCGTACCGCCCACCCAAAAGCCGGTTTTCAGGTCTTGCGACGTTGTGCCGCCGTTTGACGCCGCAATGCAGACGATGCCGCCGACGCTCAGTGCCGTAACGAAATAAGGATCGGGAGCCGTCCAGCCAAGCAGCAGAAATGCCAATGATGTAAAAAGCAGCGTGGCAACGGTCATGCCCGATATGGGATTTGACGACGAGCCGATCTCGCCCGTCAGCCGCGATGAGACCGTGACAAAAAGAAATCCGAGAACAATTATCAGAATTGCCCCAAGCAGATTCATCTTCAGCGAAGGCATCAGCGTAATGACGACTATCAGCGCCAGTATGCCGATAACGACCCATTTCAGCGAAATGTCCTGTTCGGTTCGCGGCAAAGCTCCGTCCTCGCCGTTTTTATTGTTGGCTCGTTTCGCCTGAAAATCAGCGATGCCGCCTTTGAGCCCACCCCAGATCGTCGGGAGCGAGCGTATCAGCGATATGATGCCGCCTGCCGTGACCGCGCCCGCGCCGATGTAAAGGATATATTCGCTCTGGATGCTGCCCGCTCCCTCGATCGGCATATCCTTTATGAGCGTCGTTGCCGGAGCAAGCGGTTCCGTAAGATATTCGCCGAAATATCTGATCATCGGTATCAGCACCCAATACGCCATCGCACCGCCCGCGAACATTATTCCCGCGATCCTTGGCCCGATGATATAACCGACACCGAGCAATGCCGGATTGTTCTCAAGCGAGACGCTGCCGCCGCGAAACGGTTCACCGAATATCTTTTCGGGGTATTCCTTCCATCCGCTGAAGACCTTCATTATGGCGCTGTAGATGAAGCCGATGCCGAACCCGGATGCGATCACCATCCCACCTTTTGCGGCAGATGAATCGCCTTTCTTTGCAATTTCAGAATGCTGTTTTGATTCTTCCGAGGCTCCTGCAATGAGAACCTGTGCGCAGGCCGTTCCTTCGGGGTATTTCAGGATGCCATGCTGGTCGCGAATAAGAGCGCGCCGCAGCGGGATCATCATCAAAATGCCCAGCAAGCCGCCAAGCACGGCGACCATTGTTACCCGCCATATCTCCAGATCGAACCCGAGGATCAATATCGCGGGCATAGTTACGCCGATGCCGAACGCTATTGATTCGCCCGCCGAACCTGTTGTCTGGACGATGTTGTGTTCAAGTATGGTCGCATCACGCGCTCCCATTTTTGACAGTATGCGAAACAGCGTAATCGAAATGACCGCGACCGGTATTGACGCCGAAACGGTCAGGCCAACCTTGAGCACCAGATAAAGCGACGATGCCCCAAAGATGACGCCAAGCAGAACACCGACGATGAGCGGCACGGGCGTAAGCTCGCGCAAGTTTGTCACCGAGGCCGGAATGTACGGACGGAACTTCTCAAGAAACGGATTTTTCATTGTTTTCTTTGATCCCTTGAACGGGCTTTGTTTGTTTATTCCGAATTAGGCGTTAGGAGAAGTAATGTAGGTACTTTGTTTTCTCCTTTGTATTTTTCTTTGCGAGCTTGGCGGCTTTGCGTGAAACAGATCTTATTTTCACGCCAAGATGCAAAGAACGCAATTATATAAGAAGAACGCCTATTGCGTTATCCGGGTTTATTGTCGGAATTTACACTCCATTTGTTAAAAACGCAATGCCAACCTCAAATACCCTGATCGCAGAGAGCGGCCTTGTCGAATTAAACATCATGTGTCGTCACGGGTTTTTTATCTCGATGCGGGTCTCTATTTTATCCTGCAATTCCTTCGGTAATGCGGAAAAAAGATCATATCCTGTCTTTTCCTCGATGGCCCGCACCGTTGTCGAAAAGCTCCGCCACGGCCTGTCCTCAATTCCCTTTGTGTTCGGCATATCCACGGCGATGATCCGCGTCCTTTCGTTTATCGCTGCGGGATCCGCTCCGCGAGGTATCAGAACGACGACCTTCCAGCAGTTTGTCGGCGCCGTCAGCCTGCCTTTTTTTGTCGGGAGCGAACCGTAGCCGCCCGCTATCTGATACGCGTCAAAACCGTTTCTCGCGCGAACAAGCGATCTTATCTCCGATTCGAGTTTTTCCCAGGGTTTCTGATTCAAGGCTGGTGTCTGCGGCATTATGTTCGTCAGATAAAATGTCTCATTGTTCAGCTTTTTATTGGCAAAGCGGTCGGCGCTCGGAACCAGATGGCCTCTGTCATAACCGCTGCCCGAATAGTCGTAATATTCGACGGGTTCAAAGACCGCCGGAAGACGCGGATCGTGGCGAAAATCCGGCCTCGGTATCGAATTGCCGAGGTCGTTCCGCGTTGTCCGCCAGGCTATCCAGTTCGCCGTGCCGCGACTGTCGTTATAAGAGATCACCGAGCCTTCGCCGACTATCAGATAATTGTCCTTGTCGTTCGCACCGGCATTGGAAGGATTGCCGTACGGAAGGTGAACGCTGTCCACCGTGTTCGGCGAATCGGCAGGCATCGCGTCGTTGACGTTCGCATTCTCTGTTATTACATTCGGGGCATTACAACCCGCAAAGATCGCAGCGACGACAACAAATAATACGGCGAAAAGGTATGGTCTCGGTGTTGTTAACGAAAGGTGCGTTCTCATCTCGGAAATATCTCTGAGTATGATAACAGACCAACACGGTGTTTTCCCGATGATGCACATTGGGCGTTCACTGCGTTATGATATTTGTTATGGTGGAAAAACCGCATCTTATCGGTCATTCACGCGCGGAGCTTGTGGAACTGCTTGCCGAACACGGCGAGCCGCGTTACCGCGCCGATCAGATCTTTCGCGGGCTTCACCAAAGGCGTGTCCGAAACCTCAGTGAATTGACCGATCTGCCAAAGGCATTGCGGGAAAAACTCAGCGACATTGCCGTGACCGAAACGCTTAATGTCGAATCACGCTATCTGTCATCGGACGGCACACGGCGATTTTTGATGAAAACTCACGACGGCTATCCGGTCGAAACGGTCTTTATCCCAACGGAGAACCGCGACACGATCTGCTTTTCCTCGCAATCAGGCTGTGCGCTGAAATGCGATTTTTGCCTTACGGCACAGCTTGGCATTCTCCGCAGCCTGACGGCGGGCGAGATAATAGAACAGATCATTATCGTTCTGAACGACGTTTACGGCGTTGGCGGTGAAACTCCGCACGGGACCAATCTCGTCGCGATGGGAGCGGGCGAACCGTTCCTGAATTTTGACGATCTGATAAAGGCTCTTGATACAATGTCTGATGAGAACGGGCTGTTCATCGTTCCCGGGCGTGTTACCGTATCGACCGCCGGGATCGTTCCCAAGATCGAGGAATTCACAAAACTTGAAAAGAGGCCGAACCTTGCCATATCGCTTTCGGCGCCGACGGATGAGCTTCGCGACCGTCTGATGCCGATAAACAAACGCTGGAATCTTGACACGCTTCTGAACGCGGCAAAGGCATTTGAACGGACGCTGAAACGCGGTGAAAGATTTACGTTCGAATATGTCCTGCTTGGCGGCACGAACGATTCTGAGGAACATGCCGCCGAATTGGCCGAACTTTTGCGGCGATACAACCTGCGGCGTGTAAAGATAAATCTGATTCCGCATAATGCCGCCGAACCTCTTGAGTATGCTCCGCCGGATGACGTTCAGGTCGAGCGTTTCAAGGCCGTTTTGGAGCAGAACGGTGTGTCCGCTTATGTCCGAAAGCCAAGAGGAAGGGATATTTATGCCGCCTGCGGACAGCTTGCGGCAAAGGCCGTTTGAAACGTTGAGAGATCATGGAACTTTTGATACCGGGGCTTATTTTGGTCGCGTTGATGGTATATGCATCGACAAAGATCAAAAAGAACGCCGCCAGCGCATACGACGAAGAAGTGATAGAACATGAACGATTCAGGCTGACCAAGCCCGAAGGATTCATCAATCCGGTCGAACCTGTCGGCAACGCCCTGCTGACGGCATACACACGCGATTTCGGCACGGACGACTCTGCTGATCTTCGCCTTGCGGCGGCGAACGTCTATTTTTCTCCGGGTAAAAGCATAGCCGGCCGGCGCGGCGAGATCGCCGGTGAGGTCGAGGTCGTGAACGCCCGTTCTTTTCATATCGGGCAGTTTCCCGCTATGCTGTTAGAAGGCACTCACGCCGACAACAGTGTCAAGATCATCTCATTCCACAAATTCATCGAGGACGAAAATGATCTGTATGAGCTTCGGGTGGAAATTCTGGACGATGAGCGCGAGGAATTTGTTGAGCGTGTTGAAAAAATGATGGACAGCTTTGAGCTGGTGTCACGGCATCAAAGCAACTGATATCTTCTCCCGAATTATTATCAATATATGAAAAAAGCACTTATTCTGGCGGTTTTTGTGCTATTTGCGGCATTTGGCGGCGGTGTTGCAGACGCGAACGGACAGACCGTTTCCGGTTCCATCGGCAACGGCACCGTGGCTCGCGGCGGTTCGGCGCGCGGAGTCATCGTGCTGAACATTCCGGCCCATCTTCACGTCAATTCCAATAAACCGGCAAGCCAATACGCCATCCCGACAACCGTAAGACTTACCGCGACGGGAGCAACCGTAACGGGCGTAACATATCCGCGAGGAAAGAACCGAAAGTTTCAGTTCTCGCCCGACCTTATCAATGTGTACGAGGGAACGGTCAGATTTCCTTTTACAGTACGGGTTCCGGCAAACTATCGCGGCAGGACGATAACAGTCAAAGCGGCGGTCCGCTATCAGGCATGTACTGATGAGGTTTGCTATCCGCCGAAAACACAGAATGTGACACTGACAGCCAGAGTTAGATGACCGTCCGTTCACATCCGGCCGATAACTGAAAGAAGCCGGCCTGTTTTTCCGAACTTCGCCTTTTCCACGCGATAGGAAAAGAAAAGGTCGGTTCGTTCCATCGTGCAGAACGGCGCCGTCTGGATGTTTTCCGCCCTCACCCCTTCGACAATAAGCTGGTCGCGATTTGCCGCGTGTAGGTCAACAAGCGCATGGCCCTCGCGCGTAGCTGTAAAATATTTTTCACTGTCCGAAAAGTTTTCTGCAAAAGCATCCATCACTTCACGGCCGATCTCATAGTTCTGACACGCCGCTGCGGGGCCGATCGCCGCAAGCATATTCTCAGGCTTCGCCCCATATTCACCGGAAAGCTTTCTGACCGCTTTGGCGGCGATAGACCTGACAGTTCCGCGCCAGCCCGCGTGAACGGCCGCAAAACTTTTGCTGACCGGATCGGCAATGAGAACAGGCACGCAATCGGCGGTCTTTACGCCGGCCAGAACGTCCGGCATTGAAGAAACAACTGCGTCATATTTGTCATTGCCGTTCCCGGCCTCGGCCATTGTTCTGACATCTTTTATTCCGTCGCCATGCACCTGCCAAACGGTCGCAAGTTCACATTCATGATCGAATAAGGAAAGAAATCGCCTGCGGTTCTCTTCAATATTTTCCGCACTGTCTTCGTCATAGCCCGCCAGATTGAGGCTGTTCTCTGGAAACGGCGAGACACCGCCAAGACGCGTCGAAAAGCCATTCGCAAAACCCGCCGCTTCAAGCCGTGCGGAAACCAGCATCTTCACACCGTTCCGCTCTCGCCAATAGAAGCCGCTTTCTGATAAAGTCTCATCAGACCCATTCGTTATGATAGTTTCGACCGGCATTGACATAGTGGAAGTCTATCGCATCCGCGATGCCATAACCAGAACACCGCGTTTTGCGGAACGCATTTTTACGCCTGCGGAAAGAGCGTATTGCGAATCTCGCGGAGCCGCCTCTTATCAATCATACGCCGCCCGTTTTGCTGCAAAAGAGGCTTTTTTCAAGGCATTAAAAACAGGCTGGCGGGGAAAACTGTCGTGGCACGATGTCGAGGTCGTTAATGACGGAAACGGTGCTCCGTCGCTGGCGATCAGCAACGAAGCCGAAAGGCTGATGCGTGAGCTAGGAGCAGCACGGATCCACATTTCCCTATCACACACCCGCGATACAGCGATTGCTCAGATAATATTAGAGAATATTTGATAACGCATGTTTATATATGGCGATTGACATTTCATCGGCCCCGCAAGTAAGATTGTCAAAATAATGAGAACAATAAGCGGAAACAATATCGACCAAAAAAGCTGGCAAACATGGCGGGCATCAGCGGCCGTGTTTTCTGTTCCTGTTCTCTGCTTTTAAGCCAAAACCGGAAATTTAGTTAACCTCACGCCGCCTGTCAATATATTTTGCAGGCGGTTTTTTTGTCAGAAATGATGACATCAAGCAGCTATTTACAAAGTGCAAATGTGGTTCCGGTCGTTCACACGATGCCGGCCGATCTGCTGACGCCGCTAGCCGTTTACCTGAAACTCGCTGATGAGAAAGGCGATTCTTTTCTGCTCGAATCGGTCGAGGGCGGCGAAACGCTGGCACGATATTCGTTTATCGGCGTCGATCCCGAATTTACCGTCATCGGAAACAATGATTTTTTTGTTTATCGTGACGGAGCGGGTGAACGGCGGATCGAAACGCCCATTCTCACATTTCTTCGCGATCATTTCAGCCGGTTCACCATTGAGGATGACGGATCGCTCCCCGGCTTTGCCGGCGGGGCCATCGGAGCGATGAATTTTTCCTGTTCGGCATGGTTCGAGCCGCGCCTTACAAGGTCGCTGCCATCTGGCGAGGATGAGGCCGCGTTCATGTTTTGCCGGACGATCATCGCTTTTGACCACGCAAAGCAGGTGATAAAGATCGTCACGCTGGTTTTCATAGATGAGGCCGAGGGCGATGCCGCTCGGCTGGACGAGATGTTCCATAATGCCCGCGCAACGAACCGGCTCCTTCGCGAAAAACTGGAAACGCTGCCGGTAAATGTGCCGAAAACGCAGCCAAACACGGCCCCACAGCCGGTCACGGCCAATTTCACACAGAAAGATTTTGAAAAGGCCGTCGAAACCGTGAAGGAATACATCTTTGCGGGCGACGCATATCAGGTAGTCCTGTCGCAATGCTTTACGCGCCCGACCGACGCAGCGGCAGTTTCGATTTACCGGGCAATGCGTTCGCTGAACCCTTCGCCGTATATGTTTCTGATAAATATCAACGGCCGCTCAATTATCGGAGCCTCGCCGGAAATGCTTGTCAGAAGCCGTAACGGACATCTTGAATACCGCCCGATAGCCGGAACGCGCCCGCGAGGGAAAACACCCGATGACGACGAACGGCTTGCGGCAGAAATGGCGGCGGACAAAAAAGAGGTCGCGGAACACCGGATGCTCGTAGATCTCGGGCGAAATGACCTTGGCCGCGTCGCCGAGTTCGGTTCGGTCGAGGTCACGGGTTTGATGAGTGTCGAAAAATATTCACACGTTCAGCATCTTGTCAGCCACCTTTCGGCTAGGCTCAAAACCGGCCTTGACCGCTTTGACGCTCTTGCCTCGTGCTTTCCGGCGGGAACGGTCTCCGGCGCGCCAAAGGTAGCGGCTATTGAGATCATCAGCCGGCTGGAACCGACACCTCGCGGCATCTATTCCGGCGCGGTCGGTTATTTTGATTACGCTGGCAATATGGACACATGCATCGCCATCAGGACGCTTGTTCTTGAGAACGGCGTCGCCACGGTTCAGGCCGGAGCGGGCATTGTCGCGGACTCGGTCCCCGCGTCTGAATTTCAGGAAACGGTCAACAAGGCGGCCGCTTTGCTAAAGGCGATAGAGATAGCCGAAACAGGAGGCTTATGAGCAAGATCCTGCATAGATACATTGACGAATTTGGCAAAGGCGGTGATCTGGCCTTCGCTGATACCGAGGAATTTATCGATGCCCTGATCGGCGAATCGGACGAAGCTCTGATCGCTTCGGTGCTTCGCCGATGGAATGAAAAAGGCTTTACCGAAAATGAGATATTTCAGGTTGCCGCGCTGATGCAGCGGCGCTGTCGAAGCATAGCTTCGCGTCATAAAGATTTTGTGGACATCGTCGGAACAGGCGGAAGCAAGGCAAAAACGTTCAACGTTTCGACCGCAGCCGCTTTTACCGTCGCCGGCCACGGGATACCGGTCGCCAAACACGGCAACAAGGCCGCAACAAGCAACTCAGGAAGCTCTGACGTTCTGGCGGAACTTCGCGTCGATGCCGCCGCCACGCCCGATGCCGCTGAAAGATGCCTGAATGAGATCGGCATCTGCTTTATGTTCGCTCCCAATCATCACCGTTTGTCGCCGACGTTGGGAAAGGTCAGGCGCGGTCTCGGCTTTCCGACGATCTTTAATTGCGTGGGGCCGCTGTGCAATCCGGCAAACGCTCCTTATCAGATCATCGGTGTGTGGGACCGTGATCTTGTCTCAAAAATGGCGAACGCGCTTGCCCGCCTCGGCACAAAACGAAGCTGGATCGTCCATGGCGGAGACGGGCTGGACGAGATCACGCTTGCCGGAAAAACTTATGTTGCCGAGATCGACAGCACGACAGTGCGGGAGTTTGAGATCTTACCGTCCAATGCGGGACTCAACAAAGCCTCGACCGAGCGTTTTCGTGCAGCGTCTCCGGCAGAGAGCGCCAATATGATAGAAGACGTTCTGAACGGAAAATATGCTAACGAACCGATACAGGACATTGTCGTCATCAACGCCGCTGCGGCCATCGCCCTGACAGGCGGAGCCGACAATATTAAGGACGCCGTCAGCCTTGCGCGGGAAAGCATTCTTTCAGGGAAAGCCGCCGCGAAACTCGACGCTCTCAGAAAGGAGTTTGCAAAATGACGGAAACGATCCTCGAAAGAATTATCAGGACAAAACGTGTCAGGGTCGATACCGTAAAGGCCGCGACGGACCTGGAAAAAATGAAAGGACTGGCCGAGCGTTCCCGCCGCGATGCTATCGCCCACAGGTTTTTACACGCGATCTCCGGTCGCGATTCCATAAATATTATCGCCGAATTCAAAAGAGCGTCGCCGTCAAAGGGCGTGATAAACGATGATGCCGACGTGACCGAAATGGTGCGTCAATATGAACGCGACGGAGCGGCCGCCCTTTCGGTGCTTACGGAAGAGGATTTCTTTCTTGGCTCGCTGGATGATCTGCATTCGGCTCGCTCGGCTGTAAAGATCCCGATCTTAAGAAAGGATTTTGTGATAGACATATTTCAGATATACGAATCCGCCGCAAACGGAGCAGACGCGATCCTGCTTATCGTCGCGGCGTTGACGCCGGACGAATTGAGGTCGTTTCAAATGCTCGCTCATTCGCTCGGCATGGACGCGGTCGTTGAAGTACACGACGCGGACGAAATGAAGATCGCAGCGGAGATCGGGGCCGAGATCATCGGTGTGAATAATCGAAACCTGAAAACCTTTGAGGTTTCCCTGGATGTTTCGCGTCGGTTGGCCGCTTTGTCATCGAAAGAAACGGTAATGATAGCGGAAAGCGGCATCGCGAATGCCGCCGAGATAAACGAGCTTAGAGAGCTTGGGTATTCGGCATTTCTGATCGGCGAAACCCTGATGCGCGGAAACGCGATAAGAAACTTGATGGAATTTCCCCGCAATGGAGTTTGATAAAAATATGGTAAAGGTAAAGATATGCGGCATAACCAACCTGAAGGACGGCCTTGCGGCTCCGGCATTTGGCGCCGATATGGTCGGGTTTAATTTCTACGCGAAAAGCCCGCGCTATGTTCGTCCCACAGCCGCCGGAGCTATCGCTTCCCGCCTGCCGCGAGAGGTCAAAAAGGTCGGCGTTTTCGTCAATGAAACTCTTGAGAACATCAACGCCGCCTGTCAGGCCGCGAGGCTGGATGCGATCCAGCTTCATGGTGACGAGACCGAGGAGTTTGTCCAACAGATACGATCCGCTCTTGCCTTGCCGGTCATCAGGGCGATACGAATAGGCGATTCCGATAATGAGATAAAGGACACCGCTGCAGACGCCGTTTTGCTTGATGCATACTCACTGGAGAAATACGGCGGAACCGGTGAGAAATTCGATTGGGAAAAGGCCGTTGAGCTAAAAGGCCGTTTCAACGAAATATATCTTGCCGGCGGCCTGACGCCGGAAAACGTCGCCGAGGCCGTCAGTGTCGTTCGGCCTTTTGCCGTTGATGTCGCCGGCGGTGTCGAAGCGAGGCCCGGAATAAAAGACCTTGTAAAAATGAGAGCGTTTATTGAGAACGCAAAAAATGTTTTATGAATAACGAACCTGACGAGAGAGGCTATTGGGGCGATTACGGCGGGCGTTTTGTGCCTGAAACGCTCGTCGCTCCGCTTGATGAATTGACGAAAGCCTATCTTGCGTGCCGCAATGACACCGCATTTCATGAGGAGTTTTCCGGTTTTCTCAAAACTGTAGCAAACCGCCCTTCGCCGCTCTATTTTGCTGAACGCCTGACCAAAGAATTGGGCGGTGCAAAGATCTATCTGAAACGCGAGGATCTGAACCATACAGGCGCTCACAAGATAAACAACTGCATCGGCCAGATCCTGCTTGCCCGTCGGATGGGCAAAGAGCGGATCATTGCCGAAACCGGAGCGGGCCAGCACGGCGTCGCCACAGCGACGGTCTGTGCCAGGTTCGGCCTGAAATGCGTGGTCTATATGGGCACGGAAGATATGCGTCGCCAGGAATTGAACGTCTTCCGCATGAGGCTTCTCGGTGCCGAGGTTCGCGGCGTCGATTCCGGTTCGCGAACGCTCAAAGACGCCATCAACGAAGCTCTGAGAGACTGGGTTACGAATGTTTCGGACACTTATTATCTTCTCGGGTCGGCTCTCGGCCCGCATCCGTATCCGCTGATGGTGCGTGACTTTCAGAGTGTGATCGGGCGCGAAACGCGCTCGCAGATACTTGAGGCTGAAAGCCGCCTGCCCGATCTTCTTATCGCCTGCGTTGGCGGCGGCTCCAACGCCATCGGGCTTTTTCATGACTTTATTTCAGAAGCCAATGTCAGAATGATCGGCGTCGAGGCCGGCGGACGCGGCAGCGGACTTGGCGAACATGCCGCACGCTTAAAACCCGGCGGCCGGGCCGGAGTTCTTCACGGCACAAAAAGCTATTTGCTGCAGGACACCGACGGACAGATCGCCCTGACACATTCCGTTTCGGCGGGGCTTGATTATGCCTCGGTCGGGCCGGAGCACGCTTTTCTTTATGACAGCGGCCGGGTCGAATACACCTCGGTTTCGGACGCTGAAGCTCTGTCGGCATTTCAAATGCTGTCCGCCGTCGAGGGCATAATTCCCGCGCTCGAATCTTCCCATGCCGTCGCCCACGCCGTGAAGCTGGCGCCGCAAATGTCACCCGAGGAGATCATTGTCATAAATCTTTCAGGACGCGGGGATAAGGACGTGGCGACCGTCGCCGAAGAGCTTGGAGGGATCGGTTAACATGAGCCGGATAACACGAAAATTTGAACAGATGAAAGCGGCGGGACGCAAAGGTTTTATTCCCTTTATTTCGGCCGGCGACCCCGATCTGGAAACAACGGCGGAAGTGGTTCTTCTGCTTGCCGAACTTGGCGTCGACATTATCGAACTCGGCGTGCCTTTTTCCGATCCGATAGCGGACGGCCCCGTCATTCAGGCATCGTCGCAAAGGTCTCTCGAAGCCGGAACAACGCTCGAAGGCATTCTGAAAATGACCGCGGAACTTAGAAAAAGTACCGATGTCCCGATCGTGCTTTTCAGTTATCTCAATCCGCTTCTCAGTTACGGCATCGGCCGTCTGGCGGCGGATGCAGCCGCCGCAGGCATTGACGGCGTTCTTATCACCGACGTGATAGACGACGAAGCCTCCATGATATCCGATACATTCGCCGAAAAAAATATCGACCTGATATCGCTGATAGCTCCGACCACGACCGACGAGCGTTTGGAACAAATAACGCAGAGCGCAAACGGATTTCTCTACGCGGTTTCGCGGGCAGGCGTCACCGGAGCAAGAACGGAAACATCATCAGAAGCCGAGGAGTTAGTAAAGAGAACTCGCCGCTTTACCGATCTGCCGATAGCGGTCGGTTTCGGCATTTCAAAACGTGAGCATATCAAAGATGTTTGGCGTTACGCCGACGCGGCGGTCGTCGGCTCGGCCATTGTTGCTCAAACAAAAGGAGCAAAAAACAACGCCGAATTGCTTGAACGCATACGGACATTTACAGCGTCGCTGCTGCCCGAAAGATAGATCACGGCTGATCGGCGGGCAGGGCAAAGCCTTTTTCCACAAATTCTATCGACATCATTTCACCTATTGCCTTTTTCTGAGGCTTGTCAAAAGGGCGATACGTTATGATCGACAGCGAATCCGGGCTGGAAAAACCGCATCCGACATCGCCCTGAATCGGCCCGATAAAGGTCATCAGATGCAGATGCTGAAAATCGGTGGACGAAAGAAGTATCTCTTTTCCTTCGACCGTGACCTTGTAAAGAACGGTACTGTCGCAGGAGATCTTTTGTATGTGGCCAAGAACGCGTATCTCGCCCGGCTCGGGGTTTCTCAGGGCCTCGTATATCGATTCCAACTGCGCCTTTCGCCTAAGGTCTTCTATCTCTTCGGGAGTGAGTTCCTTATCGACAATGATCATTCTGTCTTTCAGAACCGTTGAGCCGCTTTCCGTCGGCATGTCGGCACCTGTCTGCGTCTCTCTGTCGCGTCCGGTTTGAGTTCGGTATTTCTCGACCTGCTCTTTGTATTGTCTTAGCTGCTCCGCGTTATGCAGTACATTTTGGGCCATTTGGCGGATGCCCGGATCTGCTGCGGTATTTGCCACCGCACTCGCCAATGCCGTACCGCGTTCTATATCTTCTTTTCTTACGTACAAGCCGGCCATGGTTATAATGTACCGTTCATTTCCCGGCGACAGTGCCAAAGCGGCCTCCATCAGCTTCAGGGATTCGTCGATCTCGTCTCCGCGCACCATGCTGATAAAACTGAGCAGGTAATAACTTTCGGGAAATCCGGAGTTTATCGCTATGGCCCTCTTGAGTGAGGTACGCATCTTTTGTGTCAGGTCATCCGAATAACCCTGAACATAACCGCCCGGCCCTTGTGAGCGGAGGCTTAGGCCAAAGGCGTAATAATAATGCCCGAGATGATTGTTGTTATCTTCGGCGATCGCTTTTTCCAGATATGCTGTGGCCTCATCATATTTGTTCTGGCGTACCTTTGCCATTCCCATTGTCGTATTGAAGAACGACGATCCGCCGGCATCTTTCTCAATGCCCGCAAGCAGCTTTTCCGCTTCCGCATGGCGGTTGGTATGCAACAGCAGATCTCCCAGATAGGTCTGCGCCACAGGCTCCGGCAGCGGTTCCACCGCCAACGAACTGTCAAAGGTCAGCTTTCCGCTCAGCGTAACCAGCGTCCCGACAAAACTTCTCTGCTCGACATATCTTTTCAGCTCCTTCTCCATGGTCGCAAAATCTATTGCGAATGCCTTCGTGAACGCTTCCGCCGGTTTTTCACCATTGACGACGGCGTTTGCAAAGCGCGGCAGGCCCTCGCGATACGCGCCTTTTTTTCCGTGCAGCAGATAGTGCATGAACGCCCACGACTGTGCATAAAAGATGTTGGCTCCGTGTCCGCCCTGGCGGTGCAGCGAGTAATAATCAACGTTAAAAAATGTCTCGAACGGAAGAAGCTGAGTTCGCTGCAATGTGGCCAGGTGGCTGTCGTTAAGATTGCCGAGTTTTACCTTTTGATCGTCCTCTATGGTAAAGAGTTCGTAATATTCGGCGATGCCTTCATTGAACCATGGCGGTATCCTGGATCTGCCAAAACTGTTGTTCACCAAAAAATGAACATACTCATGAAAGATGGTGCGATAGGTTTGTTCGGCAGGCCCTGCGGTGCTTAGGGTGATGTAATTCACATCCTCGCCGGACTGAAAATATCCCGCAACCCAATCCGTCGCCTTTCCGTCCGCATTTACCGGCTTGAACGGGCGAAACGCCCTTTCGTTCTTAAATACGATCACGGTCGTCGGAACCGCAGAACTGAATTTCAGATTCGGGAAAAGTGTCCTGAAAACCTCGCGAAACTGCTCCAGCTTGTTAGCTACCCGCCGCATGTCCTTTTCGGAAGCGTTCCCGACCAGCGAGAAATTGGTCGAGCGGACACGGATCCAATCATCCGCTTTTGCGTCGGACACGAACAGAACGGCAATTACAAAAAGTATGCAAAAGACATAACGGCTTGGGGATCTTTCTTTCATATCTACATATAAGAGTGATCAGGTTGAGGTTCTCCCGATACTAATGCACTTATAACTTTTCGTCAATGTTTTTCCGGCACGAAAAGAGAATGAAAGAGTGGAAATAAAGGAATGAACATCCTCGCTTTTCTTTGTCTTTTTCAAGTGAGTTACGTCAATGGTTTACGTCAAAATATACGTCAAATCGGAGAGATCAGAAAAAAAATGGTCAAAACAGACCATTTTTGAACCAGATTTCAAGCCTCAGAAAATAATGTAAAAAAGATATAAGAGCAGTAAATATAGGAGTGATAATTGGTGGAGACGAGGGGGATCGAACCCCTGACCTCATGAATGCCATTCATGCGCTCTCCCAGCTGAGCTACGTCCCCATGTTTTGCATCCAGATTCCCAGACGTTTGGATAACACGGCAAGAATTGACTTTAGCGAAAACAATCGCGAGCGTCAAGATTCAAAGCATTTTTCCTATGCATTGCAATGTATTGCCGACTATTTGCCTTTGAAATCAGGCTTTCTTTTTTCCAGAAAGGCGCTGACGCCTTCTTTCATATCCTCTGTCGAAAAACAGAGAGCGAAAAGGTCGATCTCGCGCCGCAGCCCTTCGTCCAGGTTCGATCTGGAGGCAAACTTTACCGCTTCTTTTGAAAGCTGCATCGCAACAGGAGCCTTTTCAGCAAGTTTTTCGGCGAATTTGATGGTTTCATCTTCAAGGCTGTCGAGCGGATAAACGCGATTGACAAGGCCGAAGCGAAGAGCGGTTTCGGCGTCGATCATATCGCCGGTCAGGAGCATTTCCATCGCTCTGCCCTCGCCTATCAGCCTGGTCAGACGCTGTGAACCGCCGCCGCCGCAGATGATGCCGAGATTTATCTCCGGCTGCGAGAATTTTGCGTTCTCGCTGCATATACGGATGTCACACGCCAGAGCAAGCTCGTTGCCGCCGCCCAGGCAAAATCCGTTTATCATCGCGATAACCGGCTTTGGGAATGAATCCACTGAATTGAAAAGCGTCGGCTGTTGAAACTCGGCACGCTGCGACACGGCGGTGTGTTCGGCAAATTCCGCAATGTCCGCGCCGGCAATAAATGCCTTCTCTCCCGCTCCCGTCAGGACGACCACCCTGACCTCATCGTCCCGCCTTAACGCGTCAAGCGCGGCAATGCCCTCTTTATGCACATCCTTGCTCAGGGCGTTCAATTTGTCCGGGCGGTTGATGGTAATAACGGCTACACGTCCGCGTTTTTCAACTTTGATATTCTCAAATTCGGTCATAATAAAAATTTTGACAGGCTCAGCGGCCTGTCATTTTGCAATAAGATCAAATTGTTGCGGCCATTTATTCTTCAACGCCTTCGGCTTCGTTGTCATCCGCTATCCACGCAACGAACAGTCGAAGCCAGCTTTCCTGAGATTCGACTATAGAAACGCCGACGCGTGTCGCGCCATAGCTTGCGGCGCTGATGCGGACAACCTTTGCCTTGACCTCGACCGGCACGCCGTCTGGCCTGTGCGAACGCAGGTAAAGGCTCTCGGCGGGTTCCACTTCCTGATTAAGCTGAAAAAGAGCGCCAAGCGTTGAGATATCGTCCGTCTCGGTTGGTTCACTCCAGGAAGCTCCGTCCTCGGTCCGGCCGGAAACGACAATGGGGAGGCGCAACGCCATCCTAAGGGCAAAGCGTTTTTCCTCAAATTGAGGCTGTGTTGTAGTTATCATTTCGAGCAAACCTGGACGCGTTATGATCAGAACTCCGGAAAGGCCTTGGATCCCTTTAAAATCGTTATATCGTTGAAAGCCAGTGTGGGTGTGCCGCTAACGGCAAAAGGCGTCAATGTTTTGCAACGAGTGGTGTTCTGATTCGACTAACCTAACAACCGATAGTTATACTATAAATGAAATAGGTATTTCAAACGTTTTTTTGAGTTTACCCCCAAGGGTTTGCAGTATTGAAATGAAACAGATCGAAAAAAAAGTAGTGATCCTCGGTTCCGGGCCGGCAGGTTTGACGGCTGCCATCTATGCTTCGCGTGCTCAACTGGAGCCGCTTGTTATCGATGGGCCGCAGCCCGGCGGCCAGCTTACGATCACGACGGATGTCGAAAATTATCCCGGATTTGCAAAGGGAATAATGGGTCCGGCCCTGATGTCGGAGTTTCGCGAACAGGCGGAAAGGTTCGGCACCGAGATAATAAATGTCTGGATAGACAAGGTCGATCTTTCCGAACGCCCCTTTACGCTTTACGGCAAGGAAAGCGCCGATGCGGACGAGGTCACCACGATCATCAAGGCCGAAACGCTGATAATATCGACCGGCGCGTCGGCTAAATGGCTCGGCGTTCCGGGTGAGGAACCCGTTCCGGTCGGGCTTGGCGGCAACGGCGTCTCAGCCTGTGCCACGTGTGACGGATTCTTTTTCCGCGACAGGCCGATAGTCGTGGTCGGCGGCGGCGACACCGCCATGGAAGAAGCCATCTTCCTTACCAAATTCGCTTCATCGGTCACGGTCGTTCACCGCCGCGATGAATTTCGGGCATCAAAAATAATGCAGGAACGCGTACTCAACCATGAAAAGATCACGGTGCTTTGGAACACAGAGGTAAAAGAGATAAAAGGAACCAAGGAAACCGGCGTTGAAAGCATTGTCCTGTATAACAACCAGACCGGAGAAACGATAGACTACCCGACACAAGGCGTGTTCATCGCCATCGGGCATAAGCCTAACACTGACCTGTTTGAAGGAATTCTGGATATGGACGAGGTCGGCTATCTCATCACCGAGGGCAAGACAATGGCAACCAATGTTCCCGGCGTTTTTGCCTGCGGCGATGCACAGGATTCATATTACCGCCAGGCGATCACCGCCGCAGGAACGGGCTGTATGGCGGCTATAGACGCCGAACGCTTTATGGCGGAACATCCGCTGGCAAAGGCCGAGGAAATAGCCGTCTAATGGCTTTTCGCCGCGCTCGATATGACCAAAGTGAAACGCGGCACCTCGATATTTATTGATTGAAAAGTTCTTTTATCAGGCCTTTTGCACCGTCCGGGCCGGTAAGTTCAAAACCGACCGTGTCGTTGCCCGCATTTGCCGTTATTGAAAAATGCAGGAATGCACAGCATTCTTTTTCCAGCAGCATAAAATCTGTCAGAAGCGAAAGCGACCGGTCGGAAAAAGGCAGTTCATACGAATAGCCTGACGGCGTTTCGCGTGTTTCAATAACGGCCTCTTTAAAGCGGTCAAGCAGCATTGCCTCGCGTTCTCGAAACTCCGCATCGGTCAGATGACACATCACGGGCAAAACAGCTTCATTACGCAAATCGGACATACTAAAACCTTACCATAAAGAAAGTTTCGCGGCAGGGCTGTGTTTTGGGCTTCAATGATGAGAGCATATATTCTAGAATAGTTATCCTTGGGGTGAACCGCCGTTCTGCTGCTTTTAGATGGAGCGGATGTAAAGAGTCACAGTTCATACCGGGAATTTACTTATGCCGATCTACGAGTATTTATGCAAGCAATGCGGCGCCAGGCTGGAAAAGCGTCAGAACGTGTCCGATCCGCCGCTGGAGATATGTGAGAACTGCGGCGGTCCGCTGGAAAAACAGTGGTCGCTTTCAGGGTTTCAATTCAAGGGATCGGGATGGTACGTGACCGATTATTCAAAAAAACCGTCCGCATCGGGCGGAGCAGCAGAAAAAAGTTCCGCAACGGAATCAACCGGAACGCCGGACGCTGCATCAAAGCCAACAAGTGATACAGGTTCGAATTCTTCCACAGGCTCATCAGAAAAGAAACAGGGTAAATGAAATTGACCGTTAAGTCATGTGTTTTCTTTGGTTTACTGCTATTGGCGGCAAACGGTGTCTGTGCCCAATCCAGACACAACGCCCGCGCGGGCGATGTCGAGGGAACGGTGCTGACGGTGACAGCGACCCGATCTGACGGAAAAAAAGACCCTATCAGGCTGGAAAACCTTTTCCTTTATGAGAACGGCGTAGAACAGCGTATCCGCAATTTCTCGCTCGATCCATCGCCGTCAAGAATAGTGCTGCTTGTGGATAATTCGCAGACGCTTCCGACAGACCTTGAACGGTTAAAGGCGGCGGCGCTCGAATTTGCCTACGAAATATTTGACGGCGATCAGCTTTTTGTCATTGCCTATGACGAAAAACCGGAGATAATTCAGGAATGGACCGACAGCTCGGACAAAATGAGCCAGTCTTTCACGACGTTCCGAAAAAAAGGCAATCCGCATCTTTTTGACGCTATCAATTCAGCCTTGAAAGAGATATTGATCCCGCTGATGCCCGGAACCCGAAAGACCGCCATCGTTGTCATAGGCGACGGCCTTGATCGCGGCAGCGTGTCGTCTTTTGACCAGGTGCTGGCCGATCTTCAGTTCTATAACGTTACCGTCTATTCGCTCCAACTGCCTGACCGCACAGGCGGCGCGTATCGGCGAAACATGCCCAAACCAGGTGCCGTCATCTCTCAGCTCACCGAAGGAACAGGCGGCCTGGCATTCCCTTTTGAGGATTCTCAGGAAGCGGCAAAGGCTATATGCGACGAGCTTCGCAGCAACCGCTATCTGCTCTCATATCTGCCGCTGAACACTTCTACGTACAACGCAAAACGCGTTTTTCTGATGGCGGACGAAGGCATCTCGATCCGAACTAAGGCCTTTCAGCCGCCGAACATCAAGTAATTTTCTTTTTCGCCTTACCCGCGTTTATCAAACCTTGCCGACACTCATTGGCAGGATTTGTGCTAAACTATTTTCCAACAGCGATTCTCTCTTCTTTGTGGAGCCTGATCGACCGTGAGTGATTCAAATAACAATCCCGGGCCGCCGCCGGACGATTTTTCAAAGACCGTTCCGAACCTTGACCGGCGCGACGATTTTGACAACGTCGATTGGGACAAGACCAATTACAACTTTCCGAAACAACCGTCACCCGATGAATGGGGAAAAACCGTCACCAACATCCGCCCGATAGACACCGGCGCGCCCGATTTTGGAAAGACCATATCACCCGGAAGCCAGCCAAATCCTGACTGGAGCGCCACTCATGCCGGTTCGGGCGGAATACCTGACACGGATTTTGGCCCATCGCCGGGCGGTGAGGGCGACTACGGTAAGACGACCCCATATTTCCAACTGCCTGAAGCCGAACGGCTGAAATATCAGAACCTGCCGCCAACGCCGACCGAACAGGCCGAGCAGGAAGAAAAAGAAAAACAGGGCGGCATTCCCGGCTGGGTTTGGGTCGTGGTGGGAATGGTCTCGATGTTCATGTTCGCGGTGCTTGTCCTGCTTGTCGTCTATCTCTGGTTCATGCCCGAATCCTCATTTCAAATAACGCTCAGACGCGCTCCGGCGGGCAGCGATGTTCGTATTGACGATGTTTCCTGGGGCGTTACCAATCCGGACGGGTCAAGACAGTTCACCAACCTAAAGGTCGGTACAAGAACACTAAAAGTAATTCATCCCAGCTACGAATGCGTCCCAATAACTGTGGCCGGCAGGAACGGCATCAATGAGGAAGTGATCGCGAATTGCCGCGAGATACCTGTTCAAAGCACGGACGACTGCGGCAACATCGGCCTTGGCGAAGAGGACAAGGCGGAACGCTGTTACCGTGCCGCGCTTGAGGCCCTGCCCGATCCGTTCACACCTGAAGATCTGGTAAAGGCCCTGAACATTCTGATAATCAATTTTGAAAGCAACAAGTACAACATCCCGGAAAGGCGTCTGGACGCTCTGAAGAAAGGGGCCGGATTTATCCAAAAACTTCCCGCCTCGGTCGTTCTTGAACTCGAGGGCCACACGGACAATGTCGGAAGCGACCCGACTAACCAGGTGCTTTCGGAAAATCGCGCAAATGCGGTAAAGGACGTGCTTGTAAATTATGGTGTTCGGTCAGAAGTGCTTGTGACAAAAGGCTACGGGCCTACCAAGCCAAAAACCACAAACGACACCGAACTGGGCAAGTTCTACAACAGGCGAATAGCGTATTCTATCCTGCGTCAATAGTTTGATCCGCTAACCGAACTGGCAAACTTAAACCGCGACCGGAGCGGCGATCTTGCCGTGTGACTGATAATTATTCAACCTCAGATCCTCAAATTTGAAATTGAGCAGGCCGTCCAGGCCTTTTAGCTGATCCGCGCTTTCAAACTCTAATGTCGGCAGCGGGAGCGGTTCGCGCGACAGCAGTTCCTCGACCTGTTCCAGATGATTGGAATAGATATGCAGGTCGCCGAATGTATGTATAAAATCTCCCGCTTGCAGCCCGCAGACATGTGCCACCAGATGCGTCAGCAAAGCGTAGCTGCTGATATTGAACGGCACGCCGAGAAATGCATCTGCTGAGCGTTGGTAGAGCTGGCAGTGCAAAATGTCCTTTACACACTCACTACCGTTCGGGTTTCCACCTTCGATCTTGAATTGAAAAAGTGTGTGGCACGGCGGCAGGGCGACATTGTCGCAGGTTTCCGGGTTCCAGCCGGTGACGATCAGGCGGCGTGAATTTGGATTCGTCTCGATCTCTTTTATCAGCCGGGCGATCTGATCCACGCCGTTCGTCTGCGGATAATCGCCGCCGAACGACCGCCACAGATAACCATAAACCGGCCCGAGATCGCCTTCTTCTCTGCCAAATCTGGCGGTCTGCTCCTCGGTCGCCCATTCCTGCCAAATATCAACACCTCGCGCCCGCAGATCTGCCTCGTTGGTCGAACCGCTCAGAAACCAGAACAGTTCCTCCGCCACCCATCGAAACGGCACGCGTTTGGTCGTGACTATCGGAAAGCCCTTACACAGATCGAACCGCGTCTGATATCCAAAAGCCGAGATCGTCCCGACGCCCGTCCGGTCCTCGTGCCGCGTGCCGGTGTCTAAAATGTGTTGTAAAAGGTCGTGGTATTGCCGCATCACTGTTTGTGGAAAACTTATATAAAAGCTACCATATTTTACGTTGAATTGATCAATTTCGGCAGAAGCCAAGAATGAAATTTGAAGTTAAACCAGTTGGCAAACCATACCGCTTTGACCAAGAAAGCGATATAACGGATGTGGTTTATACACCTTCAGGTCTTAGAGTAACCGTGATTGCGGCTACATCTATGTTTACCAACATTTATTTGGATATCCATTTTGCAAGCGTTGCAGGATTCAGGCTCCTTGATGAGGGTGATTTGCTTGGATATTGGGAAAGTCCTGCATTCAATAGTAACCATCACGTATATGAAATCCTAACTGGAGGGTGGGCTACTGGGGAATCTGTAGCTAACGGTGTGCTTTCAAGAAATGAATTTATCAATTATCGCGAATGGTTTATCGTTACGACAAATCAATGCATGAATGTTCTTTCTGGAGATGATCCTTTGATCAGGGAAATTACTAATGCGTCAATAAGCTCCTGAAGCACAAACATATTTATGTCGAGAAAACTTGAGGTCAGCTTTAACAGCCCGCAGTGCGGATGGATGTCCATCGGCTTTGACGACGGCATGAATGAGTTTCACACAACGACCGCGCACGCGCCGCATGAGACGGCATTGCCGGAACTGATGAGAATCCTGACGGCTCTGGCAGGCAAAGACGCCGCTGCGGGGGAATACACATTGAAATGGAACCGCGACCCGGAAGAATTCGATTTCCGCTTTGTCCGAAATGGCGAAGATCTGCTTTTGGAAATATATCAATTCCCCACGGATGAACGCGACGCAGCCGAACGCGAGCTTGTATATTCACACAACGGCACGATAAGCGACACGGTCGCCGCATTTGCCGAAACATTCAATCAGCTTTACGAAGACCGCGACACCGACGAATTTGAGTTCAACTGGCGTCAGCCGTTTCCGTATGAGGAATTTAAGGAGTTCAAAAGCAGGCTGTAAGATTTAAAAACCGGGTCCTTGCTATATAATAATATTTTGCCTTTATGCTCATGACAGATCGTTAGTACTGCCAGAGATCGCCATACCATAACAATGAAAGAACGACTATTGGATTTGCTTGCATGTCCCAAATGTGGTGGAGACATTCTCCTGGCATATGCAAACAAATATGAAGAGAAAGAAATAATGGAAGGCGTGCTCACATGTAAAAAATGTGAGCGCGAATACAAGATCGAACGCGGTATTCCGCGTTTTGTGGATCTAAGCAAGATCGAACCGGACAAGGCCGCTACTGCCGAGAATTTCGGCTGGCAGTGGACAAATTTCACCCAGGAGGACCCGCGCTACAACGACCAGTTCCTCGGATGGATAAAGCCTGTTACAAGCGAATTTTTCAAGGACAAGGTCGTCCTTGAGGGCGGATGCGGCAAGGGCCGGCATACAAAGCTGGCCGCTCTTTGGGGAGCAAAGGAAGTGGTCGGGATCGACCTCGGGGACGCGGTCGAAGCCGCCTATGCCCTGACACGAGACCTGCCCAACGTTCATATCATCCAGTGCGACATTTATAAACTTCCGCTGAAAAAGGCATTTGATTACGCCTTCAGCGTTGGCGTGCTTCATCACACGCCCGATCCGGAAGGGGCATTTCTCTCCGTCGCCTCAAAAGTAAAAAAGGGCGGAAACATATCGGCCTGGATCTATGGCGCCGAGAACAATGGATGGATAACGCGGTTCGTCAATCCCGTCCGCGAAAAGATAACGTCCAAAATGAGCCATAAGGCCCTTTACCATCTTTCCAAACTTCCCACGGTCCCGCTGTTGCTTGGGACCAAGCTCATATACAGGCCGCTGAATGCCGTTGTCCCGTCATTGGCGAAAAAGCTCTTTTACAATGATTATCTGAATCATCTGGGAACCTTCGGCTGGCGCGAACAGCATTGCATCGTATTCGACCATCTGGTCGCCCCAACCGCTTTTTACATACCAAAAGAAGAGTTTGAGAAATGGTGGAAGGACCTCGATGCAAAGGAGGTTCAGATAACCTGGCATAACAGCAACAGCTGGTGCGGGTTTGGGAAAATAGTTTGAACCGCAGAGACGCTGAAACGCAGAGCTAAAGAGTTTTATGAGTTACAAAGATCTGTCGGTATCATTTCTTCTTTTATTTTTCTCCGCATTGGTTTTTTCATGTAATAATGCTGTATCTAATACGGGACTAATGCCTGACACTTTCTGGGGAAAGGGTGATATGCAGGATCTTCCTCAGATGTTCGAATCAGTATGTGACCCGAAGCCCGACGAATGCGGTGACACTCATTTCGGGGCTAATGGAGATCATTACATAGTGTATTTCCAGGTTTTTGATAACGAACAGAAAACTCAGGCGGCTTTTGAAGGAGAACGCAGAAAGTCATCACACGATGTTCGTGAGGGTGAGATCAAAGACGCATACGGCAATATTGTTGGAAAAAAGTTTGTGCAATGGGAAGACCAATCTGACAAAGCCGGCCGTTACAAACTGATCTGGACACGCGGTAAACGATTTGCCCTAGTGACTGCCGAAAAGCTCGAATCGATCAACGCTTATGAGATCGACAGGAGACTGTAAATACTTCTTCTTCTCGGGGTCTCCGCGTCTCTGCGGTAAAATATCCTGATGAAATTTGATAGTGGCATCAACAAAAAGTACCGCCATTCGGTCGAGGACGCACTGGAAACGATAATTGCCAGCGGCACGGACGAGCAGCGTCGGATCGCCACGCTTATCCGTGATTCCGAAATGGAGATACGCGTCCGGCCGGTAAGCGTCGTCAAAGCCTCAGGTGTAACGGGCCTGATCGGCCCTTCGGCTACAAATGAAAGGATCGCCGAAGAACGGCTGAGCCTGAAAGAAGCTTTGGGAGAAGTGTATATCGCCATTGCCGAAGAGACCATCGACACCGGCGGCCAACGCGGCTGCGAGGGCACTCTCGTCCACGAAGGCCGCCACGCATACGATTTTGCCCGGATGATCGAAAGCTACTCAAAGGCCAGTACAAATCCGCTTAGTATCTTTGACCCGACGCTTTACGAGCTTGAGCTTGAGGCCCATCGCACCTCGGGCGAGTATATGCTCTGCATAAACAAAGATGAATATCTGGACGAAGGCCTGCATCTGATGATACTTGGCCGTGACGAAAATGCCGCACAGTGCTACGTCAGCGAAGACGGCATCCATAAACGGCTCTGCGACAGCTATGGCCTCACGCCCGACGGCAACCACGGCCCGACCGCCAGCAAACTGCTTGGGCTAAGACAGAAATAGCTGACGGAAACACGACGGGTAGGGAGTGTGTTCCCCGATCCTAAGTCGATGCTTGAAACACGCGCTCTGCCGCTCGTGTTTCTGCCTTTTGTGGCATAATTTGTATATGAGTACCGCTCTACCACAGGAAATGCAGCAGCACACCTACGCGATAATGGATCGCGTGGAGGACAGCCATTGGTGGTATGTCGGGCGAAGGGCGATCCTTGAATCGTTCTTGCAAACGATCTGCTCCAGACTCCAGACTCCGGACTCCGGACTCTCTATCCTCGATATAGGCTGCGGGACAGGGGCAAATCTGGAATTGCTTTCGCTGTATGGTAATGCAGAGGGTGTTGACGTTTCTGACGATGCGTTGGAATTTTGCAGGAAAAAAGGTTTAAAGGTTCAGGAAAGCCCTGCGGAAACGCTTCCCTATGCAGACGAAACGTTTGACATCACGACCGCACTTGATGTGGTTGAGCATCTTGATGACGATATTTCCGGCCTGAAGGAAATGCTTCGCGTTACAAAAAGCGGCGGCTACTCACTTGTTTTCGTGCCTGCTTTTATGTGGTTGTGGGGCGTTCAGGACGACATATCTCATCACCGCATCCGCTATACCCGCAAACAGATCGTCGAACGGCTTGAACAAGCAGGTTTTGTGATCGAACGGGCTTCGTATGCAAACTTTACGTTCTTTGCGCCTGTTCTTGGCGGCCGAACATTCATGCGGCTGACAGGCATTAAACCCGAATCAGAAAATCATGTAAACATTCCCGCCCTCAACGGTTTTTTCGGAAAGATATTCTCCGCCGAACGTTTCTGGCTAAAAAACTTCAATTTTCCGTTCGGTGTGTCGATAGTCGTCGTCGCGAGGAAAGAAGATAAATCTAATAATGACAACCGCAGCTGAACGAAAAGCTAGGTCAGAGGAAATTTGTCGATGTGAGGGCATCCCTGTAAACCCAAATCTCCCAGTGGTCGAAAGTGAGGAAAATGTCACTTTAAGAACCGTCGAAGAGACAGCCTGGCGCGCTATGTGTCTTTGTGTAGTCGCATTGAAAGGCGAGGGGATGCCACACGATAAAATACTTAAAGTAATCGACGATTATGAGCTTAAACCTCATTTCAGCCCACTTGAAATACAATTCGTTTTTTCCGAAGAAATAGACCAAACAGAGAGGATTTCATTTTGTTGGAGATATGAATCATATTGTGTATTGCTCTGGGCTTTGGGCTGGATTGATAGCCTAAGTTTTCCTGCGAAGATCTGTGATCTTGAAATAGCCATCCCAATATTGCGAGATTGCGGTTCCTCGCAAAATTTCATAAAGGGGTCTTCTTTGCGAGGTATTTCGGAGATTTTAGATCAACTTGATCTTACATATCGTTACGACTGGGCGTGTGTCGAAGCTAGACTAAAAGGTTTATCTGACCCGCAACCTGAGCAAAGAAGTATAATTTACGAACGACACTATGCCTTAAACTGGTTAGTAAAATATTTCGACCAAGAATGGGACGATGTTACTTGTGATACCTAGATGTCAGAATGTACTTTTGAGATCTGCGTCGATACTGTCGAATCCGCCGTGGCCGCACAGGACGGCGGAGCGGACAGGGTCGAGCTTTGCGACAACCTTTTTGAGGGCGGCACGACGCCGAGTTTTGGTTCGATCGCGATGGCTCGCGAGTTGTTGAACATAAAACTCCACGTCATTATCAGGCCTCGCGGCGGCGATTTTCTTTATTCGGACACAGAATTTGAGATTACGAAACGTGACATCGAGGCAGCGCGAAAACTTGGTGTTGACGGCGTCGTTATCGGTTTACTGAACGCGGACGGAAGCATTGACAAAGAGCGGACAAAAGAACTTGTAACGCTCGCCCGGCCGATGTCAGTAACATTTCATCGGGCGTTCGATGTTTGCCGCGATCCTTACGAAGGGCTTGAAGCTCTGATCGAACTCGGCATTGACCGCGTTCTTACGTCGGGACAGAACGCGACCGCGACCAAAGGTTCGGAACTGATAGGCAAACTTGTCGAACAGGCGAACGGAAGAATTTCCGTCATGGCCTGCGGCGGCCTCAATGAGACAAACATTGCCGATGTCATTTCGGCAACCGGTGTCAGCGAGGTGCACTTCACAGCTTTTGAAACCATCAAAAGCAAAATGCAACATCGCAATGATGCCGTTGCAATGGGCAGCGAAGGCGCAGGTTCGGAGTATCTAAGAAATGTAACGAGTGCGGAAAAAATAAAGCGAATTATAGCGGCGGCACAATGATGGAAGATTTTTATTGCGAAGAAGTTTTTAGCGGCAGGACGCCGGTTGAGAAGGTTTTAGAGACCGAAAATGTCCTGGCCTATCATCACACGCGGCCTTTCTGGCCGGTGCATATTGTCGTTGTGCCAAAACAGCACGTCGCGTCCGTGCTGGAGGTTGATAATGATCTGCTGGTGGAACTTTTCGGCGTCATCAAACAGGTCGCTGCGACAGTCTATCAGGAAACAGGAGCCGCCCGCGTACTGACAAACCTCGGTGAATATCAGGACTCAAAACATCTGCATTTTCATATAAATTCGGGTGAAAGTTTGGAGTCCCGCCTTTAGGCGGCTTTTGCTAATAAACATCCCAGTTGTCACCATAATCGCGTATTGGATATTCTTCCCATGTTTCAATGGCCTTTTCCCGACCAACAGATTCCAAATACTCTGAGGCGTTAGACCAAGGCCAATCCTGCCATCGATCTGTGTAGCCATGACGTACTGGATTGTGAAGAACATAATTCAGCGTGGCCATATAATGCCTGACCGAACGCATTTTGCGTTCAAAGCAGTTGTGCCAAACCTGACGCCCGCGTGCATTGTCTTCACCATTCCACTTAAAGGATGACTTCCCATGAAATTTTCCAAGTGCCTTGCGAAGCTCCTTAATAAGATGTGTTTTTAATAAAATGTGATAATGGTTAGGCAAAAAGCACCACGCGTAAATATTCTCCGCATACTCATCACATATTCTAAGTATTTCTGTTTCACATTCAGTCAGACGAGCCGGCGAAGTTCCTATAATATGTTTGTGCTCATAACATGCGGCGGTGATCAGAAACCTTGCCGAATCCTCGGTGTCGAAATGCGGCGGTGAGTGTTTTGGAAATCTTTGCAGACGTCTGTATTCAAGAACGTCCTGACGTTGTTTATCAGTAAGTTTTCTCCAGATATACATGCGGACCTCCGAGCCGCCTAAAGGCGGGACTCCAAACCTAAAACCAGCTTTTAGATTCGAATACTTTTCCCTGCGGGTGCTGTAAATTGGTCACTGAAAAAGTAAATCCTTTTTGTATGGCGAACGCGCCGATCTCGCCCTTGCGTGAAAGGGCCAGAAAACCTACCTGAATTTCCCTTGCCTTTGCGGGGTCACGTTTTACAATGCGGCGGATGGCCTCGCGGCAAGCGGCTTCGGGCGAACGGCCAGCGCGCATTTGCTCGATGACGGTGTGCGTGCCGCAGATGCGGATGACCTCTTCGCCGACGCCGGAGCTGGTTGCGGCGCCGACCTCGTTATCCACAAAAAGTCCTGCGCCTATGATCGGCGAATCGCCCACACGCCCGCGCATCTTAAAACCCATTCCGCTGGTCGTGACCATTCCCGACAGGTTGTTTTTCGCGTCCATCGCTACTGTACCCATCGTGTCGTGATTGAACGCGCCGTCATCAAAAACATACGGAGCAAATTGTCGTGAAACTGAGCCGGGTTTGGCATTCTCGATATTTATCACCGGTTTGTATTCCGATTTTTCCAGCCATTCCTTCCAGGCTTTTTCGGCGTCGGGCGAGAGCTTGCCGCTTTCCAGCGAAAAACCGTTCTCAACCGCAAACTGCTGTGCGCCTTCGCCCGAAAGCAGCACGTGCGGCGTGGTCTCCATCACCTTGCGGGCAACCGAAACAGGATGCTTGATGCGTTCCAGAAACGACACGCCGCCAATGTCGCCGTTGCCGTCCATTATGCATGCGTCAAGCGTTACCTTGCCATCGCGGTCGGGATTTCCGCCAAGGCCCACACAGCAGCTTATCTCTTCCTCGGACGCCCGGCCTGCCGCCTCGACCGCGTCCAATGCCGGCCCGCCTTTTTGCAAGATTGGCCACGCCGCCGCATTAGCTCTCACACCGCTGTCCCATGTTGATACCACGACAGGCAGCTTCACCTTTTGCGTTGATGTGATCTCGGCTTTTTGTCCAAGGGTTTCTTGCGAAAGCAGGAAAGGTATGCCAAGCAGCGGAAGTTGAATAAAGTCGCGTCGTTTCATTAGAGCATTTTAACCACAAATGCGACGAAACACGACCACCGGCGACATTGGGTTTGCCATATCGAAATTGTTCGGCATTGTTTATTCTTCCGCCGTTTGCTATCGTTCGTATTGAAAAGTTCTATTTTTGTTATTTCTCATCAAAACGGCAAAGGTTCCGCTTAACGCGGATGAAAAGGGAATCGTGTGTAAATCACGAGCTGTCGCGCAACTGTCAGTAACGCGGTGATCTTCCGCCACTATATGTCCACTGTTCCGATGGAACGGGAAGGACGGCGGAAAAGAGTTACAAGCCAGGAGACCTGCCTTTTCCGAATTGACGATGCTTTCGCGGAATAAAGCAGGTGGTCGTATCAAAACCAACCTAACGTCCCATATCGGGCAATCCTTTGATTTCACGATGCATCGCGGTTCACTGCAAAAGCAAGGAGCTAAAAGTATGCTGATCAAGAGGATAGATGTCAGGTTCGGCGTTATCGCCGCGATGATATTAGCGGCGGCATTTTGCCGTCTGATACCGCATCCGCCAAATTTTGCTCCCATCGGTGCAATGGCCCTTTTCGGGGCGGCTCACTATAAAAGCAAGTGGGCCGCTTTTGGCGTGCCTCTGCTGGCGCTGTGGCTGAGCGATCTGGTGGTCGTAAACGTTCTGTATGCCGGTTACTACAAGAGCTTCACGCTTTTCTACGGCGGGTTCTATTGGGTTTACGGTGCGATAGCATTGACGACCCTGCTCGGATTTTTGATGCTGAAAAAGATAAATTTCGGTACCGTTGCCGGTTCGGCGATCGCGGCGTCGCTGCTCTTTTTCATCGTCACCAATTTCGGTTCATGGCCGGGAAGTTCGCTTTACACACAGGACCTCAACGGCCTTATCGCCTGCTATGTCGCGGGCATTCCATTTTTCGGCGGCACTTTGGCAGGTAATCTGTTTTATGCAGCTGTGTTGTTCGGTGGTTTTGCTCTGGCACAGCGCAGATTTCCGATACTGCGCCCGGCCGCGGCGGAAATATAATGGACGATATTCAGAACCGCATCGCCAAAAGCGAGACGCGCATTTTCAAGGCCGTGTTCCCGAACACGACCAATCATTACGACACGCTGTTCGGCGGCACGGCCCTGTCACTGATGGATGAGGTCGCTTTTATCACGGCAACACGCTTTACGCGGACGCGCGTCGTGACCGTTTCGTCCGACCGTGTCGATTTCAAACACCCGATACCCGCAGGAACCATCATCGAGCTTGTAGGCCGCGTAAAAGAAATAGGCCGCACAAGCCTAAAGGTCGGTGTTGATATTTTCATCGAGGAAATGTTCTCCGACGAACGGCAAAAAGCCATCAGCGGAATGTTCACGCTGGTCGCCCTGGATGGATCGCACCGGCCGTCGCCGATAAAATGAACTCCGGTAATACCAGGCCTAGAGCTTTTATGAACTGGAGCGGAGGCAAAGACTCTGCTTTGGCCCTGAATAAGGTTGTGTCGGACGGCAGCTTTGATGTTCGATGTTTGCTCACAACCGTGAACAGCAAATGGCAGCGTGTTTCAATGCACGGCCTGCGCCGAGAGCTTCTAAGGCAGCAGGCAAGAGCAACAGGCATTGAACTGATCGAGGTAATGCTGCCCGATTCGCCGTCAATGCGGGAATACGAAGAAGAACTCAACAAGGTACTGGATCGGTTAAGAGCGGAAGGCATAACTCACTCCATTTTCGGTGACATTTTCCTTGCAGACCTTCGCGAATACCGTGAAAAACAATTAGAGAAAAAGGACATCACGGGAGTTTTTCCTTTGTGGAACACTCCGACCAATGAGGTGATGGACGAATTCCTTAGCTCGGGTTTTGGAGCGATAACCATCTGCACCGATGCTTCGAAGCTCGACAAAAGCTTTTGCGGCAGAGAATTGAACGCTGCGTTTATCCGCGATCTGCCCGGCCATGTGGACGTTTGCGGTGAGAACGGCGAATTTCATACCTTTGTCCATACCGCACCCTTCTTTTCCAAAAACATCGAGTTCACCATTGCCGACACGATTCTCCGCGAACTTCCCGGCCCCGACCAGACAACACCCGGCCGATTTTATTATTGCGATATTCTAACCGGAGCGGCTGAATGAGCATGAGGTTGACGACGCTCCGGGAGTTGGACGTGTGGGTGAGACAGATGCTTACTTGTAAAATTAGCATTAAATTTAGCAATCATGTTAAAATCGTAAATTATGAAGCTATCGCGTGATATTCAGAGCATGAGCGTTTTTAAGCGGGACACCGCTAAATTCCTAAAGCAAATGAAAAAGACCGGACAGCCGATCGTCCTCACGGTCAACGGCAAGGCCGCTGCCGTGGTTCACGATCCTGACGGGTATCAGGAATATGCCCGTGAAAAACAACACCTGGACACTATGGCCGCAATAAAACGGGGGCTTGCTGACGCCGATGCAGGACGCGTGACCGAAGCAGAGGAATTCTTCAAGGAAATTGAGGCAGAGTTTGGTTTTCCGGGCGACCAATGAAACGATACCGCGTCATATTTACAGAGGAAGCCAAACAGGATATCAGGAATTCATTAAGATGGGGCGTCGATAGATGGGGAACCGATATGGCCCTCAGATGGTTTCGCGACATCAAGTCTCATACCCGCAAAATACTCTCTGTCTTCCCGTTTGGTCAGCCGCTCGCCCCGAAAAGTGACGAACTGGGACGTGAAATTCGCCACCTGATCTTCGGCAGATACAGAGTATTGTTCGAGGTCTCAGGAAAAACCGTAACAGTCATACACGTCATCGGCTCATACGTCGATCCTGAACACGAAGATATGAGTATTGAAGATTAAACGCTTATGAAAATTATCGTTACAGGCGGGGCCGGGTTTATCGGGAGCGCGGTCGTATGGCGGCTGAATAAGCTCGGGTACGATGACATCCTGATCGCGGATGTAATGGATGACACTGATAAGTGGAAAAACCTTTCTCCGCTCAGGTTCGCGGACTACATTGACGCATACGACCTCATTGACGGCCTGAACGATCTTTCGGATGTTCGCGTTGTGTTTCATCTGGGCGCGTGTTCTTCCACGACCGAGACCGATGCTGATTACATGCTCCGAAATAATTATGAATACACAAAGGAGTTGGCGAACTGGGCCGTTGGAAATGACGTCAGGTTCATCTATGCGTCTTCGGCGGCAACCTACGGCGACGGTTCGGCAGGAATGGCAGACGGGATCGACGACCTGAACAATCTCAGGCCGTTGAATATCTATGGATATTCCAAACACCTGTTCGACCAATATGCTGCGCGAAACGGAATGTTTGAAAAGATAGTCGGGCTGAAATATTTCAACGTCTTTGGCCCGAACGAGGACCACAAAGGCGATATGCGTTCGCTTGTCAATAAGGCGTTTGGCCAGATAAACGAAACGGGGAAACTAAACCTTTTCAAAAGCGCGAACCCCGATCATGCCGATGGCGAATTTGGAAGGGATTTCGTTTATGTCAAAGATGCGGTTGATATGACGCTGCACTTCATGGAACGAAAGGACGGCGGACTTTTCAACGTCGGATCAGGCAGAATGAACACGTGGAACGCGCTTGCCGATGCGATATTCAATGCCCTGGATCTGCCGCGTAACGTCGAGTTCATCGACATGCCCGAACATCTTCGTGACCGATATCAATATCACACCCAGGCAGACCTGACCCGAATAAGAAACACCGGCTATGATGCAGCAACGACCGCTCTTGACGACGCCGTCACGGATTATGTGCGAAACTATCTGATCCCCGGCAAACGTCTGGGCGATTGACCGGAGTGTTTTGTCCCAAATTGATCATTTGGAATATGATACAGATCTTTTTCTTTGCGATTTCTTTGCTGGCATTGCGATTTTGCGTGAGAAATGCAATTTCATGCCAAGCTGCGAAGCACGCCAAGAAAGGCAGCGATATCCATTCTTGCTTGCTCCGTGTTGATTGAACCAGACCTGAAATGCCGTCGCCTCTATTAGTTTCTGAATTGCTTGATTTCGCGATCCCGGTATGGGCCGCCGAACCTGCAATGAATGCTCAGGACACCTACAAATGGCTTTATCAGGCAACACGCGGCGCAGAACATGCCGTGTCGGACGGCGACAAGGCATTTGCCAAACTCGAAACGGAATGGAATAGCCTCTCATTGTCTTTTGATACTGAGCCGCTGTGGCAGCCGCTTCGCCCGGATGGTTTGATCGGACGGCTGCATCTGCGGCCTATTAAAAACTCGGGCGGTTCGATGCAGCGTCTTTTTGAAGCATTTCTCGCAAGCGGCGATCTTTTCCGAGGTGATCGTGCCTTCTTTGTCGAATGCTGGCTCGGCCTTGGAAAACGGCTGGAGAAAAATAGCATAGGCAGCCTGAGCTATAATGATTGGGCCGCTCATGAAGAGAACGCAAGAGCAAGGAATTATCCCGCTTACGGCCATGGCGAACTATACAAAAAAGCTCATCAGCCGGCATATCGAATCCTCATAACATCCGAAGCAAAAAAGCTGTTACAATGATGCCGGAAACCGCACCGGCTTATGAAATGATCTCGCGGCTGATCTGTCATAGGCCTGCGCGAAAATTTGCAGGCAAAAATACATTATGGAGTGATCTGATCTTATGAACGCTGCTTTTTACCGATACGGCATCGTAGTCCTTAAGGCCGGGATCCTTCTTTCGATAGCGGGATTTGCATCTCTCGTCGCCGCCAGTTCTCTGATAACTACAAATGAATATATTTCCACCGCCGTAACGATCGATCTGGCGATAACGCTGCCGCTCTTATATTTTTTCTTCATTCGCGGCACATCAGTTCCCAGGCTCACAGTCATTCCCGTGTTTCTTTTTTCGGTCGTCATAGCCTCTCTTGTGCTGCCGCGGAATGACCGCTATCTTCTCAACATCCTGATCACCTACGCGGTCCCGGTGATCGAGGTTTTGGCTTTTATTTACATCGGCTCGATCATCTATCGGTCAAGGAAAACCTTTGCCGCAATGGCGAAAAGTGGAAACGACGTGATGGAGCGGCTGAGAAAAGTTCTCCAAAAAGAATTAAAAATGGAAATGCCCGCACGCGCCGCCGCGTTCGAGCTTGCCGTGATATATATTGCTTTTTTTAAGTGGCGGCAAAAATGTGAGAATGAGTGCTTTACTTATCACAAACGTTCGGGCGCTTTGCCGATGCTGGCTGTTCTGATCGGCCTCATCGTTGTGGAAACCATTGTTATCCACTACATTGCCGGACTGTGGAACACGACCGCCGCCTGGATTCTCACTGCCATCAGCGCCTATTTCTTATTGCAGGTATTTGCCCATGCAAAAGCGGTCGTCCTGCGTCCTGTTGAAATAAGGGACAACACGGTGTTTGTCCGCTGCGGGCTTATTGGCGATGCCGAAATAAAGATCGACAATGTTGAGGGTATTGAGATCCTTGGACAAACGGATATTGCTGATGACTCGGCCCTGGCGATAACGCCTCTCGGCGGCATGAGCATACCCAACATAAAATGCAGGCTGCGCCAGCCCGCCAATTTCAATTCGTTTTACGGCATCCGAAAACCATTCTCAACCATAATGTTTGCCGTGGACGAACCGGAGCGGTTCATGCGGCATGTTGAACGTCCGAATGCGTCGGCAGTTGATTGAGGCTTATTAAGGATGAACAGCTAACCTGTTTCGCACGAGATCGGACATTTATGCGGGAAATGCCTGAAAACATCAACGCCGGCAATGCAAGCGGAAACTGGAGCGGCAGAGTCTTGCTGTGGGAAGAACAGGCTCTTTTTTTAGGCAACGCCGCCGACACGATCTTGCATGAATCTCCGGCGATCAAGATATGCGTCTCTCTTGGCGAGGATTTTTACCTCCTGACCGACGGCGGCAGGGATTGGGAACCATATTCTTCCGCCATTATCGCTCCCGGCCAGTATCACGCCATCGACGGACGCGGACGCAAAATGGCGATGCTCATTACCGTGCCTGAGGCAGAGATGGCCCGCCCGCTAAATCACCTGTTTGACCATTCAGGCATTACCGCTCTGTCCGCAGACGCCGTTGCGTCCATCCGCGAACTGTTCGGCGGCCTGCATGATCTTTCCGATGCGGACGAAGCGATCTGTACGCAGATGACCGAGGTCATCGCGAAAGATGTCGGCTCGGATAAGAGTCCGGTGATAGACCCACGTATTGCCAAGAGCATCGAGTGGATAAGGTCACGGCGTGAACACGGCATATCGGTCAAGGAGATAGCCGCCGGCGTCGATCTTTCCGAAAGCCGCCTTTCGCATCTTTTTTCAGAAAATGTCCGCGTTCCCGTCCGCCGTTATTTGCTATGGCTTCGGCTGCGGGACGCGCTTCACCTTTTGGCAGGCGGCGGATCGCTTACCGAAACCGCCTACGAGGCGGGTTTTTCCGATTCGGCCCATCTGACGCGCACCTTTCGCACGATGCTCGGCATCGCTCCTTCATCGCTCATCAGGGAAAGCTCTTTGCGTTCTTTTCTTGAATAGCAGAATCGTTCAATTCTTTTCGTAACATTTCGGACATAATCATTTTCTCCGTTAAAATAGGATGCGCCTGCGGCGTCCGATGTCTGAAATGAAAAAAGGCAAACTGATATATCCGGAACCTGTGGTTATCGGCCCTGATGAGGCCGAAAGTCATGAGAATTGGGGCTTTCGCGACACCGCGTTCGCCTTTAGTCAAAATGGCAACGTTACCATAAATGGTGACCGCTATGAACTTAGCGGAAAGGAGCTGCCGCGTCTGCTGCCGTGGATCAGAGAAACGCTTGATATAAATGTTGATCCGGCAGACCGCTTTGAGCCTAATTATCCGCCAAAAATAGATCCGCCGGTAAAGAACGAGGAATTTCTTAATGAAATATCGGGCTTTTTGTCGCCCGATCAGATGGAAACGGACGATCATTCCCGTATTCGCCACGGCCACGGACATACACAAGAGGAGATGTTTCTCATCAAATACGGAAATATCGGCCGTGTGCCGGATATTGTCGTATTTCCGCAGAACGAGGAGCAGGTCACGGCCCTGATAACCGCCGCGTGTAATTACAATGTAGCGCTTATTCCCTTTGGCGGCGGCACAAATGTTACAGAAGCGGTCCGTTGCCGCGAAAATGCCGGGCGAATGATCGTTTCGGTCGATATGCGGCGGATGAACCGCATTCTTTGGATAGACAAAGAGAACATGATGGCGCGGATCGAGGCCGGAGCGGTCGGACGCCACATCATGAAACAGCTTGCAAAATACGACGTTACAATGGGCCACGAACCGGACAGCGTGGAATTTTCGACGCTCGGCGGCTGGATAGCAACTAACGCCAGCGGGATGAAAAAGAACAAATACGGAAATATCGAGGACATTGTCGTTGATATCTCCGTTGCGACCGCTGACGGCAAACTGGAACGCCGAACCCAGGCTCCGCGCGAATCGGTCGGTTCCGACCTCAGACAACTGATATTTGGTTCAGAAGGAACACTGGGCATCATAACCTCGGCGGTCGTAAAGCTTTTTCCGCTGCCTGAGGCTCAGGAATACGGCTCTGTCCTGTTCCCAAACTATGAAGCGGGTTATGCATTTATGTACGACCTCGTCCATACATCGACACCGCCGGCAAGCGTCCGCCTGGTCGATAATATGCAGTTCCAATTCGGGTTGGCGCTAAAGCCTGCTTCCACCGGCGGTGCGGCCGATCTGAAAAGCAAGATCGAAAAATTCTTTGTGACAAAAATAAAGGGGTTCGATCCGTACAAAATGGTCGCCTTGACACTGGTCTTTGAAGGAACGCAGAAAGAGGTCGAACAGCAAAAGCATGATGTTTATCGCATAGCCAAAAAACACGGCGGAATGAAGGCCGGCGGCGAGAACGGCAGACGCGGTTATCAGCTTACCTACAGCATCGCCTACATTCGCGATTTTTTGATGAATTATTACATCATCGCCGAATCGTTCGAGACAAGCTCATCGTGGAGCAATGCAATGGCCATCTGCGACAACGTAAAACGCGTTTTGGCCGAGGAATTTGAGAAACGCGGCCTGCCCGGAAAACCTTTTATCACATCGCGCATAACACAGCTTTATCGCACAGGCGTCGCCATCTATTTTTATTTCGGGTTTTATTTCAAAGGCGTGGAAAATCCGTCAAAGGTATATCTTGAACTAGAAAATATCGCCCGCGAAGAGATATTGCGTTCGGGCGGATCGCTTTCGCATCATCACGGCGTAGGTAAGATACGCGAGGCATTTTTGCCGGAAATAATGTCCGAAACTTCCCTGAAATGGAAAAGCGATATTAAACGAAGTCTTGACCCAAAAAACGTCTTTGGTGCGGGAAACCAAAATCTGAGGTGACCATCTGATGCTGAGAGCGGAAAAGCTGGTCAAGATAATAAAAACGGCCAAGCTGAAAAAAGGTGTTGACGAACCGCCGATCTGGCAGATAGAGAAACTGCGCGTTCAGTCAACGATCTGCCGCATAGCTCTGCTGCCGGTTTGCGGTGCCGTCGCCGCCGCTTTCAAATACATCGGCGGTTATCGCATAGAGAACATGGCCGAGATACGCCGGGAATTCAAACGCATCTGGGCGGAAAAGGAGCGCGATGACGTTCCGATGGTGATATGCGCCAACCACCTGACCTTTATTGATTCGGCGCTGATGATTTGGGCGCTTGCTTCAAATTTCTGGTATGCGTTCAACTACAAGGCTTTTATGTGGAACGTTCCGGCGGGCGATTTCTTCAAGAAAAAGCTTTCCTATCACGTCATTCTTTACCTTACAAAATGCATATTCATAGATCGTAAAGGGAGTTCGGCACACAAGAACGAGATACTCAACCTGTGCCGTCATCTGATGGCAAAAGGCAACGTCGTTCTTATCTTTCCCGAAGGCCAGCGAAGCCGAAGCGGCGTTTTTGATACGGAAAAGCTGCGCTTTGGCGTCGGCAAGATAGTGACGAGTTTTGACCGCGCCAGGGTGCTGTGCATCCATCTTCGCTCCAACAATCAAAAAGGCTATTCCAATTTTCCGCCGAAAAATTCAAGGTTCACAATGCGGATGCGCGTCATAGAACCCGATATGCGGCGCGACCTGCACAAAAAACAGGCAAGCATCGCGGTGGTAAAAGACATCGGGGCCGCGATAAAGCAAATGGAAGACGAATTCTTCACGGAAAAGATAAGAAAGGATCGGCTTTTGCCTGATTTCTGATATCGTTATTCAAACCTTGCCCGATCTGTCTGAGAAATGAACAAAAAGGCCTTTATAACAGGAGCTTCTTCCGGCATCGGAAAAGCCCTTGCCGTCGAATTTGCCAAACGAGGGTTTGACCTGCTGCTGACCGCTCGCGACACGAACAGGCTTGAAACTCTGGCAGACGAGTTAAAAGATCGGTTCGGAATAAATGCCGAAATTTTTGCCGCAGACTTGTCGGCGCCGGATGACTTTGAAAAACTTGTTCGGTGGGCCGGCGAATATGATGTGGATGTGTTGGTCAACAACGCCGGTTTTGGGGTCAAAGGTGATTTTGCCGACACCGACATCAGTGATGAATTGAAGATGCTCGATGTGCAGCTTTCAGCGATGCTGCGGCTAACGAAACATGCCGTTGCCGCAATGAAGCAGCGTAATAAAGGCACGATCCTGAACGTCGCTTCTGTCTATTCCTTTTCGCCTGTCCCGCAACAGGCGGTCTATGCCGCAAGCAAGGCGTTCATTTACTCCTTCTCATCTTCACTAAAGGCCGAACTCAGATCGACCGGTGTTACCGTTTCTGTTCTCGCTCCGGGAATAACGCAAACCGAATTTCGCACACGTGCCGGAATTGCCGATAAAAAAAACGCGGGCATGTCCGCCGAGGCTGTTGCCAAAATAGCCGTCGAACGCGCATTGAAAGGCGATCTCCTCATCGTCCCCGGCTTTCAGAATCGGCTGTTCGTCTTTCTTTCCAGACATTTGCCTATAGGCCTTTCGATCAGGCTTATTGAGTTCATCAACACCCGCCGCGGCCTCAAAAGAACCGCAGATGGGTCATAAAGAGGAAATGAGCCACCTACGACAAATTGAACGATAATGAAAAGCCGCGATCACAGTTTCTCTCATGTCTCGATGCTGTTGATTCTTGTTCGCCACTAAAATAACATCCTTATTATAATGAGAATTTTTCACGGCACTGACAATGCGAACATACAACGGCCGACGGTCTTGACTCTCGGCGTTTTTGACGGGCTTCACCTCGGCCACCAGCGGATAATGAGAACGGTTGTCGAAAGAGCGGCCGAGATCGGGGCGGTATCAACGGCTATTACGTTCGATCCGCACCCGCGAGCCGTGCTTTATCCTGAATCGGCTCCGCCGCTGCTGCAGACGCTCGATCAGCGGCTGGCAAATTTTGAGGTTTTAGGCATTGAACAGGCAATAGTCATTCGTTTTGACGCCGAGTTTGCCGCCCAGCCCGCCGAGGATTTTCTCTACGAGGTCATCCATGACCGCCTCCACGCCGCAGAGGTCTATTTGGGCAAAGGATTTGCGTTTGGCAGGAACCGCGACGGCAACATCGACCTGCTGAAACGGATGAGCGCCAACCTTGGCTTTCATGCCGAAGAAGTGCCTGAAGTATTGCTGCGAGGCAACAGGATCAGTTCGTCGAAGATCCGCCATCTGCTTTCCGATGGCCGTGTCAATCTGGTCCGTCGGATGCTCGGGCGGCCATACGGCGTTGAAGGCGTCATAGAACGCGGAGCGCGACGCGGCCACACCATCGGCTTTCCCACGGCAAACCTGCGGCCGAACAATCGGGTCATTCCAAAATTCGGCGTTTACGCAACGGCGACGCTTATCGACGGAACGTGGCGGCGGAGCATCACGAACATCGGTGTCCGCCCGACCTTTGAGAATGACGCCGACCCTTCCATCGAAAGCTACATATTCGATTTTGACGGCGACCTCTACGGCGATGTGCTCCGCGTCCGCTTTCTGCACCGCATCCGCGATGAGCGTAAATTTAACGGAATAGACGAGTTAAAGTCACAGATCGAAAAGGACACACGCATCACACAGAACTATTTCCGCCGCAGCGGCGTTAGGAATATGTTGGAGATCTTATGAGGCTTTCTTTTCTGCGCCCGATCATGTACACCGAGGACCTTGACGCGACCATCGCCTTTTACAGCGATGTTCTCGGGTTCACTTGTCATGAAAAAAATGACGAATGGAAATGGGCATCGCTGGGCAAGGACGATGTCCTGATAATGCTTGCCGCGCCAAACGAACATACCGAATATGACAAGATCGGATTTACCGGATCATTCTATTTCACCACTGACGAGGTAGAGACTCTCTGGAACGAATTGAAGGACAAAGCCCGTGTCTGTTATGACATCGAAACATTTCCGTGGGGAATGCGGGAATTTGCCATTTATGACAACAACGGTTATGTGCTGCAATTTGGGCAGGAGGTTTCATCGCCGGAATGAGGAAATAAAGCAGGCTTGATAAAGCCTGCGAGTTTTTGGATGAACGAGCAACAGCAAAATACAGGATTGGCGGTTCTTGAACCGCTCGGCCCGCCCGAACTTGGGGATCGCGGGCCGATGACGCCGACGGTGTCTCTGCCGATAGCAAAGCAGGTTTCCAATGAACAGCGTACCGACGAAGAAAAGCTTTTGGTCGAGCGCGAGGCTGCGGTTGGGCGCCGCTATAAAGGTATTCGCGGATACTTGCGGATAATGAGCGTGTCGCTGGTTATAGGAAAGCTCGCTCTTTACCTGTATCTTGACCAACTCGACACGCACCGCAAACATCAGCTGCGTCTTGCAAAAGAAAGAATGAAAAAGGCAGAACGCCTGACGCGGGCTGCCGTTTACGGCGAATATCTTTACGGCGTTCGGCTGTGGTTTCTGCACAAATTTCTAGGTATTCTCAGGTGGTTTTTCCTCGGCAGCGAAACGAACCGTGAAATAAATCAGCAAAAACAGGCTATCTGGTTAAAGGAAAAACTCATAGAACTCGGCCCAACCTTTATCAAGATCGGGCAATCAATGGGAACGCGGGCCGATCTGCTGCCGCTGCCTTTCGTGGTCGCGCTTGGCGAATTGCAGGATCAGGTTCCGCCTTTTGATAATGAGATCGCGTTTGCCCGCATCGAACATGAGCTTGGGCAAAAGATCAACGCGGTTTACAGGGAATTTGAGCTGCAGCCCGTAGCCGCCGCCTCGCTTGGGCAGGTATATCGCGCGCGGCTGCACACGGGCGAAGAGGTCGCTGTAAAGGTTCAGCGGCCGAACCTTGAGGCAACGATCACGGGCGATCTTGAGATACTGAAAAAGGTCGCGAATTTCGCCGAGCGTTTTCCGCATTTGAACGAGAACGCCGATTGGGCCGGAATGCTTCGCGAATTCAACGAAACGATCCATGAAGAAATGGATTACGTCGCCGAAGGCCAAAACGCCGAACGTTTTCGCGAGCATTTCAAGAACTGGGACAACATCCACGTCCCCAAAATTTACTGGAACGCCTCCACGTCAAAAGTGCTGACGATGGATTACATCCACGGCACAAAAGTGACCGATCTTGAACGCCTAAGGGCGCAGAGTATCTCACCGGAAAGGGTAAACCGTTTGCTGATAAGAACTTATTTGAAACAATTGCTCGAAGACGGATTTTTCCACGCCGACCCGCATCCGGGAAACCTGTTGGTGATGAATGACGGCAGGCTTGCGTTCTTTGATTTCGGAATGGTCGGACGCATCACGCCCGAACTTCAGTCAAAGATGATCGACGCGTTCTTTCATGTCGTCAGTAAAGATCCGGCGGGCATAGCGCAGGACCTTATCGACCTCGATTTTCTCAAGCCCGGAACCGATCCGCGAACCGTTCGGCCTGTGGTCGAACGTATGTTCGAGTTTCACCTGAATCTGAAGCTCAAGGACGTGAATTTCAAGGAACTGACCTACGACCTTGCGGACGTAATGTACGATTATCCGTTCCGTCTGCCGTCAAATTTTACATACATAATGCGCGCCCTGATGACGCTCGAGGGCATCGGCATCATCACCGATCCGGAGTTCAATTTTTTCGAAACCGCCAAACCCTACGCCAAGGAATTCATGCTCCGCCGCGAGGGCAAGGATTTCCGCAAAATGTTCGTCAACAAACTGATGGGCCGCGACGAAGGCGGCAAGATCGACTGGAACCGCACATGGAAACTCGCCAAAATGGCCGTCAAGACGGTTTGGAACAGTTAATACTAAAAGCTTTGACTTATTAAGTTTAATAACCTATTATAAACAATAATGTGGGAGATCCTTGAACACAGATCCATTTCCGGAGCTTGTCGAAAACTTCCTCCGCAAGTTGTCAAAAAATATGAACTTTGGAAGCAGATCGTAACCGAGCATGGCCCTGAGAAACTTTCGGAATTTCCGGGTTTCAATGATGAACCCTTAAAAGGTGACAGGAAAGGGCAGCGATCTTCGAGGCTGAATTTGCAGTACCGATTGATCTACACGGTTGAACGCGAAATAGTCACTGTTTATGTTCTTGAGATAACACCTCACAAATACTGAATATGAGAAAACTGCGCAAAAATGAATTTATTCCGGCAAAACAGCATGCGACACTTTCGACCGGTGAGGTAATACGAATGCTTCGTGAGTTAAAAGGATGGACTCAGAGCGCTCTCGCTCTTCGGTCTGGCATCAGTCCGACAAACCTCAGCTTGCTTGAAAATGACCGGATAGATATAGGAAAAAAGCGGGCTTTGCAGCTTGCATCCGCATTTGAAGTACATCCGGCGATCATAATGTTTCCGGAGTTTGGTTCCACTCAGGTCAAAAAAGCAGCTTGAATCGTGATAAAAACCTTTGTGATAGGGTGATGGATCCGACTTCCGCAAAGCGTTCACCGACAAACTTCTCGTCCGCTTGTTGACCGATTACGTTGAGAAAGAAGAGCAAAAGATTCCTACCGATTGGGAACAATCGCCGGAACACCGATCTGCAAAAGCCGAGATCGATCTTCTCTACGAATGGTGGTTAAGTCGCCCTAAAGATATAAATGAGCTTGACCGGAAGCAATTTGAAATTGATTCTGAAATGCTTATAAGGCTGATCAAAATTCGCAGATATTTATGGACATAGAATGTCACGCATTGAAGATGATAAACGGGAAAATGTCACTGTTCAGCACGAAGTAAAACGCGCTCGTGAGATGGTTCTGAAATACGGCTGGAACACGACGTGCTTTCAGATCGTCAATCCCGGTATGGAGTATTGGTTTGGCGATGACGGCGAATCTGTTGTTGCCTATGTGTCCACAAGACACGCCCGCGTGGTTGCGGGTGCGCCTGTTTGTTCAGAGTCGTCGCTGCCTGACATCGCCCGCAAGTTTGAAAAAGATTCCGCCGATCATGGTAAAAAAGTCTGTTATTTTGGCGCCGAACACCGGTTGGAGGCTGTTTATCACGATTCCGGCGACCATTCAAAGGTTTTGCTCGGGGCACAGCCCGTATGGCATCCCGCAAACTGGCCCGATGCCGTCAAGAACAAAAGTTCGCTCAGGGCGCAGATCAACCGCGCGGTAAATAAAGGCGTTGTCATATCCGAATGGCCGATAGAGAAAGCGAAGGACAATCCGCTGCTGTGGGCATGTCTGGAACAATGGCTGGATACAAAAGGCCTGCCGCCGCTGAGTTTTATGATAGAGCCGGCCACGCTGCAGCATCTGGACGGACGCCGCGTTTTCGTTGCCGAACACCGGGATGAGGTCGTCGCATTTCTTGTGCTTTCTCCGATCCCGACGAGGGCCGGTTGGCTGACCGAACAATTTCCGCACACGCCCGACGCTCCGAACGGGACGGTCGAACTGATGATGGACCGGGCATTCAGGCGATTGGCAGAGGACGGCGCTCAGTACGTCACGCTCGGGCTTTCTCCGCTTTCGCAAAGGGCAAAAATAGATGCGTTTGAAAATCCTCTCTGGCTTAGGGCGTTTCTTGCGTGGATGCGAAAACACGGCCAGCGGTTTTATAATTTTGACGGCCTGGATGCTTTTAAGGCAAAGATGTCGCCCGAATATTGGGAGCCGATATTTGCCATCTCGAACGAGCCTGATTTTTCTCGCCGCACACTTTTTTCCATCGGTGCCGCGTTCAGCAATAATCACCCCTTCAGGGTTTTTGGAAAGGGCCTCCTGCGTGCGGCAAGGTCGGAATTGAACTGGCTAAAAAGGCGTTTGATAAAATAGATATGCAGCCAAAGACGATCCCGATAGGTTTTATCGGACACGATATTGATGTAAACGATCTGCTCGGCAACGCGTGGGAAAATATCCCCCAGACAACCGTCTCAACGTATTGGTCAGGCAGCGAGGCTCCGACAGGACGGCATTTTTCATTTAGGATGCTGTGGTCCGCCGAGAACCTCTATGTCCACTTCACCGCAAACATAGGCGAACCGCTTGTGGTCAGCGAAAAACCCGATCTGAGCAAAAAGACATTGGGTTTGTGGGACAGCGATGTGTGCGAGATATTTATCGCTCCCGACTCCGCACAGCCTAAAAAGTATTTTGAATTTGAGGTCGCGCCGACCGGCGAATGGCTTGATGTGGCCCTTGATTCCACCGGCGGCGAACGAATCTCGGACTGGAACTATCAATCGGGAATGGAAACAGCGGCGCGTATCGAAAAAGGCCGCGTTGTAATGGCAATAAAGATACCTTTCGCGGCGTTTGGCAAAACACCGAAATCAGGTGATGTGTGGTTGGGCAATCTGTTTCGCTGCGTTGGCAAAGATCCGACACGCGGTTATCTTTCGTGGTCGCCGACAATGACGGAAACGCCAAACTTCCACGTGCCGGAGGCGTTCGGAGAGTTTCGGTTTGTCTGAACCGCCTGCGTGAGCAGGTGGCCGATCTGAGAAGCTTACCGACCGCATACACAGGCGGTTCTGATCAGGTTATGTAAACATTTTCAATTTTGACATTTTTTGAACGCGGATTTAGCGGATCGGACAGATCAGCGCAGATCTGAAATTTCATATCCGCTCCCATCCGCTTGATCTGCCTGATCCGCGTTCAACAACCCTCGCCAGTATGTCTTCTTGTAAAATACCAACAGGAACTAGACCGTCATACCGCCGTCAACCACAATGGTTTGGCCGGTGATGTAGCTCGACGCATCCGAGGCCAAAAACACCACGGCTCCTTTCAATTCGCCTTCGTTTCCGATCCGCGGAATGACGTTGTTTTCCTGTATCGAACGCTCATAGATATCAAGCACCGGATCAGCCAGCCGCGAGTGAAAAAATCCCGGTGCAATGGCGTTTACCCTGATGCCGCGTCGTCCCCAGCTTGCCGCCAATTCGCGCGTAAGCCCGATCAGACCTGCCTTGCTGGCGACGTAACCGGCGTAAAATGGGCCGTTTGCCGAAGATGTCATGCCGGCAATGGAAGCGATGTTTATGACGGAACCGCTTCCCCGTTTTAACATCTCGCGGCCTGCGGCCTGTGCCGTCAGAAAGCAGCCCGTCAAGTTCACGTCCATTACTTTTTGCCATTTTTCCAACGGCATTTCCTCCGGCATCGCTCCCCACGAGATGCCCGCGTTGTTGATGAGAATATCCAACCTGCCAAACCTCTCAATGGTCGCTGCCACAAGTTTTTCAACATCCTCCGGCTTTGAAACATCACACGTCACCCCGACGGTATCAAAACCTCGCTCGATAAATTCATTCACCGTTTCATCCAGCCATTCGCTTCGCCTGGCACAGAGCATCAGGCTTGCTCCGGCCTCGGCCAGGCCTTCCGCCATCTCTTTCCCAATGCCGCGCGAACCGCCGGTCACTATCGCGGTTCGGCCCGAAAGGTCAAATAATTCTTTTACGGTCTTTTTCATATTGTTTCCCAATAGATTAGCATGTTCACTGCTGTGAAACTGATCTGACGGACGGATGCTTGCATCGGCAGCCACTGTATGTCTTTAATCTAAGTATTATGAAAACTCCTAGGGAACTCGCGTTTTTGCGCGACCTTTATGTTACGGACGATTGGACAAGGCGATTTACGGAACTGGCCGATCAGCACGTCAATTTCAAAAAGCCCGAGAACATTCTTTACATAAATGCCGGAACCGGCACACATTGTTTCGAACTAAGGGAACGCCTTGGCGACACAACCACGATCTTTGCGCTTTGCGAAAATGAGCATCTCCTCTCGATCGCTCAGGACAAGGCCATCGCCGTAAGCTCGGACGTCGATTTTTCAACAATGCGTTTTGAGGATGACTCATTCGATACGGTGATAACCGATGCCAGCCTTGTAAACCCAAGTGAGGTCGGCGAGGTTTTGCACGAAAGTGTAAGAGTAGCCCGCATCGGCGCCGAACTCGCGGTCATGACCGTATCTGCCGGGAGTTTTGGCGAGATATTTTCGCTGTTGTGGGAAGTGTTTTTTAACGAGGACCTGGCAAAACACGGCGCCGCCGCCGAAAAGATGATCGCCGATCTGCCGTCCGTTTCCCGCCTCGAACAACTAGCCGCCGATGCGGGCTTTGTAAATATCCGCACGCAAAGCGCAAATGAGATCTTTGAATATGATGACGGAGCCGCATTGATCTCGTCACCGCTTGTCATGGATTTTTTAATGCCGAAATGGCTGGAAACATTGAGCGATGAGGAAGCTGCAAACGTGACCGCAAAGCTGGGCGAACTTATCGACAGCGAAAAAGAGGCGATGTCATTTCGTTTTTCTGTAAAGGCAACGCTTCTGACCGGCAAGAAAGGATGATACGGCTGTCAAAAAAATACGGGGCGGACAAGGTTTTGCGATAACAAACCCTTTCCGCCCATCTGTATATTAAGAACTGTTTAGAACGAGATCACGACTGGCTGGCTCCCGCCCTGCGGCGAAGCTCACGCGCCAGTTCATCATCGCTCATCTCGGAGATCTTTGGCGCCTCCGCCGATGAAAGCTTTTTATCGGCTAATTCTTCTTCCTCGGCCTCACGCATTCCTTCCTTGAACGCCTTGCGGGACTGGCCTAACGATTTGGCAAGCTGCGGCAAACGCGACGCACCGAACAAAAGAAAAAGAACCGCGACAATAAGTAAGATCTCTGTCGATCCCAAAGCAATAGCAAACATAACTACTCCTAATTCAGGCAAATGCCTTATTAAACGACCAAAACCAGATTATATCACAGCGCCGCCTAAAGCCCCGCTGTTCTGAATCTGTCCATCGCCTCTACCAAAGCCGATGTAATTCCCTTTTCCGAAACGGAATGTCCCGCGTCAGACACAACGACAAATTCAGCTTCGGGTAACGCTCTGTGCAGGTCCCAGGCGGATGTCATCGGGCAAACAACGTCGTATCGGCCCTGAACGATGACCGTCGGAATATTGCGGATCTTATCCACATTTTCGAGCAAATAGTCGTCACTCGAAAAGAACGAGCCGTTCATAAAATAGTGACATTCTATGCGGGCAAGCGAAAGAGCGGCGTGTGCCGATTCCCAATGATCGACAAGATCGGGATCGGGAAACAGCTTTGATGTCGCACCTTCCCACGTACTCCACGCACGCGCCGCCGAAAGCCTCACGGCCTCGTCATCGCTGGTCAGCCGCTTATGATAGGCGGTCATAAAATCGCCGCGTTCTTCTGCTGGAATTTCGTCTCGATACCGCTCCCAGAAATCAGGGAAGATCTCTGACGCTCCGTATTGATAGAACCACTGCAATTCCTTTTTCCGCGTAAGGAAAATACCGCGAAGTATAAGGCCTAGACAGCGTTCGGGATGGCTGATGCCATAAGCCAGGCTCAGCGTGCTGCCCCACGAACCGCCAAAAACATACCATTTGTCAATGCCGAATTTCTCGCGCAGTGTCTCAGTATCGTTGATAAGGTCCCATGTCGTATTTTCACGAAGTTCGGCGTGCGGCGTCGAGCGTCCCGATCCGCGCTGATCGAATAAAATGACATGATAAGCCTTCGGATCGAAAAACTGCCGGTACATCGGTATCAGACCGCCGCCCGGACCGCCGTGCAAAAAAACCACCGGAATGCCCTCCGGGTTGCCGACGCGCTCATAATATATCTCGTGAATGTCAGACACCTTTAACATGCCTGAATCAAAAGGCTCGATCTCTGGATACAGTGTTTTCATATAAGGAAATTATCACACCAAAGCTGAAAAACAAGCAACGTCCAAAGCTCCTTGTGGTGCGATGCGGCGGCGGTTTCGTGTTCTTTTATCAGTTTTTGCACGTATTCCTCATTGAACAGGCCCTGTTCTTTTAGCCTGTCAGCGGCGAGCAGGTCGTGCATCAGCGGGTTTAGGCGGCCTTTTAGCCATTCGGCGATGGGGATGCCGAAGCCTTTTTTGGGGCGGTGGAGGATGTCGTGCGGCAACAGATCTTTCATCGCCTCTTTGAGAATATATTTTCCGCTTTTGCCTTTTAGCTTGTATGCAACCGGGATCGAGGCGGCAAATTGGCCGACGCGCGGATCGAGGAACGGCGCTCGCGTTTCGAGGCTGACGGCCATCGCCGCGCGGTCAACTTTGGTCAGGATGTCCTCGGCAAGATAGTAGTTTATATCTGCATACTGCATCTGTTCGATGACGTTCTTCGCATCGGAAGCATCGACCAGTTCGCGAACGCCGCGATAGATGTCGGCATCGGTCTGGGCAAGCACGTCTTTGGTAAAAAGCTGCTCGTGCTGTTCCATCGAAAACGAACCGAACCACGAATGATGCCGTTCTATGTCGTTAAATTTTGATGCACGGACAAATCGTTTTGCCTTGTAATCGAACGAGAGATTTTTGTTCGAAACCGGCAGGGCGTTCACCAGAGGCTCTATCACTCCGCTTCTGACGAACGAAGGTATGGCAAGGTATTTGGCCGCTATTTTGTGCGCGTAATACATCGGATAGCCTGCAAAAAGCTCATCGCCGCCGTCGCCGCCGAGCGCGACTGTGACGTGTTTGCGGACAAACCGCGCCAGCAAAAAGGTCGGTATCAGCGAACCGTCGGACATCGGCTCGTCAAGCCACGTGCCGATCTCGGAGATAAGATCACCCGCTTTTTCAGCCGAGAGTCGGTCTTCGTAATGCTCTGTGTTTAAATGAGTTGCGACCTGTCGGGCGTATTTTGATTCGTCGAACGAATCTTCCTCAAAGCCGATCGAAAAGGTCTTCACCTTCTCCGTCGCATGACGAACAGCGAACGCCGCAACGGTCGATGAATCTATTCCGCCCGAAAGCAATATCCCAAGCGGAACATCCGAAACAAGCCGCATACGAACCGCATCTGAGAGCAGATCTCGTAAGTCATCGGCTTCCTCAATCAGCGTTCCTTTGCGACTCGGCGTCTCTGCGGTAGAATGACCCCCGTTTGCCGAAAAACCACCCCGTCCGCCCAAAGCGGCGTCCACCCCTCCTTTGTAAAGAGGGGAATTTTGCGCAGAATCCGCATCAGCCTGCCATGATATGTCCCAATACCGCCGCGTTTTTACCTCGCCATTTTCGACGATGAGAAGATGCCCGGCCGGAAGTTTATGGATGCCTTTATAGATCGACATCGGTGCCGGAACATAATCGAAAGACACGTAATGGCGAAGCGAATTGAGGTCAAGCTCGGCGCTAACGGCGGGATGAGCAAGCATCGCCTTTGGCTCCGAAGCCCAGATCAGCTTGCCGTCAAACACACCGTAATACAAAGGCTTTTCGCCAAAACGGTCGCGGGCGAGGATAAGCTTTTTTTTGCGGGAATCCCACAGCGAAAAGGCAAACATCCCGTTGAGATGATCTACCATCGCATCGCCGTATTTTTGATAAAGATGCGGGAGAATTTCCGTGTCGCTTTGTGTGACGAACCGGAACCCGTCCTTCTCAAGCCCGGCGCGAACCTCACGGTAATTATAAAGCTCGCCGTTCATCATAACGACGACCGTTTTGTCTTCGCTAAAAACCGGCTGGTCGCCCGTCTTCAGATCAATGATCGACAACCGCCGCATCCCCAGCGCGACCGTGTCGTCCAACCACAAGCCCTCCGAATCCGGCCCCCGATGCACGATCCGCTCACACATCGAATGCAGCACCGCCTCGGCGTTGTGGTTAGGTTTAGTTGTGTCCAGGTTTACCCAACCCGCAATTCCGCACATTAAATTGATTTGTTAGTAGTCGAGTTCACCTCTTTCTGCCATTTCAGCAAATCTGCCAAAGTCATCTGCAACAAGGTGTGTTTCACCGGTTTCGTGATCCCAAAGTACGATTGCCGCTTCGCCATTTGGCGCGATGTTTGAAAAATCGAAGCAGAAATAATCACCGGAACCAAATTCGCCAATTGGAAGTAAATTTGAGAGGTCGTACGACCCGTCAAATATACTTACCCAATCCCGCCAATTTTCGTTGAAATTTCGGACTATTGAGTCCCAGGTTTTTCTCGGATCACGATTATCAAATACCGGAAAGATCGTAATGTCTTCAATGCTTTTTCCATTATTGACAATAAGCCATTCACGATAAGAAGGCGAAAACAAAAAGCCGAGTTCCTGTTCGGCTTTTTCTATTGCTTCAATTGTTGTTCCTATTACTCGTGTATGTTTGCCGCCCATTTTAATCTCCCATTTTAATATATAGATATTAAGGGGTTACGCTGCTTCCGCCAATAATTCCTGAACTTCCGGGGCAAAAGCGACTGGCAGGAAATCTTCCTTGTCGCACGTGACTATTTCACCTCTTTCATCACGCACCCAAACACCGGTCTCGCCAAATTTTACCAAGTAAAGTTTGCGGGGGACAAGCAGTTCCTGATCGTCCGAGTCAAGACATATTGCCCACATTTCCTGCAGCGGTTCTGGATCAGAAACGATCTCGTATTTGAATTCACGAGATGGTTTCTGCGAGCCGCTCATTATCATTCCGGCTTCAATAACACTTGATCTAAGTTGTTCAAAACGTTCCGTGTTCATTCTTTCGTCCATTCCTCGACCAAATTTTTCAGAGTACGTATTTGTTCAGTGGTCAAATCGGTCTTTTCATTCTTGGTATAGATATCGAGCATGAAAATCTTTTCACGCGACACTGCCAGATAGTATATCACTCTTGCTCCGCCGCGAGTTCCCTTTCCTTTTGCCGAAAAGCGTATTTTGCGAATGCCGCCACTGCCCGGAATCACATCACCTGATTCGGGTAATTCTATCAAACGCCATTGAAGTTTTGAATATTCTTCGTCAGACAGGATCTCCGCTACCCTGCGGGTAAACCGTATCGTCTCGACAAAGCTGAAATATGTTTTATTCATCAAACCCGATCTTTTCCCTCACCGCATATATCGACTTGTCCTGCGATTCGTGATAGGTGCGAACCAGTAGTTCGGCGAGGAGGCCCATGAGGAAAAACTGCACGGAAATGGCGAGCATCACGACGGCGATTATCGGCAGCGGCGTGAGTATGAACGACGTATCCTCGAACAGCTTCAGAAAGATGGCCCACACGGCGGCGATGATGGAAATAGCGAAGGCTATCATCCCAAACCCGCCAAATACGTATATCGGTTTTGTCTGATACGACGCCATGAATTTGATCGTCATCAGGTCAAAGATGACCTTTACGGTGCGCGAGATGCCGTATTTTGACTTGCCCATTGTCCGGGCGTGATGATCCACAGGTATTTCGGTAACACGCGCTCCGGCCCACGACGCATAGATCGGGATAAAACGGTGCATCTCGCCGTAGAGCCTTACGTCCTGTATCACTTCGCGGCGGTAAGCCTTTAGCGAACAGCCGTAATCGTGCAGCGGCACGCCGCCGATGACGGATATTATTTTGTTGGCGATCTGCGAAGGTATCTTTCGCGAAATGAGCTTGTCCTGACGGTTCTTTCGCCAGCCTGAAACAACGTCATAGCCTTCGTCCAATTTTTCAAGCAGCCGTGCAATATCCGCCGGGTCGTTTTGCAGATCGGCATCCATCGGGATAAGTATCTCGCCTTTTGCGGCGTCAATGCCGGCGGACATGGCGGCCGTCTGTCCGTAATTGCGCCGCAAAGAAATTACGCGAACGCGGGCGTCCTCGGCGGCAATTTCACGCAAAATAGACAGCGATCTGTCGGTCGAGCCGTCATCCACAAAAATGACCTCGGCGGTTTTGCCAAGAGCGTCCAATGCCTCTTTGATCTTTGTGTACATCGGACGCAAATTGTCTTCCTCGTCCAGAACCGGTAAGAACAACGAGAGTTCAGGGTTTTGTTGTTTGTTTGATGAGTTCATCATAGGTCCGCCGCCAATGGCGGGGCTGACGTTTTAATTTAAAGCTTTCACGCAAAAAAATACAGCGTGAAGCGGCTCCTTTTGCATTGGGCAGACTCCTGGGCTTAAGATTGACTCTTTAATGACCATCTGGCAGATCATATTGCGGCTCTGGCCGTTCGTTCGCCCTCACAGGACCCTGGTGGCCGTCTCGCTGCTTCTGACGCTGCTCGGCGCAATAGCCGCTCAGGTCAATCCCCTTGTGCTGCGGTACACCGTAGATACCGTCGATTCGCTGCTGGCCCAGGGCATCCACGCACAGGAAGCAACCCGCCTGATGCTGTTCATCTCGGCTATCCTGTTTGGCAAGGAGCTTGCCAACATCGCCGTAAAATACGGCCAAAGCATGGTCGGCGAAAACCTTCGCGTACAGCTTTCCAGCGCCTTGTCGCAATATGCCATCGACCGCATCTTAACGTATCGTTACGCATTTTTTGCCAGTGACGAGAACGCCACCGGAAAGCTGCAAACACGAATAGACCGCGGGGCGGAAAGCCTGACCGGATTTGTCCGCAATATATTCATCGACCTGCTGCCGCTGTTTGCAAACGCCATTTTGGCCCTTGTTCTGATGTTCTCGGCCAATTTCTATGTCGGGCTGGTGGCCGCTGTCATCACGCCGATATATTTTTTGCTGAGCTGGCGGCAGGCGGGCCTTTTGAAGGGCGTTCGCCGCGGGCTTCGCGCCCTTCGCGAGGAAAAAACGAACGGGCTTTTCAACATCATCGAATCCATCATTGTCATCAAATCATTTGTCCGCGAGGAATACGAACGCGACAAGCAGTATCGTTTGCAGCGGAACCTGATCGACGCCCAGCTGAAACAGCGGAAGACCAACTATCTGTTTGACGCCCTAAAGACCTTTTTTGAGCAGATCGGCGTTGTGCTTATCATCATCCTGACGGCGTATCTGGTTTTGGACGAGCAGATGACCATCGGCGCCATTATGTTTCACATAATGCTCTTTAACAACGTCTCGGCTCCGATCCGACAGCTTCACCGCATCTACGACCAGATGAACGAGGCAATGACCTACGCCGAGGGCTTTTTTGAGATACTCGAGGCTGACGACGCCATCGAGGAAAGCGGCGATCTGGTCGTTGAAGATCTCAAAGGCGAATTTGAGCTTCGAGATGTCAGCTTCATTTATCCGAACGGGACGCAGGCCCTTTGGAACGTCAATATGACGATACCGGCGGGCGGCACCGTCGCTTTTGTCGGGCTTTCAGGAGCGGGAAAATCAACGCTGCTCAATCTGCTGTGCAAATTTTATCAGCCGACATCCGGCAGGATTTTGCTGGATGGGAAAGACCTTGCCGATTACGACACACAGCTTTTGCGGAGAAAGATCGGCCTCGTTTTGCAAAAAAATCACATATTTCGCGGCTCGATAGAAGAGAATATCCGCTACGGATATATGAGGGCGACAAAAGAAGAGATCATCGCCGCGACCAAAAAAGCATACCTGCACGATCAGGTGGAAAAGCTGCCGAACGCTTACGACAGCGAGGCCCAGTCGCTTTCCGGCGGACAGCAGCAGCGTATCGCCATAGCCCGGCTATTCCTGAAAGACCCGCCGGTGATCTTTTTGGACGAACCGACCGCCAGCCTCGACGCCGTCGCCACGGAACAGATAAAGAATAGCCTGGACGCGATAAAAGAGGACCGCACGGTCGTTGTTATCTCTCACAGCATCTCGCAGATAATCGATTCGGACCTGATCTACGTCCTCAAGGAAGGCCGCGTTGTCGAAATAGGCACGCACATGGAACTCTATGACCGCGACGGAACCTACACCGAAATATTCAACGCCTCCGCCCGCAGCCTAAACCTCGACAAGATCGCACAAACGCTCGACGCGGCGGATGATGACTGATGAGCGATCCATTATTTTTTCCTATCCACGTTCGCCAGGTGGAAAAGCTAAGCTTTTTCGACAGTCATGATCGCATTGCCACAGCGTTGCCACGTCAAGCACCGGTAAACCCGTAAGGGCAATGTTTGCAGCCGTTTTGGCAGCAGTTTCCGCGCTTCAGATGATGCCACGCCGTAAAGACAAAATTTCCGTCCGCGTTAATATAATAATCAATGGCCTCGACCGGATCGCCGCCTGCATCAAAGTTTTTCGCAATGCTCCGAGCGGCATTTTCGGGCGTGACCGTTTCGACATATTCCGTGATCTTTTCCTGAATTACGGCCTTCAGACACGATGGGCATCTACAGTCCTGACTAAAATCCAGCGGCATTATCGCGGGATAATCATTGCACCAACAATGTTGGTTCGTGTCCACGGATCCGCACTCAAAACCCACCCCGCATATTGAGCAAACCTTTGATCTCATAAACTGACCACATCCCGCGACGCACTATTTGTAGATACCATAGCACAGATCATGTAAGAAATATGATCCATGTATTTCACCGATCCAGACCTAGGCCCCAAGGGTACTGCGGAGGTTGGCGATGTCGCGTTGAGGCGGCGCTCCGAATTGTTTTTTATAATCACGGCTGAAATATGAAGGGTCTTCGTAGCCGACGCGAAAACCTGCGCTGGCCGCGTCAAGGTCTTCGCCCAGCATCAGGCGACGGGCTTCCTGAAGCCGTATCTGCTTTTGAAACTGCAGCGGACTCATTGCGGTAACGGATTTAAAATGGTTGTGAAATCCGGAAACGCTCATCCCCAGATCGCGCGCAAGGTTCTCGATCCTGATAGGCTGGTCGAAACGCTCCCGCAGCGTTTCTATCGCTTTTGAAATACGTCGATTTTCGCCCGAAACCAAATGCGCCAGCCTCGGGGCCTGTTCGCCCTGCAGCAGTCTGAAAATGATCTCGCGTTCGATTAGCGGCAGCAATATTTTCGCTTCGTGCGGTTTATCAATAAGTCTCAGTATCCTCACTGTCGCATCAAGCAGGTCGGCGTCTATCGGAGCAACGTTCATCGCCTTGACCAGATCGACCGAGCGGCCAACGTCTACCCCGGACTGTAACATCACGTCCGCGACAACAGCGGGATCGAGATCAAACCTTATGCTCAAATACGGTTTTTCCTCGCTTGCTTCGACCACACAACTCGAAACAGGCAGATCCATCGTCGAGATCAGATAATGTCCTGTGTCATACGTAAAGATCTCGTCGCCGAGCCTAACCGTCTTGCTTCCCTGTGCCATTACACAAAAACACGGCACGTAAACAGAATGCAGCGGCTTGGTGGGGCCGGTCGTTCGGGCAAGGTAGATGCCTGGAAATATCTCCAACAACCCATCGGTCCGGTGTACGGCGGAAATAAGCTCCTGCAATTGGCTGCGAAGCATCGTAACCCTTTCATTTTCTATTGTTTTAACACCTGGTGTCATATATTAGGATTATATAGTGTTTATATCGGTTACTGAACATTTATTTTTCGTTCTGGAGAATTGTCCAATGTTTTTCGATTTTCGTCTTACCGGCTAGGCATACATTTAAAGACATAATACTGTCACGACGCAGTTGTATGATCTTTCTTAAACAAAGGGCGTCGATACGTAATTATTTTGTAAATGACTTAATGCATAGTAGGAGACAAGCAATGAAAACAAGAATATTAGGCAAAAGCGGACTGGAGGTTTCGGCGATAGGTTTGGGTTGTATGGGCATGAGTGTCGGTTACGGGCCTGCAATGGACAAAGAAGAGGGGATAAGACTGATCCGTTCGGCGGTCGAACAGGGCGTAACTTTCTTTGACACGGCTGAGGTTTACGGCCCGTTCGTCAATGAAGAGCTTGTAGGCGAGGCACTTGAACCTGTAAGGGATCAGGTGATAATCGCAACCAAGTTCGGCTTTGAACCCGGCCTGAATGACATCGGCTGGTGGACCGCACAGAACAGCCGTCCTGAACACATACAAGAAGTTGCCGAAGCTTCGCTCAAACGGCTGCGAACCGACAGGATCGATCTTTTTTATCAGCATCGCGTCGATCCGAACGTTCCGATCGAAGACGTCGCCGGCGCGGTCAAAGATCTGATAGACGAAGGAAAGGTAAAGCATTTTGGCCTGTCCGAAGCGAGTGCGGCAACCATTCGCCGGGCACACGCTGTTCAGCCCATAACGGCCCTTCAGAGCGAATATTCGATCTGGACGCGCAGCATCGAAGCCGAGATCATCCCGACGCTCGAAGAACTCGGTATCGGACTTGTTCCTTACAGTCCGCTCGGTCGAGGATTTCTGACCGGAAAGATCGACGAAAGCACGACCTTTGCCGAAAACGATTTTCGCAGTTATGCTCCGCGTTTTGCCGATGAATTTCGCAAGGCGAACCTCGCCGTCGTCGATCTGCTTAACAAGATCGCAGCCAACAAAGGAGCCACGACGGCACAGATCGCCCTTGCGTGGCTGCTTGCCCCAAAACCGTGGGTCGTCCCGATCCCGGGAACCACGAAAGCTCATCGCCTGACCGAAAACCTCGGTTCTGCCGAAGTCGAGCTTACCGTCGATGAGGTTCAAGAGATAGCTGACGCATCATCGCAGATCGAGTTTCTCGGTGAAAGATATCCTGAGCAAATGATGGATCTATTGGCTAAAGAAGGATTGAAATAGTTTATAGGAGAAAGATAAATGTTTGAAGTAAAAGCATATGGTGCCACGGCTGCGGATTCGCCGATCGCACCGCTCACAATTCCACGCCGCGATCTGCTGGCAAACGATGTCAAGATCGACATTCAATATTGCGGCATTTGCCATTCCGACCTGCATTTTATTCGTTCTGAATGGGACGTGATGCCGCCCGTTTATCCGGCGGTTCCCGGCCACGAGATCGTCGGCCGCGTCGCCGAGGTTGGCTCCGACGTGGCCGGCGTCAAAGTTGGTGATGTGGTCGGCGTGGGCTGCCTGGTCGATTCGGACGGAACTTGCGCATCGTGCCAGGCCGGCGAAGAGCAATTTTGCTTTGACGGAACGCTGACATACGGTTCGGTCGATAAACACGGAACGGCCCCGGGAACACTCGGCGGATATTCGGAATCGATCGTGGTAAATGAACGCTTTGTTCTGCGTGTGCCGGAAAATCTGGAACTCGCCGCGGTCGCACCGCTGTTGTGCGCGGGGATAACGACATATTCGCCGCTGCGTCATTGGAACGTCGGCCCGGGCCAAAAGGTAGGCATAGTAGGGCTTGGCGGGCTTGGCCACATGGCGGTGAAATTCGCCCACGCCTTCGGCGCGGAAACGTGGGTCTTCACCACATCGCCGAGCAAGAAGGAAGACGCATTGAGGCTTGGGGCGAACGGCGTTATCCTTTCAAAAGATGCCGAAGATATGGCGAAACACTTCGGGACATTTGACTTCATTCTCGACTGCGTTTCGGCCCAGCACGACATCGCCGCATACATCAATATGCTCAAACGCGACGGCAACATCACGCTGGTCGGCGCTCCGCCCGAACCGCTGTCGATTCCCGCCTTTGGTTTGATAATGGGCCGCAAAAGCCTTTCCGGTTCGCCCATCGGCGGCATCAAGGAAACTCAGAAAATGCTCGATTTCTGCGGCGAACACGGAATAACCGCCGACGTCGAAGTAATAAACGTCACCCAAATAAACGACGCCTACGACCGCTTGCTGTCCAGCGACATAAAATACCGCTTCAGTATCGACATGGCCTCGTTAAATGCTTAATTGTTTTTCATTATCGTCGGATGGACCGAACGAGAAAGCCAAAAGCCCTTTCATTCCGCCATGGGGAAAGGGCTTTTTTATTACACATCTTGGCCAAAGGTAAGCAGATTGCTGTCAGGGTCGAGGGCCGAAAATTCCTTTTGACCCCACGGCTTCAATTCGAGCGGTGCGTTTGGATGTACGCTAATACCGCGGTCGAGAAATTCTTGATAAATGCTTTCTATATCGTCAGTACGGATATAGACCTGGCCGTAATTTTGAAGCGGATCAAGTTCACGGAACTCAAAGAAATGTATCTCAATGTTGTCCTTCCGCAGCATCAGATAGCCGTCATAATCTTCTGTCCCGGCCGGTTCAAAACCAAGACGATCAATATAAAACTCCGACGTCACCGCCTTATCCCTCATCGGCAGCTTCGGATGTATCTCTTTAAGAATTCCCATAATGTAAATTTGGTTTCCAAAGAACAAAGCAACAATATCGGAGAGGCGATACTATTGCCGTAAGTGGTAATGAGGACAAGAGTGTCCCCCCGCTCCGTTCACCTGATCAAAACAAGTTTTGATCGGGATTTTTTTCCCATTCTTTCCATTCCTCTTTATTTCCTTGAAGCCAGTGCCAGTAATAGAACAGGATGACGGATGACATATTGTCGGGATGGGTTATTCCTTTTTGGTGGAAATAAGTTTGCAGGCGTGAGCCGCCCCATAATCCCCAATTATTGCGGAGCCACATACCGAGACCAAAATGATATTCAATGGTATCTTTTGGTTCAGACAGACTTTTAAATTCATTTCTGGAAACTTCCGGCAGGTTTTTATCGAGTTCGATAAAAGCTTCGCCTAAGTCTTTAGGAATATAGGTGTCGTTTATCTTTTCGGCTACTAGGCGTTTCTCTAGGGCCTCTTTTTGCAACTCCAATTCCTCAAGCCTTTCTTTTCGAGCTACCGAATCGTTTGATTTTCGAAAATAAAAGTATTCGCTTCTGAGATGCCATTTCTTGAAAACCGATGGAATCGAAGAACTGTCAAAAAGGTTTGAGTTAAAGAACTCCAGGATCTTATCTTTGGGCAGTTCTCCGCCCCACATTTCAATGTCCTCGATCTCTATCGCTCCGTTTTGTGTCAGATTACTGCTTATTTTGAAAGCATACTGTTTATACTGCTCATCCTTTTTATTGTAGATGCTGTACACCTTCATCCCGAGCAATTTTGCCAAGGCCTGATACGTATCTTCGCCGGATCGCAGCTTTGGAAATTCCGGAAACATAATGGATTCATGACGTAGAGTTTCAACCCGGTTCGGCCGTGCGATAAACTTGAGTTTTTCGTACTGAGGAGCGAAGGGAGCGGACCGTTCGAGTTCGCCTGTTTTCAGATCGAACTCGTGAACAATCCTTTTAGAGTCGATCAGATATATTTTACCTTCCGCTGAAAATAGAGGAAAATCCGAGAGAAATTTGTCGATTTCAGAAATGTCGGTTTTAAAAATCTTTCTTCTGCCGACTCTGCTTTTTTCTTCATCAATGACATCATAATAATTGTTCAGGATCAGATCGCACCTTTCTTTCCGCAAATCACAGCCGGTAATTTGTTCCTTGGTGTAATCAGCAATTATTTTACCTCTGCGATAAACATTAATGCTTTTATGTCCGTCCTTTGTCTCATCGGCCATCCAGTCGATAAAGAAGAAGATCACCTCGCCATCATCGCTTATCGTAAGTTTATTTCTGTCTGCCGTGTCAAAACCTACTTCAAAAGAGTATATGGGTTCTTTAGCTCCGGTGCGATAAACTGATGTTTCTCCGCGTGTACTTGGACTGATATTGTCCCAAGGAATTGACTTCAGATAAAATTTGCCGTTTTCCGAATAAACCGTAAGTATCTCAACAGCCGAACTAAAAGACTGGGCAAATCCGCTAATCGAAAATGCAAGCAATATAAGCAATATTTTCATAATGACAATAATACACCTTCAGTCAATCTCTTTTCGATGCTTAACTTTTACCAACCAGAAATATACGCAAAAATTAGCGAGGCAACAATTGGGGGGTCGGATTCAATGTGGATTTGGTTTAGGTGTCAAGCCTGATCGGGTATTGCCGAAATTGCGGGGGGGAATGAGAAGATAGGCAGTGAAATATATAAGGCGTATGAGTACCGTAAAGCTTTTGTAAGAAAAATATGGTATATTTTCTTACAAGGAAGTTGAATGCTAATGTCATTAAGTCTTGAAGAAAGAATGCTTTACAGAATGCGTGCCAAAGGAAGAGGTTGGGTCTTTTCCGCCAGGCACTTTCTTGACTTTGGCACACGTGAGGCAATTGATACAACTTTGTCCCGATTAAATAAAAAAGGAACTATTCGCAGACTGTTTACCGGCGTTTACGATTACCCTGATCAGCACAAGACTTTGGGTACGTTAAGCCCTTCAATAGAAGCGGTCGCAAAAGAGATCGCAGAAAAAAATAATAGTAAGCTTAAAATAACAGAGGCACAGGCTGCAAATGCCTTGGGGCTTTCAACCCAAGTTCCTGCTAAGGTCGTCTATTTGACCGATGGCCCTTCCCGCACAATAAAAGTAGGAACGCAGACAATAATACTAAAACATTCCAGCCCCAAAGTGATGGCAACGGCCGACAAAGAAAGCGGACTTGTGTTTCAGGCCTTAAAGTATCTAGGGAAAGAAAACATAGACGAAGAGACGATTTTAAAGATAAGGTCTGTTCTGTCAGTTCATGATAAAAAACAGCTAAAAAAAGATATTTTAACTGTTCCCGAATGGATGAAGCCAATTATTAAAGAGATCGTAAAATAGAAATGAACAGGATCGCAGAACTACCATTAACCGAAAGAGACGAAATTTTTCAGGAAGCGGCAAATCGAAAGGGGCTGAAGACAGAAGTAATTGAAAAAGACTTCTGGGTTTGCTGGACATTAGACAAACTTTTCTCTCTTTCGGGACTTTCTTCCGGCCTGATATTCAAGGGCGGAACCTCACTTTCCAAAGTGTATAACGTCATTAAAAGGTTTTCTGAGGATATTGATGTTTCTATCAACCGAGAAACTTTAGGCTTCGGCGGAGAGCTAGACCCTCTTAATATTTCGGGTTCCAATCAACGGAAAAGAGCAGTAGAACATATAAAACAGGCCTGTAGCGAAAAAGTATGTGGTGAAATTTTAAGTAAACTAGTCGAGCGGTTTTCAGAAACCTTAGGCCAAGAACTATGGCAGCTTACTGTAGACGAATTTGATACTGAGAGACAAACCTTGCTCTTCCATTACCCTAAGGATGGACGTAGGTTGCAAAATGAATATTTACCTCCCAGGGTGAAGATTGAATTCGGGGCAAGAGCCGAACATCATCCATTCGAAAAACACAAGATTCGACCCTACGCTGCCGAAGAATTTCCGGAACTGTTTGAAGAAACAAATACCCAAGTAAAGGTGCTGGCCCCGGAACGAACTTTTTGGGAAAAAGCTACAATATTACACGACCAATTTCATCGTGATCAAACCATCCTGACCGCTGACCGCATATCGCGACATTATTACGACCTGTATCAGCTTTCAAAAAGTAATATTTATCATAAAGCATTGGAAAATATTGAATTACTTGAGAATGTTGTGCAAAACAAAACGATATTCTTTCCACGCGCTGGAGCAAGATACCGTGAAGCATTGGAAGGCAATCTTCGCCTAGTACCAAGAGATTCTCGAAATGCCCCTTTACGAGCTGATTATGCAAAGATGAATGAAATGTTCTTTTCAGAAGCCCCGTCTTTCGAGGACATCATCAAAACTTTGCAAGTTATTGAATCGGAGATAAATTCAACAATTATAAGAACTCTCTCCTGAATTACCAGCCGAGGATGTAAGCAAACATCAGCGGGGCGACTATTGAGGCGTCGGATTCGACGATGAATTTTGGTGTGTCGGCGGCTAGTTTGCCCCAGGTTATTTTTTCGTTGGGGACGGCGCCGGAGTAGGATCCGTAGCTGGTGGTCGAATCGCTGATCTGGCAGAAGTAGCCCCAGACGGGGACGTTCTCACGTTGCAGGTCTTGGTGGAGCATCGGGACGACACAGATGGGGAAATCACCTGCGATGCCGCCGCCGATCTGATAAAAACCGATGGTCGAATCATCGGTCGCGTTGGCGGTGTACCATTCGGCAAGCATAGTCATGTATTCAATGCCGGTGCGGACGGTGTGGACGTTCTTCACATCGCCCGTGATCACATGTCCGGCGAACATATTGCCAAGCGTCGAATCTTCCCAGCCCGGCACGACCATCGGCAAATTTTTCTCCATCGCGGCGTACATCCAACTGTCTTTCAGGTCGATCTGGTAATACTCCTCAAGCGAACCGTTCTTCAAAACCTGATACATGAACTCGTGCGGGAAATACCGCTCGCCTTTCACATCGGCCGCCGTCCAAACATCGACCATCGCCTTCTCAAGCCGACGCATCGCTTCCATTTCGGGGATGCAGGTGTCAGTCACACGGTTCATGTGGCGGTCAAGCAAGCCTTGCTCGTCCTCCGGCGTCAGGTCGCGGTAATGCGGAACACGTTCGTAAAAATCATGCGCGACAAGATTAAAAAGATCTTCCTCCAGATTCGCACCCGTACACGAAATTATCTGCACCTTGTCCTGACGGATCATCTCCGCAAGCGACAGGCCCAATTCCGCCGTACTCATCGCCCCCGCAAGCGTGATCATCATCTTGCCGCCACCCTCGATATGACGTTTGTATCCCTCAGACGCGTCGATCAACGCCGCCGAGTTAAAATGCCGATAGTGATGTTTGATAAATTCTGTGATCTGTCCGTTCATAAGAAAATTAAGCCGCGAAATACGTAAAAACACTAAAGGTCATAATAACTCATTGCGGGCGTTGAGTTAATCATCCTCGTCAAGGCCTTCAAAAAGATATTGCATCATCTTCTCAGGCTTGTTGAGGAATTCCTTTGTGATCGCGTAATGCTCCGTGTCTTTATAGTCGATAGGGTGAATACCTTCTTCTGAAAAATTGTAGATCAGGGCGTCGGGGTAGGCCATGAGGATCGGCGAATGGGTCGCAATGATGAGTTGGGATTCCAGATTGACGAGTTTTCGGAAAACTGCCAAAGCGGCGAGTTGTCGCCTTCGCGACAACTCG
>CAZOXY010000002.1:114867-135751 GCA_964583955.1 uncultured Chloracidobacterium sp. | reverse complement strand
TTCATTTCAGTAGTTTAGCCTATCCCTTTTTTGGCTTAACTACCATAGACCCTACCGTAATATTCGGCCGTAAGGCCTATAAACAAAGAACTCCGCAAATGTTGTCCTCATACGGGACACTTTTGCGGAGTTTTGTTTTGAAAAGATGTCGGAACTTAGCTGAGCGAATGATCGTTGGCGATCTCTTTGCCAAGATGTTCAAGCCGTTTGACTACCTTGTCTATCAGCCAGCCTGGTGTCGAGGCCCCTGCGGTGACGCCAACCTGTTCGGCACCGACAAGGTCTTTCGGGTCAATGTCGTGTTCGGTCTCTATCAGAAAGCTTTTCTCACACTGTTCGCTGCACACGGCGTGGAGCTTGACGCTGTTCGACGAATGCGTAGCGCCGATGATGTAGAAGACATCTACCATTCCGGCCAATGCACGTGCGGCGTCCTGACGGTCGCGCGTCGCCGAACATATTGTGTTGATGACCTGAACCTCGTCATCGGTCTTTTCCTTGATCGCTTCGGCGGTGTCAAAGAATGTCTGTGCCTTGATGGTGGTCTGAGAAACGACCAGCGGACGCCTTAGACGCGGAAGGCCCGCAACCTCGGTCTCGTCCTTGATGATGAAAGAATGGTCGGGAGCATAGCCTTTTACACCGATCATTTCAGGGTGTTCGGGGCTGCCCACTACGATAACGTGCCTGTCCTCGGCGGCGGCCCTTGCAGCAAGACGCTGAACGCGTGTAACAAAAGGACAAGTTGCATCCACGACCTTTGAAGCCTTTTCCTTTAATTCTTTCTGTACCTGCGGCGTAACGCCGTGAGCGCGGATGACGGCGGTTTCGTTATGTTGGATCTGGACCGGATCGCTGACCGTTGTGACACCCTTTTCGCCCAAACGGAGCATTTCCTGTTCGTTATGGATAAGCGGCCCTAGCGTCCGCACGGTATCGCCTGCTCCAACCGCGTCCTCGACCATGTCAACGGCGCGGTCAACCCCGAAACAGAAACCGTATTCGTCTGCAAGTAGGACTTTCATAATTGTCGGAGAAACAAAGGATGTTTCACCACGCGCTAGATTAACAAATTCAAGACCGAAACGAAAGCAGTTTACTTTCAGGCGCTGTTCCGGCGATTGTATTTCTTTTTAGTAATTCTTTGCAAACTTTGTCGGCTTAGTGTGGAAAAACATATATTTCACGCAAAGACGGCAAAGAACGCAAAGATCTATCTGTTCAGAAACATTACCTGATCGGATCTCTGAGGATGATCTCGGCGGCGGTGCGGGCGGTTGAGGCGGCTTTGGGATTTGAGGCGTGGAGGTGAGCTATCTGCATCAGGGCCTCGCCGGTGCGTGAGAGCAGGCGGACGAGGTCGCCTTCTTCTGCTTTGGTTTTTGTGACCAGTGTGTTCCACGCCATTCCGCCAGCCCAATGTTCGGCGGCAGCGGCGGCGGAAAGATTCAATTCTTCGGCAGGAGCGATGCCGAACCGAAGTTCAACTTTCGCCACGTCGTACGCCACGTTCTCAAATCGCGAAACGGCGTCTAAAAGCTCATCGGAAAGATAAAGCCCGCCGAAATCGCGGTCGCTGTCCGCCGCCAGAGCCGCGATCAGCCCGGCCAGCGTCGCCGGTTCGAGTTCATCAAAAATTCCTCGGCTTAACGCCTCACCAACCGGCAGCGGCCGGTCGATGCGAAGGTCGGCAAGCCACTTTCCGCCATCGGTCACTTTTTCAGCCTGTATATCCAGAAAGTCGAAATGATCCAGCACCTTTGCACGGTTCATAAACGGTTCCCAGATCCGGCTGCGAAGGAACGCGATGTCCCTTTCTATCCGGTCAAGTTCGGCAGCTTCGTTTACGGTCTGCCATAGTTGCGGCGTTTTTGCCGCCATCTCCTCGATAAGTTTGCCAAGAACCTCGTCCGAATCGCCATCGACGTTATGCGCAGACGGTTTCGGTTCGTTAAGCGGCGGATTCTTGCCGTCAAGCGTGTCCAAAAACGCACTTTCAACCGTGTTCTCGCTTAGCCGATATGTGTTGCCGTAAACGCGGTTGACGCGTGACAGGGCAAACTTTTTCCCCTGCCCGTCGTCACGCATCGCCGATACCGAATCGCCGTGAACGCTTATCACCAAAAAGAAACGCTTTGCGCTGCGGCCCTGCGTGACAACGCGGCCCGGCTGCACATTCTCTTCCAGCCATCTTTGCCGAAGTTCGGCCCGCGTCGCGGGCATTCGCTCCACAATACGCTGCCGCGAACTGATAAGGCGTTCAAATCCTCTGATGTCTTCCAAAGACAGCGGCTGTCCGCCCGGAACCGACGGTTTTACCAGATCTTTTTCAAGGGCCGCCTGTCGCTGCCGCAGCGACGTAACCTTGCGGAGCGTGTCCTGAAACGCATAGCTTTTCTCGGCTATCTCGCGAACCTGTTCAAAATTGCCATAGGCATCAAGCAGATTGATGAGCGATGTGTATGTTGCCCGAAATTTGCTCTCAAGCGGATCGGGTTCCAGACGCAGCAGCTTTGCTATCTTTTTCGGGTCCTGAAATTGCCCCGGAGCGAGTATCGCAAAACCGACAAGGTCCTTTCCGCGACGGCCCGCGCGTCCGGTCATTTGCTGAAGCTCATTGACGGTCAGCGAACGCCAGCCGTCGTTGCCGCGTGTGTCGGCATTGCTGATGACGACCGTTCTGGCGGGAAAATCGACGCCTGCCGCGACCGTCGATGTTGCAAAGATGGCGTTCAGCAATCCGGCGGACATCATCTTTTCGATGGTGAGTTTCCACGAAGGGATATGCCCGGCGTGATGCGAGGCGACACCCGCGTGGACCAAAACCTTTGCGTGTTTGTGACGGCGTATTTCCGGCGACGCAGCGGCCATTTGGTCAAAAAGCTCCTGCCGTCTTTGTGCTTTTTCGTTATCGGCGGGCTGGCGTTTATCGGCGGCGACCTCCAATGCGGATTCGTCGCATTTTCGCCTTGTCGGCAAAAAGATGATCGCGGGCAGCAGGCCGTAACCGCGAAGTGCGGTTATCAGCTTGTGCGGCGGTATCTCTGACGGCCTTTCCTGCATTCCGTGCATTATCTCACAAACCATCTGAAAAGCCTTTTCCCGGCGGCTGGCTCTACGCGCCCATTGATGTCGGCGACAAAAGCGGCTAATATCGCGGCGGCAGCGGATATTTTGCGAACAGACAAGGAGTGAAACTTTATGACGATCGACCGCAGAGGATTCATCGGGTCAGCGATAGCCGCCGGTGCTGGCATTACGGCGCTGTCAGGGAGAAACGCCGCCGCAAATGCGGCATCGTCATCGAGCTGGTCTTTCGAACTGGCGGAGACGACGATTCGGCAGCTTAGTGACGCGATGGCAAAAGGCGAACTGACCTCGGTCGAGATCGTCTCGCAATATCTGGAGCGGATAGACAAGAGTGACGGACAGTTGAAGTCTGTGGTCGAGACAGATCCTGACGCCCTGGACATTGCCCGCCGCCTTGACGAAGAGCGAAGGGATAAGAAGTCGTTAGGCCCGCTTCACGGCATTCCGGTTCTGATAAAAGAGAACATAGAGACCGCCGACAAAATGAAAACCACAGCGGGCAGCCTTGCCCTGCTAGGCGCTCCGACCCCGAAAAAGGACGCGTTCATTGTCGAACAATTAAGCGCAGCCGGTGCGGTCATTATCGGAAAGACAAACTTAAGTGAGTGGGCAAACTTTCGTTCATCGCGTTCGATCAGCGGTTGGTCGGGACGCGGCGGCCAGACGCGAAATCCATATATCCTTGACCGTACGCCGTGCGGTTCTTCGTCCGGTACAGGCGCGGGCATTTCCGCAAATATGGCCGCCGTCGGCATAGGAACCGAAACGGACGGTTCCATCATCTGTCCGTCATCAAATTGCGGACTGGTCGGCATAAAGCCGACGGTCGGGCTTGTTTCACGAAGCGGCATCATTCCGCTGGCCCATTCACAGGACACAGCCGGGCCGATGACGAGAACGGTCGAAGATGCGGCAATAATGCTTGATGTTCTCGATGCGGTTGATGCCCGCGACGCCGCAACAACAGAGCGTGGGAAACGGGAACGTAGTTCCTATACTTTGTCATTGCGTCGTGACGGCCTGAAAGGCGCCCGCATCGGCGTGGTGCGGTCATATTGGGGGCGCCGTCCTGAGGTCGATGCAGTGATGGACGCCGCTCTCGACGCAATGCGGTCTGAAGGCGCGGTTCTGACGGATATTCAGATACCGACGCTGGGGAAATTTGGCGATTCGGAATACAAAGTGCTTTTGTATGAGTTCAAGAACGATCTGGAAAAGTATCTGAAAGAACGCGGAGCAGAACACAGCACACTCGATGAACTGATCCAGTTCAACACTGACAACGCCGCGCGCGAAATGCCTTATTTCAAACAAGAGATCTTTGAGGAAGCGGCAAAGCTTGGGCCGCTGACCGATGACGATTATGTAAAGGCTCTTGCGGATTGCCGCGAGAAGACGCAAAAACAGGGAATTGACGCAGTGGCGGACGCGAACCGCCTGGACGCCATTGTCGCTCCGTCAAACGCTCCCGCGTGGATGATCGATACCATTAACGGAGACTGCGGCAGCGGATATATTTCCAGTTCGTCGATAGCGGCGGTCGCGGGTTATCCTAACATCACGGTTCCGGCGGGTTTTTCAAGCGGGCTTCCGTTGGGCATTTCGTTTTTTGGAAAAGCCTTTACGGAACACAAGCTGATAAGTATCGCATACGCTTTTGAGCAGGCGACAAAGGCTCGGCGGCAACCGACATTTTTGCAGACAGCAGGTTAGGACGCAGCGTGATGAGCATCTGTGATGCGGTCGGCAAGGATGCGAAGCCCGTCCAAAACAAGGTTTTCCTCATAAACATCAACCATCGGCAGATCGTCAAGCATCAGGTGTCCATAGCCGCCGGTAAGAACGACCTTTGGTGAAATATCGTGAGGCGCGTCTTCGCGAAGTTCATTCTCAACACGGCGGATAAGCCCTTCGGCCATTGCCGCCGAACCGTAATAGATGCCTGACGCAACCGCGTCTTCGGTGGTTTTTCCGATGATCTTTTCCGGGCGTTTTGGCTGGACCAGCGGCAGCAGTGCCGTGTTTGCATGCAGTGATTCGGCAAGCAGACGCGGCCCCGGAGCGATGACGCCGCCGATGTATTCGCCCGCCGCATTTATCGCATCAACTACCATTGCCGTTCCTATGCTGCATATCACCAGCGGCGCGCCGTGCTTTTGCCGTGCGGCAAAAGCGCCGATCAGGCGATCCGCTCCGACGTGTTCCGGCGGATCGTATCTTATCGGCATTCCCATGTCATGGCCGGCATCGACAAAGATCGGCGTTACCTGGAAAAGTTCCTGCGAGGCCTTGGTAAGCGTTGCGTTAAGCTCCGGCACGACCGAGGCGGCCATGACCAGATCAATGCGGACGAACCGCTGCTCGACATATTTCAGACGGTCAAAGAAAAGCTCATCGGGAGAATAATCGCGCCACGTTGCCACCGAAAAACGGTGAAGCAGCCCGTCCGCCTCGTAAATGGCGAATTTGATGGCCGAGTTGCCGATGTCAATGGCAAGCAGCATAGAGGTGAAAAGTGAAAAAGTTTAAAAGTGAAAAGGTAGAAAAGTAAGAGAGTGAAAAAGTGGAAAGGTGAAAAAGTTTAACGCCGCAGAGATGCTGTATCGCTGACATGGCTGCGGCCCTTATCATTGCCCGTCTTTTTCACTTTTAAACTTTTTCACCTTTTCACTTTATTTTACTTCCTACCCTTGCAGAGGCAAACCGTCGTAAATAAGCCGCCAGCCGTTTAGCCTGCTGGTGCGGAGGCTTTTTGAGAACCAATGGTGGGCGGCTTCCGGGTCGTCATATAACTGAACCGACGGCATGGCCTCGCGCGGATCGACACGGCAGATCGCCGCTCCGGCCGAAGCGCTCTTTATACAGAGCAAAGCGATCATGTCTTCTTTGCTCATGACCACCGTGCGCACCAGGAGGTCGTCATCCTCGGGTTCAAAGTCCTCAAAATCTGCGAAATCGTCGTCAAATTCGGCGCCGAGGTCAAAATCTTCTGTGTCAAACTCGTTACTCATAAAACTAAAGCTAAAAGTTACACGGTTACGCGGAAAAGTTCAATCTGTCGGCCCTTAGTTGGGTGACATCGCCCGCCTGAACTATCACGATGTCGTCATCCGTTCTCAGCCGCAATGCTCCGTTCGGTTCCAGGCCGTCGGTCACGCCGGTCAAGATCTGCCCGCTCTGTTCAACGCGGACGTGTTTTCCCGAAAAATACGTTGAGCGTTTTGCCCATTCTCTGATGATAGCGTCAGGGCCGTTCTCTTCTTTCAACACACCGTAAAAATACTCGATGAATTTGCCAAGCTGTTCCGCAAGTTCCTCGATGCTCACAGCGGTTCCCGTTTCGCTCTCTATTGACGTGGCGATATCCACGATCTCCGGCGGATAATTTGACGCCCGAATGTTTATCCCGACGCCGACAATGACAGCGAGGCCTTTGTTAGTTTCCGTCGTTTCGGCCAGAATGCCGCTGATCTTTTTTCCGTTCACATGAACGTCATTGACCCATTTTATATCGGGTTTTGTTCCCATTTCATGCAGTGTATCGTGAACGGCGACGCCTGTCATCAGCGTTATCAGCGGCAGAAATTTTGTCTCGACCATTGGCCGCAAAACGATGCTGAAATAAAGTCCTGCGTCCTTTTCCGAGACCCACGTGCGCCCATGCCGTCCGCGTCCGGCTGTTTGCTGGCGAGCGACTATGCACAATCCTTCATCAGCACCGAGCCGCGCCTGTTTCAGGGCTTCGGTGTTGGTGGAGTCGATCAGGTCGTAGGTGAGCAGGGTGATGTTCATTTGTATGGCGTCCCGGCTTTAGCCGGCATATTACATTGGCAAGGGTTGCCGCCTAGAGGCGGAACTCTAAACAGGCCGCCAGAGCGAATCGACGTAAAAATTCTCCTCATCGAAGAATTCTGTTTCTATTTCAAATCCGCTGTTCGAGGCCAGGTACTCTATCATCGCCCGCGTGTATTTTTGCGAGATCTCCATAAATATCGGCTCCCACTGGTCAAATTCAAAGCTACGGCCAAGAGCTTCTATATGCACGGTTTGCTTTTCGCGGCTGATGAGAAAACTGCGGGCAGCGCATTCTACGGGACGGTATTGCGCGTAGTGCGAAAACTTTGAAATATCAAAATCACCGCCAAGCTCGCGGTTTATGCGGGTCAGCAGGTTCAGGTTAAATGCGGCGGTAATGCCCTGCGGGTCGTCATAGGCCGCAACTATCGTGCGCGGATCTTTTTGCATATCAAACCCGATGAACAAACGGTCATTCGTGTTCATAACGGCACGCAGATGCCTGAAAAAATCCCGTGCCTTATCCTTCTGAAAATTGCCGATGTTTGACCCCAGGAACATCAGCACCTTGCGGCGTTCGCCCGTGCTTTTCAGATCTCCGAGTATCTTAAAGTAATCTCCGGTCATTGGACGGATATCGAGTCCCGGACATCGCTCCCTGAATTTTGCTTCGAGGGCATCATTTGCCTCTTGCGAGATGTCGATCGGGGAATATGTCAGATCAGTGCCGTTTGCCAGAAAATTTTCGATCAGTGCGGCGGTCTTTGTCCCGTCGCCGGCGCCGAGTTCGATCAGGTCGAACGCGTTGTTTTCGCCCGCGAACGCGTTGCGGATCGCATCGGCCTGCTCGGTGAATATTTTTAGCTCGGCTCGTGTCGGGTAATACTCCGGCAGCTTCATTATTTCCATAAAAAGCCGCGAGCCTTCGTCGTCGTAAAAATATCTGGAGGAAAGCTGTTTTGGCGAAGATGAGAGGCCGCTAAGCACATCTTCGGCAAATTGGGAAAGCTCAGGTGATGCGGATATGTTCATTATTTAGATTCCTGTTACCGATAGGTCGAATAGGACATATAGGACGTATATGTCCTATGTGGCCGACAGGTCATATTTCCCGGCCTTACCTCACAAGCCGGATCCCGGTAAACTGCCACCGCAGATGCGGGTGGAAAAAGTTGCGGTACGTCGGGCGGCTGTGGCCTTCAGGCGTGGCGACGGAGGCCCCGCGAAGGACCATTTGGTTTATCATAAATTTGCCGTTGTATTCGCCGACCGCTCCTTCGGGCTTTTTGAATCCGGGATATGGCAGATAAGCCGAATTTGTCCATTCCCACCGCAGTCCCCAATTGAACTTCTCGTTTGCCGTTTCCCATTCGAACTCGGTCGGCAGCCGTTTGCCGCTCCATTCTGCAAATGCCGCTGCTTCATAGAACGACACGTGACACACCGGCGCCTCAGGCGGCAGTTTCCGCAGGCCGCTAAGCGTGAAATGATGCCATTCGCCGTCGCGGTCATGCCAATAGAGCGGTGCGGTTATCTTCTCACGGTTGACCCAATCCCAGCCTTCCGAATGCCAGAGCCTGTGGTCGCGATAGCCGCCGTCATTGATGAAGTCCAGAAGTTCGCCATTTGTTACCGGCGAATTGCTGATGGCGTATTCATTGAGGTAAACCTTGTGGCGGGCAAGTTCGTTGTCGAAGCAGAAGCCTTCGCCCGTGTGGCCGATGTCGTAAACGCCTTCTTCAACGGTGATAAATTCGCTGGCCGTCGATGCCGGCGTTCCCAACAGTTCTTCCGGCGCATGACCTTCGCGATAAACGGGAAATAGCGGATTTTGAGCAAAGGTGTATTTCAGATCGGTCAGAAACAGTTCCTGATGCTGCTGTTCGTGATTAAGGCCGAGGATCACCAGGTCAGAACCTGGGGCGGTGGCTATGCGATCCTCGTCTATAGACACATCAAAGAACCCGGCCGCTGCTGCTCCCGGTTCTGACAGGAGTTCCAGCATCTTTTCATCAACATATCGACGATATTCAAACACCTGCTTTACCGTCGGCCTGCTCAGGTCGCCACGGTGGTCGCGGGCGGTGCGTTCGCCGACGGTGTTGTAGTAGCTGTTGAAAAGAAAGCCGAAGTTCGGGTCGAAAACTCTATAGTCCGACGTGAATTTTTTGAGGATCATTTCCTCAAAGAACCACGTTGTATGGGCGATGTTCCATTTGGCGGGCGATACGTCAACCGTCGGCTGCGGGATATAGTCTTCTACCTCAAGCGGTTCGCAAAGCTGCTCCGTAAAAGAGCGGACCCGTGAATAAAAGTCGGCCAGTGATCCCGTTTCGGGATGAATTTTTGAGACGGCCTGCATACCTCCATTAAAACAAATAATCCCTGCCAATGGAAGATGTTTCTTCAGGGCCAAACCATAAACTAACGACTTTTCACAGAGAACTGTTAGACCTTTTGCCGCTCAATATCAATGAAGACAATGCCCGAAAGTTGAGGTTATTTCGGCACCTCATCCTGCTCTTTGAAGCATTAGAATAGCTTCTTTGCATATTTCGGCAAGATACGGATCGGGGCTGCTCAGATGTTTTTGCAGAACATCTGCCGCACGCGTATCGCCGATGGCCCCAAGGGCAAAAGCGGCCTCGCGGCGAGTGTCGTTCGCCTCGCGGGTGTCGTTCAAGACCTTTGCGAGAATCGGCAAAGCCGTTTGGAATATTGCCGAATCGGCATTTGCCTTTTCTGCGTCGCCTTCGATCTGTTCCTTGAATTTCTCGGGAAGAAAATTTTGCGGCGTAACGGAGTAATGCCTTCCCGTTCGCGAAAAGAACGCTATTTGCCCAAGCGAACGAGCCGCTGAACGGCGGAGCATTTCGTCTTCCTCACTTGGGTTGTTTTTCAGGATATTTGTCAGAGGCACGACCGCTTTCGTATCGCCAATCTCGCCCAATGCGATCACGGCGGCGGTCCTTACCTCGGCATCTCTGTCTCTTCGTATGGAATTCAGCAAAGCGTCAGTGGCTGACGAATGCCTTACCGTTCCGAGCGCCAATGCGGCTTCGCGGCGAACGAAAGGGTCACGGTCATTGAGCAAAGGCAAAAGGGCCGAAACTGCTTCTGTTGGGGAAAGAAAAACGACCGATGCCGCGGCGGCGGCGCGGACAATCGGGTCTTTGTCACTCAGCGCGGGCAGGGCCGCGAGCGATGCCTCGGCGGAACCGATGTTCCTCAATGCAAAAAGAGCATCGCGTTTTTGCTCGCTGTTGCCGCTTTTTATTATCTCGGCAAGCGCGGTGGTGTCAGCCGAAAGATCCTGGGCAGGCGTGACGAGGGCCACGCATAAAAACGCGGCTGCACAGAGCATTGCGCGGTTGAACGCGGCCATCATATTGTCTGATGAATATTAACGGCCTGTGCCTTTTCCCATTCGATCACCTGCCGGACGCGTTTGTTCTCATACGCATTGGACAGCGAAACGATCAGGTCGTCATCAATATTTCTTTTTGTGTTGCGGTTTGCGGAGCGGGAAACAGAGGCGTATTCGGAAAAATGCGGGCGTTTTTTCTTATCGTTATCGCGAGCGACAGTTGTATCAGTTCGTTTGACCATCTTTTTGCCTCCGTGTTGTTGGAGCAGACGGCCAAACCGAGCCTCAAAGCATCAAGTCTGTGCCGACTGCGTTAGGATTTTTTGCATAATTAAAGCGTTTATGTCTTAAAAACTCCTGTTTATAACCTGAAATTAACATACCACATTTATGCTTCTCGGTTCAATATTTTGTTGTTAAGGATCGCCTTTATTCTGCTACTTTGGCAACCAAATATGTAGCCGTGCTAATCTTATCTGGTCATGAACCGCGTTTCTAATATGAAAATTCAAATACTAACCTTCCTTTCTTGTATGTTAGGGCTGTTACCCGCGTCTGTTACAGCTCAGGGCGAAGTAGTCGGCGGAACGGCATTAAATGATAGTACAGCACCATGGATCAGGATGGAACGAAGAGGGTGTGATGGAACATGCCCTGACTACAGAGTCGATGTTTTTAAGGATGGGAAAGTGGGGTATGAGGGTTACGAATTTGTAAAGACCATCGGCAAAGCCAAAGGTGAAATTACGAAAGAACAGGTGAATATCCTAGAGAAAAAGATCAGTGCTATCAAATTTTTCTCTTTAAATGGTTCATACGGGCATGACGGTGACGGATGCACTTCGATGAGGACTGATGGCGGCAGCGTTGATATCATGATCTGGACGGGAAGTAACGGTAAAGCAATAGGCCGTTATACCGGTTGCGATGATGGCCCGCCAAAATACAAACGAGAGATGGATGCTCTTAAAGAGTTTGACGAGCTAATAGATAAAATTATCAATATCGAACAGTGGATCGGCAACGAGGAAGAGAGGAAAAAATTCACCCATTTACAACATCTCAATTGAGACGGCGCACTTTATTCATAGCCGCTTGCTATTAAGTGCGCTTAGATATACTATTCGTTCCATGATCCGATCGCTTCACAGCCTCGCCCTTAGATAGCCACCCGTTGAAACGGCCTGTTTCGGCGTGCGTGGCGTTTCCTAAACAAATACATTTTACAGTTTATTATTTCGATGTAAGTCTTTGGATAGATTTGCATTTATCCGTTAAACTTACTCTTTTATTCTCGCCGGACGCCGGCCGTTCGGATGTGTTACCTATCGTTATGGACGAAAAATATTTTGCAAAAAAGATCGAGGCCAAATGGCAGGCGAAATGGGCCGAAAGCGGTGCGTTCGAGGCTGAGATCTCTGACGAAAAGCCGAAATTCTTTCAGCTTGAGATGCTGCCTTACCCTTCGGGCAACCTGCACATGGGCCATGTCCGCAATTATGCCGTCGGCGACGCCGTTGCGTGGTACAAACGGCTGAAAGGCTTTAATGTGCTGCACCCGATCGGCTGGGATTCGTTCGGCCAGCCTGCCGAGGATGCTGCGGTAAAACGCGGCGTCAATCCGCGCCAATGGACAGAGGACAACATCAATGTGATGCGCGGCCAGTTGGAACGCCTTGGCCTCAGCTACGACTGGCGGCGGCAGATGTATGCCCACCGAAAGGAGTATTACAAATTCGATCAGTGGTTCTTTATCAAGATGTACGAAATGGGCCTGGCGTACAAAAAAATGACCCAGGTCAACTGGTGCGAGAACGATAAGGCCACGCTTTCCAATGAGCAGGCAAGCGGCGGCATCTGCTGGCGGTGCGGCGAACCGGTCACGAAAAAAGACCTGGAACAGTGGTTTTTCAGAACGACCGCTTATGCCGATCAGTTGATAGACGATATGGAAAAGATCGAATCGGGATGGCCTGCCCACGTAATAAAACGCCAGCGCGATTGGATAGGGCGTTCCGAAGGGGCGTTTGTTGAATTTCAAATTTCGGGAAAAAGCACTGTGGAAACGGGCGCCGGCGGAAATGACGCTATCGCAAAGGTCCGTGTTTTTACAACGCGGATCGATACCATTTATGGAGCGACCGCAATAGTTGTTGCGGCGGAACATCCCGTGATCGCACAGAACGCGGCCGGTTTTTCGCCGGAGGTCATAGCAAAGATAGATGAGATAAAGGCCGAAAAGCTCAAGCCTGCCGATCACGAAGCAGAGATCGAAAAAGACGGCATCGACACCGGCCTAAAGGCTATAAATCCTTTTAACGGAGAGGAATTGCCGGTTTGGGTCGGCAATTACGTGATGATGGAATACGGCACCGGAGCCGTAATGAGCGTTCCGGCCCATGACGAACGGGACTTTGAATTTGCAAAGAAATTTGGGATGCCGGTGAAGACGGTTATTTCGGCCGAATCCGAAATTCGGATGCTCAAAACCGCATACAGCGAAGAAGTTGAGCTTTTTGACAGTCCGAAACTTTCCGAAAGGGAGAAAGACATCCACGAAAAGACCTTTGCCTATTTGCAGGAAAACGTCGAAGAGTTGATCGCAAAATATTACGAAATACACGGCAGACAAATAATCAACGCCGACAGATCAAAGGAGCTTTTTGATGATTACAACCAAAACCGTCTCGAAAACGACCGTGCGATCCAGCCCTCGGCGTCGGCATTGACGCGATTGATCCTGAAACGGCGTTTGAGTGAATTGCCGGAAGGCTCGACCATAGTATTAACCGCTGGTGGGCAAGCGTCGGGCAAATCGACCGCCATACGGGAAAACATGGATGCCGATCTTATCTACGATTCCGTAATGGCAAACGCTGAAGGAAATCGGAAAGTTTTGGACATGATCGCCGAACACGGACATTTTGCCCGAATAATCTATGTTCACCGTCCTATCGAAAACGCGGTCGTGGCGATGATGCGCAGGCAAGCAGTCGAAGGCCGTCCCGTTTCCGAGGAGAACATGGCGAGCGGGCATTTTGGCAGCCAGCGCTCATTTATCGAAGATACGGACGAGTATGCACGCAGTTTAGGCTTTACGATCAGGTATATTCAGACAATTGAAAACGGTGCTCCCCAAAAGATAACTTTGAACGAACTAATCGAAAAAGCGTATATTAGTAGAGAGGAGGTTCTGAAAAAGGTAATTTATGGAATTAACAACGAATACAAAAGACACGAATACGGAAGATCAGTGCGAGACGTCCTCGCCGACTCAACAAAAGAAAATGACCCGGGCGGAATACGAGGCCTGGTGCGAGGAGATAGACGCTCAAGTGATCCGGAATATGTCGTCAGTAGTTCCGCCGCCCGCACCTCCGCTTCGCACAACTCCCCTGAAATAGCCTTTACCGATCACGGTTTTCTCATCAATTCCGGTCGCTGGTCGGGGAAAACATCAGATGACGCAAAGCGGGAGATGGCCGAGTATGCGCAGGCAAACGGTTTTGGTGAGGCCGCCACGACGTTTCGCCTTCGCGATTGGGGCGTTTCGCGCCAGCGTTACTGGGGTGCTCCGATCCCGATGATCTATTGCTCCGAATGCGGCACGGTTCCCGTTAAATTTGAAGACCTTCCGGTAGAATTGCCGGACAATGCGCCGATAACCGGAACGGGCGAATCGCCCCTGGCAAAGGTGCCGGAATTTTATGAGACAACGTGTCCGTCATGCGAAGGCCCGGCCCGCCGCGAGACAGACACGATGGACACCTTTGTCGATTCGTCGTGGTATTTCTTTCGCTACACGGATAATCAAAATGAAGTGCTGCCGTTCGACCCCGACACGGCCGCCTATTGGACACCGGTCGATCAGTATATCGGCGGCGATGACCACGCCGTTATGCACCTGATCTACACGCGGTTCTGGACAAAGGTGATGCGTGATATAGGGCTGGTCAAATTCGATGAGCCGGCCAAGCGTCTTTTGACGCAGGGAATGGTCGTCGGCGAAACGTTCTATGACGACACGGCCGGCAAAAAGATATATCACGCCCCGGACACGGTCACGGTCGAACGCGACGAAAAAGGCCGCATCACATCGGTAAAAGCCGCCGACGGTGCGGAACTTAAATTCGCCGTCGAGCGTATGTCCAAATCGAAGGGCAACGGCGTCGATCCTGATGAGATGGTCGATGTTTACGGTGCCGATGCAGCCCGGCTTTTCGTGCTTTTTGCGGCCCCGGTCGATAACGAACTGGTCTGGCACGAGGCGGGCATCGAAGGCGCCGTCAGGTTTCTTCAGCGCGTATGGCGGTTCGTTCATAAATGGAAGGACGCGATGGCGAACGGATCCGTTGCTGATGATGTCTCAACGCCTTCGCCCGCAGCCAAAAAGCTTCGGCAAAAAACGCATCAGACCATAAAACGCATTGATCAGAGCCTGGACACGCTTCAGTTCAATACGCCGGTCGCGGCGCTGATGGAACTGGCGAACGATCTTTACGATATGAAGGCCGAGCCGGAAACGGCGTCTCCTGATGAGATCGCTGCGGTTCGCGAGGCTCTCACCAGCCTGATATTGATGCTGACGCCTTTTGCTCCGCATATCAGCGAGGAGATGTTCGCCGCCGTTATCGGCAACGAGGACGGCATTTTGGCAAATGACGCACGCTTTCCGGTCTATGACGAAGATGCCGCAAAGGCCGATGAGATCGAAATAGCCGTTCAGGTCAACGGCAAGCTGCGTTCACGCATATTTGCCTCGCCGGACGCCGATAATGCCGAACTCGAACGAATGGCAAAGGAAGACGCCAAGGTCAGGGAATACACGGACGGAAAGGATGTGGCCAAGGTCATTGTCGTGCCGGGCCGTCTGGTAAACATCGTCGTAAAAGGCTGATATTCGTCGATATTTGCCCGTTTGGCAGTTAGGCGGACAGGTACGGGCGGTTTTTCAAGACGGAGTTTCCTTGCTAGAACAGGATAAACGAACTAGAATGTAAAGGTTATCGTTTAGAAATGCCGATGCTCATGTCGGCTCCGCCAAAAACTTGTTTCCACGAATCCGTCCGACGGATGACGTATTTGCTTCGGATACTCGATGAAAGAGTGCCAACTCTGTAAAAACTGCTATTCAGACGAAGTAGCGACCTGTCCAAAAGACGGTATGCCGACGGTACACACCATAGTCGGCGAACCCGTCCTGGAGGGCAAGTACCATCTGGAATGCCGGCTCGGGCAGGGCGGAATGGGCGTGGTTTACAAGGCCAGGCACGCATACCTGAAAACGCAGCTGGCGATAAAGATAATTTTGCCTGACCTGGTCGGCAATGACCCGCAGCTGGTCACCCGATTCAGACAAGAAGCTCTTGCTGCCGCCGCCATCCGCCACCAAAATGTCGTGGCGGTTACTGATTATGGCGTCATCCAATCATCCATACCATTTTTGGTAATGGAATATGTCGAGGGCGAATCGCTTCACGACCTGCTGAACCGTGAAAAACGCCTGTCGCCCGAAGATGCGTTTGCTCTGATGAGCGCTATATGCGCCGGTGTCGGTGCCGCTCATCATCAGGGTATAGTCCACCGCGACCTCAAACCGCTCAATATAATGATCTGCAAAGATCGCCCGGATATGTCACAGGCGGTCAAGATACTCGATTTCGGGCTTGCGAAAATAAAGTCCGGAGAGCTTCTCGGGTCATTCATTCAGGCACAGACCACCGGCCTGATGGGTTCGCCCTATTATATGGCGCCGGAACAGTGGGCAGACGACGACCCGGACGCACGCTCAGATATTTACAGCCTCGGCATAATGTTCTATCAGATGCTGGCGGGTGACGTTCCGTTCAAAGGATCGTCCATTCCGGCAATAATGAAAAAGCACATAAGCGACCCGCCGCCGCGATTTGCGGAGATGGGAGTTGCGGTCTCGCCGGAACTGGAAAGCGTCGTTTTTCACGCATTGGCGAAGGACAAGGAAAAACGAACGTCTTCAGTTGAACAGATGGTAACCGAGCTCCGTGAGGTGATATATGGTGCCGGCGTTGGTGCCAAAACATCGCCGAACATCGTTGGCCCGGCTTCCACACTGAACATCAGGACCGAACCGAACGCGGTCGTTTTTGTGGATAATGTGCCTGTCGGCCAGACACGTGATGACGGATGGATAACGCTCAGCGGCATCCAGACAGGCAGCCATAATATCAGGGTCAGCAAGGACGGATATTCTGACTGGTACGGCGATGTGGTCTGTGACGGCCAGGCAAAACAGATCGTGGCGGAACTGTCCGCTTCGTCACACGCCATACCAAAACCGGGTGTTACCGTTGCATACAACGGCCCTGACGGCGCAAAAACTCCCAGCGATCTTTCTGCCACACACGGTGCCGGGGAAGGTGCGAAAACGATGGCCCAGCAATGGGAGACCGGCACCGGCATAGGCGTTGAATCAGTTCCGCCGAAGAGATCGTTCTTTTCGCCTTTCATACTCGGATTTGGTGCGGTCCTTCTGCTGTTCGGATTGGGCGTTGCAGGATTTGGCGGGGCATATATGCTGGGTTATATCGGCGGCGGTTCAAAAACGAATGGCCAGGCGTCGCCTTCGCCAACAGCAAGTCCCGCAGTTGACGTTCCTGCAATTCCGGTCGAGCTGGTCGGGATTCCGGGCGGTAAATTTACGATGGGCCGCAATGACGGCACTGACTGGGAAAAGGGTGAACACGAGGTCGAGGTAAAATCTTTTCGGATGGACAAGACCGAGGTGACGAACGAGGCGTATTACGAGTTCATTGCCAAGACCGGATATGAACGTTTGCCTGAAAATTGGGTGAACGGCAAACCGAAAGCAGGCTTTGAAAAACATCCCGTCCAGTATGTTTCTTTCGATGACGCTGAGGCGTTCGCAAAGTGGCGCTCCGAACGTGACGGTGCAAAATACCGCCTGCCGACAGAACAGGAATGGGAATATGCCGCACGAAACGGCGGCAAGAATAACCTCTATCCGTGGGGCGATACGTTCGATCCGCGGTGCGCCGTCATTGACCTGCCGAGCAATCAGCCAAGCGAGGTCGGAACGCGAAGCTGTCCTAATCAATGGGGCGTTCAGGACATGATCGGCAATGTTTTTGAATGGACAGCAAGCAAGGTGTCCGTACATCCGGGCCAGCCCGAACCCGAGGCGACAAAGGCATTGTCAGAGCCATATTACATGGTTCGCGGCGGAGCGGCCCTGAGTCCCGGATCGGGCCAGAACAAGATAACGTCAACCTCGCGTTACCCGACGCCGGCCAGCCAGCGAAGCGTGGAACTCGGTTTCCGGCTTGTCCGCGAATAGCCCTGCTGCCGCCCCGCATGTAATCTTTTTTGCGGTTTCTGTTAGAATCTTTCCTAAAGCCATTTTTAGTTTTTGAGAACAGGTAAATGAAGCTAATTCTTGCTCAGGACCGTCCGGGCCAACGTCCTGCCGAACTTTCTTTTGAGCAGCCGAAAATACTCATCGGCCGTGATACAAGCTGCGACATTTCCTTTGAGAAGGAAAAATACCCGATGGTATCGCGGCGTCACGCCGAACTGTCGCGGGCCGAAACCTCGTGGATGATAGCTGACCTCGGTTCTTCATACGGCACCTTTCTGAATGGACGCCGGATAGACCGTCCCGAACCTGTCACCATCGGCCATTCGCTCCAGTTTGGTACGGACGGGCCCGTGCTTCGTGTTATCTGGTTCGATGCGGTCGAGGTTCCTGTTGCCGCGCCGACGGCCTCAACAACGCCGGAACGTCCTGCCGCGCCGCTGACAGCCACGCCGACCGTGCTTCGCAATGCTGCACCTCAGATACCGGCATCACCTCCTGCCCAGGCGTCACGGCCGACGGCTCCGGCCAGATTAGAGTTTGTCGATGAGCCGTCACGTCCCGCCGTTGTTCTGACGGGGGCGACAATATCGCTTGGCCGCGATCCGGCCTGCACGGTCGTTTTTGAAACATCCGCCGCCACGGTCTCGCGGCGTCACGCGGACATATCGCGTTCCGAACACGGCTATGTCATAGCGGACAATAACAGCTTTAACGGAACCTTGCTGAACGGGCAAAGGTTGACCGAACCGGCCCCGCTCAAGAACGGCGACAAGATACAGATAGGCAGAGGCGGGCCGATCATCGCGTTCGTTTCCGCAGCGTCGGCCACGGGTCAGCAACCGGACGCACCGTTTTCGGCCGCCGAACAGGATTTTTCCAAGACAATGGTCGCACGGCTCGATGCCGGCACGGTTCGTACGGGCGGGCTTTCCGAACCGCAGCTTGTCCGGACGTTCAGCTTTTCCGAAAAGACATCGCTGGCCATCGGCCGCGACGCGGGCAACGATATTTCGCTGGACGGCCTGCAAATTTCCAACCGCCACGCAAAATTGTCGATGAGAGGCGGCGAGGTGGTTGCCGAGGATCTGGGTTCAACCAACGGCACGTTCGTGAACGGCGCGAGGATCTCGCGCCAGGCCGTCATGCCGTCCGATCAGGTTCACATCGGCACATTTCTGCTGCGGTGCGACGCTTCCGGCCAGGTCGCCGTTTATGACACGCGGGCAAAAACACGGATAGACGTTGTTGCCGTGACACGCGACATCAAGAGCGGCATGGGCAAAAAGCTGCGGCTTTTGGACAGCGTTTCGTTATCGATAAAACCGAACGAATTTGTCGGTTTGCTTGGGCCGTCGGGTGCGGGAAAATCGACATTGCTCGAGGCGATGTCCGGTGCGCGTCCGGCATCGGCGGGCAATGTCCTGATAAATAATCAAGACCTTTATCGTCATTTCGATTCGCTCAAGCAGGCCATCGGCTATGTGCCGCAGGACGACATTATCCACTCTGAACTTACCGTTTCAAAAGCGCTTGGCTATGTCGCCCGTCTGCGGCTTTCGCGAGATGTGTCGTCGGGTGAAATAAAGCGGATGATCGATGAAGTGTTGGATGTGACAGGCCTGTCCGACCGCCGTGACGTTCCGGTCAAAAAACTTTCCGGCGGCCAGCGCAAGCGTGTTTCCGTTGCGGTCGAGCTGATAACAAAACCTCAGGCGATCTTTCTGGACGAACCGACGACCGGACTCGACCCGGCGACCGAGGACAACATGATGCTGCTTTTCAAGCAGTTGGCGGAATCGGGCAGAACGGTCGTCATGACCACGCATTCGATGGAGAACATCCGGCTTTTTGACAAGGTCGCATTGCTGATGAACGGCAAGTTGGTCTATTTTGGGCCGCCTGACGAAGCCCTTAGATATTTTGAGGCAAAGGATTTTCACGAGATCTATCACAAGCTGGAACGTTCGGGCGAAGCCGGGACCGGCGGCAATACAGCCGAAAGCCACGCCGACCTGCGGCTAAAGGCCGCCGAAAGCCTGCGGCAGAGATATTTTTCCACGCCGGCGTACAAGGAATATGTCCAGCAGCCGTTGAAGGAACTTGGCGAGATAGGGAAAACAGGAGCGAGGAAAAAAACGCGTCTCGGCATTTTTGGGTCGATCCGCCAGTTCCTGACGCTTTCCGGACGTTATCTGAACGTGCTTTTCAAGGACAAGCTGACGCTTTTTATTCTGTTGGCGCAGGCTCCGGCCATCGCTCTGATGACGTTTCTGGTCGTCGGGGCCGATCAGCCGAGAGATTTTGTCTATTTTGCGTTGGCATTGGTTGCGGTGTGGTTCGGCACGTCCGTTTCGGCACGCGAGATAATTCGCGAACGCCCGATATATGTCCGCGAAAGGATGTTCAACCTCGGCATCATTCCCTATCTGATGTCAAAGCTGTTCATTCTGGGATTTATCGTATTCTTTCAATGCTTTCTGCTTTTTGTTCCGCTTAAGCTGATGGACGTTGCGGGGCTGATGTCCATGCCGGGAGAGCTTTTCGGCGTGCCGCAATTTTGGGCGATGCTCCTGACGGCCGGTGTCGGCGTTGCGCTCGGCCTGCTGATCTCGGCATGGGTAAAAACTTCTGAAATGGCGACAAGCCTCGTCCCGATCATCCTTATTCCGCAGATATTGTTTTCCGGCCTTGCCGGTGTGCCGCACGGCGTGAGCCGCGTTGTTTCAATGACGATGCCGTCCGCGTGGTCCTTTGACACGATGAAAAGATTTTCAACTTTGGACACGCTTGAACCCGAAGGAGCGGATGCTCGCGGAGCGACAAAAGGCCTCGGGCTGTATAAATTTATCGAGACAGAGAATGACAGAACGCTTGAGCGCGCCCAACGCGACATTGACGATTACAAGCGTCTTTCGGGCCGTGGAACCGATGGCGGCGACGATCTTTTGAGCGATAAACTGGTGGTTCCCGAGATAAAACGCCTGCCCGACGATCTGAGCGGATATGTCACGTTCCTTCATCCTTGGATGCACGACGTTTTGAATCAACTGGTTCTGATGGTAATGTTTGGAATATTGGTAATGGCGACGCTGATAGTTTTGCGTCTAAGAGATATAGCGTAAAGATCCATGAAATACATCATAAGAAATACAGCAATTTTAACGGTTTTGGCTATTGGTATCGGCGGGTTTTCGGCATGTTCCTCTGAGGTGGCAAACAACACACAGAATGCCGGACCGACGGCGGCCGAATCGCCAAAGGCTCACCGGTCGTCAAAG
>CAZOXY010000002.1:0-114857 GCA_964583955.1 uncultured Chloracidobacterium sp. | reverse complement strand
CGCAAATTTTCCACCGCTTGCAGAGGGCATCTCTCAGGCGGAAATGGAACATCTGGACGGCAGCAAATCAAAGGTCGCGGACAAAAAGGGAAAGGTGCTTTTGCTGAACATGTGGGCGACATGGTGCGGCCCTTGCCGTGCCGAAATGCCGCATCTGATAAAGATGCAGGATAAATATCGCGATCAGGATTTTGAGATAATCGGGCTGAACACCGATGACGGCGACACAAAGGAAATGATCGAGGAATTTGCCGCCGAGATGAAGCTGAACTATACGCTCGTCTGGGCAAACACGGCAATGCAGGACGCCCTTTTGAAAACAAGCAAATTTGACGGCATTCCGCAGAGCTTTGTCGTTGACCGCGACGGCCATCTGCGCGGCGTATTTCGCGGTGCGGACCCACGCGAACTCAAAAAACTTGAGGAAACGATAGACCATGTCGTTGTCGAATAAACTGCTAATTTTGCGGCTAAAAAAAGTTTAGCTACTGGTCGGCATGTACGGCACCGTAGATAGTAGTACATTCCGGGCAAGGTGCTTCTACACCGGGAGGCATTCTCCACAGTTTTGTATGGATGAGTTCGGAGGGTTCGAATTTGAACACCAAGCGGCTTACGTCAAACTTCCGAAGTTTTGCGTGGTCAACTATCAGTTTGAATCTGGGATTGGTGTGATCTGCAGCCTCCTCTTCGGTTAGGCCAAAGAGGATCACGCCCGAATTTGTGGGATTGTTTTGCAGTTCTACAAAGAACTGGTCTATGCGGGCGCGTATGTCATTTGGCTTCAGTTTCCCGAATTCGTCAGATGGTGCATCGCATCCAACGATAGAAAGTATAAATAGCGCTTCTGATGCCTTGTCCGAACATCCCCAAGGGAGTCCTTTTACCAAAATTGTTGCGACAATAGTCGTCCCCGCGTTCGCCTCGGTTGTTCTGACTTTGATCGAAGATGTCCCTTGGCCTGATTCTATAGTTCCGGCGGATACGCTCCATTCATACTTAAAATGAGATCGAGCATCTTCCACATTGGCTTTGAAGTCCGCGGTGTCGCCGGGATTGAGCATAAGCTCCGGGCCGATCACCTCGATCTTTGGACAACCTGTGACGCTGATCTGGCCTGACACAGTTCCAAGGCCGAACAACAGACATATTATGGTCAATACAAATGGTTTCATCTGTGCACACTCGTGTTGGTCAAATATACATCGATAAGGACGATTTGTTAAGCTTTTTTTTCGACGTTAGGGAAAACAGGCTCAACAAAAAGCGTTTTGAAACTTGAAAGGCTGACGAGGCCCGGTGCGGAGCCTTTTGGTTTATTGACAAATTTTTTCTGCGTGTAATGCACTGCCGCTTTTGTCTGTTTGCTGCCTTTGCTGTAAAAGGCGGCGAGTTGGGCGGCCTCGTTCAGTGTCCTTTGCGGGATCTCTTTTCTGTTTGGATTTCTGATAACGACATGCGAACCCGGATAATCAGCCGCGTGCATCCATGTGTCGAGCGACCTGGCGATGCGGAACGTGAGTTTGTCATTATCCGCTGCCTTTTTGCCGACAAGTATCTCAAATCCGTCCGATGAGATAAAGCTCCTTGCGTGAGGATCGGCGGGGATATCTTTCTTTGAGCGTTTGGGCAGCGGTTCGTGTATCACGCCGGCAAATTCTCTGAGCCTTGTCTCATCACGCTGTTCGATGGCCTGTTCAAGTTCGGCAATCCGCTCTTCCAGTTCAGCGATCTTTTGACTGACGATGTCTGCCCTTTCTTCTATGGAACGCATTCCGTTCCTCGCCTTTGTGTATAGTTTGAAATATCGCTCGGCTGCTTCCGTGGCGGTTTCCTTTTCTTTTGCCGGGATCGTTATTATCGGCATCTCGGCATCGAAAAGGTCGGCAACCTCAAAACCTGTCTCTGTTCTTTTATTATTTGCGGCACTTGCCAACAGCAGGTCGCCAAAGCGTTTCCATTTGTCGGGTTCGCCGAGGTTTTGCCTGTCCGCATTCAGGTTCGCAAGCAGTTTACGTTCTTTTGCCATCTCTCGTTTTAAACGAGTTCGGGCTGCGGATGCCAGTGCTGAAAACAGACGTTCCTTTGTTTCTTCTTTATGCTTTTCGTCCAGGAAAGACGATACCGGAAATTGATGGCCGTTAGAGGGAATGTCGATCTCATTACCAAGATGTGTTCCGGTTTCGTTTCCTGTGGATGACCGCAGCGGCACGGCATAAATATCGCCCGTTCGTTGGCCCTCATGCTCCGAACCGCGAGCCGCCGATATTATTATGCCGCTCGCGTTACAAAGGAAAAGATTCGCCGAACGTCCGGTCAACTGAACGATCAGCGATGCCTTATCGCCGTTGTTTTTTGGCAGGGTTTCGATCAGAACGACGCGCTCGTTCGTCATTGCCGAAAGGCCTGTTATTTTCGCTCCGGTCAGCAGATCTTTTACGGCAAGCTGAAACGGATCGGGCGGCTTTGCCGTTTTATCCAGTTCGCGAAAACGCTGTCGTGAAAGAAATATCGCAGGCCTTGCCGGTTCGATCGAGACAAAAAGATAGATCGGCGACGATGGCAGGAGGTCGAAAACGTACTCGAACCGCGAAAGCCGAAAAACGAGCCCAAGTGTCTTGCCGGCCAGTTCCGACGCAAGTTCCGGGATGACGGCTTCGATCAGTCTTATATCCATCGTTATATACCGCTTTTAATATTGACGAAGCCAAAATAAAAAGTCCAAAGCCGATCTGTTATCAGGCTCTGGACCATTGTTTCTTTATGTTCCGGTTTCTACTGATGGTCGCGGATGACCAGAGTTCCCGAGACCAGATCGTGCACCGCACGCTTTTCCTCATTGAACAGAATGGTCAAAAATCCCGCTCCCAAAAATGCAAGCGAAAGCAGATATACGGCCGAGTGTACTGCGGACTGATGCACCGTCGGTGTTGAGCTGTCGTCAGCGTCTATCAGTTCCAGCGAGAAGATCCGCATTCCGAACGAACTGCCCCACAGGCTGATCGACGCCGTAAGATAAAGAAAAAGGAAAATACCGAGCAAGGCCGTAAAAGCAAGCACACCTGAAACTGACAGCCAAGTTCCGCCCGAAATGAACGGAGAGACAATGATAAGCGTCCCTATCGCTCCTATAACAACATCAAAAAGCCCGGCGGCAAACCTCATCGAAAACGGGGCCAGATCGTCATATTCCTCGGCTGCTTCAAACGTGGTCTCAATCAGTGGTTCCTCTGCAACGATCTCGGCTCGCGGGGCCTCGGCCATCTTGACCTCGGTTTCCTGTCGAATTTCGACCTCGTTTATCGGTTCCGAAGTATCAGCGATAACGACAGACCTTCCCAGGTCGGGTTCCGTTATTTTTGCTATTGGCGGCAGCTTGTTCGTGTCGTACGCACGCTTTTCTATCCGCAGAGACGAAACGAGTTTCGGTTTTTGGCCTGATATTATCGGAGCGGCCGGCATCACTGCCGGAGCAGCCGCCGAAGCTTCCGCACGGCCAACTACATTAAAGGGATAGTTCCTTTGCGGAGCAGCGGCGGGCTTTGGCCCGGCTTCCGGCAAATACGCCTTGCGTGATTCTTCTATTCTGCGAAGGGCGTTTGCCACCATCGGGTTTTTGGCGGCATCTTCGGTGTCATTTGCGTTGGCGGACGCGTTTTTTGAGGCCGTGATTGTTTTGGTCCCTTTCGATTCAGGTTCGACGGAGCGTGTGTCGTTGCCCGCAAGGGCGAGTTCACGAACGCCATCGGTGGAACGCATTCTGACTGAGTTCTGCAGTTGTAATCTCCAATCAGGAAGCATGGTATATTTGGGCTGGAAATCCACCAGCGTGGGGCTTGTACACTTGGGCGGCAGATCTGATGTGCCTGCCCGTTTGGGGATAGCGGCAACGGCCGAGTCTGCGGTGGATGTCGCGACGCGGGCCGTTTCCTGTTTGATCTCGGGCAGCAATGCCACAGGAGCCTCTAACGGCCCGGACAAACGGGTTATTGAGGTCTCGGCCTCTTCGCGGACACTATCGTTGACCATCGCTCCGCATTTTAAGCATATTGAAAGCGTGGGCGCAAGCTCCCGTTTGCAGACAAGGCAGTTCATAAACAGCAAATGACGAATTATTTGAAAGCAATGAGCGCTGACAGCGTTAAATCTCCGAAAGAATATCAGAAATTACTTTAAGTAGTCAACATTAAAGCGCAGAAAAAACACCACTTTCGGCGTTTTCCACAGCCTATGGCGCTATCCTGTTGAAAATTAACGTCTTTGGGTCGTGATGTGGTAGGTGTCACAGCGGCTGGCGGCCATTGAATCCGGCATCCGTCTCGTGCCACCATTCTATCCGGTCCGGTTCACCCAACTGCCAGCAGAGTAAAACGACACGTCCGTCCCGCATGGAAGGGAAGTCGATCAATCCGCGTGAATAATCCTTTAGCTCAACCCCGGCGTCGGATATTTCGGTGGTCAATTTGCCGATCTCATAAAGAGCTTTGATATAGCCGGTGCCGCCCGCCATTCCACCGCCAAAATCCGAGGCCGCCGCCGCTGCCCTTGCCGAATCACGCAATGAGCCGACCTTTTCATACAGCCGCCGTATCATCTCCAGCTTCATACGGATGCGCGGGAGCAGCTTATTTGCCTCATCTGCCGTAAAAAGCTTCATCTTTCGTCGGTGACTCGGATAAACCGGCTGCGAAGATCGCGTCTCGGATCGCTGTCAAAATCGTCCGGCCGCGAACCTCCGGCAGCATCGACATCGGTTCCGTTCGGTTCGTCCCTCAGAACCTGCGGAACAGGAACGTCACCGGCACCGATATAATTCGGAACGTCATATTCCTCGACCTGATTGACGTCCTTTTTGATAAGTTCGGCAATGTCGCCAAGGTCAATGAAAAAATCCGCAACGTCAATAAGCCTCGGGGCCGTGTTCGAGCGAAAACCGGCAACCTCGACGCGGCATCCTTTATACGCGACGGCGTTCACCGCATAGACGAAATCCTCGTCGCCGGAAACCAGCACCGCCGTATCATACCGGCCCGCCAGGCTCAGCATGTCCACGGCGATCTCAACATCCAGGTTTGCCTTTCGCGTGCCGTCATAGAACGTCTTAAGTTCTTTATGAACAACACGAAAGCCGTTGCGCCGCATCCACAGCAAAAAGCCCTGCTGGCGTTCCGCTCCGGCGTCAACACCGGTGTAGAAAAACGCCCTCAGCAATCTGCCGTCACCTAAAAGCACCCTCAGGAGATTGTTGTAATCAATGTCTATCGTATGAAATCTGGCAGCGTGAAAAAGGTTATTCCCGTCAATGAAAACCGCTACTCTTCCCCGGTGGCCGAACTTCCACGAGGAGCTTGTGGTTGTATCGAACTGCATTTATTTGCTCCAAAACAGCATAAATTGGGCCATCTCCTGGCAACAGTTCAGGTGGGTAAAACAGATCGGGATAAAATAGGATCATCAAGATCGGCTTGGGGCCAAAGGCCGCGAAAATAAGGGCCGCTCTGTAATAAATATCTAAATAATCAGTGTTAAAAGTTAGTGAAAAATTTTCAAGAACCGTTTCTGTTAAACTGAACCAAAGATAACTCTGCTACCTGTTAGTTTGCTACGTCTGTTTAAATCGGTCAAGCAAAAGCGTTGCGTAAGTGTTAAAATCAAGTCTTAGGGAGCCTGTCGGAGCAGGTTTCGACGGCAAAAGAGATGATCCGGACGGAAAGAGAAGACGATTTAGAGAAAATGATCGGCGGAATGCCGCTGACGGCGGAAAGCATAGGCTATTCCCGCGACCAGTTGACGACGTGCGGCAAATGCGGCAAGTCCAATCCGCCCAACCGTTTCAACTGCCTCTATTGTTCGGCGGAACTGGCGGTCGCGCCGACCGGCGTGATGGAAAGGATCGTTCTGAGGCCGCTGGAGAATTTCGAGCGTGGCTTTAACCTGATATTGCGGCCCGTCCCTGACAATAACGACATTGCCGAAAAGGCCGCCCGTTTTCTGGGGGCCGATACCGAGGCCATTGAGCGGATATTCTCCGTCGGCGAACCGCTCCCGATCGCGCGCGTTGAAAGTGAGACGATAGCCGATACCGTTCGCGACGGGCTTGCGGCATTTGGCTGTGAAACCTGGACGCTCAGCGATGAGTACCTGACGCCGAACGATCCGCCGCGCCGCCTGAGGGAGATCCATTTTCACACGGACGAACTCGAACTTATCGCATTCAACGCCAGCCGCGTGTCAAAGATACCTTACGATCAGGTAACGACGATCGTTCTGGGAATGCTGACCTCGTCAAAGATACAAACGACCGAAAAGAAAAAAAGAGGCGAGCGGCAGTTGGTCGAACAGATCCAGTATTCCGGCGATGAACTTATTCTGGACATTTACTCGGCGGAGCATCCGCTGGGGTTCAGGGTGCTGCCGAGCGGGTTCGATTTTTCCACGCTGGGCGGCGACAGGGAATTGCTGGCGGGCAGAAACATCATAAAACTTGCAGAAAAGCTGAGGGAGACCATTCCGGCCGCACGTTATTCGGACAGTTACGGTTCGCTCCGACATGCTCTGCGTGCGGTTTGGGAGTTTGATGACAGAAAGGATTCGCTGGGTTTGAAACGCGTCGGGCTTGGCAGAATGGACAAGCAAAATCTGACGACGACAGGAAATATGACGCAGTTGAACAAATACTCCAGATTGCAGCGATTTGTGACATGAGCAGAAAGAAGAATTTTGGACGGCCGGATGTCCGGCGAAAGCCCGAGGAACGTCCGCGTCGCGGAGATGACACGCGGGCCAACGGCACAGCACCTGTCAGGTCGTCGGTTTATGGCGTGCTGCCGGTAATGGAGGCGCTGAGGGCGAACGCGCGAAAGATCGAACGGATCATAATTGCTGACGGCGCTCGCGAACATCGGCTTGCCGAGATACTTGACGCGGCCAGGTCGAACGGGCTTCGCGTTGACCGCGTGAAAAAAGAGGATATGACGCGTCTGGTTCCCGACGGTGCAAATCATCAGGGCGTCATTGCCCTGACGGCGTCGGCATCATATGCGACGCAGGATGAGATATTAGATCCGATGACGGAAACGCCGCTTCTGCTTTTGCTGGATTCGGTACAGGATCCGGGCAATCTCGGGGCCATCCTCAGGACCGCAGAATGTGCCGGAGCGGACGGCGTGTTTATAACGGAGCGGCGTTCGGCGGGGCTGACCGAGGCTGCGGCAAAGACCTCTGCCGGTGCGATAGAATATGTAAAGGTCGCCAAGGCAGGCAATCTGAACCGCCTGATCGAGGAACTGAAGGAAAAAAATATTTGGGTCGTCGGAACATCCGCTGATGCCAAAATGGATCATACGGAATGGGACTGGACACGGCCTTCGGCACTGGTTTTGGGCGGCGAGGGAAGCGGGCTGCACAGGCTTGTGGCGGAAAATTGCGATGTCCTTGTTCGCATACCGATGCACGGAAAGATAGAAAGCCTGAACGTTTCGGTTGCCGCAGGCGTTATACTGTTTGAAGCAAGACGGCAGCGCGATCGGAAAACTTAGTTTCGAGTTCTGAGTTCTGAGTTCAGGGTTTTGAGTTCTTGGTTGGGGTGGTGAGGAGCGGAGAAGCAGTGACAAACCCTGGAAATATACCAAGGCCAAAGACCGAAAGCCAATGACCAAATATTATGTTTTGTCCAAAATGTGGAACCAAAAATCCTGATGACGGCAAATATTGCCGGAGTTGCGGTGTGGATATCGGAAATGTTCCGGCGGCGCTGAAAGGGAGCGGTTCGCTGATGCTTTCAGACATCGAAGACGGGCTTTCATCTATGGATATGGGTTGCGGAACCGGCAGCAGTTCGGCTCGTCGGCGCGACCCGGCGGAGGTCTATGGGGACGGCATCAAATCGGTCGTATCGGGTGTCGGCTTCGTCGTCGTTGCAATGGCCCTGCTTTTTACCGGCGTCGCAGGCGGAAAAGTATGGTGGTGGGCAATGCTCTTTCCGGCATTTACATTTTTTGCCAAGGGCATGTCCGATATTATGAAATCGCGCCGTATGGAAACAAGCCGCATGGCTTTCTACTCCACCCAGGCTTCTTCCCTCGGCCCTCCGCCAAATACAACGGCTTTGCCGCCAAACAGAACCGATTATGTTCCTGCGACGGTGGAGTCACGATTCAAAACCGGCGACCTCGTTCCGCCAAGCGTTACCGATAACACGACCAAACTGCTGGAAATAGATAAAGACGGCGAGACGATGACGCTGCCCAAAAATTGAGTATGGGACTGCTGTCAGTGAGTTTCTTTTTACCTGACCTCTATCAGACTGCTGCCTTCATTTAGAAGCTGCACGACCGAAGGCCAACGCGGTTCCAGCCAGCGGATCAATTCCCGATTTGTTGAATTGCCGATCCTCAACCATACCACTATCGGCCCTCCGACTGTCCTTAAATGCCGTTGAAGAAAATCCTCATCTTTTGTAACGATGATAAGATTTTCATTCAATGCGTGATTCCAGATCGTTGTATCAGGAACATCTGCCATCATCAGATCAGAAACATGAAGGGCGGAGTGATCTTGCCCGATAAGCCATTTTGCCAGGCCGGGCGGAAGCTGGGCATCAATAAGAAAATTCACGAGAGTTAGATCGAAACCACCGAATGATCGGCCTGGGCTGCCGCATATTCGAGAGATGCTTTGATATCATCCGCCTCAAGATAAGGATAATCTTCCAATATCTCTGTCTCTGAAGCACCGCCGGCAAGCATATCGAGGATATCCTTGACCCGTATTCTCAGGCCTCTGATGCACGGGCGTCCTCCGCATTTATCGGGATCAAAAGTTATGCGCTGTAACAGGTCAGACCTCATAACAGGTATTTTAACACATAATTTTGGCGATATGACCGGAAAGTCAAGAGGTTCCGAAAGCCACACCGGCCGAACTTTGCCCGGTCAAAACTACCGAGGGCAAAATGAGGGTTCCTAGCCGTCATCTTCCTCATCGTCGTCATCATAGAACGGGCCGTCGCATTTTTCGCAATGAGGATGCACTTCCTGGACGGTTTCGCTCTTGTCGCGGACGAGTTCGCCGCACGAGGGACAGACGGCGTTGCGATGCCAGCATTTCAGATCGTATGCCGGTGTGCCGAGCCTTTCTGATACAAGCGTTACCTCGGTGTCCTTGCCGCAGATCCCGCATTTCACTTTTGTTCCGACTTCCAAAGTGGACATTTTTGCTCCTTTTTGTTTATCGCCTGACGATCGCCCGGCCATTGCCTACATTTCCTACGGCGTCAAATACTCTTAATGTGATCGAATATTCGCCCGGAGCCGAAAGCATCAGATCAACGGCGTAAGTCTCACGCGAACTGTCCGATATGCCGTCCTCGGCATAGACCGGATGCCAGGTCCCGCCATTGATGCTGTATTCGGCCCTGACGATCCGTCCCTGATCCTCAGCTAAAAAATTGACGCGGACACGGTTTCCGTCCGTTTGCGGCGAACCGACCACCGTAACGGTCGGCTGTGTGTTATCTATGTCAAACGGTTCGCTGACCAGTTTGCCATGCTGGGCGGACTCGGTTGAATTTGACGGCGAATCCTTTGCCACTATCTTTACGACATAGCGGCCGTCAGCCAGCGACAGGCCGTCAACCGAGATGAACGGATCGGCCAGATCGCTTTTCAGCAATTTGAATGACAGGTCGTTGACCTCTTTGTAAAAAACATCATAGACGAGGTTGTCGCCGTTGCGGTCCTCCGCCGTCCATTGAAATGAAACTGCACCGCGCTGATAGGCCCTTCGCGGCGGAACCGGCATTATTTGCAATCCGAACACGGCAGGGTCCATCCCTGACAACTCTATGTTCGGATCGATCTGTATTGCCGGATTTGCAATAAGCCCGACGTTCACGGGAAGCACCGTTATCGACAGCACCTCCGGGGCGATGTTCCTTGCCCGATATGCGACGTTCACCTCATTCAGCACCGAGCGTCCGGTCGCGTCACTGATGACGGCCCGCCATTGCAGAAATCTTGCCGGCGGGCTTTTTACCGCCCCGCTCTGTTTTTCGCCGGTGACAGGCTGCCAGGCGGTCCAGGTCTCATTTGCGTCCTCGGTGTTTCCGCTGCGGGTCTCTATTGAAACGTTTCCCGCCGCTCGCCACCAAAGACGTCCCCAATCTGCTGCCGACCTCGCATCCAGAACCGGAGATTCGTATGTGCCTTCGGCCAGGGTCTCGTTGGCTATGCGGTAAAGCGATCCCTGATTGCTTCCGGTCGCGTAAAGCCGTCCGTCGGCCTCGCTGATGCCGGAGATCTGCCCTGCGTCCGTTTGCACAAGCAGCGTTTCCCGCGTGTCGTTGCCGACGCTGTAGATGCGGCCTTTATCGGATGTCCCTATCAGAACGCCGCCGCCCTCAGGCCGGGCGTGAACAGAAAATGCGACAACCGATGCCGACGCCCAAACGATGGCATTGCCGCCGTCCGCGGTTACGCGATAGACCGCCGATTTTGCTCCGCTGAGGTCGTATCGGCTCTTGCGCGGTGTCGGTTGCGCAGCCGGAGACGGTTTTTCTATGCTCACAGTCTTTGCCGCAGGTGATGGTGAGGCAGCCGGTGTGGCCGTAGAAACTGATTCGCTGATGGCAAGCACATAGACAGAGCCGTCCGCAGCGACCGAGATGTCGTGTATCTCGCGAAGCGGAGAATCCAGCAGAGCAAAAGGCCTGCCGTCCGGCCCGAATCTTAGAACAAGCCCGTTCGCGTCCGTCCCGGCATAAAGATTTCCGGCCTTATCAGCGGCAAGCGTGATGATGTGCGTTTCGCTGGTGTCGTAAAAGACAGAACTTTCGGGTGTCGCGTTTGCGGAGCTTACACGATATATCTTTCCGTTCTCGCCCGTGCCGACTGCCAGGCTGCCGTCACTCATTACGGCCAGCGACCAAATGTATTTTTCCTTGGGGTCGAAAAATACTGCCGCCGTGCCGCTTTCGTCAATGCGGTAAACCTTTCCGTCCGGCGATGTCGCCGCATAGATCTCGCCGTTTCGCCCGATCGCCATTGCGGAAACGTTCAGGCCTTCGAGGTCGGCGAACAATGCGCCTTTTCCGTCCGGCGTCACCTTGAACACACGGCCCTCGCCGCCCGTGCCGAGAAAAACATTCCCGCTGCGGTCTATCACGCTCGACCAAACATAGGGCTGCCCGGTCTTGTAAACTTCAGTATGCCGCCGTGCCAATGTCACCGAGCCGTTATCGTTGATCGAAACGCCGTGGGCCTCGCCCTTAAGGACATCGTCACGCGAATTGATCGACCATACCGTGGCCTCGGAAGCGATGGAAAGACATGGAAGGAATATCAGGGCCGCAAAAGCAAAAAAGATCTTCATTAGTTATCAGTAAAGCCAAACCGGAGTGTAAATTTCGACTTGGTAAGTATAAGCAAATTCCGGCGAAAATAACACCGCCAAAACCGTCAGTTGTTTAAATATCGCCGACTATCTGGGGTCAGGCAGGCTCATCAACTGATAGGTCCGGCTGCGTCGGTTGAAATCGAAAAGCGACGGCTGCTGGAGGTTCAGGTTGCTTTTCTGGCCTTCGAACGTGATGATGTCCGAACGCGGTTTGGCCCCGTCTATCAGAATGCCTCTGACCTCGCCGTCCTTGATCTTTCTGTACAGGTCGGGCACATCGCTGACGGCGAACTCAAGCCATTCGCTGCTGTAAAGCTGTTTGTCACGGGGTATAGTGTCCGCCATGCCTTTTATGATCCCGTTGTTTATCAGGGAATATGTAAGCAGGCCGTGCTGCAGCTCTCCCAGCTCAAGAGCGACATTGTCCGCCTGTGTGGCGGTCAGTATTCTCATTCCCTTGTCGTATGAAAGCTGTCCCAAACCTCTTGATCCCATCGGGCCGGGCTTGAAGCCCTGCCCCTGAACTGCCGCCGCCGAGTGGCACGCGTCCACGATCATTATCATCTCTCCGGCGTCGATGTCACGAAGCCACAGTGAAAGCTCATCAGATGAAATGCTCTTTCCCAACGCTCCGGCCAGTCCGGCAGAGTTGTTCGTCCCGATGTCGGACGGAATAATGTAAAAAATACCTTCCTTGTCAGCGTAGCCGTGGCCGGCAAACGTTATCAGCACCATATCCTCCGGCTGGACCTTTTTCAACGATCCGGCGTTGGGAATATCCTTCAGATCTTCCTTAGAGATCGTTTTCCCGGCAAGCGCACCCAGAACGCTTTTTATCTTTGGTTTTGTTGCGTTATTCTCCTTTAAATTGCCGTCAGTGTCATTATCGGAGATCAGCGGCAGCTGAATGATCCGGCCGTATTTGTTTTTTGGCAAGTTCTTCACAACCTCTTCGCTGAAGCGGCGTGCATCATTGGCTGCAAAACGCAGGTCGTAGCGTTTGTCTTCATTGGTGTTTACTCCGATGGAGATGATATAGGCATTGCCCTTTTCAGCAGTCAACGGTTTTGGCAGGCGGTAGGTCTTGTGGGCAGTCTCGCTTTTTACTCGTTCGGTATTAAAAGCATAGGCCGTAAAGTTGAATTCCTTTTCGCCGGTATTTCTCGGCAGCATGACGGAAAAGACCTTGCTGAATCTGCCGTTGGAATCAAGTGTCAGATTTCCGTCATTATCAGGAGCATATCCGACAAGCTGTCCGTCACGGAATAAACGCAGATCCGATGCGCCCGAACGAAGCGGTTTATTCTGCCTGTCCTTTTGCGACTCACTGACTTTATTGTCCACTTCAACCTTGACCTCCACCACGTGGGCCAAAGACGTCTGCACTATTTCTGTGATCCTGATCCCGGGCTGTGTCCTATTTATCTCGGCTATGTTCCTTACAGGCTTGAACTCCGTATTGCAGTCGTTTTCTTCACTGCATTTTATAAGCCTCGGAAGCAGGTTCGGCTCATAAAGATCCCGCATAAATATTTCAAAAGAGAGCGGAGTAAGCGGAGCATCCGGCAATAGCCAATAAAGTCCAACAGTATCCTCAAGCTTATTGGTATCGAAACGGCCCTCTGTCGTCGTTACAACCCAATCATTTTTATCAAGGGAGATAAGTGTCGCCAATGGCATTTCACTGCTTAAACTCCACAGCTTTATTGTTGAGTCAAAGCTTCCACTGACAAAATGGCTCCCCTCAGGAGAAAAAGCAACGGAATTGACCACATTGCTATGGCCATCTAAAGTTCTTAGATTTCGACCGGTTTTAACATCCCATAACCTTACAGTTCTGTCATTGCTTCCCGAAATAAGGATCTCTCCATTTGGTGAAAAAGCTATCGAAGTAATTACGTTCGAATGCCGTTCCAGAGATCTGATGTGTTTACCTGTCGAGATATCCCATAAACTGATCGTAAAGTCACCAATTGCCGCCGCCAGGGTTTTTCCATCCGGCGAAAACGCGACCCAGATACCCATTTCTCCAAAGGATCTTAACTCTTCCCCTGTTTCCGCATCCCATGATCTTATGGTGCCGTCCGCGCTGCCGGAGGCGATCAGCTTTCCGTCGGGTGAGAAGGCAACTGACAGAACCGCATCTGTATGGTTGTCAAAAGATCTCAACTGCTCGCCGGTCTCGGTACTCCACAGCTTAACGGTCTCATCCTCGCTGCAAGAAACAATAGTTTTTCCGTCAGGCGAAAATGCAAGAGAGGTTATTATGCGCTCGTGGCCTTCAATGGATCTTAGCTCCTCGCCTGATTCTACATTCCACAATTTGATCGTGCCTGCGCTGCCGGAGGCGAGCATTTTGGAATCTGCTGAAAAAGTAACTGCTTCAACCCACAGAAAATGGCCTTCAAGAGATCGCACAAACATACCTCTTTTCAGATCCCATAATTTGACTGTTCTATCCCCGTTTCCCGAAGCAAGCCATTTTCCGTCCGGGGAAAATGCAACTGACGAGACGGAGTAAGAATGAGTGTCGAATGATGTTATTTGCCGGCCGGTCACAGCGTCCCACAATTTGACCGAATTGCTATTACTGCCGGAGGCGATCGTCCTGCCGTCAGGCGAAAATTTTATTGCTACGAAAGATAGGCCCAGATCGGCATCTTCTTCTATGGATCCTGTCTGCTCGCCGGTTTCGATATTCCACAATTTTATGGCCGTGGGGGATGTTCCAAAGCGGAGGCTGGCTGAAGCCACGGTTTTACCGTCCGGTGAAAACGCAATGGAGCGGATCAATGAGGCCGGAGCGGCAAAAGATCTTATCAATTCGCCTGTTTCGATATTCCATACTTTGACGACGTTTTCTCTGCCTCCTGCGGCAAGGAATTTCCCGTCCGGCGAAAACGCGACTGAGAACATCAGGCCTTCAAATGACCTTATCAGGCTGCCTGTCTCAGCATCCCACAACTTAATATTGTCTGAGCTGCTGCTGGAGGCAATTATTCTTCCGTCCGGGGAAAATGCGACCGTATCGACCTGTGAGCTTTCGCTATCAATAACTCTTATCTGCTCTTCTGTCTCTATATTCCACAGCCTGACAAAGCGATTGGAACATCCCATCACGAGCACTTCTCCATTCGGCGAAAATCCTATTGACAAGACGGCGAAAGGCTGTCCGATAAAAGACTTTACTAACTGGCCTGTTCTGACTTCCCATAAAACAGCACCACCTGCGCCACCGGAAGCGATAGTTTTGCCATCAGGCGAGAATGCGATCGACTCGACCTTAAAGTCAGTACCCTCAAATGATCTTATTTGCCGGCCCGTGCTGACCTCCCATAATTTTACTGTGCGATCACTGCTGCCGGATGCCAGCAGGCTCCCATCAGGAGAAAACGCTATCGTATGGGCGGAATCTGTATGTCCGGTTTGGATAACCAGGTTTGGTTTATCAGCGGACGCGGTCGCGGACATTTGGCTGGCTTTCGGGAACAATAAAGCAGCAGCCGGAACGAAAATGCCGATGATGGCCGCGATCAGCAGCATTCGCGGTGCTTTGGATATGTGGAGTTCGGAGCTTTCTATGCGCATTTTGACCTCTGACCCCTTGTTCTGATTTTTAGAACGGACTGGGCCGATACAAATTGCGTACGGCGTTATTTGGGCGACGGCTGGCTGCGGCTCTGTTTGTGCAGTTCGTCCAAAACGCGTCCGGCTTTCTCGCCTTCCATGAAGACAAGCGCGTCGCGGAGTTCCAGAGCATCGCCGGTGATCAGGCGGGCACTGCGCTCACGCGTGAGATATGCCCAGAACCATTCTGCCAGAACGTAGAGCTTGTTGCGAAAGCCGATCAGGAAGAACACATGCAGAAAAAGCCACAGCATCCACGCCGCAAAACCGCGAAACTTCATCCCGAAAACGTGAGCTATCGCTTTGCTGCGGCCGATGGTCGCCATTGAGCCTTTATCGACATATTTGAAGTTCGTCCGCTCTTTTCCCTTTATGTCCGCAAGGATGTTTTTTGCAGTGGCGGTTCCCATCTGCATTGCTGCGGGGCTGACACCGGGAACCGGTTCGCCGTTCTCCTGTTTTATCGATGCCATGTCGCCGATGACAAATATATTTTTTTCGTTGGGAATGCTGAGATCCGGTTCGACAAAGACCCGGCCCGCCTTGTCCGTTTCCACATCCAGCAGTTTGCCAAGCGGCGATGCCGCAACACCGGTCGCCCACAGCACGACCTCGCAATCGACCCATTTGTCGCCCGCTTTTACGCGGCCGGGTTCTATCTCGGTGACAAAACTGTTCAGATGGACCTCGACACCCAAAGACTCCAGCTGTGTCTTTGCGCTGTCCGAAAGGTCACTCGCAAATGTGCCAAGCACGCGGTCGGAGCCTTCAAAAAGCATCACGCGGGCCTTGGTCGTGTCTATCACCTTGAAATCGTTTTTCAACGCCTGACGCGCGATGTCGGCGATGGCCCCGGCAAGTTCGACGCCGGTCGGGCCGCCGCCGATGACGACAAAATTAAGCGGATCGTGTTTGCCCGTCAGTGCCGCCTTGCGTTCCGCCAATTCAAACGCGAGAAAGATGCGTCGGCGGATATCAACGGCGTCCTCGATGGTTTTCAGGCCCGGCGCCCACGTCTCCCATTGGTCATTACCAAAATATGCATGGCGTGCGCCGGCAGCGACGATCAGATGGTCGAAATTCACACGGGAACCATCATCCAGCAAAACCTGCCGGTTTTCCTTGTCAAAGCCGACCACTTCGCCCAGGATGACCTCTATGTTCTTTGCGTTGTGTAAAATTCGCCTGATCGGCGACGCTATCTCGCCCGGTGACAGCACCGCCGTTGCCACCTGATAATGCAGCGGCTGAAAGACGTGGTGATTTTTTCGGTCGATGAGCATTACATCGACAGGCTTGTTCGCCAGGGCCTTAGCCGCCCAAAGCCCGCCAAACCCACCGCCGATGATCACAACCTTTGGCTTCTTTGCCATTTTCATAGCCTCCGCCCTAAAACGCGAAAAGTATATGAACAGCTTATCATTCAAACGTCTTGCATCAGACACTGCACATATAGCCATTATAACGCAGTATCTGCAAATCGATGATGACCATTCCACCATAGGCCGCTTGTCATTGATTCAAACAGCATCTCTCACTCAACTGCGTAATTGATACAACAACCAACATGATCGTACGCGAAATTGTGAGTTGACAGACAAATTGTAACTGTATATAGTGACAGTGTGGGCAAAAAGGAAAAGCTATTGGAAAAAGCCAAAAGGGCGCCCAACAGTTTGACATTCAATGACTTTGAATCATTGCTTCATGCCTGCGGATGGGAGTTTAAGAGGCAAAGCGGAAGCCATCGGATGTGGTATTCCCCCTCGAAATTTCGCCTGCCCATTCAGAATTATAAAGGGAAGGCGAAGGAATATCAGGTAAAACAATTTTTGGATGAGTATGAAAAAGAATCGTAAGATCTCGGATCATTTTGACGGTTATACAATAAACCTGGTTCAGGAAAAGGATGGCGACTGGCTTGCTCATTTTGTCGAAATGCCAAACGTCTCAGCTTTTGGCGAAACCCCACAGCATGCCGTTGAAGAGCTTAGCGTTGCGTGGGAGCTTATGAAAGAATCTTATAAGGCTGATGGCGAAACTGTACCGCAAGCTCCCAGCCGCAAAACATACAGCGGCGCTTTTAACGTAAGAGTCGATAAAAGGCTGCATAAAGCACTCTCGATCGAGGCCGCACAGAACGGTTTGTCGCTCAATGCACTGGTAGCTCAAAAACTTACGAGATCGACCCTACGGTAACTGCGCCTGTGTTGGCCTAAATGCCGGAATGTATTTCGTGTATGCCTGTATAGATCACAAGCAAATCTTAAGTACGTCTGCAAGAATGGTATCTTCATTGCTCCATGGCTGTTCCTTCCCAGAAGAAGCAGGTTGTTTTCATCATGCCAATCACGTTTACAGTGCCGACATTGCTTTGCCGAGTCCGTCGAAGCTCTTTAGCACAAAAAGGACACGGGCCTGTTTGAACTGCGCGCCCTACTGGTTCGCCACAGTGATAGGCCCAATATTTTGCGTCTCCCAGGGACATCCCGGTTAAACGTTTTAGTTCCATTATTGCCAAGATTGGCTGGGCTTCTTTTCGGAGTTTGCGAATATATTCCGCTACATCTGCGGACACGCGCGGGTCATCTACCGGCACCTCTATACCACAGCATACACATCGAGTTTCGCCAATGACCCTATTCGTCATAATCCTATAAACTTCGCATACAGAGACCTGGCTTCTGTTGGATCGTCAGTGCCTTTTATTATGGCGCGGGCGTCGGCGAAGACGGTTATCTCGTGAGTGCCTACGGAAAACCGAACAAGATATTCATTCTGTTTGACTTCCGAAATGGCGGCAAGGTTTGCTGCGAGGGTTTTCAGGTCGATGGTTGTCGGCTTTGGCGGCGCGATCTGGACGGCATCGCGGCCGCAGAGGACGGCGGTGAATTCGCCATTTTCGGCGTCGAGAAATTCGTAGATGTGTTTGCCGCAGGCGATGCAGTCGGGTTCGGGTTCGGCAACGGCTATCTTTCGCCAATCATTTTTCCAAATATCTATTTGTATCAGCGAGCCGTGAAGTGACGCGCGGTCGCCGACGAGGAGTTTCATGGCCTCGGCGGTTTGTATCGCCGAGATGCTCGTGATTATCGGCATTATCACGCCGGCCGTGTCGCAGGTCGGAGCGGAACCGGCGTCCGGCATTTCGTCAAAGATGCAGCGGAGACATGGCGTTTCGCCCGGAATGACGGTCATCGTTGCTCCATAGCTTGAAACAGCGGCCCCGTATATCCATGTCTTGCCGTGCTTCACGCAGGCATCGTTCAGCAGATAGCGGATCTGAAAATTATCCGTGCCGTCCAACACCACATCGCATCCATCTATCAGCGATTCGATGTTGGAATTGTTAACATCGGCAACAACTGCCTCGACCTCTATCTCAGAATTTATCTCCGCCAGACGGTTCTTTGCGGCGATCGCTTTTGGCAGACGCTCTGACGCATCGCTTTCCTTAAATAATGTCTGTCGCTGCAGATTTGTGAATTCGACAAAATCGCGGTCAACGATCCGCAGATGCCCGACGCCGGCACGAGCCAGCATTTCGGCGTGCGACGAGCCTAACGCTCCGCAGCCGACGATCAACACACGCGATGCATGCAATTTCAATTGCCCTTCGCGGCCTATCTGCGGAAACAAAATTTGCCGGCTGTAGCGTTCGTCTATCACTAAAACTAAAATAACACAGGAAATACGCGGACTGCTGAGTTCGCCGTCAATGAGATGGCGTCCAGGTCGGGCGTCGTTTCTTTAGGATCCTTCCGCCTATCCAGGATAAAAGGGTCAGGATAAGAAAAAAGGTAGAGATACCGAAAAGTATTGTCGGGACAAGATAGAGAAAGAAGAAGGAGTTGAGCTTTGCGTCTTCGGGGTTTCGCGGATTTACGACGAGTTCCTGCTCGGCTCCAAATTCGGGCTGCCATGTAGTGTTATACGGCGGTGACCATTCGTATTCCTCGCCGTTCAACTCAAATACGTATTGTGCCTTATAGACCGTCCTGTACCGCGGGCCGGTGTTTGAGTTTCTCCTGACAGTATGTTGCCCCACGCCGACAACCGTTGCCGTAACGACCTGTCCTTTTCTAACGAATGCCCGGTCCTGATAAGCAAAAAAAACTGTGGCAGCCAGTAAAGCGAGCGTTAGCAACGCGAGGAATATTTTCATGATCTCTGACCTTTTTCAATTATAATATGAGTGAAAAACTACGAAAAACACAATGCCGAATAGAATTGACGAATATATTGCAGGCTTTCCGAAGCATGTGCAGAAGGTTTTGAAACAGGTGCGTTCGGTAATAATGCAGGCCGCACCGGCAGCCGACGATCAGCACACGAGAGTTCATCAACCTCTCCTGTCCCTCACGCCCGATCTGCTGAAACAATATCTGTCGGCTGTAACGTTCGTTCATACCTTTAAATACTCGGGATAACAGGTTGAGCAAAAAGCCTTTAAACGGACAGTGTTGGGAAATATGTTAAATTAGTAGGACGACATCATTTTGATCGAGATAGCATTACGGCGTCAGGCCTATCATATTCGATCTTGTCCTTTACACCACAGGCCGATCTTTGGAGCCAAATAATTAACATATTTTATAGCTGTAACGTTCTATGTCCGATCTTATAACTTTGCCCATTACAAATCCTGTGACTCAGTTTCTGCTGATCCTGATCATAATTCTTTTTGTCCCGCTCTTATTCAACAAGATTAAAATGCCTTCATTGTTGGGGCTGATCATTGCCGGAATGGCGATCGGGCCACTCGGGCTGAACATAATCGACCGAGACGCGAGTTTTAACTTATTCGGAACGGCGGGGCTGCTGTTCATTATGTTTTTGGCGGGACTGGACACAGACGTTTCCGAGTTTAAGCGAAACAGTTCAAAGAGCGCGTTGTTTGGATTGTTAACATTTGTCTTTCCGTTCGCATTCTCATTTCTGATCGCGTATTTTGTATTGGGACTTGGCGTGATGCCGTCGATCTTGATCGGGGCTATGATCGCCCCGCATACTCCGATAACTTACCCGATAGTCACAAAATACGACGCACACAAAAACATCGCGGTCGGCATTACGCTCGGCGGAACGCTGATCACAAATATAATTTCGTTTCTCATCATCATCGTCGTGGTCGGGATGTCGACCGGCGATGTCACGCAGACGTTTTGGGTCAGGTTGTCGATTTCGATAGTCATTTTTGCAGCGATAATGGCGTTCGTTTATCCGGTCGTAACGCGTTGGTTCTTTAAGAGTTTTCAGGACAACGTGCTGCAGTTCATTTTCGTTTTGGTAATGCTTTTCATGGGAGCATTTATCGCGGAGCTGGCCGGTATCGAACGGATAATCGGAGCATTGTTTGCGGGAATGTCGCTTAATCGTTTGATCCCGAGGACGTCGCCGCTGATGAACCGCATCAGTTTTGTCAGCAATTCTATCTTCATTCCGTTCTTTTTGATCGGCGTCGGAATGCTGGTGTCGGTCACGGCATTTATCTCTGACCTGCAAACGATAGTGGTCGGTGTGGCGTTGACGGCTGCAGCGTTGACGTCAAAATATCTGGCGGCATTCGTAACGCAAAAACTGCTCGGCTATTCGGTCGGGCAGCTACAGGTCATAAACGGTTTGAGCAGTGCACAGTCCGCATCGACACTTGCGGTGGTGATCGTCGGTTACAACCTCGGGCTTTTTAACGACGCCTTGTTGAACGGGTCGTTGATCATGATCTTGGTGACGTGTACAACGTCGGCTATACACACTGAACTTGGATCTCAAAAAATAGCGCTTGCGACTGCCGGTGACGATGTTGCCGCCACGGATGAGGACGATGATCAAGGCCGCATTCTGATATCTATCAGCAGCCCGGAGACCGTCGATGAACTGGTCAATCTAAGCACGATGATCAAAAAGCCGCAAAGCAAAACGGGGCTTTATGCTCTGAACATTATCACGAGCCATGATTACACGGAGACCGATGATCAAAATGCCGTCAAGGTTTTAGAATCTGCCCAGAACATCGCGGCCGCGACCGACAACAAATTAACGGTTTTGCTCAGACACGACGTTAACATCGTCAATGGTATTACGAACGTCATCAAAGAAAATAAGATCACGGCTCTGGTACTGGGCATTTCACACGAAAAGGGAATGTCTGACGCGTTTATAGGCAGATTGAATAAAGGCATCCTGGCCAAGAGCAACGTGACCACGCTGATCTATAAAACGGCTCAGCCGATAGCAACGGTCAAGCGTCACATGATCATTGTGCCGAAAGGGGCCGAAGCCGAAGTAGGCTTTGCGTTCTGGCTGGTCAAGGTTTGGAATATTGCCGTGAACAGCGGAACGACACTCGTATTTTTTGGCTCAAAGGAGACGCTCGACATTATCAGAGAGGTCCATAGCAAATACACTGTGCCGTGTGATTTTGTGGAGTTTAACGAATGGGATGACTTTTTGATATTGTCCAGAGAGTTTGCCAAAGACGATGATCTGGTCTTTGTCCTCAGCCGCAGAGGCTGGGGTTCCTATCACGAATATATGGACAAACTGCCATATTATCTGAACAAATATTTTCAGGGGTATAACTATATCTTGATATTTCCGCGACAGGCCGGGGCGAACGAATCAGACGGGCCGGTCAACAGTATCGAGGAGTTGAGCAATACGCTGACCTCGCTATTTCATAAACGGCTTGGATAACTGCTCGGGTATTAGATCACAAAGCAAGGCCCATGAATATGCAAAAAGATCTGGATAATATAGCCAATAAACCAATGGTGTCCTAATATAGCAGAATGATAACAAATGCCCTGAAGCTGTATGAAGATCACTAAACCTCAAAATGTCGATGAATACATTACCGGCTTTCCAAAAGGTATTCAGAAGGTCCTGAAACAGATACGTTTGGCGATCAGAAAAGCCGCTCCAGATGCGGATGAATCGATCAGCTATGCCATGCCTGCATATAAATTGCACGGCAAGCCGCTGGTCTATTTTGCGGGATACGAACATCATATCGGCTTTTATGCGACACCTACCGGACACGCGGAATTTGCAAAGGAACTTGCAAAATACAAGCAGGGAAAAGGCTCGGTGCAGTTTCCGCTTGATGAGCCGATGCCGCTCGATCTGATAAAACGCATTGTGGTGTTCAGAAAAAAGGAAAACGAAAAGGGCAAATAAAGCCCGTCGGATGTTTTCTTCATACCTATTTTTCTGTGTTTTAGAGTGAGCGCCGAACTTGATTCAAGCAAAGCTCTGACAGGCTCATGAAGGAAACGCCCTTTGGAAACTCAGAAAGAGCGGCTCATTGATGTTTTTGCGGAGCTTTTGTCCAGTTCGACGGCTTCGTTTATCAGTTTGGTGAGCGCCGGAACGTCGATCTCATCCGCTGAGTGAAATATCTTATAGTAGATCTGTTTGTTGGTTCCGTGGTCGAGGTAACGGTCTTCGTCTTTCAGACGGTTGCCATACCAAAAGGCAAACATCACGCCGCTTTTTATGCCTCCGCGCGGAACGGATGCGGGCCAGATCAGGCAAATGGATCTGTTTCCGTGGAAAAAAGGAACATTGTAAGAGAGCTTTTCGCTGCCGTATCCGTTCAGTGTATCTATAGCGATCTGACGTAGGATGTCGAGCAGCAACGCTTCGTTTCGGGGAAGAAATTCATACAATTCCGATACGGAACGAAATTTCACTTGCTCTTTTCCCATTTTGCTTTATTTCCCTGATGTAAATTTCACGGCCGTTCTTTATTCGTTATGCAAATGCCGGCTGAGCGATCTCGATGAGCTTCATCCGGTTTTCCGGATTCACGCTGATGCCGGATCCGGGTTAGAATAATGATCCTGGTGAGGAACAAATGTATGAACAATATATATGACTTTTCGGTCAAAAAGATAGATGGCAGCGATGTCGAACTCGGTGATCATGCGGGCAATGTCCTGCTGATCGTGAACGTGGCTTCAAAATGCGGGCTTACGCCGCAATATGAGGCTCTCGAAAAAATATACGAGCAATACAAAGAACGAGGATTTGAAGTGCTTGGTTTTCCGGCGAATGAATTCGGTGCGCAGGAGCCGGGTACGAATGAGGAAATACAGGGGTTTTGCACAACAAACTATGGCGTGAAATTTCCGATGTTTGAAAAGATCGTTGTAAAAGGCGACGGTATCCACCCGCTTTATCAATATTTGATCGAAACAAAGCCCGAAGCCGTGTCGCCGAATGGGGCGAGTTTTGAAGAAGACCTGAAAGGTTACGGTTTTACGCGCGAGAACAAAAGCGACATCCTGTGGAATTTTGAAAAATTCCTTGTGGAACGTGACGGCAGAGTGATAGAACGATTCAACCCCGATGTTGCTCCGGACAGCGATGTGCTTATCGCCGCGATCGAAGCCGCCCTCTAGATCGCATCAATTTCTTTTAAAATGGAAAGAAAATGACAACGGATACACAAAAATATAACGATGCTTTGTCTTCGGATGACAAAGCTATTTGCGACCTTCTGGCGAATACGATCGACGGCGTTTTGAAAGATGCAGAAAACAAAATATGGCATCGCCATCCGGTCTGGTTTCTGGACGGCAACCCGATAGTCGGTTACAGCAAACAAAAGGCGGGAATACGATTGATGTTCTGGAGCGGGGCGGATTTTGGCGAGGATGGTCTGAACGTGATAGGCGCGAAATTCAAGGACGCTTCCGTTTTCTACAATTCGGCATCTGAGGTCATATCCGCCGACCTTAAACGCTGGCTGAAAAGATCTCGCGAGATACAGTGGGACTACAAAAATATTGTAAAAAGAAAAGGAAAACTTGAAAGGCTAAAGCAGCGTATTGGATGAACAGACGGAGACCGAAAAAGGGAAGTCTAAAAAAATTCTTACAACGGAGTGTCCTAAAATTATGACCCAAAAAAGTACGCTTGACCTGGTAAAAGAAGCAAAGGAACAGATAGAGAACCTCACACCCGAACAGGTAAAGGGAGAGTTATCGTCCGGCGATGTCGTTGTGATAGACATCCGCGAAAGCGAAGAACTGGCACAGAACGGAAAGATCGCCGGATCGGTCCATGCGCCGCGCGGAATGCTGGAATTTTACGCCGATGCATCATTGCCATATCACAAACCGGAATTCGACAAGGAAAAACGCATCATTCTGCATTGCGCCTCTGGCGGACGCTCTGCCCTGGCCGCCAAAACCCTCAAGGAAATGGGCTACGACAACGTCGCTCACCTCGACGGCGGCCTCAAGGCATGGAAAGAAGCCGGTTTTGAGACGGAATAAGGACAGCACACTGTGGAAAAGAAAGGCGAAATCAGATTATTTGAAGAAAAGCGTGTCCGAACTCTTTGGGATGAGGAAAATGAGACCTGGTTCATCTCTGTCATTGACGTGATAGAGGCCTTGACCGGAACGGATCGTCCAAGAAAATATTGGAACGACCTGAAAACCAAGCTAAAGAAGGAAGGAAGTCAGTTGTCCGAAAAAATCGGACAACTGAAACTACAGTCGTCAGACGGGAAGTTTTACAAGACCGATGTCGCTGATACTGAACAAATCTTCAGGCTTATCCAGTCCATACCATCGCCAAAAGCAGAACCGTTCAAACTGTGGCTAGCGCAGCTGGGCAAGGAACGGCTGGACGAAATGCAGGATCCTGAGATAACCATTGACAGGGCTTTGGAGCAGTATTTAAGGCTTGGTTATTCTGAAAATTGGATCAATCAGCGTCTGAAAAGCATCGAGATACGCAAAGAGCTGACCGATGAATGGAAAGAACGCGGTATGAAGGAAGGCCAACAGTTTGCTACGCTGACCGACATCATTACCAAAACATGGTCCGGTAATACTACTAAAGAATACAAAACACTAAAGGGGCTGAAGAAGGAAAATCTTCGGGATAACATGACCAATACGGAACTGATCCTGAATATGCTTGCGGAAGCCTCAACAAAGGATATTTCTCAGGCGACCGAGCCAAAGACCTTTGACGAAAATAAAAAAGCGGCCCAACAAGGTGGCAATGTCGCCAGGGTCGCCCGTATGGAATTGGAGGCCAAGACGGGTAAAAAGGTGGTTACTTCGCTCAATGCCAAGACCGTCCTGAAACAATTAGGCAAACACGACTAATTTCGCGGTACATTATGCTAAAATGACTTCGATATGACCTTGGACACACCGTACGACCAGTGCCTATCGAGCAATGGGAAGACGGCTCTATACGGGTCGGCGGCACACGTCTGTTGATCGACATGATCGTCCACGCCCACAACTGCGGCGAATCCCCCGAAGACATCCATGAGGCCTTCCCGTCCTCATCCTACACCGTCGCCGACATCTACGCCGTCATCGCCTATTATCTCTCGCACAAATCCGAGATCGACAAATATCTTGCCGACAGAGAAAAAGAAGCAGAAGAGATATGGGAAAAAATTGAGGCAGATCCTGTATGGCGTGTCGGATTAGAAAAATTGCTGGAAATGGTCAGAGCCTTTGCCGAAACACAAAAAGACAAATGGAATACGTCTAACCCTTGATCCCGGCAACTCTGTCGGACGCGGATCATGACCGTTTGATCTGGGAGAAAAATATGAGGAAATATTTGTTTCTGCTGTTGATGATGTTCGCGGCGGTTTCGGTTTGGGCGCAGGATGAGGAAGATGAGCCGTGGAACGTTCCCAGGGAAGCGGATCATCCGAAGGTAATGGCTGCTTCACCGACGTGTCAGGGATTTGCTCCAAAAGGTTTTAAGGTTGTCGAAAAGGCCGAGGGCGACCTGAACGGCGACCGTCTGGCGGACTGCGTTCTGGTCATTCAGGGAACGGATAAAAAGTTTCTATATAAAAATGAGGGTTTCGGCTCAGACGAGTTTGACACCAACCCGCGCATTCTTGTCATCGCGTTCCGAGATAAAAATGGCGGTTACACGTTAAAAGAGCAGAACAACAGCATTATTGTTTTGCCAAATGCTCCGAATATGACCGAGCCTTTTCAGCAGGCAAAGATCGTGAAGGGAGTTTTGAGCATACTCATCGAAGAATTTTATTCGGCGGGTTCGTGGGGCATGTCGAACCGAACTTACAAATTCCGCTATCAGAACAATGAGTTTGAGCTGATAGGGCTAGATCACACGTACGTTCGCCGAAATACCGGTGAAATAACGACGCGCAGTTATAATTTTTCCACCGGAAAGGCTACCAGGAACGATGGCACCATTGATGATGACGGCAAAGGCAAGGAAACGCGCTATAACTTTAAGGTCGATCCGCTGAAGACACTAAAGACCGTTCCGCCGCCGTTCAAGTGGGAGATCGAAGAAGATGTTGTGATCTGAATGCGACGGCTCTAATAGGTCAGCCGAAGAACAGGTCAATGACCCCTTTGATGAACGAGCCGGTGCTGTCCGTGCGGGTATTGTCAAATCTACCGCCGCCCGAACGGCGTTCCAGCATTGCCACGCGTCTTTCTTCTTCGCGGAGCCGCGACCGCTGATATTCCAATTCTGCCTTTTCTTTTTCCCTTGCGCGGGACATGCCGCCGCCGTTGATGAATGTGATGATCTTCGGCAGTTCATCGGCATCAAACCATATCCCGTGTTCGCGGCACATATCAATGATGATGCCGGACGTGCGGGCAAAATTGCTGCGATTCATCAGATCGGAACAGTCGGGGCAGGGAACGTAAGAGATGGCCGAAGGATGCGTCTGCGGGTGTGCTTCGCTGCCGATAAATCCCAGAACGGCCGCCTGCTGTTCGCTGTTGGAGCAGATCGTCTCGAACGTCTCGTTGTCGGACCAAAAACCGCCGCATTTTGCACATTCGCGTATCCGCACATCGCCGACCTCGATAAGGTGCATCGGTAATTTGCATCGCGGACAGCTTCCGGTCTCTTTTTCCTCAACGACCGAAACAGCCGTGACCTTTTTGCCGCAGTGCTTGCAAAATTTTGCGCCAAGGAACATCAGGCCGAGACACGACGGGCATCCGACCGTTTTAAGCCTTGACTTGCAGAATTCGCATTGCGTGCGGTCGCTCATCACGGCACCGCCGCAGTTGGGACAATTTAACGCCTCAGGATTTGCGGGTCTTTTCATGGTTGGAGTCTTTTCAGGGCGGCGGCTTTCATTACTGAATTCGCGCCGGAGTTGCCGGTCCAAATGCGGTATTGCTGTTCGGCTTGTTCTATCAGCATTTCCAGCCCGCCGATGACGGCAATGCCGGCCATTTCGGCTTCACGGATCAAAAGAGTTTCGGATGGATTGTAGATAAGGTCGTAAACCAATTTGATGCTGCCGAGTTGTTCGGCAAAGGCGACGGTTTTGCTTTCGTCCCCGCCTTTTGTGCCGAGCGGCGTGGCATTTACAAGTATATCAAAACCGGCGAATGGAGAACCAGCTTCTTTTGACGGCAGATCTCCGGTTTCAATGCCAAACTCCGCGGCAAGGCCGGCGGCCTTTGCCGTATTGCGAACAAAAAGCGTCACATCCGCCCCGTTCTGTTTCAAAGCGTAAACACAAGCCCGCGCCGCTCCGCCTGCTCCGAAAAGAGCGACCTTTGCACTTTTTAGGTCGGGGAATCGCTGTTTTAACGGTTCGATAAAACCCGCGGCGTCTGTGTTATAGCCATAAAGCCTGCCGTCGGAGATCTTTATCGTATTGACGGCGCCGATGGCGGCAGCCGTTGCATCGATCTCGTCAAGATATTCGATCACAGCCTGTTTATGAGGATTTGTTACCGCAAAACCGTAAAGGTTAAGGCTTATTTCTCTTGTCTCCGGCTTTACCATTCGCCGCATAAAAGCGTCGATGTCGGCGACCTGCATTGGGACAAAAACGCGGTTCATTCCGGCGGCCCTGAACGCCGCATTGTGGATATACGGCGACATCGAATAACTCGTATTGCCCGCGATCAACCCATAGATCTCGGTGTTTTTGTCCAGTTCTTTTGCTCGGTAAACATTTATCAGATCGTCAGCCGTGACCTGTCCCGGAGCCGTTTCATTACCGGAGTCTAGCGAGGAATACGTCAAATATGCGCCGTGAGCAAGGCCGAGAATACGCGTCCATTTTCCCGGTTCGCCCATTGCGATCGGGATCATCCGTTTACCTTCTTTTTCGGCTTTGTCCAACAGTTTCCAGACCGGTATCGCGTCAGTTATATCGTCCGCACGGACGGCAAGCTTTACTATATCGACGCCTGTTTTGCTCAACCGGTCATAGATGGCATCAATGTTATCCGGCACGCCCGAAAAGTCATGAAATGAACAGATGCGTTCGCCCCATATCCAATACCACGAATCTTCAACGACATCCTCTTCCAGATCGCAGACGTCGGTTTCATAACCGGTGTTCCAGAAGTTTTTTCGTTCTTCGGCGGACAGGCTGCGTGTGCCGCCCTGATCTTTTGTCCGAAAGGTCGTGAGGATCGGTTTCCGCGTTGCAGATAATATTTTCTCGAATTTTTCACGCGGCAACATTCCCGGCGGGTCAAATTCGGCGGGCGACAGGCAATCAAAGCGCACCTCGATGACATCGGCGGTCTCATCTGCAACGGCCATTTTCGCCAAAAGCTCCTCAACCGTCGAAGCGCAGACAGATATGCAGATCTTTCCGTTGTTCATGAGCTATGGTGGTTCATTCGGTCACTGCCTTCCGCGTCGGCAGGCGAAGAACAAAGGTCAAGGCTGCTATCAGGCAGGCGATGGTGGCGATGGCAGCCGCAACAACGACGAGGGTCTGTCCGCTCTGCTGCACGCCGATAGCGGCGGCGGCCCATGCGGCGGCAAGTGCGGCCAGCGGAGCATTTAGCCATATCCGAAGCCCGATGGCGGCTGCTCCAAGCAGAATTATGAGAATAGCCGCCGTGATGGCCGAAAGCGTGATGTTCATCGAAACCAAAAGCACCGCCAGATTCAGCACCCATGCGGCGGTCATCCAGCCCAGATAGAGATTAAAAGGAGTTTTCGCCATCCAGTATTCACTTAGGTTATCGGTACCGCGAAAGCGAAAATTTATGAACAGAAGGATCAGCCACATTGCCGACAGAATAACAAGGCAGATATCGATGCGTCCGCCAAGCCAAAAATACAGCCAGGCACAGTTAAGGGCGCAGACCGCGATATACAATGAACGCAGGCTTCGCATCCGCAGCAGGTTTGCGGGCAAGAGCTGATATACGCTGAATGCCGCCGTTCCCAGATAGATCAGTGACCAGATGGTGAATGAATAATCGGCGGGAGTTATCGGTGTCGTGTAACGGTCAGAGACAAAGCCGGGCGTAACACCGCCTATCCTGCCGGTTGCGGCAAGCCAGTTGAAAACGATCGTGCCAACAGTGGCAACAATGACGAGGATCGCCCGTAAACGGTCTGAAGCGGTCGCGGAATTGGCCATATAAGCCGAATTATACCAAGAAAGGCAGTAAAAGACTTGCGAAATTGACGTTTTCGTATGACAATTACCGAAAACGTAAAGTTTTGTAAGTTTGCCTTGCGGCCGGAAACTTGATTACCAACTATAATCCTGCAATTTACGTCTTATGAAGGTCTTTGGCACCGTTGTTGCTTAAGATAAAGGCGACGCTCTTTCCCTCTTCCCCGGATGCGTCGGATCAAAGAGGAAGAAGAGGATGGTTATTGAGATGAAGTTCTTAAAACACATAGCATTTAGTTTGATGATGGTGGGGGCGCTGTCTATGTCCGTGTCGGCACAAAAGAAAGACCCGCCGAAGCCGCCAAAGCCGCCGCCGCCGGATGTTAAACCCGGTGGAGACAAAAAACCGCCCAAACCGGCTCCGACGCCGCGTGACAGGCCCAAAAAGCCGGGAATGGAATTTTCGGTCGTTCTGAGCAGAGAGGTCAGAGACCTTTGGGAAAAGGCTTAGTTAAATTAGTTAACAGGAAAATTTAAGACAAATAAGGGCGGCTCTTTGCTACGGAGCCGCCCTTTTTATTTTATCTTGTTGAGTCGTTGACATCAGGTGTAAGCTAGAGTTAACGATGCAATTGTCATAGATCAGACAATCAATGAGCTTGGCCTCAGTATAAGGAGATGACATCGATGATCAACAAAAAGGTATTGTTCTTTATCTTGATACTCACGTTCATGGTTTGCGGAACAATATCGGCCCAAACACAAGTTGTAAGGGATAAGAGAGCGGAAGTCAGGAATTGTTCCTCAATTTGTATAAATGTACACAAGGAGATCGCAGCAAATGAATCAGAGAAATCGGCTCCTGTTCAAGCAGGTAAGGTCAGAGCAACTCTGATCAACAATACTCGCTTTGACATTAAGGTACCCGCTTCCGGGACCGATTGGCTCTATTACGAAATAATGAGTGATCTGAATACGGTAAAGAAACGCTATGATCGGCATGTTTTCTATTTCAGGACGGTAAAGGCGAGGTCAAGCATCAATTTTGATGTATATCTCACTGATCTTGAAGACATATATGCACTTCGGCTGCGGTATCACTATGCATCAGAGGATGAATATAGTGATGAGCTAATTCATTATGTTTCCTGGCTGCATTAACATTGATATAAAGAGTTTAGACCCAACATTGAACAAGTATCTTCACCATCAAGTACCGAACTGTTGTGTTTCCTAAATATATAAGGGGCTATCGAATATAAGAAAGCCAGTATTTATCAGCAGAATCCGATATATACTGGCTTGCGTAATAAAAGGAATGGTGCCGTCTAGAAGATTTGAACTTCTGACCTATCGTGTGTGAAGCGAGTGCTCTACCACTGAGCTAAGACGGCGAAACCTACATTGATCTGTCGTCGGCCTTTGCCGGACGGTTCTCGTCAGTTGCCTTTATCGTGCCGATGGAGGAATCCGTGTAAAAATGCCGTGTTCCGGTTGCCGTCAGTCCCTCAGAAACCTGCGGATCAGCGTTTATTGAGAAAAAGCCGGGACGTGCGTCTGTCGCTTCTTCTACGGTCATTGTAAATATATATCCGTTCACAACCGGGCGTTCGCCCGCGAAATTCTCATCCAGTCCCGAAACGCGGATCAGATCGTCAAAACTGCCAAAGCTGCCGCGGTTGCGTGCCGCGTACTGTGCCTGATAGGTTCTGATGCGGTCCAGGGTCTGAGCGGCGGCCGTCTCATTTCCGGCACGTGTCATTGCTCCCCAGCCGATGGCCCCGACGCTGATGAGCAGCCCGATGATGGCAATGACTATCATCAGTTCGATCAGGTTAAAGCCCCGCTGGTCTTTCAATCTTTTTCTTAAGGTCATAATATTCACAATATTCTCCTGCGCTTCAAACACGAACGCAAACGGCTCCGGTTCCAAAAGTTTAGTTGGTTTTGCACCGGTAATGCAAATTTGACGGCCTTTGCGGCAGCCAAAAAGGCAGGTCCGACGTGCTTTGCACGTAAAATGTCCGCTTTCAGCCGCATGGACGCAAACTTTATAATGTGCTTCGCATCCGATATCTTGTAGAATAATAGATGCGGGGATATTTCTCCTGTTTGCCCTCATTCGGGCCTCATCGGATCTGAAATAAATGAGAGACTGGATAACGACTGAATCAGAATCGGGCATGGCCGCGCCGGATGGCGTTATGGATGCCGGTGCAAAAATAGCAGAATTGCGGACGGCCGTTGAGACCGTCATTCGCGGAAAATCGGATGTTGTCCGGCTTTCACTGGTTGCGCTGTTCGGACGCGGACACCTGTTGATCGAGGACGTTCCGGGCATCGGCAAGACGACGCTTGCCAATGCAATGGCCCGTTCGCTCGACCTTTCGATACAGCGGATACAGTTCACATCTGACCTTTTGCCGTCTGACGTTATCGGGCTTTCGATCTTCAATCAGGGCAGCGGCGAGTTTGAATGGAAGCCGGGGCCAATATTTTCAAATATCGTCGTTGCCGATGAGATAAACCGCTCCACGCCAAAAACGCAATCGGCGCTATTGGAGGCGATGGCCGAGGAACAGGTCACTGTTGACGGCATTTCGCGGCGTCTGCCGCTGCCTTTCATGGTCATCGCAACGCAGAATCCGACGGAGCATCACGGGACATATCCATTGCCGGAATCACAGCTTGACCGCTTTGCCCTGCGGCTTCATCTCGGCTATCCGAGCCTTCAGGACGAGCGGATGATATTAAAGGACAGGGAAAATGTGAATCCGCTGGACCTTATCGAACCGGTGATGACGCTGAAGGAGATCATTGCCGCGCAGGAATCGGTCGCTGCCGTTCGGGTCGATGATGCGCTGGTCGAATATCTGCTCAAGATCGTAGAAGCAACGCGGAACAATGACGCCATCGAACTCGGCGTCAGTCCTCGCGGTTCGCTGGCGCTGTTCCGTTCGGCACAGGCGCTTGCCCTTATCGAAGGACGTGATTACTGCATCGTGGATGACATCAAACAGCTTGTGGTACCGTGTTTTGCACACCGGCTGATGATCGGTTCGCGGACGGCGGGCGTCCGTCAAAAGACAAAAGAGGCCGAAAATCTTCTGACGGAAATATTGCAGGGAATACCGGTCCCGCTTTGATAACGAGTAAATGAAAGCGACCTTAAAAAAGACCCTTAACAGGTTGGGCCTCGATATAATTCGCCACAAAGATATGCCGGACGACCTGCCGCCCGACCTCTCAGAGGACGAAAAGGCCATTTATGAAAAGGTCAGGCCGTTCACAATGACCGGGCCGGAAAGGGTCGTTGCCGTAATAAATGCTGCCAGATACATTTCAGCTAACCGAATAGCTCCGAACGGCGCTGTGGTCGAATGCGGCGTCTGGCGTGGCGGCAGTATGATGGCTGCGGCCGAGGTGCTGCATTCGCTGGGCGACACGGGACGCAAGCTATATCTTTGCGATACGTTCGAGGGAATGACCGAACCGACGGCACGAGATCTGCAATTTGACGGAAAAAAAGCAGCCGACATTCTGGCGGCGGAAGAAAAGGACACAGGAATGTGGTGCTACGCCGATGAGGCGGACGTTCGCCGCAACATGGCCCTTAGCGGTTATCCTGAAGATAAACTTGTCTTTGTAAAAGGCAGGGTTGAAGAGACCATTCCCGCAAGCATCCATGAGGAGATCGCGCTTCTCCGGCTGGACACCGATTGGTACGGATCGACCAGGCACGAACTTGAACAGCTTTATCCGAGGCTTGTTCCGGGCGGTGTTCTGATCATCGACGATTACGGCCACTGGCGCGGCTCAAAAGAGGCGACGGACGAATATTTCGCCGCATTGCCTGGCCCAAAGCCGCTTTTCAACCGCATTGATTACACAGGCAGGCTGTTGATAAAACCCGCCTGAGCAGACATTTTACACGGATCGTGAACATACAGGGATTTCGCCAGCTTTTTCGCCTTCGCGACCTTCGCGGCATCATATTCGGCGTTATTGTGATCGTCGGCGGGGGAGTTCTTTCAGCGGTCACGGTTTACGCTCACCGGACGGAGCAGACGCGGCTTGCGGCCGCCGCTGCCGCCATTTCGCTGATCTTTGTCCTGCTTATTCTCATCTTCGTGGTGCCGCCGCTGGCCCGAAACGCCAGCAAGGAAGCGTCACAGCTGAATCTCCCGTTCGAGTTCACAATGGGCGGCGCCGTTATGTTCGGCCTGCTGCTGATAGTCGGTTTTTCCGCTTGGAACACGGGAAACAATCTGTTGTTCCTGATACTTTCCTTCCTTACCGCCGCGATGATAATCGGTTTTGTCGCCGGCGCTCTGATGCTGAAAAAGGTTGATGTAAAGATGCGTTTTCCGGAAACGATCTTTGCCGGCGAGCCGACCCCGATATATGTCAGCCTTCAGAACCGCAAACGCATTTTCCCCAGCTTTTCGGTCGTTGCCGAGGTTCGCGGAAAAAAACGGGAAGAATCTGTCACGGCGGGCGAACTTCGCGGCCTGCTGCCCGGTTTTATTGCAAAACGCCTTTCAAAAGCTCCGGTTCTTCGCAGAACATTGGACTATTTCTCGCATATTCCCCGTGACCGGACGGCGGAACGGCGTTCGGAACATGTATTTCCGGAGCGGGGACGATTTTTGATAAAGGATTTTGAAATATCGACCCGTTTTCCGTTCGCGTTTTTCCGCCATCGCCGTCGGCTTCCGGCAAAAGAGACCGAGCTGGTCGTGTTTCCCCGACGCGAGCCGATCGAGGGAAGGATCGAGAAAATGGCGTTGGAGGCCGGTAAGGTCGTTGTCAACAAACGCGGCAGCGGACAAGACCTGCTGGCCCTGCGCGGGTATCTGCCTAATGACGACCTGAGGCGTGTTGACTGGAAGGCGACGGCGCGTTCGCGGACGCTGATGGTCCGTGAATATGCCGCTGAGGATGACCGAAAGGTCGTTATAATACTGGATGACCGCGTTCCGGCGGCGGAACGGCCCGGCATGACCATTCGTGAAAAATTGAATGCCGAACAGGAAGGCGAAGAGCCGATGCGTTCGGAACGTTTTGAGGCCGCCGTAAGGCGGACGGCGGCGCTTTTGAATCATTTTGGCGAAGCTCAGGCGGAAATAACATTTTTGGCGGGTTCGGCTTCGGGCATAGTCGGCATGGGTTCCGACCACGTTCACGAATGTCTGCGAAGGCTGGCAGTTATCGAACCTTCGTGGGTCGAGGACGACAGCAGCCATCTGGCGGCCGATCCGGACGATATAAGGAAAAACGCGTCCGTTTTTCTTGTTTCTGCTTTCCCAAAGGCGGAATTGCCGCCCGAGGTCGCCCCAAGAGCGATCATTTATCATATTTAAGACGGTTTCCGGCTGCGTGTACGGCAAACGTGAAACAGATAGCTGACAAGATCATTTGAAAAACTATGTTCTATCTTTTTAGGTGGTCAATGCTGCTTCTTAAGACCACATAGAAACAATAGAACACATAGGGATCTTCCATACTTTCGGCACGTGGCCGCTTCGGAACGATATTTATCTGAAATTTAAAATTTGAAATTCAGAGTTCAGAATTTCATTTCAATTCCGTCTTATAAGATCTTTTTAGGGGACGCGTTCAGGGCAGTATTGCCTGACGATCATTTTACAGAGATGTTTCGTTATCAGTATGCGGCAGGCTGTTGGTTGATCTGCTGCCGGAAAGGAATGTTTTATTCGGATATTCAAAACAGATGTCAATTTTTTTAACCTGTCGTACATACGACTAAAAATCGCTCTGGAGAGTGAATTTGTGTCACAAGACGGCCTTTCGTGGTGTATTCTCATCGGAAGGGCATTTTCGGATGCTGAAAATGGGCAAGGTGACGGAAATATTAGTGGACTCAATGTCCGAACAGCTAGCGGCAGCAAAGGCGACGGAAAATATCGAGTTTGAGGAGGCTTTCACGCTGCACCATCGAACTGTGTTTCGCGCCGCGCGATCCGTCGTTTACGATACCGGACTGGCCGAGGACATCACGCAGGAAACCTTCATCAGGCTCTATAAGCATCTCGATTCGATAAAAGATCAGGAAATGCTGAGGCCGTGGCTGATACGCGTTGCCCTGAACCTTGCCAAAAACGCGGTCAGAGGCAATATAAGGGCGAACACAAGGGACGAGAATTACGTCAAAGAAACAATGGCGAACGCGGTCGTTTCGGTCGAGGCCGAATTTGAGGAAAAGACCGGCATCAGCGAGATAAACAGGGCTTTGTGCCGCATCCGCGAACCATTGCGAAGCTGCCTGGTACTTAAACAGCAGGGACTTTCGTACAAAGAGATAGCCGAAAGCCTTTCGCTGAACGAAACCAGTATAGGAACCTACGTCGCCAGGGCACGACAGGAGTTCCTGAGGTTTTACGGAAAGACCGGGAAGGAGAATTTATGAAAGGAAATTGTGTCGATATAGGGATCATTCAGGCTTTTCTGGATGGAGAGGTCTCGCCGGAGCGATCCGTGGCGGTCTCGGCCCATATTTCCGATTGTGAGGATTGCTCGCTGCTGCTGGTACAGGCCGAGGAGGAAAATGCCCTTGTCTTTTCGGTTCTGGATGGCGAGATGAACGCTATGGTGCCGACACATCGGTTGTGGGCAAGCATCAATGAATCGCTTGAAAAAGAGAATGTTCGGCGGCCGTTCCTCGCCGGGCTGTTCGATCTGATCTCAGCATCATTTTTAAGCCCGACATTGTCGGCAGCGGCGGGGCTGATCGTTCTTGTGCTGGCCGGTTCGGTATTTTGGGGCCTGCGGCCGGCTGAAACGGTTCCTGCGGCGGATGTCGCACAGACCAACGCGCCAAAGGCCGTTGAAAAGACCGACACAGCGACGGCGGTGCCGCAGACGGCTGCTGCCGAAGAAGGCGACTCTGTGGTTGCCGTCGAGGCCCCGGCGCCGGAACAGCCAAGGCCGGTGACGGCCGATATGCCGCGTCATCCGGCGCCGCGAACGCGAACGGCTGGTTCGGGTACGGTCATGACGGCCAGGTATATTCCGGGTGAGGAAAGCTATATAAACACCATAGCCGACCTTAATACGGCGGTCGATGGCAGCAAGGAAAACGTTTTGCCGCCCGCTTCACGCATCGCTTTTGAACGCGACATGGCACTGGTCGATGACGCCATTCGGCGAATGCGCGCCGTTGTTGCCAGAGACCCGAATAACATAGCGGCCCGGCAGGTGCTGTACGGAGCCTATCAGGACAAGATCGACCTGCTGAACTCAGTTGGCCGCCGCGATGAATTGATGGCAAGCCTGAAATAGGTTTTTAACGGGCGACAAAAAAAAGATTTGAAGAAACATCTGCACAGATACATATTGGCCGCGTTTGCGGGAACGATGCTTTTCGCGGCGGCGGCTAACGCCCAGCGAACGGCGCGGCCCGTGCCGCCGAAACCTCCCGTCAGTTCGCCAAAGATCACCACTTTGGGCAGCGTGTTCAGTTCGCGTTCAGTTGCCGAGGACAGCGAACTCAGCATTGCCGTCGCTCCGAAAACGAATATCAAATTGTGTATCGGCGAGGCATCGCTAAAAGTGAACGGCTGGTCCAGAAGCGAGATCAGGGTCTTCGTTCGCGGCGGCGTCAAGTTTCAATTCCGCGTTCTGGAGCGGGACAAAGTGAGCGACCTGCCAAGCTGGGTGTGGGTATCGCGAGCGGGCAATGCGTCAGGGTCTGAATGCATCTCGGCGGATGAGATCGAGATGGACGTCCCCATTGATTCGGTTTTGACAATAGACGGACGCTTGACCGATGTGGTGATCGATTCCATTGCTCGGACCGAAGTGAAGATCGTCGAAGGCGACATACTGATGCGCAACATCAGCGGCGGTATCAAGGCAACGACCTATCAGGGCAATCTGCTTGTGGAAAATTCACGCGGGGCCGTCTCGCTGGAAAGCACGACGGGACATATTGCCGCCGTCGGTGTCGAATCGGGCCAGGCCGGAGATGTGTTCCGGGCCAAAACGGCCAGCGGGGCAATATCCATCCGTGAGGCCGCCTATCGCCAGATGGAGATAAACTCGATATCCGGATCGCTGAGCTATGACGGAAAGCTGACTGCGGGCGGCATGTATTCCTTCAAGACCTCAAACGGTTCGATCCTGATGACGCTGCCGGAGGACATTTCCGTCAGGTTCAACGCCTCGTACGGTTTCGGCTCATTTCAAACGGCGTTCCCGATCACGATAACGCAAAAGACCGACTTGCCCGGAAGCCGGACCTTTGTCGGCACTTTCGGCGCGGGCGAGGCCAGCGTCACATTGCAGACCGTTCGCGGCAGCATCGGCCTGGCGAAAAAGGAATGACTGTCCCGCAATTACAACGCCTGTTAAAATTCACCCAGGTTTCTGCCCGTTCTCTGTTCAAACAGGTCTGACATTGAGGCAATGTCAGGGCCGCTTTCATCGCGCGTCAGCCTTTCCACACGCCACATCGGGATAAAATAATCGGTCATTGGCAGATAAGGCTCGCCATTGGCGATGGCCGCGCACCAGTCGTCAAAATACGACAGGTCGATCGCCCGCAGAGAGATGCCTGCCATCGAGATCTCGTCCAATATTCCCATCAGTTTTTCACGCGGCGAATGCAGCACCGCGATGACCGGCTCACCATTTCCTATCTTCATTTTTTGTCTGACCCCTAAATAAACGAATAGCACGACGCGTCTAAAAAGCAAATACGGTACTGACGTTTAGCTTTTCTTCGCCGCTGAACTAAAATCTTAGTTACAGGTACAATGCTCCAAATCAAGCATCGAGAATATGATGCGGATCTTTTTCTTTGCGATCTCTTTGCGGACATTGCGTCTTTGCGTAAGAAAAAGCCATTTCACGCAAAGCCGCAATGTCCGCCAAGAAAAACAGAGACAGAACCTTTATCGATCGATCAGGAGCGAACAGACGCGTGATGCACATAAAGCGGCTCGAAATAGAGAATATCAAATCGCACGCCTCATCGGTGTTCGAGTTTTCGCTCGGCACGACCGCGATCACCGGTGAGAACGGCGCCGGTAAGACCACGATCATCGAGGCGATAGCATGGACGCTTTTCGACCTGCTCAATTACAAAAAAGATGATTTTGTTCGCCGCGGCGCCAAAAAAGGCTCTGTCCGCGTGACATTTGAAAGCGGGCTGGACGGACGCGATTACATTGTCTATCGTGATACCGGAACGGGATATTACGTCACCGATCCGGCGTTGAAAACACGCATTGCCGACAAGAAGGAAGAGGTCACGCGTTTTCTGTGGCAGCATCTGGGCGTGGAGCCGGGAACCGATCTCGAATCGCTTTTTACTCATGCCATAGGCGTTCCGCAGGGAACATTTACGGCAATATTCCTGGCGGCGGCAGCGGAGCGAAAACGCACGTTCGACACGCTGCTAAAGGTCGAGGAATATCGTCGCGGGGCCGAGGAATTGTTAAAGACCCAGCGGTTCATCGACAACCGGATGCACGACATTCGCGAACGCATTGCCCGCGCCGAGGGCGAACTGGCAATGGCCGATGATGTGAACAGGGAACACGGGGAACTGTCGGGCGAAATATCAAGGCTCGAAGCCGAAAGCCTTTCGCTGGAAGGATTGATAAAAGAGACAGAGGGCGAACTTGGCCGCCTGGATGCACAGGCGGAGCGTTTGCTGTCGGCGCAAAAGGTTGTGGAATCGGCAAGAGCGGAAACGGAACGTGCCGAGTTCGTCCTGAAACAGAGCGGGGAAGAATTGGCGCGTGCCGCCGAGGCGTCGGATCGGATCGACGCTCTGCGTCCCGACGCGGAACGGCATTCCGCCGCCGTCAGCCTGCTCGGCAAACTGGAAAAGGATCGCGAAGAGCGTGACCGGCTGCGTGCTGCATTATCAAAACTTGACGCGGCAGTGTCCAAAGCCCAGACCGAGGAAAAGCATATTCGGCGCCGGCTCGATGACCTGCAAAATGCACGCGACGAGGTGGAAAAGCTGCGTCCGCAGGCAGCAGAGCAGGACGTGCTGGAAAAGCGGCTCGCCGAGCTGCGCGAAGAGGCCGCCAGGATAAAGGCGGCAATGCGTCAGCGGGAGGGCCTTGACCAAAAGCTCGCTGCTCTGCGAGAGGCGTTTGCAAAGAACCGCGAAGCGTTGTCCGAGGCTCGTAAAAAGGCCGAAGGGGCAGATCAGCTTGCCGTGCTGCAAAAGCGTGAGACGGCCGTTGGTAATGACCTTGCAAGGCTTAGGGCAACGCTGGAACGCGATGAAAAATTTCAGAGCGAGGTCCGCAACGGGCTTTGTCCGATACTTTCCGAAAAATGCCTGAATCTAAAGGAAGGGCAAACGCTGGAAGGCTTTCTTTCGACCCAGTTCGAGGAATTGCGGACGGGAATAAAAACACTTGAGGCAGAACAGGCAGACCTGTCCGTTCGCGTCAGAGTATCGCGCGAGGCAGAAACATTTCAAGCCAGGATCGGCCCGCTTGAGGAACGCTATCGCGAAATTGAGGAAGAGGGCAAACGGCTTCGCGAAGAACACGACGCTCTGCAGAAACAGGCCGAAAATGCCGAGAAGGCCGCTGCCGAGTTGTCGAAAGCAGAAAACAGGCTTGCGTCGCTAAGCGACCCTCGCGGCAGGATCGTTCTGCTCGAAAAGGAACTTGGCCGTGAAGCGGAAATACAGGCGTCATTGGCCGCCGCCGAAGCGGAAATGCGGAAATTGTCCGATGACACGGAGCGTCTGAACGCCGAGATGGGCAAATACAGTGAGCTTGACGTTCAGTGGGCCGAAGCCTCGCGCATTCGTGAGGAAACGGCCGAGGCGAACAAGCTGTTCCTTATCGCTGAAGCCGCCGCCCGCCGGCTGCCGGAGCTTGAGGCCGCAAATGCCGCCGCAAAAACAAAGGCCGCGGATGCCGGAGAAATACTCTTGCTTGCCGAAAAAGAGTTTGACGTGTTGAAAGGCGAATACGACCGCGAGCGTCACGTTGCGGCAAGGGCCGAACTTCTGGAACTGCAAAAAACACGAGCGGGTCTTGTTGTCAGGCTCGAAACGGCACGGCAGCGGCTGGCGGAGCTTGCAAAAGCCATCGCCGCCATTGAGGAAAAACGCAAGGAACTTGTCGCCGAACTGGCCGAACGCGAACGGCTTGAAAAGATGCTGGAAACGACGGTTTTTATTCGTGATACTCTTAAAGAGGCCGCGCCGCTGGTCGCCCGAAACTATGTTCGGCACGTTTCGGTCGAGGCAAATCAGCTTTTCCGCGACATAGCCGGAAATGCCGAGGCAACGCTGAAATGGAACGACGATTACGGCATCGTCCTGGAAGAAGGCGGTTATGAACGCCCTTTTGCAAACCTCTCCGGCGGCGAGCAGATGGCCGCGGCGCTGTCCGTAAGGCTTGCCCTGTTGAAACAGCTTTCTGACATCCGCATCGCCTTTTTTGACGAGCCGACAACCAATATGGACGCCGAACGCCGCGAAAACCTGGCTATGCAGATCGGCCGCATAACCCACTTTAACCAGCTTTTTGTCATCTCACATGATGATACGTTCGAGGGGTATATGGATCATGAGATAACTATCGGAGAGTGATATGTATAAAGTGATCTCACGGCGAAGTTGTTTATTGTCCTTTCTGGGAAGCATGGTGCTGTTCGCGGTCCTGAATGTCTTTTCAAAAGACCTTTTTTCCGGTGTTTCGTATAAGACGGGATTTCCTTTTATCGCTTATGAGTCCAGACTGTACAGCCAGAAGGATGAAGTAAGAGAATTTACTGTATATTCATCCGTTCGCAAGGGAAGAATAGTTTGGAGTGGGTTGATTCCGAATTGTATTGTTGCTTTATCGGTGAGTGCTGTATTCGGTCTCGCTGTCAGCGGGCTTCAAGGGCTTGTTCTGAAAAGGTACCAGTGATCACTTACTTTAGGTAACGGCGGTGGATATTAATGCTTGAAGAATTTGAAAGAGAGGAAAAGCGTCGAATTTTCAATAAACCGTTTTGGAAGGGATTTTATATAGGCGGGGCGGTATTTACTGCCCTCAATATTGCCGCATATTTCTATGCGGTTTACGAGTATGAAAAGTATTTAAGTCAGCCGATCAATTTCGCACCGGCCCGTCGATTCATGTGGGGATTTCCGCTTTGGTGGGATGGATATAATTTTAGCGAATATCCGGACGGAGCATTGAATATTCTTGTTCTTTTTGCTTTTTGTTTTATCTTTGGCATATTTTTTCGCTACATTGCTGGGCGGCGTTTGAAAGAAACAGATCAATGATGAAATCGGTAACAATAGTCTGTGACGGCTCCAGTCTTGGCAACGGCAAGGGAAATCCGCGTGCGGCGGCGGTTGCCATGCTTGGGTTCAAGGGATATTGGAAGGCATTTGGCGAATATTTGGGAAACGCCACAAATCAGCAGGCTGAGATCGCGGCGGCGGCTCTGGGCCTTGAAAATCTGAAAGAGCCGTGTAAAGTGAAAATATTGTCCGATTCACGCTATGTTGTTGAAACGATGGGCGGAACGTGGAAACGCAAGACCAATCACGATTGGTGGTCTCGTCTGGATAAAGCGGCTGCCAAACATTCGATACACTGGCAATGGATAAAAGGCCATGCCGGCCACGAGATACAGGAGGTCGTGGACAAAGCGGCCCGTAAGATAGCCGGTGAGGGCCGCGTTGACACTGAGATGCTCGAAGATGCCGTGCTGGACATCGGCGTCATGGAGATATGACGGAGAGACGCGAGGCGGGAGACAGGAGACAAGAGACGGGAGACAGGGAGACAAGAGACGGGAGACGGGAGACAGGGAGACAGGAGACAGGGAGACGGGAGACAGGGAGACAGGGAGAAAAGGCAGCAGGAAAAGACGGTGAAGTTGAAACAAGAAGTGAAGTCGGACGATGTGCGCAGAGAGACGAAAAGAGTTTCGCTCCTTGTCTCCCTGTCTCCTCATCTCCCCGTCTCCTCATCTCCCCGTCTCCAGTCTCCTGTCTCCAGTCTCCTGTCTCCTTGTCCCCCCGTCTCCTCATCTCCCCGTCTCCCGTCTCCAGTCTCCAGTCTCCAGTCTCCTCATCTCCCCTTCTCCTTGTCTCCGGTCTCCTGTCTCTGGTCTCTCGTCTCCCGTCTCCTGTTGATCGTCGCTCTGACGGCGGCGTTATCTGCGGCGGCGGCGGCGCAGAGAACCGGGCCGGGATGGATATGGCAAAACCCTCTGCCGCAGGGAAATCCGCTGACCGCTATTCATTTCGCATCTGACAAGGCAACGGGGCTGGCGGTTGGAAGCGACGGGACGGCTCTTCGAACGGGGAACGGCGGTTTTACCTGGGAACCGGTTCCTGTGCCTTCGATAGGCGTGCTTGGCGGAGTTTTTGTCAGGGATGAACGCAACGCAGTCATCGTCGGGGCGCGCGGTGCCATCCTGCTGACATCAAACGGCGGAAAGGCATGGAAACAGGCAGCGTCCGGCACCAAAGATCATCTTCAGGGCGTGACGTTCGCACTCCGCGACCCGATGGTCGGCTGGGCGGTCGGTTCGTACGGACGCATCCTCAAAACCACCGACAGCGGTTCAACGTGGACCGAGCAAAAGGCCGGAACCGAAGAGAATCTCCTTGCTGTGGCCGCCTATGACAATCAGCGGCTTTCGGCTGCCGGAGCGAATGGCGCCGTGCTGGTGAGCGACACGGGCGGCGACGATTGGAAAAAGGCAACGCCCTGCGGCCCGACACAGATAAACGCGGTCGCGATGCCCTACAGCGATCTGATAATTGTTGCCGGAAACAACGGCTGTCTGGCGCGAAGCGATGACGGTGGCGGCCGTTGGACGCGCGTGAATCTGTTCACCTTTGCCGACCTGTTCTCGCTCTCGTTCTCGGATGCGGCACACGGTTCAATGACCGATTCGAACGGGATGGCGTGGCGCACCGCGGACGGCGGCAAAAACTGGTTGCCGTTCAATGTACGGACAAATCCACGGCTCGTATCTGTCCATTTTGCCGATCAATACACGGGCTGGGCCGTAGGCGACAACGGCCTGATCGTGCGGACGGATGACAGCGGCTACAGTTGGCAGAGGCTTTCCGGCGGAATGCGCGAGGATGTCAACGATATTCACTTTCTGGATAACAGCCTCGGCGTCGCGGCCGGATCTAACGGCAGGGTCTGGATAACCAATGACGGCGGGCGGATATGGATACCGGTATTTTCAGGCACCAACGAGAACCTGAACGCCATTCACTTTTTTGACGGCCAGCGCGGCTGGATCGTCGGCGACAAAGGGACAATTCTTCGCACAAGCAACGGCGGATCAAGTTGGGGTTCGGGCGCCGCAGAAGCGACAGATGATCTTCTTGGCGTTCATTTCATCTCACACACACGCGGGTTTACGGTCGGGGCCAACGGCACGATACTCGTATCGGAAAACGCAGGCGTTTCGTGGCAGCCGGTGCCGTCACCGACGCGTTCGTGGCTGGAGGATGTGCGGTTCCTGAACGAAAAGACCGGCGTTGCGGTCGGCGACAGGGGAACGATCATAGTGACGATGGACGGCGGCGAGGTCTGGTCGGCGGCCGCAAGCCATGTGACCAACAATCTTTATTCTGCCTCATTCAATGACGAACAGAGCGGGTTTATCGTCGGTGCGAACGGCATAATCCTGAAAACCGAGGACGGCGGGCTAAGCTGGCGTGATGTCGAATCTCCGTTTACTAGCCATCTTTTCTCGGTGGCCGCCGCCGGAAAATATTCGGCGGTAGCGGTCGGGGAACAGGGCCTTGTTGTGGTGACTGACGATGGCGGACGAACGTGGAAATCGCAATCGGGGATAACGGGCAAGGTGCTGCTCTCGATAGCGTATCGCGGCGGAAGAAATGTCTGGGTCGCGGGACGCGGCGGGACGATAATAAAACGCACCGAGGAGCTTTCTCCCGCTCCCTTCGTGATGCCGAACGTGACACCCGTTCTGCGGGCGATAAAAAGGCCGCCGCGTCCGCGTCAGCCTTTGATAACGATCACGGATGACGGCGACATACCGCCGGCGGTCGAAACAAAAAAAGATAACTGACCAAGTCAGTTATCTTTCGACAACGACCGAGATCCATTCTCCTGAATAAGCAACATCCAATTTGGTGATGCCGTTTTGTTCCAGCGCCTGCCTGATCTGCGGTTCCTGTTCGGCAAGTATGCCCGAAAGCAAAAGCAGTCGGCCCGTCTTTTCGAGAAGCAGCGTCAGCAGCGGTTCGATGACATCCAGCGTCAGGTTGGCGCAGACGAATTCTGCCGCCGGCGTCGATGCATCCAACGTTCCTTCATACAGCCTGACGAACGCGCCGACGCCGTTCAGTTCAAAATTCTCTCCGGCGATGGTAACGGAGTCCGTGTCATTGTCACAGGCAGTGATCGTCGGTGCAGCGTTCGCCCGCTGTGCCGTCATTGCTGCCGCTATGGACAAAATGCCGGTTCCGGTGCCAACGTCAAAAAAGCTCTCGTCAGGGCGATAAAGGCGGTCTATGGCGTCCAGACATAACCGGGTCGTGTCGTGCGTTCCGGTGCCGAAAGCCATGTTCGGTTCGATCTGGATGACAAACTCACCGCCAGGTTCTTCCCACGGCGGCGATATGACAAAACGGCCGACCGTTGTGGGCTTCCAATGCTTCTTCCATTCGGCAAGCCAGTCTGTCCGGCCGATGACATTCCATTCTTTTCCGATGACCGCACCGCCGTCATGCCCATATACCGCGAGGGCATATTCAAGGGCATTATCAACGGCCTCATCGGAAAGCTGTTTGTTGAAATAGCCGGAGACACGGACGAAATCATCACCGCTCTTTCGCAGATGATCGATCTCGGTGCCGAGGCAATCGAGTTCGTTAAATGCAAATTCAACAGCTTCCGCCGCGTGCGGAGGAACCGTGATGTGAAGCGCATGCCATGTCGGAGCGGAAGTCGGATGCATATCTATCTTTGAATGCCCATTTCGTCGAGGTCGCGTTCGCGGTTACGCCAATCCTCAACGACCTTGACGAAAAGATGCAGGTAAACGCTTTTTCCCAAAAGAGCCTCGATGTCGTGTCGTGCCTCTATGCCTATCGCCTTCAGCTTTGCTCCGCCTTTGCCGATGATGATCTTTTTTTGCGAAGCACGTTCGACGTAAATAACACAGTGGATGCGGGTTTGTTCGGGGTCGGAATCATCCCAGCGTTCTGTCAGGACGGCGGTGACGTAAGGTATCTCCTCACCGGTCGATGCAAGTATCTTTTCGCGGACCATTTCGGCGACTATTATCCTAAGCGGTTGGTCGGTCAGGTCGTCCTCGCCAAAGATCGGTTCGCCCGGCGGCAGATGTTTGACGATGTTCGCCATCATCTCATCCAGAGCGTCACCTTTCAGGGCAGAAACGGGAATGATCTCCTCAAAATCATGCGCGTTCGCGTAAAGTTCGATCAGCGGAAGCAATAGCTTTTTGTCCTTGATCTTATCTATTTTGTTGAGGATGAGAACGGCGGGTTTGCCGGAGCGTTTTACAAGGTCGAGGACAAAGCGGTCGCCGTTGCCGGTAGAGACGCTGGCATCACGCAGCAGCACGACCAGATCGACCGAAAGCACGGCGTCATTCACCGCCGCCATCATCCGACGGTTCAGCAGATGGCCGGGTTTATGAACTCCCGGCGTGTCAACGAACGCGATCTGGCCTTCGGGCCGCGTTACGATGCCCTGTATCCGGTGGCGTGTCGTCTGAGGCTTGTTCGACACGGCAGCGATCTTTTCGCCCACCAGGCGGTTCAAAAGCGTTGATTTGCCGGCATTTGGCCTGCCGACCAGGGCGACGTGGCCGCTGCGGTAATTTTTTTCTGCCATTGGTCGAAACGGATGCTCGGTCTATTGATCCTTTATTATACGCTGTTTCGCGGCAAGAGCCTCATTGTATCCGCCACCCGCGACCGGGCCCATGCTGATCGCACGGTCATAGACCGCCACCGCGTAGCTGGTATCACCTGCAAATTCGTACAGTCTGCCGAGGGCAAGGAAGGTAAGCGAAAGCAGGGCTCGGTCAACAGGCTGCGTTTCGGCTATCCTGAGGACGTTCTCATAGGCGACCTTTGATTCTAAAAGCTTTGCCTGCTGCTTTTCCTCGTCGTCAATTGCCTGTGCGGAAAGTCCCGCGACCCGGCCGATATTAAAATGGATGCGCGGCTCGTCGGGATTTGCCTCAAGCAGCGTTTTCAGTTCCGCCTCGGCCCGTTTGTAATCCTTAGCGGCGATCAGGTCCTGAACCTCGATCAGCTTGTTCGTTACCGGATTTTCTATGATTACCGGCCCTGATGAACCTTCGGCGCGTCTTTTTTCACGGGTCGCGACCGCTCGATTTCTGGCTTCGGCATATTGTTCAAGCCTGTTCCGCTCCTTTGCCGGTTCAAACGAAAGAAGCATTTCACGCATCGAGGCGTTGATGTCCACACCTGATTCCTCAATGCCGCGAAGTTGTTCCGCGAAATAGAAAACGAGAACGGCACCTTTTTCATAATCTTCCGAAAGCCGAAGAGCCGTCTCATCTGAAAATTCCTGTTTCAGGGCCTCAAGCTCGGCTGAAACGGCCTTTCGTTCTTCGACCGTTTTCATCTGGTCGATCTTTCTTCGGGATTGCTCCGTCGCTATTTGAACGCGTTCATTTTCCACCTGTTTGGCGTCTATCGCCGCCACCAGCGAACGCGAAACCGCGAGGTAAACATCCGGCGACGTGGACGGATCGACCTTTCGGCGTTGGTCCAGCATCAGTTTTACAGAAGGGCTGATGGCGGCGACCTCGCGTGAAAACCCGAGTACGATAGGGTCGATGACGTATTGGAGATAGCCTCGCCGCACGTCCGAAAAGCTGATGTTCACATCCGGCGGAACAACGACAAAATATTCATCTTTGACGTTGACAAAATTTACCATGCCCGTCGGTGCAAGCATTTCGGGAACAATGACGAAACGGCGTTCGCGGGTGCGCACCTCTGTGTTGGCGAGGGTGGATCTGGATGACCCGCTTTTCTGAGTTTCTGTTCTGACGCGCTCATTAAAATAGATCTGCGGACGCGTTTTCAGATAGAAAAGAACGTCGCGGACCATTTCGCCGGCAGAAGGCTTTAGTCTCGATTCTGCCGCCTCGGAATAGGTCTTGACATATTCATTGAGGTTGCCGGAAAAACTGGAAAGCCGGTAAAAATCACGGACCAGCGGGGCAAAATCCAGCACGTCCAGTAATTGCGCGGGCAGATCGGTCATAACGACAGGATCGGCAAGATCCGGCGCGTCCGTGAGCGTATATGCCATCGAGATGAACGGCGCTACTATCTCGGCGTCGGTCGCTTTTGGCCGCGTCTGTTTGTGACGCACCAGAAATGACGTTATTCTTTGCCGAAGTTTTTCATCCAGAGCGGCAAGGTCACTGTTGAGCTGGTCGCGGAACTTTTCTCCCGCAGAGGAAAGCGGTGTGTTGATGACCTTGACCGGATCGCCGTTGGCGTCAACGGTCCTTGCCGCCTCGATCGTCGCCAAAACGACCATCACGCGTTTATCAGGCTGAATGCGAACACCATAGTTCGCAAGGTCAAAACCCGCCGGAGCTTCCTGGCCAAGGGCCGCCGCAGACAGGGCAAGGAACATAACCGCCAGTGTCAATAAGGACTTGTTCATCACAAGATTAAATTTACTCCCGTTCGTCGTTAGAATTCAATATGGAATAGATGTATCGGGGGCGATGAGGGATGTATTCAAAGGCCTCTGCCTTAAAAATAGTTAAAGGATAAAGGAATCTCAGGTCCCTTTATCCTTTAGAAAAAAAGATCGGCTGCAAGCAGGAAGCATGCGCCGCCCGATCTATTCTTACTCATAACTGGCCAGAGCGGTCGCCTCGTCCTCATAAACGTCAAAAACGGTGAGGAGTTTGGTTATGGCCAAGAGGTCCTGTATCTTTTGCGTCAGATTGAGGAGCTTGAGCGTTCCATTTTCCTTGTTAACGGCAGTAAAGCTGGAGACAAGTTCTCCGATGCCGCTCGAATCAATGTAACCGACCGAGCCGAGGTTCAAAAGTATCTTGCTCTTTCCTTCGCCCAGGAGCCGTCGAATTGCGTTTCTGAGGGCAACGCTGCCTTCGCCTATCGTTACCTTGCCTTCAAGGTCAAGAATTGTCACATCACCGGCCTGGCGTTCCGAAATTGTAATATCAGACATGTTTATCTCCTAATTTTAGGTCTATTTAACTTAATGAATAGCAGATTTTATGACAATGTAAAAAGAATGTCCACAAACGCCTGCCATATTCAAGATCTTTTTATCATTTTAACGACCGTGCCGCCTTCGGCATGGTTCACCCATTCGACCTCATCCATGAATGACCGCATGAACAATATGCCGCGGCCCGAAGCGTTCAGGATATTTGCCGGATCGGTCGGGTCAGGTATCTCCTTGACGGAAAACCCCGAGCCGTGGTCGCGTACCTGGATCGAGAATTCGTTCGGGACAGCCTCAAAAAACACCCTGACCGGCTTTTCCTCGTCAAACTTATTACCGTGTTTAACGGCGTTCGCGACCGATTCACGAACCGCAAGATCGACTGCGGAGACCACATCGTCCCCAAAACCGTTCTCACGGGCAAATGTCTCGGCCTTGCTTGCCGCCTCATCGACGGATTCAATACGGCTTGGCAATATTAATTCCAGATTACTTGACACAATGAATAAAGGATAGAGTAAAGTTAGCCACTTAGGTAACGTTCTGTCAAGTCAGGACAAGTTACATAAATCTAGATAGAATAGGCATGATGAGAATAGGATCAGCAGAGACGCTCAAGGGAAAGATCGCCCTTCCCGGGGACAAATCAATATCACACAGGGCCGCGATGTTCGCGGCAATGGCATCAGGACAAAGCAGGATAGAGAATTACGCCGCCAGCGAGGACTGTGCCTCGACGCTTGAATGCTTGTCCGCTCTGGGCGTGAATATCAGCCGTGACGGTTCGACCGTGATGATAGACGGGGCCGGTGAAAATGGCTTCAAACAGCCGTCGTCAGACCTCGATTGCGGCAACAGCGGCACCACAATGCGCCTCATGGCGGGTATTTTGGCCGGAAAGGGTGTGGAATGTGTGATGACCGGCGATGCCTCATTGAGCAGGCGCCCGATGCGGCGTGTCGTCGATCCGCTGGCCCAAATGGGAGCGGAGATCGAAACCGAAGACGGCCACGCTCCGCTAAAGATAAAAGGCGGAAAAAAATTGACAGGCATCGAATATAAACTGCCTGTGGCGTCGGCACAGGTCAAATCCTGTGTGCTGCTTGCGGGAGTGAATGCCGAAGGAACCACGACCGTTATCGAATCGGCCCCGACACGTGATCATACGGAGCGGATGCTGGAGCAGTTCGGCGTTTCCGTCGGCGTCGAAACCGACGGCGCGGCACGACGCATCTCGGTCAACGGCGGTTCATTGCTGCAAGGGACATCGCTGCGTGTTCCGGGCGACATTTCGGCGGCGGCATTTTTTCTTGTTGCGGGAGCGATCATCGAAGGTTCGCAATTGTATCTGCCGTTTGTCGGGCTTAATCCGACGCGTGCTGCCGTTTTGGACGTGCTGAGGCAGGCGGGAGCGAAGATGTCGATAACCGAACACGATACGGGCAAAGGCGAGCCTGTGGGCGACATTGAGATCGAAGGCAGCGGAACTGCCGAATTGACAAAAGAGCGGATCGTCATCGAAGGCGATGTCGTTGCAAATCTTGTTGACGAGGTGCCGATACTGGCGATCCTCGGGACACAGCTTGAAGGCGGGCTTGAGGTTTGCGACGCCGCTGAATTGCGGGTAAAAGAAACGGACAGGATCGACGCCGTGGTTCAAAACCTGCGCAAAATGGGTGCTGATATTGAAGAAAGGGAAGACGGTTTTCTTGTCCGGCGTTCGCTTCTGCAAGGCGCCGAGGTTGATTCATTCGGAGATCACCGCATCGCGATGGCATTTGCGGTCGCCGGCCTTGCGGCACAGGGTGAAACCGTTATCAACGGAGCGGAATGTGCCGCGGTTTCGTTCCCAGATTTCTTTGAGCAGCTTGTGGCGGTACGGGGATAGCGACCTCAGTGACCGCAGGGACAAAAGCGACGAAAGATACGTCGTCAATCCCGGACGAATTTCACCAAAAAGGCAGCAAGCCTGATTCTTCCAGTTCCATTGAGCGGCCGTCGGGCAATATGTGAATCACGCGTGCGCCTTTTGCCTTGAGCGGCGGCGAAAGCAGAGCGAGCCGATGACATTTTGACCTTGGCACTTTATGGTCGCTTAGCGGATTGGATTCTGAACACATCAGGACGATCCTGACATCCGCCGCCAGTTCGAATATCCTGTCGATCCCCCAGGCAAGAGTTTCCGGGTCAGGCCTCAGCTTGCCGCCGCATTCGGGCAGATGCTCGTAACCGATGCCGTTCTCATTCAATAATTCCCGCAAAGCGACCTGGTTGAAATGCGGCCACCGTGACCGCGCAAATGAACGCACGTCACAGACCATTTCTATCTCATACTGCCGGAGCAATTCGAGAAAATAAGGGAAAGGATGTTTCCCATGGCCGATGGTGTAGATCGTCGTCATTCAGCAGGTTATTCGAGGTCGATATCCGTCATTGATGCCGGGTCGCTGATCGGTTCCATGTGCGTAAAAACTATCGCTCCGGCAACCGCAACGCGAATGTCGTCCTCTATCTTGTCTATCAGTTTGTGGCCTTCGCGGATGCTCCATTCGTCCGGCATGAGGATATGCACGCTGATGAACACGCGTGAGCCGGATTCGCGGGTTCGCAGGGCGTGATAATCGATCTTTTCTTTTTCAACGTAGCTGTCCAGCACATTAACCACGGCTTTCATATCCTCATCTGAAATGGCCGTGTCCATCAGGCCGAGCGTTGAGCGTTTGACGACATTGTATCCGGTGTGGAGGATATTGACCGCGACGAACAACGCAATGATCGGGTCAAGAATATACCAGCCCGTAATGTTGACAACTATCAAGGCAGCAATGACGCCTGCTGATGTCCAGACGTCCGTCATCAAATGTTTTCCGTCTGCTTCAAGCGTGATCGAGCGGTGTTTTCGCCCGGTTCGTATCAGCAGCCGGCCAACGATCAGATTGAGCAGCGAGGCCGCCGTGGTCATAACAAGCCCTATGCCGATCTGTTCGATGGGCTGAGGGTCGAGCAGGCGGTTTACCGCAACCCAGATTATGCTTAACGCGGCCATGCCGATAAGCGTGCCTTCGAGCGCTCCGGCAAAATATTCCGCCTTATAGTGTCCGAACGGATGATCCTCATCAGCCGGACGTGCGGCTATCTTGAGCATCCATAGGGCGAACGCCGCCGCCACCAGATTTATTACAGACTCCAACGCATCTGATAACAACCCGACCGAGCCGGTCATCAGATACGCCAGCGCCTTTAATGAAATGGTGGCAATGGCCGTCGCTATCGAAAGCCACGCAAATCTTGTCAGGTCCTTGTTGGTCACTAAAAAGAATTATCGCGGAGTTTGGAGATTTCCTCAACGGCTTGCGGGTCTTCCTGCGAGGAGATGTCGCCGAGGTCTCGCAAAAAGACGGATTGTTCGGTGAATATTAGTGTGGTTCAGTTCGTGGTTTGTTTGCGGATCCCGTTCTCATAAACGACCGTGGCAGTGTCTATACAAGCTGCCGCAGGGTCGAGGCCGACAAGTTTTACGGTTACTGACGCTTTGGTTTTTGTGGCGTTTGCAGGAAGCCTTACGGTTAGTGAATGAGTGCCCTGGCCGTCTATTATCTGTCCGTTCTCGACTGACCACAGATAACCTACATCGGAGGCTCCTCCGCCGGCGTTAGCCGTTATTATGACGATCCCGGAATTTGAAATGCCGTCAGGAGCAGTCAGTTCCAGTATGGGACATTCGACCAAGCTGCATGTAGGCGTACATTCCGCAACAGTTACCGTTCTGGAAAGCGATTCTCCGCAAAATCCGCAGCCGTCGTCAGCCGAGGCGGTGATCGTATAAACTCCCGGCGAGGCATCAGAGAGGTCCCATTTTACGTCCGAGCCTTTGCCTATTATTTTTCCGCCGGAAACCGTATAACTGTAAACAAGCACATCATTTTCATAATCAAATGCGGTGGTCGAAACATCAATGATCATCGATTCCGAAGGCTGCGGTGAGGCCTTGTCGGGCATTTCTCCGGGCTGGCATTGTGTGACAAGTTGTTCGGAGCTAAGTGAAAGATCGGTGACAATGGACGGTTCATTCGGTCCAACGGGAATTCGCCCTACTGCAACATTCTTGACGATGGGGGAACATATCTCACCGTTTTCGCAGGTAATATTAGCAGACACTTTTAATGAAAGTCGTTTTAGGCTTCCGGTAATGATGAAGCCGTGTTCTCCCGGTGGAGGAACATCAAGACGTGGGCGAACATTCAGCATGTCCTCAGTTGTCTGCACGGCTATTCGTTCGGTTCCCTGACCTGACATCATCACGCCTGCCGAGATCGTCCAATGTACATTTCTAACCGCCGTTTTCTCCGACTTCGATCTTAATTCAAATGTGACCGTATCTCCGGCCTTAACAGTCTCAAATTCCGACACGATCCAGTAACTGCCGCATCCGCATTCAAGAGGCTTGTCACGCTGTTCCTTATTGTTTTCCGCGGACGGATTTTGACCGAGCAATGCCGTTGTCACCAACAGCAGCGCAAAAACAGCGGTTATAGCCGCTTTGAATGGAAAAATGAAAGGGCGAAAACTATGCATAGCGGAAACCAATATTTCCCCCGGATTATAGTCTATTCACACAAGATGGACAATGAATTTGTTTTCAGGAAAGCTTGCGATCTTTCAGTTTTGTGAAGATTTGGGGGAGTTATGTGTTTATTCGACCACATCATCAGGGCGGCTCGGTGGAATGTCGGGCACTGCGGCGAGAACGCGTTCAAAAGCTTCTCTGGAACCGAGACCTGCTTCTTTTTCCAGAAAATCTTCCTGAAGCATAATTGAGAGTTTTTCAGAAGCAGCACTTGCCATAAATTGTTCGAGTGAGAACCCGCTTTCATTGCCCAGTTCTTCTATCTTTTTCCGGAGTGAGTCGGGAATTCTTACAGTTACGGCTTTCATAATGAATTTAGCAGTTTTAAGAATGAAGAAGGCGATATTGCTTCGATTCCAAACAACTCGATATTTCTAAAATCTTTTTCATTGAAAGTTATGATGTATTCGCTCTGCGATGCGATCGCTAATTCTAAAACAAAGTCATCATCGGCATCTTTCAACGAAGGCCTCCATGTAAAGTATATACCTTTCTCATTTGCCCACCTTGTGAATTTCTTCAACCGCATTTGGATTCTCCAGTGCGGAAAGATCGCCCGGGTCTTCACCGAGGTAAGCGGAGCGGATGACGCGGCGCATTACTTTGGCGTTGCGGGTTTTTGGCAGGGCGGTAACGAAATGTATCTTTGACGGAGCCAGCGGTTTGCCCATGTCTTTTGCTACAAGGGCTTTAAGCTCCGATTCAAGCGAGAGAACCACCCCGTCCGCCGAAGCGGCGTTCATCCCTCTTTCGTAAGTAGGGGAATTTTTCTTGCTTTCCTCCGTTTCTTTGCGTCTCTGCGGTGAAGATTCTGTCAGAACCACAAAAGCGACCATCGCGGTGCCTTTTACTTCGTCGGGGACGCCGATGACGGCGGCTTCGGTAACGAGGGGGTGGGCGACGAGGAGCGATTCGACCTCGGCGGGGCCGACGCGTTTACCGGCGACCTTTAGCGTGTCGTCGCTGCGGCCGAGGATGAACCAGTGGCCGTCCGCATCGCGCATTGCCCAATCTCCGTGTACCCAGATGTCTTTGAAACGCCGCCAGTAGGTGTCGAGATAGCGTTCCTTTTCCTGCCAAAATCCGCGTGCCATGCCGATCCACGGCTGTTTTATGACAAGCTCGCCAACAGTGCCGTTTGGGACGGAGTTGCCTTCTTCGTCCAAAATATCCACATCCATTCCCGGACACGGAGCGGGAAATGAACACGGCTTGATCGGCAAAAGCGGATTTCCCATCAAAATGCCGCCAGCGATCTCAGTTCCGCCGCTGTAGTTTATGATCGGCAGTTTACTGTTGCCGACCTTTTCAAACAGCCACCACCACGGCGCCGGATTCCACGGCTCGCCGGTCGAGGCGAAAATGCGTAAAGAAGAAAGATCATGCTTTTCATACACAGCTTTTTTTGAAGAATAGCTGTCAGCCGTCAGCTGTGAGCTGTCAGCCGTGTTTTCCGATGAACCGCTGACGGCTGGCGACTGACGGCTGTGAGCTGTTTTTTCATCCGAGCTTGCCAACGAGCGGATCAGCGTCGGCGAAATGCCCAGAACTTCGACCTTGTGCTTTGCACAGAATTCCCACATACGGTCGGGCGTCGGGTAATCGGGCGCGCCGTCGTAAAGGCAGATCGTCGCTCCGTTTATCAAAGCGCCGTAGATCAGCCACGGCCCCATCATCCAGCCGATGTCCGTGTACCAGCATATTCGCGTCCCTTTGCCCACATCCGTCCCAAACGCCATATCCTGCGCCGCCTTGATAGGAAAACTTGCGTGCGTATGCGCGATCCCCTTCGGCTTTCCGGTCGTGCCGGATGTGTAGAGGATGATAAGCGGATCCTCGGCGGAGGTTGGTTCTGTTTGCCCGTCGCCAATCCCATCATTTAGTAATTCGTCAAAATCCTTAACCTTATCGCGATTGAGGAGCTCGCGATCAAAAATTTCGTTGCAGACTACGAATAATTGTTCAATCGACGGACAGGTTTTGATCGCTTCCAAGGCGGTTTCATAAGAAGATACATTTTTCCCACGTCGCGAAAAGCCGTCGCAGGTAAACAATGCTTTTGCCTGAACTGCATTTAGCCGCGATGCGATGGCCTCTACTCCGTATCCTGAGAAAACAGGAACAGCAATCGCTCCGATTCGATTGATCCCTAACAAGATAGCAACGGTGGAAACGCTCATCGGTAAATGAATACCAACCGGATCTCCTTTGTTGATCCCGTTCTTTCGCAATCCCCCTGCAACATCCTCAACAAAGCCGAGCAATCTTAAATAGCTAAGCTCAATCACTTTTCCGTCTTCTCCCTCCCAGATTACCGCCGGTTGGTCCTTCATCTCGTCCGCCTGCCAGCGGTCGAGGCACATGGTGGTGATGTTGAGGCCGGCGGATCGATGGTCAAGGGAAGAAAGGGACGGCAAGGACTCAAGAGACTTTTCGGAGTCTGCGGGATCGACATATTCTACGGATTCCTTAAAGTCTCCGGGTTCCCCCGTCGCTTCCGTAGATTGTGTCGCTTCCGTCCCTTTCGTCCTTGTTGTCCCTTCGACAGCGAACCACTTAGGAAACTCAATACCGCCCGAAACATCAAGCAGCTTTTCATACGGCGAGTCGAATTTTATGTCAAGGAATTTCAGTACCTCTTCGGTAAATTTTTCGACATCGCGGATCGAGAATTCATAAAGCTCGTCCCAGGTCGAGACGCCGACCTGTTTCATAAATTGGGTAAGCCGCGCGCGATCTATGACATCGGGCGTTGGCGTCCACGCAATGGGTTGATCTTCAAGAAGATTCGTGTCCTGCATATTCTGTTACGGGGTTTTTCCTAAGTATCTCACGAAACTCATTGTGTAAGAAATCGGCGGGTTGCACGAGAATCTGTTTGGTTCAGGGCGATCTCAGTTCCCAGAGCTGTATTTGGCGGCCGTCCATTTCATAGACCGGGCCGACCGGAGAATATTTTTGACTTACCATTTCCGCCATCGGGCCGGTATGGTCATCGGACTTTCTGGCTTCGGCTGAAATGTTATAGTTATTATCCCAAACAATGTATCGCGGCCTTTTTTTCTCAAGATCGACCACGGCTTCCGCGACCTGTTCGGGCCGGGTGTAATCAGTCTGCCATATTTGGGAAAAGCGCGTCGGATTGCGAAGCCCCAATGGAAAATAAACATAGGGCTGAACCGCCTGATATACAAATTCGCCGCCTTGCGTACGGTCGGACAGATCTTGATAAAAATGTGCCTGTTCCGCTGAAATAAAAGCCAGTCTGCCGCTGCGGGTATCAACCATCGAGAAGTCCCAGTGTGTTTGCATCCGGTAAATTTGCGATAGCCCGATGAGGGCAAGCAGGGCCAGTGAGATCAGGGTCAGGCGTTGTTCGTGTTTGGTGGCCATGCCGATCCTGGAAAGCAGCCAACAAAATACGATGATCGCCGGAATACCGACCTGAAAAAAACGCAGAGCATTTGGCCCTGTGGTCGTGAAAAAAGAAACCGCCGCCAACAGCGAAAGCAGTACCGGGCCTTTCCAATCGTCCCAAGATCCGTTCTTTCTGCGGATGACAAAAACGGCAAATGCCGCAAGGACGGCAAACGGCAGTATGACCGAGTAAAAGACGGAACCGAGGAACATCAGTGTTCCCGAAATTCCCGGTGCGGATGCTGTCTTTATCAGATCGGAAACGAATACAGCGTAGCTGTTTGCCTCAACGTATTTATAATATTTTGCGGGATATGTAAATGTCGCGTAAAAAAAAGCAGCCGGGCCTGCCGACACCACGAAATACAGACAAAGCAGCCCAATGGTCGCCAGAAAAGTTCCTGACATGACAGCGATGTCATAGAGAGCCTGCGCTTTGCCGCGATGCGTCATCAACGCGTTCAGCACGAGATAAGCTGCTATCGCCGTCAGTGTAACAACGCCCCGCTGTTGTGTGAAAAACGAAGCCAGAGCGCAGAAAACACCGGCTGCGATAAGACGGTTCCGGTTCACTTTTGATAACAGAAAGAAAACCGCTGTCAGCATAAAGATCGGGCTGAACATTCTGTGTGAGCCATCCAAACCGAACCATCGCATGCCGAAGAAAAGGAAAATGAACGGAGGAACAAACCGAAGCGGACCGGAAATGATCGTTTCGGAAAGTTTCAGGCAAAGAAATGTAAGCACCGAGCCGAGTATCACTACCGTGAAAGGCAGCACCCAATATCGTTCACCAAAAAGCGAAAGAACCGCGTGATAATAGGTTTGTGTGCCGGGAAAGGTGAACTGGAAAAGATCTCTGTACATCACGTCGCCGTCCAGCAAACGCGAGCCTTCATAAACGAAAATAAGCTGGTCGGTTTCTGAGAAGATCGGCGTGAAGGGAAACGCGAAAACAAGGAAATAGATGTAAATGGCTGAGATCGCCGCGACCGCAGCTCCAATGCTTTTCTGACCTCGCGTTTTGCTGTCCATCAGGAAATTCATTGTTCCGGCTGTTGTCCGCGTTTCTGCCATACCTGCACCGGCTTGCCATCGACCATATAAACAGGCCCGACCGGTTCATATTTGGCCTGGACGTATTCAGCCAGCGGCCCCAAATTGTCTCCAGGCACGCGCTCGGCATCGAGTATGTTGTAGTCATTGCTCCAGAGAATATACACGGGCGGTTTTGTTTTCAGCTCTTCAATTGCCTCGATCACAAATTCCGGCCGCGTATATTCCGTCTGGTAAAACTGCGCGTAACCTGACGGATTTTTTAACGCGAACGGAAAATAAATGTACGGATTCGACGCCTCAAAAACAAGATCACCGGGCTTTGTCCTTTCAGCTATCCAGGTGTATCGCCCTGTGCTTTCCATGTTTGACGAATACACGGTTCCTCGCGGAGTATCAACCCTGACATACGCCGTTCCTGTCTGAAGCCGGACGATCTGTATGCCTGAGAATAAGATCATCAAGACCGCCGCGGCCTTTACAAAAAGTCCGGTTCGCTCACCAAACAGCTTCAGATGCCACAATAACCACGCAAGGAGAATAAGGAACGTCGGCGATATCTGGTAATACCTTAAATGGCCAGGATTGGTGGTCGATATAAGAAAAACGCCGCTCACTATTGCCATCAGCAGCGGGCCGCGCCAATATGCGTGATCAAACTTCTTGCGATCCCGAAAATATACCGCCAAAAACGCGACAACGATCAGAGGAATGACAAAACCGTAAAAACCCGCCGGCAAAAGGGAAAGCACCGGCCCGATCCCCGGAGTTGCCAGAATATGGCGAAAACCGACCCAAAAGCCGCCGAGGCTGTTATCGGGCTGATAATGATAGTAAAGCGACGGATAGGTCAGCGTGGCATTTATAAAGGTGTCAAACCCCGCCGTAAGAATAAAATACGAGCATAAAACAGCCAGTGTGACCGCAAAACCAAGACAGAGTGCGGCGGACCTTGATATCACATCTTTCCACTTCCATCCGCTGAGAAAGCTGTCAGTCAACAGGAATATGCCGAAAGCCCCCACAGCGATAACGCCTCGCTGCTGTGTAAAATATGATGACATAGCACAGCAGGCACCGGTTGCCGCCCAATGCCATAAGCTCCTGCCTTTTAACAGTATAAATACACCGATCAGGACAAAAAGCGGACTGAACATCCGGTGCGAGCCATCCTGGCCGAACCAACGAAAGCCGAAGAAAATAAATATTAGTGCGGGGAGGTAAGCAAGATAACCGGGAATCAGAAGTTTTGCGGAACGCAGCAAAAACCAGCAGTATCCAAAGCCCATTAAGATGATGGCAAAAGGCAATACCCAATATTTAGCCCCAAATACAGAAAAAAGCAGAAAATAAAGGACCTGTCCGCCCGGGAACGTGAACTGAAAGAAGTCTCGATACATTTTTTCGCCATCGAGCATTCTGTCCGCGTTGTACAGGAATATAAGTTGATCTGCCTCGTAAAAGAACGGATAAAATGGCAGCCGGAACAGCAAAAGATACAGGAACAATACTGTCAGGAGCAGCAGAAACAGATCGAATCTTGGGTGGCCTTTTAGGAAGTCCGTATTCGGCATAGAACAAATCTTATACCAACACAACTGTTACCGAAAGTTGCCCCCGGACGTGAAAAAACATGTTGAACAACGTTTCTGCCATGTCCTATAATTAAAAAGTCGATGTTCGCGCCGAGGTGATCCGATGAAAAAAGTAAAATTCGATGAAAGACTTGAGAATGCTTTGAATGCATTCTTTGAGAATGGGCAGGATACCAGCCGGTTTGAAATGACCTATACGGGCGGCGAGACATCGATCGTTGCTGACAGGCCTGCGTTTACAGAGAAAGCCGACAAATGGCTTGGCATCTTGCGGGAAATAGTCATGTTCGGGCCGGGAACGTTTCATTTATTTTTTTCGACGTTGTATGTGGTGTTTAACTATCCGACCGTCACGGTAAATTTTTACGGGTACTTGTTGGCGATATTTTTGACCTATGCCGGTTTGGGAAGCATTAAAAACTTAAGGAATTTGGCTGTTCCGGCCGCGATTATCGCAATGGCCCTGGCATTTGTACCTCTCTCAACACTTATCTTAGGCAGCGAATTGGCCGGTTCCCATTTTTGGGACTCGATATATCTCTTCCCATTTGTCCTTATAACAGCAAAATTCGTTCAGTGGCTGGTATCGGATAAGTAACGGTTTCAGTAATTGTGATCAAGCGGCGGCAATACATTGATTGTCGCCGTTTTTGATTTTATAGCTATCCTGCTTTTGAGCGCTTGGCGGACAGAACATTCATCAGTCAAACTTGACAATGCCATAAGAAATAGTTGAACTAACTTTTGTTGTGAATGAGCAAGAGCGATCGGTGGTGATGAAATTCGGCGGCACGTCGGTGGGCGATGTCGCCGCTTTTGAACGTGTCATTCATGTCGTTGGCAGCCAGTTGGAAAAGAAGCCCGTTGTTGTTGTTTCGGCGATGACAAAGGTGACTGACGCTCTTTTGGCGGCATTCGATCTGGCCAAAAAGGGAGATCTCGCAGCGGCCGTCGCGTCTCTGGAACCTCATTTTGACCGTCATGTCGCGGTTTCAAGCCATTTTATTTCGGAAGGTTCGCCGAACCTTTTTGATGCCGAACTACAGTTTGCGCGGCAGGAGCTTTCAGACCTATTGATGAGGGCTTCCAGAAGGTCGCTGCCGCTTTCGATGCTGAAGGACGCCATCGTTTCCTATGGCGAACAGCTTTCATCAAGGCTTTTGGCGGAAGTGTTAAGGTCACGAGGTGTCAATGCCATGCATTTTGATTCGCGTCGGCTGATCGTGACAGATGATGAATTCGGGGCCGCTCAGCCCATCGTCGAAGAGACAAATGAGCTTGTCCGGCTTGAGCTGCCGCCGACGCTGGAAGCAGGCGAGATTCCCGTAATGGGCGGCTTCATCGCAGGAAACCGTGCAGGCGAAACAACAACACTGGGGCGCGGCGGTTCGGATTACACTGCGGCCATTGTTGCGGCAGCGATAGGTTCGTCAGAGCTGCAGATCTGGACGGACGTAACTGGTGTTATGACCTGTGATCCGCGAATATGCGGCGAGGCCAGAACGATCCCGGTGCTTAGCTATGAGGAAGCGGCTGAACTGTCATATTTTGGCGCCAAAGTACTTCATCCAAAAACGATAAAACCGGCGGTCGATCACGGCATTCCGGTGCGCGTATGCAACACGTTCGAACCCGACGCCATCGGCACGATGGTGCTTGCCGAATCCGGCGAGGCCCCAAACAAGATAAAATCCATTGCTCATAAAAAAGGCATTACGATACTTCGCGTAACCTCGGCCCGAATGCTCGGCAGTTATGGTTTTATGAGCGCGGTCTTTCAGGTTTTCGAACGATACCGGACGGTTATCGATGTCATCTCAACGTCTGAAGTATCCATCGCATTGACCCTGGACAACGCCGCCGAAATAGACAAGATCGTGTCCGATCTGGAACGGCTCGGCGACGTCGAGACCGAGAACGGATTTTCCGTTATCTGCATAGTTGGCGAAGGCCTGCGGGCAAGCACGGGCATGGCTTCGAAAATATTTTCGACAATAAAAGACATCAATATCGCACTCGTTTCCCACGGCGCATCCGCCGTTAATCTGACCTTTGTCGTAAGAGAAGATCTGGCCGCAGACGTGATACGAAAGCTGCATAGTGAGTTCTTTTAATATGGTAAGATGTGGCAGGGAGATCTATATGTCAGTTGCAGTTGAGATTTCGAATATTGAGAATTTGCGAAGACTCAGGGAAATAGTTGGAACTCAGGATGATTCCGAAGCCGTTGAGCTTTTGATCGAGAAAACCGTACGCGAAAATGAACCCGCGAAGCAGGCGACAAATGGATTCGAGAATTCCGATAAAGACGGCGGAAACGATCTGCCTGATGAGTATTGGGAAGATCTGTTTTCTTCTCCCCAACTGCCTAAGGGCAGAGCAATACAGGCTGTTCTTGATGATAGAGAAGAGGCTCGATATTGATGGCATTCTTCGATACCAGCGCACTTGTTCCCCTCTGTGTCAATGAGACGACCTCGGCTGCTGCCGGCAGAGTGTGGAAACGCTCAACGGAGCGGATCATCTGGTGTGAGACTCCTGTTGAACTTGAATCTGCTATTGCTCGATTATTGCGAGAAAAGGAACTTGACACGATTGAGTTCAATAAGGCTAAGAAACGACTCGAAAGACTTGAAACAAACTGGAAAATAATTGAGCACAATTCTCGAATCATTGAATTAGCACGAGCATTTCCATACAAATATCAGTTAAAGGCGGGAGACAGCTTGCAGCTTGCAGCTTGCCGCCGCTCTCATTTGGTATAAGGAGTATCCTAAAAATAAAGATTTTATTTCGGCGGATGCGAGGTTACTGACTGCTGCGGAAGCTGTTGGGTTTGCGGTTCACGATTTGCAGTAAAGATGCATGAGCGGTTTTTATTATTCGTGTGATTTGTGTAATCAAGGAAAATAAAGGGACTAAGTGGTAGAGAAATTGCATAAAGATTTTTCATTGAAGAAAGTAATTTTAGAAAGTAAATGTACCAATCAATAAAAATTTTGTTATTGCTGTTACTGGTCTTTTTACCAGGAGTAAGTGCCATTGGTCAGACCTCGAATGATTCAATAATGCTTGCGGCTTCCAAGTGCGATCTGCCAAGAATAAAAGAATTAGTTAAAAACGGTGTAAGTGTTAATTCAACGGCACAAAACGGAGATACTGTACTTAGCTACGCCGTGGAATCTAATTGTGTCGAGTTAGTGGATTTTCTTCTCAAATCTGGAGCTGACGTAAACAGGAAAGCGCGGCATGGTGGAACACCGTTGATGACCGCTGCTTTAAAGAACCGTCCGCATTTGGCGAAAAAACTCCTTTTGGCCGGCGCTGATATCAATTCCAGGGATAACGCAGGTTGGACAGCAGTGACTAGAGCGGTCATATTTGCCCAAACTGAAATGATTTGGCTATTGGTTGATTCAGGTGCAGATCTTTTTGTGGTTGACCGTGATGGATATACGTTATTAATGCGTGCGGGCAACAACATAGCTTTTCTTGAGCTACTTCTTGCCAAAGGTTTGAATGTCAATGCAAAGAACAAGGGTGGATTTGCCGCTATACACTATGCCGAACCCGACGCAATCAGGCTGCTCGCTGATAAAGGAGCTAAAGTAGATGAACGTGATGAGCAAGGTAGAACGCCTTTAATTTGGGCAGTTATAGCAGGGCAAAGAGATCGAGTGAAGTCACTAATTAATGTGGGGGCGGATGTTAATGCCGTCGATGCAGATAGAAAGTCTGTGTTGGAACACGCGCTCAATCCTGAAGAATCAGACGAAGGTATATCGAAGCTAATAAGAGAAGAAATCATATCAATAATTCGTGAAGCTGGAGCAAAGGAACCGCGTTGATGAACTTGCTTGAATTGGCAAAGTCTCTAATGAATATCCCGTCCGTTTCCGGTGACGAAGAAGCAGTCGGGTTTTTCCTGCGCGATCATCTGGTGTCGCTTGGGTGGAATGTTGAATTACAAAAGGTAAGCGAGAATCAGAACAACGTTATTGCGACATTGAACGACACGCCGCGTGTGTGGTTTTCGACACACATGGACACGGTTCCGCCTTTTATCCCGCCAACCGAGGACAACGAAAAAATTTATGGCCGTGGGGCGTGTGATGCGAAAGGGATAATCGCGGCGCAGATAACGGCAGCGGAGCGGTTGAGGAAAGATGATATCGAGGACATCGGGCTGCTTTACACGGTCGAGGAAGAGCGGGCTTCGACCGGGGCAAAGGCGGCGAACTTGCATCCGCTGGCGGCGAAATGTGAATACATGATAAACGGCGAACCGACCGATAACGATCTTGCCATCGGGTCAAAAGGATCGTTCAGGTTCAAGATAAAAACCAGCGGCAAAGCGGCACATTCGGCATACCCTGAACAGGGAGATTCGGCGATAGAAACGCTTTTGGACATTTTGCAGGACATTCGTTCGACAAAATTTCCCGAGGATGAATTTTTCGGTGAAACGACCGTGAATATCGGCACTATTGATGGCGGACTGGCGTTGAACGTGATCCCGCCCAATGCCGAGGCCGGATTTCTGGTGCGCTTGGCGACAAAACGCGAGCCGATAGAAAAGGCTCTGGAAAACATCGTTCGCGGACGCGGAGAGATCGGGGTTCTGTCATGCAGCGAACCTGTGAAAATGATCGCGGTCGATGGTTTTCCGCAAAAGGTCGTCAGGTTCACGACCGACATCCCGCATCTGCCGAACTGGAAAAATCCTTTGCTGCTCGGCCCCGGATCGATCCTTGTTGCACATACAAAAGATGAATTTGTGCTGAAAAGCGATCTGGAAAAGGCTGTTGAATTGTATAAGGATCTCGTAATAACCCTTTTGCAACCAACGACATGAAAGTGCGTGCAATTGAAGTATGACAAAATACCGAAATCAGTTTGTGAAGACGCTTCCTGCTTTTGGGATCGCATTTTGCGTCGGTGTTCTTGCGGCTTGCTTAATTGAAAGAAATTTTGTGCGTGATGAGATAATTGTAACAATCGAGCGGCTTCACAGTGCGATAAAAACAAAAGATACATCGATCATCGACTCTCTTGTTGCAGAAACAGTTGAGCGTCGCATATCGAACAACACACAAACAATACTGGGGCGCGAATTGTTTGCAGATGCCTTGCACACAGATATGTCCATCAGAGAGTTGAGTATTTCAATAAATGACGTTTCGTTTGCTTACAATATGGCAGCAGTTGACTTTGAAATGTATGCCGAGGCAGCGATCTCAGGTGGGGATAAGGTCAGCCACACCGGCAAATACCGATACACATTTGCCAGGCAAGATAACACCTGGAGGCTTATTAAAGTGGAGACGGATAACCCATGAAGATCGCACTTATTGGATACGGAAAGATGGGCCGGTTGATCAGCAAACTGGCCGGTGATTCGGGCCATGGCATTGTTGTTACCATCAGCGAATCTCACGCAGGCCTGTCGGCGGATGAACTTGCGGAAACTCTTCGCGCGGCTGATGTCGCAATAGATTTTACCGCCGCTGATGCCGTTCGCCGAAATGTGGAAGCCTGTATGAGGGCGGGCATTCCGATAGTTGTCGGGACGACCGGGTGGAATGACGAAATCGGCGGCATTCGAAAGATCGTTGATGACAGCGGCGGTTCGATGGTCTATGGAGCGAACTTTTCGATAGGCGTAAATCTTTTCTTCCATATCGCGGAGCTAACGGCAAAACTTTTGTCCGGCTTTTCGGAATATGAGCCGTTCATAGAAGAGCAGCATCATTCAAAAAAACTGGACAGCCCCAGCGGAACCGCGTTAAAGCTGAAAGACATCGTAGGCGAACATATAAAAAAGGAATTCAGCATTGCCGCTACGCGCGCCGGGAATATTCCCGGGACGCATCGCGTGGGTTTTGACGGGCCGGGCGATCAGATATTGCTGGAACACAGCGCCCGAAACCGCGAAGGATTTGCACGCGGAGCGATAATGGCTGCGGAATGGATAAGGACGAGGAAAGGTTTCTTTGAGTTTACTGACGTTATTGACAAGATCGTCAAGAATTGAAACCACAGATAAATACAGATGAACACAAATGACGATTTCGTTTATGGAAGAGGAAGGATCGCCTCTGCAAGCTTTGGGGAGATAAATCCTATTACCGAGGCCGTGATCGGAGCTGCTTACAAAGTTTCAAACACTCTTGGATGCGGTTTTCTTGAGGTGGTGTACGAGAATGCGTTAGCTCATGAGTTGCGAAAGGCCGGACACGAGGTAATCCAGCAACACGGAATTTCAGTTCTGTATGATGGCGTTACAGTCGGGATATACGAGGCCGATATGGTGGTAAATGGGCTGGTAATGGTTGAATTGAAAGCGGTCAGAGCAATTACTGACGTACATATCGCCCAATGTATGAATTATCTTCGTGCGACCGGCTCCCGTATTTGTTTGCTCCTAAATTTTGGAAATCCCAAAGTTGAGATCAAGCGCGTTGTTCTCGGATAAAATATCGGTGTTTATCTGTATTTATCGGTGGTTTCAAAAAGAGTTAGATCGTTATAAAATATTAACAGAACTGCGAGTTTCTTATGGTGCTTGAGTTTTTTGCCTTTGGGTGTCGATGAAATCAGACGGATCGACCCAGCCGTAGCGGATCGGGCTGTAGCCGGTAAAGACCATGTTCCATGACGGGCAGTGTTCCTCGCGTATCTCAAAATGCAGGTGGCAAAGGTAACGGCCGTTCGCGTTGCCGATGGTTCCTATCAGATCTCTTTTTTTAACCTCGCCGCTTTTTATTTTGATCTCCTGCAAATGGCCGTATAGGGACTGAACTTTTTTGCCGTCGGGCAAAGTGTGGGTCACGATGATGACGTTTCCCCAGCCGGTTCCGGCGTCTTCGGCGTATGTTATCAGTCCGTTGGCAATGGCAAAAACAGGCTCGCCGCAATCGGTGTTGCCGCCGGTGTTCATGTTCCAATCCTCGCCCAGGTGGTTGTCCTCGCCAAAATCGAGAGCGTTGTACCAATCGTCATTTTTATCACGCTGCTGTGTGACGTATTCCGTTTTTCCGACCGGATAGGCAAAGCTGTCGGCGATCACGACAGGTTCCGTAAGCGACGGCGTTTCTTCGGCGCCGCTGTCCGAGCAGCCAGCCGTGAACAGCGCCGCAGTGATAGTAATGCTTATAAGTGCTATAAATTTAACCAAAGTATTTTTGTAAACTCTTCTCGGATAAGCATATACTTTACGAAACCAGTAGGACAAAGGTTCGAGGCTTATGACCAGCAGAATAGATTGGATGAGCGGATGCGCGACCGCATTGGCAACGCCGTTTCACAAGGACGGTTCGATAGATGACGAATGTTTTAGGAACCTTGTAGAAAGGCAGATAAAGAACGGCGTGAAGCTTCTGGTCCCGTGCGGCACAACGGGCGAGAGCGTCACAATGACGCCCGAAGAGCAGATTCATGTTATCCGAATGACCGTCGAAGTGGCTCATAAACACGGAGCAAAGGTCATTGCGGGAACCGGCACAAATAACACCGCTGCGGCGATAGACATGACCCGAAAGGCCCGCGAAGCCGGCGCGGATGCCGCCCTTATCGTCGCGCCGTATTACAACAAGCCGACACAGGCGGGGCTTTTTGCGCATTATTCGGAGATCGCAAAGTCTGTAAAAGGTTTTCCGATCGTGCTTTACAACGTTCCCTCGCGCACCGTCTCAAATATCTCGGCTGAGACGACGCTGCGGCTGGCCGAGGCCCACGAGAATATTGTTGCGACAAAAGAAGCTTCGGGAAATTTTTCGCAGATAATGGAGATACTGGGGAACCGGCCGCAAAACTTCAAGGTGTTTGCGGGCGATGACGCGACCGCTCTGCCGCTGATAGCGGTCGGTGCGGACGGGCTGGTGTCGGTTTGTTCCAACGAAATGCCGAAAGAGATGTCCCGCATGATTGAAAAAGCTCTGGACGGCGCTCATACAGCCGCGCGAAAGCTGCATTACCAACTGCTGCCGCTGATGGAAGCGAATTTTATCGAAGCATCACCCGCTCCCTGTAAATTTGTGATGAAGGAAATGGGGCTGCTGGAAGAAAATCTAAGATTGCCGCTCGTGCCGGTTGCCGCCGAAACTCGAGGCAAACTGAAAGCGGTGATGAAGGCGGTCGGGATAGGCTGATAAGCAAGAAAGTGTTTTTCATATCAGTTATCAGCCGTCAGTTTTCAGCTATCAGTTTTTAGAAAAAAAACATGACGTAAGCCGGGTTTGCAGATTTGCTGAAAGCTGTCGGCTGTTAGCTGAAATTTAATAAAAAATCGGGGTGATCGGATGATCCAAAGGCTGTTATTGCTCACCTTTTTATTTATCTTTTCAAATGTTGTATTTGCTCAGGCTCCTGTGACGCCTGAGCAAAAGAAAGTTGCTGGTGAGGTTGCGGAGACGCTTGCAAAATGGACGGACGCGGTTCGTGACCGTGATATGAAGGCGCTGGACGAACTGTTTGCCGAAGAGCTTTTTATCACGACATTTGACGGCAAAACACGCGGCAAAAAGGAAGAGCTTGAGGTGCTAAAGCCAAACCCGAATGTCCGCACCGTGTCGATCGTCAATGAAGATGTCGGGGTAAAAGTTTACGGTGATGTCGCGGTCGTGACGGCGTTGACAAAGATGCAGTTCGTCATAAACGAAAAAGAAACGCCGGTCGCCATGCGTTACACAGCCGTCTTTGTAAAACGCGACGGGCGATGGCAGATGACGGCGCTGCAAACGGCAAGGGCCGCAGGCTGAGAGCAGATCTTACCGCAGAGACACGGAGACACAGAGAGCAATTCTAATACGCTGAAAACTTAGGGATATAACCAATGAACTTACGAGAGCAGATCGAAGAGCTATTTTCCAAAACAGAATTTTCCGCTGATGATCGGAAAGTATTTGAAGAATTCAAGGCGTCACTGCGTAGCGGTGAGATACGTTCAGCCGAAAAGGATGCTGACGGAAACTGGAGCGCGAATGCATGGGTCAAGCAGGGCATTTTGCTTGGGTTTCGGATGGGCAAGCTGGTTGAAATATCGCAGCCGACCGAAACGCTGAAATTCTTTGATAAGGACACGTTCCCAATAAGACCGATGACTGTTGAGGACAATGTGCGGATCGTAATGGGCGGATCGTCGATCCGCGACGGTTCGTATGTTGCTCCGGGTGTTGTGCTGGCTCCGCCGTGCTGGATAAACGTCGGAGCGTATGTCGATGAAGGCACGATGGTCGATTCACATGCGCTGGTCGGTTCGTGCGCACAGGTGGGCAAGCGCGTGCATCTTTCGGCGGCGGCGCAGATCGGCGGCGTACTTGAGCCGATAAATGCGGCTCCGGTAGTTATCGAAGATGATGTTCTGGTCGGCGGCAACACCGGCGTTTACGAAGGAACCGTCGTCCGTGAACGAGCCGTGCTTGCCTCCGGTGTTATCCTGACGCGCTCGACGCCGCTTTTCGACCTGCCGAATGAACGCATTATAAAATCCGACGGCGAAAAACCGCTCGAAGTACCCGCCGGAGCTGTCGTCGTGCAAGGTTCGCGTGCGATAACCGGCGGCTTTGGCAAGGAAAACGGCCTGTCAATATATTGCCCGATAATCGTCAAATACCGCGACGAAAAGACTGACACGGCAACAAAGCTGGAAGATTATTTGCGGTAAGCAACCAAACTATTTTCGGCAATCGGCGAAGTTTATGGGGTTTAAACTCACATTCAGCATTAGAATTAAAAGCCGACTTGGGGGGATCGTAAATTGGCAGTAGTGAGAAAATGATCTTTACAACCAATTTACAATTCACGATCGGTTTTCCTGCAAATTGGACTTTTTAGATCAGAAGATCTCCATAATGATCCTGTTCACCTGAACCGATATGTAATGCCCACTCCGACCGACCAGCCGTCCGGAGTCTGATTCGGAGTCTGAATGTTAAAATCCTCTTCCACATCTTGGCAATAACCGCACTTGCCGGTGAATTTCGCGCTTATCTTGAGATTCGGAGTTGGGGTGACCGACATTCCGATGCCCTTACGATAATTGTTGCGATAGCTCGGCAATTCCAAATTTACATTCCGGGCGATCCAATTTCCGACCTCCTTACCGTCGGTGCGAAAGATCGACCCGACAGCTCTTCCAAGCAATGGGGCGAGTTTGTCTTTTAGCCCCAATTCGTCAAGGGCATGCTGACCAAAATCAGGGGTCAAGAACGCTCCTTGAGGACCGCGCATTACAAAGCCGAACTCATCAATGTGGACATTACATACCTTTTCCGAAAGAGCGGCGTGTAAAGACGTTACGTCAATATGGATCTCTTGTTCATCATCAAACCCGAACCGGGAATTAAAGGAGGGACTTAATCGAGTGGAACGAAATGACGGGAGGCTGGGTACTATGGGCATGTCGCGGATCTCGCGATAGCCGTAACCGTCGGTGGCAGCGTATGACATGTCCAACAGATCAGGGGCGTTGCGAATCAGTTCACGCAAAATGTTTCCGCTGCTGTGCTGCCCGTTGTAATAAAACGCCCTCTGCCCAAAGCCGTCCGTCGCGCAATTGAAAGCCTGTTTGATTACCTGCAGATCTTTGCAGTTAAATTTTATGCCCTTTAAAACTGAATCCAGCCCTTCCACATCTGAAGCCACGAAAGGGTCCAGATCGATCTTAACATCTCGAAGCCGCTGTAAAATTTTACTCGTAACTTCCAAATTGCCCTTAACTTTCATTGCACGCCTCCGTTATTCTCCCGAGCCTGACCAGAGAAAAAAAAGCCTGAAATTTGACGGGTATAATTGTCATATTTGCGGTACGTCGGCATTCTTTCCGAACCATTCGCCCGAGCGAGTGAGGGTAACGAACTGTGAAGTCGATATTCACACGCGGATCGTCTATGAGATAGAAATAATATGTTAGCTTGGTCCAACACTATGCAATACTTTTCTCCTGTCATTTCATTATTTTTTCACTTTTTTTCTTTTATTTTCCGTCAACCCGTTGCCCGCAAGATCTATTCCGGAGGCGAGTCTTTTAACCTCCTTTTCCATGCTCGCTAGCGGTATTGCCGTCAGTTCGTTTACACTTACTATATGTCTGAAGAAAATAGGGAAAAGGAATCCAAAGACGTTCCGCTGGGCGATAGGATCGGTAGCCTTGGGCAGAAAATAATCGGTGAGGTGGAGATGCTCGGCGGTATTCTGACAGGCGATCCGAACACGGCTGCCGAGGGCGAGTTCAACCTTGAGGTCGGCGATCTGCGCGAGGATGTGGAAGAAGATCTGGAAGGACTCGATAGCGGGGAAGATCAGGAGTAACAGGAGAAAACAGTGAGTTTGGGAATGGAAAAAGCGGCAAACGCGGGCCTTGTGCTGCCAAGGCGGCTTCAGGGCCTGCAGCCCACGTTGATACGGCAGTTTTTTGAGCGGGCGTTGCCTGATTCGATCAATTTTGGGCTTGGCGAGCCTGACCTGCCGACACCTGATTTTTTGCGGCAAGAGGCGTCACGCGTCACGCTTGAGGAACAGAACGGCTACACGTCGCATCCCGGAATACCCGCGCTTCGGCAAAAGATCGCGGAGCAATATCCGCATTTGGGCCTGACGATGAACGAGGTCGTGGTGACGTGCGGTTCGCAGGAGGCGATGACGGCGGCGCTTTTATCCGTTGTTGACGAGGGCGACGAAGTGCTGGTGCCGGACCCAAGTTTTCCGGCTTATGACGCGTGTGTTCGGATAGCCGAGGGCAAGCCGGTCTATTATCGGCTGCCTGCCGATGCGGATTTCAAATTTGATATTTCAGATTTCAGATCTAAGATCACCGAAAAAACGAAAGCCGCGGTCATCATATCTCCATCAAACCCGACGGGAAAGATATTTACGGAAAACGATCTGCGGCAGATAGCCGAAGTGCTTGACGGCACGGGCATTTATCTGATCTCTGACGAAATATACAGCGACCTGTATTTTGGTGAAAAACCGCGTTCGGCATCGGAATTTTATGATAGGACGATCATTGTCACCGGCCTTTCAAAATCGCTTAGCATGACCGGCTGGCGGCTTGGCTGGGCGGCGAGCGGGCAGGCGGATGTGATGCAGGCGATACATGTTCTGCACGGATTTTTGACCGTTTGTGCCTCTACCATTACGCAAAAGGCGTCGCTGCTCGCATGGACGGACGAGGCTGAGGCGTGGAAGGAACATGCCCGCGAGATCTACAAAGAACGCGGCTCCTTTTTGGTCGATCTCTTTGAAAAGGAACTCGGACTGCGTGCCACCGCACCTGAAGGAGCTTTTTATACAATGCTTGATGTGCGTTCGCTTGGCGACGATCTGGAAGTGGCCGAAAAATGCCTGCAAAATCGCGTCGTTACGGTTCCCGGCGTTGCTTTCGGGCAAGAGGCGAAAGGCTTTTTGCGTATCTCGTTCTGCAATACCGAAGAACGGCTGGCAGAAGGCGTTAGAAGGATGAAGGAAGCATTGGGTTGAGCATTGGTCAGCGGTCAACTGATAATGGAGCTTGAGCAAAAAAGCAACTTATTTTCTGAGGTTAGGGATATAATCCTCAATGCCCGAAATCTCACTTACAAGAGCAGCAATACCATTCTTCTCAATATGTATTGGGAGATCGGGCGCGTTATCGTCGAGGAAGAACAGCAGGGCAGTTCAAAGGCTGAATATGGCAAAGCAACGCTGAAGAATCTTGCACGCCAACTGACCGTTGAATTTGGCAAAGGCTTTGACGAAAGTAATTTGCGCAATATCAGGCAATTCTACAAGGCATTTCAAATTCGTGACGCACTGCGTCACGAATTGAGTTGGACGCATTACAGGATCATCAGCCGTTTGGAGGATGAGCAGCTTCGTTTTCGGTATATTGAACACGCAATAGACGGCGGCTGGGACACGCGAACTCTGCAAAGGAACATCCGTACTCAATATTTGGGACGGCTTCTGGATACGGAAACAAAAGAGAGAATAACCCCCGAAAACCTTATCAAAGACCCATATATTTTTGAGTTTCTTGGCCTGACGCCGGCAACTGATCTCACAGAAAACCAACTCGAAACCGCTCTTATCGATCATCTCCAAAAGTTTCTGATGGAACTGGGCAAAGGCTTTGCCTTCGTAGCCCGCCAGCAGCATATTGTGACGGATACGTCGGATTTTTTTATCGATCTGGTTTTCTACAATTATTATCTTAAATGCTTTGTTTTGATAGATCTGAAGATGAATGAGCTTACGCACGACGCAATAGGACAGATGGACATGTATGTGCGAATGTATAATGACCTCAAAAAGGGTGCTGATGATAACCCGACCATAGGCATAATTTTATGCACCGACAAAGATGAGACTATCGTAACATATTCGGTCCTTTCCGATAACGAAAAGCTTTTTGCAAGCAAATATCGTTTGTATCTGCCCAAGGAAGAAGAATTGGTCCGGTTGATAGAAGACGATAAAATACGATTTGAAATGGATAGGACTCAGGTAAAGACCGGTTAATGACCAATTTGAATTACAGGAATGTTACCCAGTTCCGTCGGGTTTTGCGCCATTTTCAAAAGATGAGACTATTATTTTGAGTATTTTGAGTTTATGAAACAATACAGAGTAGGAATCTTAGGCGCGACCGGAACGGTTGGACAGCGTTTTATACAATTGCTGCAGGGGCATCCGCAATTTGAGATAGCGGCACTCGCCGCGTCCGAAAGGTCGGTGGGAAAGACCTATGCCGAAGCGTGTGCGTGGAAGCTGACCGGAGACATCCCGGAAAACGTTAGCGGCCTGGAGGTACAGCCTATAGAGCCGCCGCTTGATTGCGACATCGTTTTTTCAGGTCTGCCGTCAAACGTCGCACGCGAGGCCGAAGCGGCTTTTGCCCGGGCCGGTTATCCTGTTGTGACCAATTCGTCCTGCTACCGCATGGATGAGGATGTTCCGCTGCTGATACCTGAGATAAATGCCGATCATCTGGGCCTGATCCCGATCCAGCAGGAAAAAAGAGGTTTCGGGACAGGATTTATCGTGACCAACCCGAACTGCGCAATATGCAGCTTTGCTCCGCCGCTTGCGGCACTGCACCGTAAATTCGGCGTCGAGGCCGTCATGGTGACGACGATGCAGTCCATTTCCGGCGCCGGATATCCCGGCGTTTCCGCAATGGACATCGCCGATAATGTTCTGCCGTACATCGCGGGCGAAGAACCCAAGGTCGAGACCGAGGCGCAAAAGATACTCGGTTCATTTAATGGACACTCGGTCGAAAAAGCGGATTTTGTTGTCTCAGCCCAGTGTTTTCGTGTGGATGTCATTGACGGGCATACGGTGTCCGTGCGGGTAAAGCTGGCAAAACCCTCGACGCTGGAAGATGTGATAGAGGCAATGCGGGATTTTCCGACGCTTGATCTGTATTCCTCGCCTGAACATTTTATTGAGGTTCTGGAAGAACCCTCGCGGCCGCAGCCAAGGCTGGATCGTGATCGCGGCAATGGCATGACCGTAACGGTCGGCAGGCTTTTTCCAGACAATATATTCGATTACCGCTTCGTCGGCCTGAGCCACAATACGGTTCGCGGTGCCGCCGGAGCCACCATTCTGAATGCCGAACTGCTAATCAGCAAAGGACTGATCTGATAAATGATAAATGGCCAGCAAGTGGATTATCCGTTTGTAAAGAAGGTGCTGATAGTGGTCGGCATCGTATTGCTTGCCGTATCGACGCTTTTGTCGCTGTATTATCTCGTTGACATCCTGCTGCTGATATTCTCGGCGGTGCTGATAGCGATCTTTCTTCGAGGGCTTGCGGTTCCGCTGGCTGAAGGGACGGGCATCGGCGAAGGCTGGGCCGTGCTGGGAGTTTCGACCATCCTGATCCTTGTTCTGGTGGCGTCAATAGCATTGCTGACGCCGAGCGTGGCAGAACAGGTCCAGGTCCTGAGAGTGGAACTTCCCGAATCGGCGCGTCAGGCGGGCAATTACATAAGTCAATTCGGTTGGGGACAGGCGATCATAAGACACCTGCCCGATACGGCCGAGATAATGAACAAGATAGACACGGGCCAGCTTATCTCCGGTGTGGGCGGCGTGTTTTCATCAACGGTCGGCGCTCTTGGCAATTTCTTTATCGTCATACTTCTTTCTATCTATATTGCGGCCGAACCAAAGCTTTATTCTCACGGCGTTCTTCGTCTTTTTCCCATCGGGACGCGGCCTCGTGTTCGCGAGGTTTTGGACACCACGGGCGAAACGCTTGGCTGGTGGCTTATAGGAAAGATCGCCTCGATGGTGTTCATAGGCATTCTGACGTGGATCGGGCTTTCGATCATCGGCGTGCCGCTTGCCCTGACGCTTGGGCTGATAGCCGGCGTTCTGTCGTTCATCCCAAATTTCGGGCCGATACTATCGGCCATACCGGCGATCCTGCTGGCATTTATTCACAGCCCGATAACCGCCGTCTATGTTCTCGGCCTATATGTCGGTGTTCAGATAATCGAATCAAATCTGGTCACACCATTCATCGAGCGAAAGACCGTCGAGCTTCCGCCTGCCCTTACCATCGTTTTCCAACTTATATTCGGCGTTACGCTTGGCGCCCTCGGCCTGATATTGGCGACACCGCTTTTGGCCGTGCTTATGATCGTCGTACAGATGGTCTATGTGCGGGATGTTCTGGGAGATCTTGGCGAGGGTGCGACAAACCTGGCGACAGACAGCGACAACCTCGAGGAGGCTGAGAGTTCGGAAAATTGATCTTACGACAGAGAGATACACATTGCCGGAAATGGATGATTTTTGAGAATTTCTGAGCTGGATCAAATGGAAGATGAATTTACCGATCTGTGGCGATATTTAGCAATTTTTGCTAGTACGGGTCTATGAATGTATCACTAGAGCCAAAGCTTGAACGGTCGGTATGCAAAGGCTAAATGCCCTACATTCCAATGGGGTTCAATATTTTGCTACACTTAGCCTATGAACATCACGTTAACACCCGAACTTGAAGAGCTTATAGAAAGAAAGGTCAAGAGCGGCCGCTTTAACTCAGCGGGCGAGGTTGTGCGCGAGGGCCTGTATCTGCTTGACCTTGAAGATGACTTTCAGGAATTGAAGAAAGAACGGCTTCGCGAAGAGATACTAAAAGCGGATGAGCAATTTAAGAACGGACAGTTTATAACCATAACCTCTGAAGAAGAAATGAGTGATTTTCTTGAAGGTATTATTGAAAGAGGAAAAAAACGATTGGCTGAGGAAAAGGCCAAATGAAACATGTAGGATTTTCCGATCTGGCAGTATCCGATCTGGAAGAAATCTGGAATTATATTGCTCGCGACAATGCCGAGGCAGCTAGCCGATTCATAAAAAGCTTTGATCGCATTTTTATGAGTTTAGCAGACAATCCTTATTTGGGCAGAAGCAGAGACGACCTTCTTGAAGATCTCTGACACTTTCTTCATGGCAGATATGCAATTTATTATTTCCCAACGGGATATGGTGTGAAGATATACCGCGTTCTCCATAGTGCCCGCAACCATAAACAGATATTTTCCGAAGAAAACGAATGATCGAAAGATATACATTGCCTGAAATGGCGGCCATTTGGTCGCTTGAGAACAAGTTCGAGAAGTGGCTTGATGTAGAGCTTGCCGTTTGCGAGGTACACGCTGAGGACGGAACAATTCCCGCCGAAGCTCTTGCGGAGATAAAGGCAAAGGCGGCTTTCACGGTCGAGCGCGTAAATGAGATTGAAAAGACGACCGATCATGACGTGATCGCTTTTACGACCAATCTGGCGGAGAACATCGGCCCCGCGTCGCGATTCGTGCATTACGGGCTGACATCAAGCGATGTTGTCGATACCGCCAACGCATTGCTTCTGAAAGAATCGTGTGATGTGCTGCTGGCAAAGATCGACGCGATGCTGCCGGTGCTGAAACGTCGTGCGTTCGAGTTCAAGGACACGCCGCAGATAGGCCGGACGCACGGCATACATGCCGAGCCTACGTCGTTTGGGCTTGTATGGGCGCTTTGGTATTCGGAGATGCAGCGAAACCGCGAAAGGCTCGCTACGGCAAGAGAACGCATCGCTGTCGGCAAGATCAGCGGAGCGGTCGGCGCTTTTGCCCATCTGTCGCCGGATGTTGAGGCCCGCGTTTGTGCCAAGCTCGGCATCGCCGCCGCAGACGTTTCGACGCAGGTCATTCAGCGTGACCGTTATGCGGAATACCTGTGTGTTCTGGGGATAATTGCCTCGACACTGGAAAAGATCGCTCTTCAGGTGCGTCATTGGCAGAGGACAGAGCTTCGCGAGGCTCAGGAAGCTTTCAAAAAAGGTCAAAAAGGTTCGTCGGCAATGCCGCACAAACGTAACCCGATTCTTTCTGAGCGCATCTGCGGAATGGCAAGAACGGTTCGGGCGAACGCTATCGTCGGTTTGGAGAATGTTGCCCTTTGGCACGAACGCGACATTTCGCACAGCTCGGCCGAGCGGATAGTTTTGCCGGATTCGTCCGCTGCCACCGATTATATTTTGGCAAAGGCGACCTCGCTTTTGGATACGCTGGTCGTCTATCCCGAAAATATGCTGAAAAACCTGAACCTGACGCGAGGCCTTGTTTTCAGCGGACAGCTTATGCTTGCCCTCACGCAAAAAGGCGTCACCCGCGAGGACGCATACGTTTACACGCAGCGAAACGCAATGAGGGTCTGGGACGAAGGCGGCGAATACGAAGACCTTGTTTTACAGGACGAAGACATCACCAAGCATCTTTCACGGGAGGAGATCTTGAACGTTTTTGATTTGAAGCATTATCTGAGAAATGTTTCTGCTGTTTTTGAACGCGTATTCAACTAGGCCGCCATAAGCGGAGCGGCGGCCGGTTCGGGAAGCTGCATTCCTTTTGAATGATATATTTCTATCATCTCATCAAGAACTTTCTGAGCCTCTCGCAGAGCTTCCTCACGCGTTTGTCCAAATGCGGACAAGCCCGGAAATTCATGACTGATCGCAATGAAACCTGCGTCCTCATCGCTCCAAAAAATGTGAATTGCGTATCTAGTTTCCATCTTCTATATTTGAGATCGCTTTTAAAAGTTGTCTGACCTGATAGGGTTTTGCTTTTCCATGGACATTTTGGAAATTCATTATGCGCCCATCTTTCGGCAGCAATTTCTCATTCTCATAGATCGCGTGCGAACCGGACTGCCGGACGAATCTAAAACCTGAACATTCGGCAAGTTCACAAATATCAGCAAAGGAGAAGTTATTGGGGGAACGCTCCGCCTTTTTAAGCAGTTTATCACATTTGCTCATGGTGTTTTAAAGTTTTGTTTCTGTAAGGCATATGTTAGCGTGGACGCCCGTCCTTTATAATAACGCAGGTGTCAATAGGCCATTTCCACCGACTTCACGGAGCATGGCATGTCGATCAAAAAAAGGCCATCCCTTATCATTAGGACGGCCTTTTTTAATTTTCAGGATAGTTTAGGTTCGGTTCATGCCCATTTTTCAGCGAGGTCGCCGATGATCGGAAGCTTCACCTTTTGAAGTCCGTATGCCTTGATACAGAGAAAGATAGCAAGGCCAATAAATGCAAGCACGACCAGCCAAACAACCAAGCTAAACAGCATGCTTAGAGTGGATGATACGAATGCAAGGACAATACTAATAATAACTATACCGATCCAAAGCACGATCAATGCGACCATCAGAAGCAGTGATTGAAAGGCGCAAAAGCGGACGAATTTATTCTCCTTTTCGGTCACAAGCACAATAATGCTGTATATGAGGTTTATTGCGCAGACCGGCAAATAACATAGAAGAGCTCCGACGTTGGCATCTAATCCGAGGGCGGTCTTTCCGCCAGGCGAGTTTTGCATATTCTTTTGTTGGTTCTCCTTAATCTGAGGTTGAAACTTGATGAATAAAGTGTTTTTACAGAATTATGACTTCGTGAAAGTTATCATAAGACGTTGATAAATTCAAGAATTTGCGTAACAATCTAAAATTTATTTCGGAGGCTGTAATGAAAGCAAAGGTATATGTAACTCTCAAATCAGGCGTTCTTGACCCTCAGGGAAAGGCAATTCACCATTCTGCCGAGCTAATAGGTTTTGACGGGATCAGCGATATCCGGCAGGGAAAATATTTTGAGATCGCCCTGAACAACGGCCTGAGCGAAGCTGATGCCCGCTCACAAGCGGAAAAACTGGCCGCCGAAATACTGGCAAATCCGGTGATCGAGGATTATAAAGTGGAGATCGTCCGTGGTTCGTAGATCGTTGCTCTTTGTTCGTTGCTCTATGGGTGTCGATTTGCATACCACGAGAATGGTGTAACGACAGAGGCAGATCGTATTAAGGATATATGCAGGCAAGGACAAGATCAGATCTATGGCGAGAACAAATTTTGAGAATCTTAGAGTTTACAGACTTTCTGAGGATTTGGCAGATGCGATATGGGAGATCGTCTCGAATTGGGATGTCTTCAACCGTGATACCATAGGTAAACAGATAGTCAAGTCAGCAGATAGTGTTGGTGCGAATATCGCAGAAGGGGCCGGCAGATACGGTGTTCTAGATAACAAGAGAATTTGTGTACTTCGCTCGCGGTTCGTTAAATGAAACCAAACACTGGCTTCGGCGGGCATTCAAGAGAAATCTCTTATCAGAACAAGAGATCGAAATGCTGAAACTACTCGTCGATGAACTCGGTCCAAAATTAAATGCCTATATAAATTCGATCAGATCAAGTAAATAGCTCTTGGAACGATCAACGATCAACCAACAACGAACTAACTTATGAAATTTGGAGTAGTAGTATTTCCCGGTTCTAATTGCGACCACGATGCTTATCACGTGATATCAAAGCACGTCGGTCAGCCGGTTGATTTTATCTGGCATAAAGAGACCGACCTCAGCGGGTTTGACGCGTTGCTGATACCGGGCGGCTTTTCTTACGGCGATTATCTGCGGGCGGGAGCATTGGCACGTTTCTCACCGGTAATGAACGCCGTCAAGGATTTTGCGGCCGCCGGCGGCTATGTATTCGGCATTTGCAACGGTTTTCAGATATTGTGCGAGGCCGGACTTCTGCCCGGAGCGCTGATCAGGAACAGCGGCCTCAATTTTGTTTGCCGCCATGTGAATGTCAGGGTCGAAACGGGCGACACGCCGTTCACAAATCAGATCGAGGCCGGAACAATTCTTTCCATCCCGGTCGCCCATGCCGAAGGCAATTATGTCTGTGATGACGAGACCCTCGATTCACTTAATGAGAACGGCCAGGTGATCTTTCGTTATTGCGATCCGGACGGTGAGGCGACTGAAGACGCAAATCCGAACGGGGCAAGGTCAAACATTGCCGGTATCTGCAATCGGGAGCGCAATGTGCTGGGAATGATGCCGCATCCTGAGCGGGCCTGTGAGGAACTGCTCGGCTCAAATGATGGGCGCGGAATATTCAGATCGCTGACAAGGACAATAGAAACGGCATAGGGCAGCGGCCTATCGCCAGGATATGTCCAACTGATACTCTCTCGCTCCGCCGCGGTCGTCGTATATCTCCACGATCGCCGTATAGCCGTTGTCCGCGGCCGGCTGCTGTATCACGGTCACTTTTCCGCGGCCTTCTTTTCTGATGGCCTGGACCGCAACCGGGGAACCGGGCAAAGGCGCGGTAAAACTGTAAACCCCGACCGGATTTTCACTGCCCGAAATGGTTCGGGACTCAAGCGAGGTTCCCTTGATGACAAGATGGACCCTGTCATCCACCATGCCGCGCCAAAAGACACGCCCTTCGGTTCTCTGTGTTTGAGCGACACCGGCTATTGCGAACAGCAGAATGCACGCCGCTGTCGGAAGAAAAAATGATCTCATCTTGGGCCCTCCAGATGTTTCTAGCAAATTAAATTGTTGATACTCAGTAATAGGGTGAATTACATTCTAGCGCCGCAACGCTTTATAAGGCAATATGTTTTCTGCCTTATGAAACATTTACGGTCAGGCCTTCGCGGTGGAGTTTCCAGTCGAGAACCTCTATGCCGTCAAGTTTTTCGATCGCTGCCTCAACGTCGTTCTTTTTGCCCGGTTCACAGAAAAAGGCAATGCAGCCGCCGCCTCCGGCCCCGCAAACCTTGGCCGCAACGGCCCCGTTTTGCTCCGCCGTGTCTATCAAAGCGTCCATGTGCGGCGTGGTGATGTGCGGCGACAGGCGTTTTCTGAGCGGATGTGACTTTTTCAGTATCTCTCCGACCTGATCCCAACTGCCGGCAAGCAATGCATCGCGCAAATGCAGCGAGCCGTCGCGAATACCCTCAAAAATATCAAAAAGCTCGGGGTCACCGTCAATGTGCCGTTTTGTTATTTCCCAATTATTCGTGCCGGAGTTTCGCGGTTCGCCCGTATAACAGACCACAACGCGTTCCTGCAAGGTGTCGATGTCAATGTCCAGTGGTTCACGCCGTATGCCGTCCGGGCTGAAATGGATACAGGCCGCGCCGCCGTATTGCGCCGAATAATAATCCTGAAAACCCGTCGGGACCTTTATGACCTGACATTCGACATTGGCCGCGATCGGGATAAACTTCTCGGGGGCGTAGCGGTCGCCCACCAGTTTATTCAATGCCCCGATGCAGGCGATATTCAGCGTGGATGATCCGGCGAGTCCGGCTCCCGCAGGAGCCAGCGATTCCGTCACCATCTCAAATCCGGTTTCCGGTTTGAAGAAATACACAAGCTTTGCCAACAGCTCCAGCCGAGGCTCGTTCTTCAGTTCACCGATCCGCTCAAGCGAGGATTCATACCTGACGCCCCGGTCGATGGACTCCAGAATGACCTTGTTATCGTCACGTGTCTCGATCCTGCATTTTGCCAGCAGATCGACCGCGAAATTTACGGTCGCGGCGCCTTCATGAAAGAGAAAGAGCGGTGGAATATCTATTGTGCCGCCGGCAAGGTCAACGCGGGTCGGCGCGGATGCTTCTATGATCACAGAACAAGAACCTCGGATGAAAATTTAATAATAAATTCAGGTGAAAAGCTATCTTACAGCAAAGAGCGGCAAAATCCGCAATCGGCCGGCTACTTTTTGGCCGATCCGGATATGGGCGGTTTATCGGGGGAGCGTTTTTTCGCGGCATCGCTGTCAGGGTCGCGTGTCAGGTGCAGGCGTTCGGAAAGGTCGTGAAAAGTGTCGTGGGCGACCTCTTCCACCACATGCAGTTTTTCCTCTATTTTCTGGATCGTCCCGGGATCGGCTTCCTCGACCTTTTCGGAAAGCCAATATCGCTCAACAACGTAAAGAACGATGACAACGAACAGAATGACAAAGAAAAGAGCGATGCCGATCTGCTGAAAGTCGCCGATTATCGAAGTTATTGCCCCGCTGAAGAAATACCCGGTGCCTGCGAGTATCATGACCCAGACGAAACAGCTTATGAAATCGAGAACGATGAAGCGGGCGTACGGCATTTTTCCAATGCCGTAAAATATACACATTGCCGCGCGAATGCCGTAGATATATTTTGAAATGATGATCGCGAATCCGCCGAATTTGTCTATCAGCTTATCGACGCGCGGCTGGGCCATTTGGTAAAAGCGATAATGCTTTGCCTTTTCATGAAATATCCGGCCGATGGCATAGCCTATGTTGTCGCCGACCATCCCGCCCAATGTGCCAAAGAACACGACCTTCGCAAAACTGTAATCGCCAAAAAAACCTCCCTGAGCCATTGCCCCGGAGATAAGAAGCGTAATGTCGCCCTCGACCATACAGAGCGCAAAAACGGCGTAAATGCCGTATTGCGCAATGATCTGTGAAAGCTCGTCCATAATATGCGGGCGGAAATTGTGAACCGAAAGGCCTTGAACAGGTTACAGTTCAAGGCCTTTCCAGTCAAACATTTGAAAATGGCATCGCCGCGATCAGGAGGAATTTTAATACGGGATAGCAGCAGATACTAATTGGCCGTGTCGGGCAATATCTCTATCCGGGCGTCCAGCGCGCCGCTGTTATCGTTCAGGTTTCCCTCATTGATACCGAGGAACAATGCGCCGTCCCTTTCGGCGACAAATTCGCGGCTAGAACCGACGTAGATAAAATCATTATTGTCATCGCCGATAACGGCAATGAGCGCTCCGGTGGGAACGGCTTTCAGCAGTTTGTCGTTGTCATCAAGGTCGTACAGGCCCGCCGCACCGGACATTTTCCCCCTGCCCAGAGATATTTCACCGCTGCCCGTTATGCGGATACGCTGGCCTTTGCGAACGACCCAGCCCGTGTTCGTCCAGCCGTTGGATGTGTTGTCGGCCATCACCTTTACATTTATCGTGATGGGCTGAGCCGAAGACGCACGGACTATCGGTGCGGAAGAATTGGCGGTGTCATCAACGCTGTCGTCAATGTCTTCATCAATAACGTCCTCGTCATCAAGCACCGCAACGTCGCTCTCTATCTGCTCCGGTGTTTCTGTCGGCCTGGGCGGTTCTGTTTTCGTCGTGTCAGAGACTATTACGCGGGGCGAATTTCTTGCGGTGTTGGATCCGGCGGTGTTGTCCGATGTGACAATACGAACCGCCGAAGAGGGATTTACCGCATTTTCGTCAAATTCGATGGAGTCAACCTCCGACGCATCGTAGGTGATCGTTCGCTGACGGGCGCCTTCGCCCACGGTAATCGTGAATTTACCGCCGCTAAAGCCGGTGATACGGCCTTTTATTATGCTTCCGTCCTTTAACCGGATAGTGTCCGCCAGGACGGAAAATGAAACACAGCAAACCAGAACAAGTGATAAAAAGACTCTGGACATCGGACCCCTCACTTTTGCGTCAAATTTATTTGTCCGAGACGATGAATTCTCTCAAACTCCAACAAAATGATGCAATTTTCTTGACCTCGGTTGTAATATAATAAACAGTTGCTCAAACTCAACGACCATTATACACCTGATGGCAAGTGTGCTGGTCATCAAACTGTTGTTCAGGGTGTATAAAGGCCGCAAGACGCTCATGACCGCTCGTTCTTATCATGGGGCGTATGTTTCCCCGGACGATCTCGCTGCGGCGGGTGACGGACAGCCTCTCAAAAAGGGCTGATGAATAAAGGACATTATTATGAAAAAAATATTTACACTTGTATATGGACTCGCTCTGGCCTTTGTTTTTGTCTCAGCGGCGTCGGCCCAGACAGACGGCCTTTCAGCCAATCACTGGTCACTGGTGGAAATGAATGGCGAGGCAGTCTCAAATTCAAGAGCATCGGTCGAATTTTCCGCCGACCGCAAAAATGTCAGCGGCAGCGGCGGATGCAACCGCTTTTTTGGCGGCGTTCGTGTCGGACGCGGAACGATGCGTTTTTCGGGCCTGGGTTCCACAAGGATGTTCTGTGACGGAGCAATGGAGGCTGAGACCGCATTTCTCGACGCTGTAAAAAGCGTAACGCGCTACAGAATACGCGACAATGTTCTTACGCTTATGGCCGGACGCACCGAGGTGCTTAAATTTGAAGGATCGCCAAAGCCCGATGAGGCGGCCGACAATGCCGATTCTGCGTCCATATCAGAGAAAAAATGGGTGTTGGAAACAATAGGCGGCGATCCGGTCGTTCTGGCGGAAGGCTCGGCTTTTATCACATTTGACACCGGCCAAAAGCAGGCGGGCGGCAACACGGGATGCAATGTTTTCGGCGGCAGTTATACCTCGACCGGAGAAAACATCGCTTTTAAGAATCCGGTATCGACCATGCGGGCCTGCATTGAGGACAACCGGATGGAGATCGAAAGATCGTTCATGGATGCCCTCTTAAAAGTGGACCGTTACGAGGTAAATGGCGACAGGCTCACATTGTTCGGCGGGAATACCGCTCTTCTGGAATTTGTGGGTACGGACAAGGACAATTGATCCGGGCAAAACCGATAATAAGGCAAAGGCCGTTCGCAGGAACGGCTTTTTCTTTTGCAGAAAAGGCCTTGTCGGCATCTCACGTGAAACCGGCAAAATTTCCCTTAGGCACGGAAGTTCGTTTATAATCGCTCGCATCTTTTTCTAAAGGCGTCAAATTATTTTCTTTTCTTCTAGCGGTCAGAGGGTTGATATGTATAAATTCGGTTTCATGGTGTCCATCGTTCAGACAAAGTGTTCACTCATCTGCGGTCACAGGCCAGGCGTCAAAAAAACGCTCCGAATGATCTTCTTGGTTCTTGTCACCATGTTCGCGGGCGGAAATGCCCCGGCTCAGTTAAAACCAATTGGTGATGTGGCCACGCTTGTTCAAAAGGGAGCCGGACATGTGGCGTTTACGACGACCGGCGGCCCGTTGGCCTCGGTCTCATTCACCTCGGCAGATGTTGTGCGCGTCCGCATAGCTCCTTCGGGCGAATTTGAACCCGACAAAAGCTATGCCTTTGATCCTCAATTCAAACCGTCAGCCGTGAATGCCCGGATAAACGAACGTTCCGATGAGATCGAACTTGTTTCCCCGGATGGAATTCGTGTTGTTATCAAACGCCGTCCGTTTCAGATAGAAATATACGACGCTGACAATAGGGCAGTTCTGAAAGACGATCCGCGACGGCCTGTTCTGTTCGATCCTGATTCGGGCGAGATACAGGCGACAAAACTGCGTCCGAGCGAGCTGGAGACATACTACGGTTTTGGCGAAAAGGCATTTATCGAGATGTCGCGGAACGGGAAACACATAGTCAACTGGAACACTGACACATTCTCCTATCCGGTCGGGACCGATCCCATATATCAATCCATACCGTTCTTTTACGCGCTTTATGACGGAAGGACATACGGGCTTTTTTTGAACAATACCTATCGGACATTTTTCGATATGGGCAAGACATCTCCGAACCGCTATACATTTGGTGCGGACGGCGGCGAACTTGATTACTTTGTTTTTGTCGGCGGCCGCAATCGTTCTCCTCAAAAGGTCCTTGAGGGTTACTCGAACCTGACTGGCCGCACGCCGCTGCCGCCGATCTGGGCCTTGGGCAATCAGCAGTCGCGATGGTCATATTTTCCCGAAAAACGCGTGAAGGAGATCGCCTCGGGATACCGCAAACACAGGATACCCGCCGATGTGATCTATCTGGACATCGATTACATGGACGAATATCGTGTTTTCACCTGGGACAAGGAACGCTTCCCCGACCCGAAAAGAATGATCTCGGAGCTTCGTGAGGACGGTTTCCGCACTGTGCTTATTATCGATCCGGGCATCAAGGTCGATCCCAATTACAGCACCTACGCCGAGGGACGCAAATTGGGCATGTTCGTGAAAGATCCGGATGGTTCTGAATTACAGCGTGATGTATGGCCAAAGGCGTCGGCCTTTCCGGATTTTACCGACCCAAAGGCGAGGGAATGGTTTGGCCGACAATATAAGGCCCATATCGACGAAGGTGTCGCGGGTTTTTGGAACGATATGAACGAACCGGGCGTTTTCATGACCGATCAGACCGAAAAGCCTGAGATATTTCATCATCCGGCAAAGACCTTTCCGTATGACACGCCGCATGTCGGCGACGGTGTAAGCGGAGATCACCGGCGATATCACAATGTTTACGGAATGCTGATGACGCGTTCAACGTTTGAGGGACTAAAGACGCTTGTACCTGAACGGCGGCCTTTTGTTCTGACGCGTGCCGGATTTGCGGGTGTCCAGCGCTATTCGGCTGTCTGGACTGGCGACAATTTGGCAAGCTGGGACCATCTGGCGATGACGATACCGATGCTTGCGAACATGAGCGTTTCGGGCGTTCCTTTTGTCGGGGCCGATGTCGGCGGCTTCAACGATATGCCGAGTGGCGAACTTTATGCCCGCTGGCTTCAGGCGGCGGTTTTGACGCCGTTCCTGCGTTCGCATTCGGTCGGCTGGGTCGGCAACAAGGAGCCTTGGGAATATGGCGAGGAGTTCACCGAAATAAACCGCCGCACGGCCGAGCTGCGTTACCAAATACTGCCGTATCTATACACGCTTTTCAAGAAACATGAGGACGACGGTTCGCCGATAATGCGGCCATTGTGGTATGAATTTCCCAACGAGAAGGCCCTTTATCTGAACAACGATCAGTTCATGGTCGGCAGCGACATTATGGCCGCTCCAGTCGTGAAAGAGGGGATGAGGACCCGCGGGATCTATCTGCCTGCCGGAGCCGAATGGATAGATTGGTGGACAGGTGAAAAATATGAAAGCGGAAAGATCCACTATTTGCAAACTCCGCTGGATATGCTGCCGCTGTTCATTCGCGTCGGAGCGGTCGTACCGACGCAGGATGTCGTCCAGCACACAGGCGAGATGCCCTCGGCAAAGATCACATTGAATATCGCGGCGGGCATAAGACCGGGTCGGGCAGAGATCGCCAAGCTGTATCAGGACGCGGGTGAGGGATATGGTTACAGATCGGGCGAATGGAGCGAGATCGCCGTCACGCATACAGCCGGAAAACTCCTGATCGAACGGAAAGGAAAATATACCGGACAGAGTATCGGGGCGATAGTCGTTCACGGAGTTGCGGCCAGGCCGAAAAGCATCATGGTTGACGGTAAAACCGCTGAATTTAACTACGACGCCGACAGGAAGCGTCTTGAATTTGCTGTTTCACCCGACGTTCGCGAAGTGGCGCTTGTGAGGTAACGGAGTTTCGCAAACGTCCAACGATCATTCGTGGTTTGTGTCCGCAGCGGCATTAACTGCGCTTCCGCCGTTTCGTATCATCGAGATGATGATGTTGAGGGCCAGAAGCGAGAGGCAGCAGCCCAGTATCACGTAAAAGCCTAAACGCAGGTCGCCGGAGTGTGTTGAAACATAACCGACCAGCCACGTGATAAAAGCTCCGCCGAGGCTGCCGAGGACAAATAACGGCATTGCTTTTTGCGTTGATCCCGGGCCAAAGGCTCCCGTAAATCGCGACATGTTTGTCGGGAAAACGACTGAGCAGCCAAAACCGAGTATCGACGCTCCGAGCAGAAGCATTCCCAAACTCCCGGCATAAAGTATCACTCCGGTTCCCAATATCATCACGGTAAGCGAACAGAAGATCACGCTTTGCTCGCTGCCAAAACGAAAGAACGCCGGGCCAAGCATCCTGCCGATGACGAGCGTAAGAAAAAATAGCGAGGCGGCTGATACCATGAACGCTCCGCCGCTGCCTTCGATGCGGTCCTGATAAGTGGTTATCCAGCCGCCGACACTGCTTTCGACGCCGATATGGATAAAATTGAAAACGGCAAGCATCCATGCGAACGGTGTTGTCCATACGGAACTCGATGAGAGATCGTTCGCTGTTTCGGTTTTTGCTTTTGCCAACGGCCTGTCGGATGCGAGGAAAAGAACCGCCATCAGCGCCATGGCCGCCGCCAGCATCGCCGTCGGGAGGAAGATACTGTCGGGCGTTTGTGTAATGTCCACGAACGGTTTGGAGATTATGGCGCCGAATCCCCAGAAAAAGTTCACGATGCTCAGGTTCGACGCTGACCGTGAATGATCCAGTTCGACCACGAACATATTTGTCGTCGGTATGTTCAGCCCGATGCCGAGGCCGTAGATGGATATTGCCGCGGCGCAGCCGAACCATGCATCCAGGTTCAGCATGAAAAGGCCGCAGATCATCAAAACACAGCTTGCGGCTAAAACTCGCGGATAGCCAAAGCGGACGGAGAGAGCGCTGTAGCAGAAAGCCCCGAGCAGAGAGCCGGTGAACTGACAGATGAAAAGGGTTCCCGCTTCCTGATCGCTGAGGGAAAGACGCTGTGAAAGCACGGGCAGAATTTGCCCCAACAGGACCGTGATGATCCCGGTAAAGAGAAAACCGACCCGCAGAAAAAGCATCAGGCGCGTGTTCATCTTTTAGCGTAGGTGCGGCGCAAGTGTCTCCCGCCACAGGTCGTAACCTTTTCGGCTCAGGTGCAGGCCGTCAGAGATGAACAGATCGGCGGGAGGCTTTCCGTCATTTCCGAGCATTGCGGCGGAAATGTCCACAAAAGTGACCTTTTTATGTTTTGCGGCTTCCGCCTTGATAAGAGAGTTTGCCTTTTCCATGTTCGGCCATATCGCCCATCGCAAAATGCTCGGCTTCATCGAAATATAAATGACCGGCGTTCCGGCAAGTTGTTTGTCCCTGATGGCAATGAAAGCCCGAAAGTCCGCAACAACATCTTCGGGCGTACGTCCTGCCTCGATGTCATTTTCACCAGAATAGATCACGATCTTTTTGGGTCTATACGGAATGACTATCTTTGGGGCGAAGAAAACAAGGTCATTGAGCTGTGATCCGCCAAAGCCGCGATTTATCACATTCAGCCTCGGAAAATCCGTCCGCAGCGATGTCCACATCCGTATGCTGGAACTGCCTGTAAAGAGAACCGCATTCGGCGGCGGCGTCTGCTGCTGATCGATGTCAAGAAAGGCCGCGATGTCCTTTTCCCACATCTTTTCGCGAGCGTAAGGCTCCGTTTGGCCCGCTGCCGCGAGAAAGGCGGAAAATACCAATATGAATGTTAAAAATATTTTGTTCATAGTTCTGCTACCCTCGCGGTCGATTGACGAACGATGATCGTCGGCTCGACGCTCAGCGTTGCCGGGCCTTTCGGCCGCGTTCCTTTTGCCAGTTTTTCAAGCAGCGTTGTTGCCGCCAGGCTGCCCATTTCAAAAAGCGGCTGTTTGATCGTGGTAAGCGCGGGGTTGTGAAATGCCGCCGCGTAAATATCGTCAAATCCCAGAACGGAGACATCCGCCGGAACACGAAGCCCCATTTCGTCCAAAGCCCTGATCGCCCCGATCGCGGATATGTCGTTGAACGCAAAAAGCGCCGTGAACCTTTCTCCGGTTGCCAAAAGTGCCTTTGTGGCGGAGTATCCAACCTCCGGCGACGGAGAATCACCTTGCAGTTGAATGGTCAGTTTCGGGTCAAAGGGAATTCCTCGCCTCTGGGCGGCCTCGTTTATCGTTTCCCAGCGGATGATCGTGTCCGAACTGAACTCCTGTCCTTTGATAGCGGCTATTCGGCGATGCCCAAGGTTGTACAGGTGGCCGATGCCGAGTTCGGCGGCATGGCGGTGGTTCAGCACAACGTTCGTCACGCCTTCGATCTCCTGATGGCCCGATACGTTCACCACCGGCAAAGCAGGGTCGAAACGGATGGGCGTATCAACCGCGATTATTCCCTCGACCTGTCGTTCCATCAGGACACGCGGCAGTTTTTCGAGCAGGTCCTCGCGGTGCAGATGGCTCGCCGTCAGATAAAAATATTCCGCTGTGGACAAAGCCGATTCTACGCCGTTCAGCACCATGGCCGAATATCCGTCGCTAAGTTCCGGGACCATTACGCCGATGGTGTTCGTTTTCTGCACCCTTAAAGAACGCGCCAGATAATTTGGCCGGTAATTCATTTCCCGTGCCGCCCTGAATATGCGTTCCTTGGTCTCTTTCTTTATCGAGACCGCTTTTGGCGATTCATTCAGCACCAGCGAAAGCGTTGTCGGAGAAAGACCGACGTATTCGGCCAGTTGGCGGAGGCTGATCGGGTCTCCGTTCTTTGACGGAGCGGGTTTTCGCGTCTGTTTTTTAATTTTTGGTTTTTTCGGTTGCCGGGGCATTTTGTGAGATATTGGCACAGTGAAATACGGTTTATCAAGCGGCGGTCACTTCATTTTAATGCAAATTGGTGATACCAATTTCAGCGCATGGTCGGGCCGGTGTTTATAATATGGCGTATTTTATTGGGTCGGACGGTTTTGAAAATGAAGGCAGCTTATGATGAAATCGTCACTTTTTTCTTGACATATAAAAAACATCGGTGGTATAAATGCAAAACTAAAACGATTTAGTAAAACGATTTAGGTTTCATTTTCCGGCGATCCGAAATAGTTTTTCCCCAAGGTCTCCGGCAGGTTGGGTACCATTAGGATCACAGTTGGATAAACGGCAGTTCGTTCCGTCACGTCAGACTTTATAAATTTTTTGGAGGAATCTATGCGGCGAATGGTTTTTGGTCTTTTCAAGGGCATCTGTGCGATAGCTTTGGTGTTCGCGCTTGCCGTGGTCGCCACTGCACAGTTCAGGGCGGGTGTTCAAGGGGTTGTCACGGATCCGAACGGCGCGGCCGTTCCGGGCGCGACCGTAACGCTTACAAACAAGAGTACAAATCAGACACAAAAGACCGTGACCAACAATGACGGTTTTTATAGATTTTCCGCTCTTCCGCCGAGTACTTATTCGGTCACTGTGGACAAGGACGGATTTAGCAGGACGGTCGTTGATGACGTCAATGTCGAGGCGGAGGCCATCAAGGGGCAGAATGTCACGCTTCAGACCGGTTCGATAGACGAGACCGTAACGGTCGAGGCCGACACCGTGGCTCTTCAGACCGAAGATGCCAGCATCCGCAGGACCATCTCGACCAAGGAGATCCAGCAGCTTCCGCAGATCGGACGCGATCCCTACGAACTCATTCGCCTGACGCCTGGCATTATCGGGCTGGGTGCCCGCGACGGTTCCGGGGCGTCGGTTGGATTGCCGAACACATCTGGAAGGGCCGGTTCCAATACCGGTATTTTTCAGACGGAGAACATGCCGCCTATATCAGCCAACGGGCAACGCGGCAGTTCGAACAACTACCAGATCGACGGCGTCAGCGTAAACAGCCAGAACTGGGGTGGGTCGGCTATCATCACCCCTTCGCAGGAGATAGTCAAAGAGGTTCAGGTGTTGACGACCACCTATTCGGCTGAGGACGGACGAAACAGCGGCGCCCAGATCAAGACGATCACGCAGAACGGCACCAATGACTGGCACGGAAGCCTGTTCTATAAATACAATGACCCGTCGCTGAATTCATTCAACAAAATGCCGACATCGATCGGCGGTGTTGGTGTTGAGGGGCCGAGAAAGGTCATGCGAAAATTCCGCTCATACGGCGGCAGCTTTGGCGGACAGCTTCCGTTCCTCAACTTTGGCGAAGGCGGGCCTTTTATGCGAAGCGGCCGCGACAAGAGCTGGTTCTTTTTCGCATACGAAGGCTCACGCGACAATACCAATAATCCATACTACTCATGGGTCGAGACGTCTGAATTTCGCAACGCCATCGCCACCCAGCGGGCGGGAACGGTGACGGCCGCCATCATCGGTGCACCGGGCGGCGATCCGCGTATATTGGAAGTGATCACACCGCGTCTTACTGCGGCGAATCGCTGGGCATGCGGGCCTGATGATTCGGTCCTTCTGAATGCCTTTACCGCCAACCTTGTCGGCAACGGAATCGATTTCGGATCGCTTACCGGTACATACGGGAACTACGCGGCGAACAACACCGCCGGCAACGGGCTTGACGATATTCCCGACGTTCAATGCGGAAGGTTTGACAATGAGCGTACCACCAAAGGCGATCAATTTTTCGGCCGCGTGGATTTTCAGTTGACCGGTGCCGCAAGGCTTGCAATAACCGCCACGGTAACGCCTTTTAACTCAGGCGGCATGGACAGCGCGGCCCAGAGCCGCCCGCAGGCTGATTTCTTTTCCGACAGGACAAATTTTGCTACAGCAGTGATCTATAATCACACGTTCACCCCGACGCTGCTCATGGAATCGCGTTTCAGCTACAGCGGCTGGGGGTTTGACGAGGTGGCTTCAAATCCGCATGGTGATTTCGGCATCCCGCGCATCGAGGTCGAACAGATCTGGGGCGGAAGGCTTCGTTGGGGCATTGCCCAACCAGGACTGTTCAAAGACAGGCAGTATGATTTCAAAACCTCATTTACGAATATTGCGGGCAATCATGTCCTGAAATTCGGAATGGGCTATAACAAGGATTCAAATGAAGGCGGAAATATGAGCCGGGCAAGGCCGCTATTCTCATTTGCCAGACCGTGGAATTTTGCGAACGGCACACCTGTGTTCGAGTCTGTCGGAGCAAATCCCTCGGGCAAACCAACACCGGATGACACGATCTATCACTCAACCGGGTTGGCGTTCTTTGTGCAGGATGATTGGAAGGTGCTGCCGAACCTTACATTTAATCTGGGATTGCGTTGGGAGTATCTCGGCCCGATAGTCGCGGACCGCAACGTGATCAGCAATCTGGTTCTGGATTCCAACGGCGGCACCGAGGGAGCAACACTTGTTGTGAACGACACGCTGACCAAACAGGATTGGAACAATTTTGGCCCGCAGATCGGCTTTGCGTGGTCGCCCGAAAGATTTGGGAACAAACTGGTCATCAGAGGCGGAACCGGTCTGGCATACGACCGCCTGCCGAACGCATTGCTCAATAATGCACGGAGAAATCCCGGCGGCCCCACACAGCTTTACAATCTCTGCTGTCCCGGAAATATTTCCGATCCTTTCTATCTGGCGATGAATTACAGTTTGAGTACGGACGGCTCGATACTTGGTTTTCCGGTTCATCCCGAGATCTTTACGAATGGCAAGCCGGAGATCTATGGCTCTCCATGGGAAGTCCCGAACGCCTCCGTATGGCGGTATTCGCTTGATGTACAGTATGAGCTGCCATGGAGGACGGTCGCAACGGTCGGATATTCAGGAACCAGAGGCAGAAATTTTGTCCGGATAGAGCCCAAACACATAACCGGCGGATCAAACTCCGGGGCGTCGTCTTTTGGAGCGGTTTACTATGCCGTGCCGGATGTGGTGACAAATTATAACGCGATCATCTCATCGCTCAGGACACGTTTCTATAAAGGGCTTTCAGTGATGGCGAATTATACATTCGGCAAGAGCCTGGACACCGTGTCATGGGAAGCCCCGTGTGCCTGCACAAACCAAACGTTCCCGGTCGATCAGAGTGAGGAATACGGACGTTCCGATTTTGATACGCGGCACAATATGAATTTTGCGGCAGTGTGGGACATCCCGATCTTCCCCAACCAAAGCACTTGGCAGGGCAAGATATTCGGCGGGTGGCAGTTAGGCACGATCATTACGTATAACACGGGTTATCCGTGGACGGCGCGTACGGCAGGCTGTTTGCAAGGAGCCTCAACGGGAACTTCGAATTTCTGCGATCCGCGGCCAACATACTATGACGGAACATCGCCGCTAAGCAATTCCAATAGCAATTTCTTAAATGGAGGCCTTTTCCCCGGCACTTTTCTTCCGGGTGTTCCATGCAATAATCTCGGAACCGCTCCTGACGGGTGCAATACTGCATTCTTTACGCCGATCACGACGACCGATCCTCTCACCCAGCCGCCAGGTGTCGGACGGAACACTTTCTTTGGCCCGAAGTATTTCTCGACGGATATATCCATCGGAAAGCGGTTCGGACTGCCGAACACTGGGTTCTGGGGAGAAGGCGCCGGCCTCGATCTGAAATTCAACTTCTTCAACGTGTTCAATCAGCTGAATTTCGCGCCGTTCGGAGCGAACAGCAACCCGACACACGTTGACCGGGCCCAGTTCGGCCTGCCGACCAACGGGTTGTCAGGAAGAGTTGGCGAATTTCAGACAAGGTTGAGTTTTTAGTCCTGTTCACGGCCAAAAGCTGCTGTCTGAAAAGAGCATCCTTTCAGTGAGTTCCGGTAAAGATCTGTGTTTTCCGTGGTCGTGGATCGATGACCACGGAAAACACAGAGGACCCACGGAATAAAACCAAGCTGGATCGTAAATATCAGGCTCGTGTTTTTCTCGCGACTCCTCTTTTGAACGGGACGTTTCAGACAGTTTATTCTTTCTCAATATTTGTTGCGGGCCGGGATCGAAACTGTGAACTTTTCGTTTCCGGCGATCTGTCGCAGCTTGCAAAGATCGGTGTGAACGCTGACACTGTTCGGCAAATGAATATTAAAAAAAGTTTCCTTTATATTTTGCTCGCGTCGGTCATTTTCGCAGCAGCCGGGCCGTCGGTTTTCGGACAAACACACGAAAAGACGCTGCGGGTCATGACCTTCAACATCAAATACGATGAACCGCGCGACGGCATCAATGCTTGGCCGAACCGCAAGCAGATGGTGGCGGACATCATCAAGAAAAATGACGCTGATATTGTTGGAGTTCAGGAAGCCCTGAACCACCAACTGAAAGACCTCGAGGTTCTCTTGCCAGATATGGCATGGTGCGGCGTCGGACGCACGGACGGAAAAGAAGGCGGCGAGTATTCAGCCATTTTATACAGAAAGTCGCGGCTAAAACTGCTTGAGACCAAAACGTTCTGGCTGTCGGAAACGCCGGACACGCCGGGCAGCAAAGGCTGGGATGCGGCATTTCCGCGTGTTGTTACGTGGGCAAAGTTCAAAGATCTCCGTTCAAAAAAAGAGTTCTATCATTTTAATACGCATTTTGACCATGTCGGCGAAGTCGCCCGCGTAAACAGCGCTCGGCTTATCCTCGAACGGGCCGCAAACATCGCCAAGAAAGCGAGGATCGTGGTCACGGGAGATTTCAACGCAAATAACGAAACGGAGATTTACCGGATATTAACGCAGTCCGAAACGGGAAAGCCGCCGCTTTTGGCCGATGCTCGCAAGATAAGCGAAACGCCGCATTCCGGCCCGACAGCGACCTTTAACAGCTTCAAGGAACTCGTCCCGGATGCGTGGATAGATTACATGTTTGTCAACAAGGGAATTCGTGTCCTGCGGCATGTCGCCATAGACGACCGGCCCGAAGGTTTATGGCCTTCCGATCATCTGCCCGTGCTGGCAGAGATAAGCTTTGACCGAAAAAAGAATGCCCGTTAGCCCGCATCTTAAAAAAAAGCATCGCCGCATATCGGCCTTTGCCGGTGCGCTGTGCTGCCTTGCGGCATTTGCCGCCGCACCGGAAACGGCTTTTGGCAGCCAGCGTCTTCGCCTGTCGCTGAACGACAACTGGGAGTTCCTGAACGGCAATGCGGACGGCGCGGAACGGACATCTTTTGATGATGCGGACTGGCAAAAGATCAGTGTTCCGCACACATGGAATAGAGAAGATGCCTTTGACGACGAACCCGGTTATCGCCGCGGCATTGGCTGGTACCGACGCGAACTTGTTCTGCCGCAGCACTTGAGCGGCAAGCGCCTATTCCTCTATTTTGAGGCCGCAAATCACACCGCAGAGGTTTTTCTTAACGAGCAAAGGGCAGGTTCTCATTATGGCGGCTACACGGCATTCGCAATTGATGTGACCGATCTTGTTCGCTTTGACAGGGCGAACGTGATCGCTGTCCGTGTTGATAACGCGCTCGATAATAACAAGCCGCCCATCAATGGCGATTTCACAATGTACGGCGGCATCTATCGTGATGTTTGGCTGATCTCCACAGAGAATATACATTTTTCCGTCACTGATCATGCGTCTTCGGGTGTCAGGATCGAAACGCCAAAGGTCAATGAAAAGCTGGCAGCGGTGCGGATCACCGGAACGATCGAGAACGCCGGTGCGGCCGCTGATATCGAAATCAAAAGCGAGATCTTTGACAGCGAGAATAAAAGCGTGGGAAGCCTGAGAACAAGCGTCTCGGTCCTGTCAGGAAACACAGCCTCGTTCGAAATGCCGCTGTTCGAGATAAACTCTCCGCGCTTATGGTCACCCGACGATCCGTATCTCTATCGCGTCAAAACCTCCGTATTCAAGGAAGGCAAAGAGGTTGATTCGATAGTGGAACCGCTCGGTTTTCGATGGTTCCGCTTCGATCCGAAACAGGGTTTTTTCCTGAACGGCAAACACCTAAAACTGCGCGGCACAAATCGTCACCAGGATCATGCGGGATATGGCAATGCCGTGCCGGACGAACTTCAGGTCAGAGACCTTGAGATCGTAAAAAACAACGGGTTTAACTTTCTGCGGCTGGCGCATTATCCGCAAGACCCGTCCGTGCTTGCCGCTGCTGACCGGCTCGGACTTCTTCTCTGGGAAGAGATCCCTGTGGTGAATCAGATCCATGTTTCGCCCGCGTTCAACGAGAATGCAAAGGTGATGCTGCGTGAAATGATACGTCAGCATCGCAATCATCCGTCAGTGATCCTTTGGGGTTATATGAACGAGGTGTTTTGGCCCGTGCCGAAGGATGACGGGACGGTAAAGGCAACGGTCGAACTGGCACGCGAACTCGAAGCGATATGCAGATCGGAAGACCCGAGCAGAGCGACCGTCATCGCATTCGACCACGGCGCACGCGAGCTTTACCACACATCCGGCCTTGGCCAGGTAACGGATGTTATCGGCTGGAACCTCTATCACGGCTGGTATTACGAGACATTCGAGGACCTCGGAAAGTTCATGGACGATCAGCATCAACGCTTTCCGGACAGGCCGTTGATACTCAGCGAATATGGCGTGAACGGAGACCGGCGTCTGCATTCGGAACGCCCAAAACGGTACGATTCGACGATCACCTGGCAGCAGATGTTCCATGAATCTTATCTTGAGCAGTTGGATCAACGGCCTTTTATCGCAGCAAGCGCAATATGGAATCAGTTCGATTTCGGATCGGAATTTCGCGGCGAGACGATACCGCATATAAATCAAAAGGGCCTTTATACCTATGACCGGACGGCAAAAGACATTGTCTATTTTTACAAGGCGAGCCTCTCAAAAGAACCGGTTCTGCATATTGCTCTTCGCGACCAAAAGCAGACCAGCGGAAATCCTGACAGGCAGGTAAAAGTCTATACCAATCTTGATAACGTCGAACTTTTTCATAACGGCCGATCTGTTGGAAAAGCTCAGGCCGGCAAGGATCGGACAGCGACATGGCCGGTCAGGTTCTCTAGCGGCGAGAATGCATTGATCGCAAAAGGCGTTTCAGCGGGACGCGAGATCGTTGATGAACTGAAGATCGCTTTTTTTGACTATTCCGACATTTCCGAAGGTATTATTGCCGTAAATGCGGGATCGAACGCGGAATATATAAACGATGGCGAGCCGCCGTGGGCCGCCGACCGCGAATACCGGACAGGCGGCTGGGGATATATCGGACAAGGAACAGCCGCGATAGAGACGCGTTCAAACGTCAAAATGACGGAAGAAGACCCGCTTTTTCAGACAATACTCGAAGGTCTTGGCGGGTATCGGTTCGATGTTCCCGCCGGAACCTATGAGGCGGAACTTCTGTTCGCCGAACCTGAGTTCAGGGAAAAGGGAAAACGTGTTTTTGACGTGAGCATCAACGGGATCGACGTCATCGCAAACCTCGATCTTGCTGATCGGGCCGGCCATCTTACCGCTTATAGGATAAAAACGCGGGTCAATGTTGAGAGTGAAGGGCTTGAAGTGTCGTTTGTTCCCCGCATAGGGAAAACATTATTAAGCGGCATCCGCGTCAGGCGGATCCTTTGAAGTGAACGCGGCTCTGCGGTTGGCAGCTTTCGCGAAACGTTTTACAAAATCGGACATAAAGATCAGTGATCATGAAAAAATCTTATACATTTTTGTTTTTTTTGGTCGTGGCATTGCTCATGCCTCAGCCGGCAACCTTGGCGCAGCAAACACAGGCCGCAAAAAATGCCGAGATCGAACGGCGGATCGATGCCCTGATCGCGCAAATGACGTTGGCGGAAAAGCTGGGCCAGCTGCAGCAGCTTGACGGCGAGGCGAACGGGAAATATCGCCCCGAGCATTTAGAAATGGCGCGAAAGGGACTGCTTGGTTCAACGCTGAACGTTCGCGGAGCGAGGATGACGAACGAACTCCAAAAAGCCGCGCTTGAATCGAGGTTAAAGATACCGATCCTGCTTGGGTTTGACGTCATTCACGGTTATCGGACGATCTTTCCCGTTCCGCTGGGCGAGGCGGCAAGCTGGGACCTCGATCTTATGGAGCGGACAGCCGCGGTTGCCGCTGCCGAGGCGCGCGCGGCCGGCGTTCATTGGACATTTGCCCCGATGGTGGACATCTCGCGTGACGCCCGCTGGGGGAGGATCATCGAAGGAGCCGGTGAGGATACGTATTTCGGATCAAAGGCGGCCTACGCGCGGGTTCGCGGTTTTCAGGGTGATGATTACGGCCAAAAGGATCGCGTGATGGCAACGGCCAAGCATTGGGTCGGTTACGGAGCCGCTGAGGGCGGACGCGATTACAACACGACGGACCTTTCGGAAAGGGCATTGCGCGAGGTCTATTTTCCTCCGTTCAAAGCGGCTGTTGACGCCGGTGTCGGTTCGTTCATGACCAGCTTTAATGATATTGACGGTGTTCCGGCAACGGCAAATCCGTTCGTCCTGAAACAGGTTCTTCGCGATGAATGGAAATTTGACGGCCTTGTGGTCAGCGATTATACCTCGGTGCTTGAACTGCAAATGCACGGCCTTGCGGGCAGCGAAAGCGATGCCGCGATGTATGCCCTGAACGCCGGGACCGATATGGAGATGGTCAGCCGCCTCTACAACAAATACGGTGAGGATCTCGTAAAGTCAGGCAAGGTTTCGATGGAAACCATCGACCAGGCCGTGCGTCATGTTCTGCGTGTCAAATTTCGCCTCGGCCTCTTTCATGACCCGTTCGCGAGCGAGGAACGCGAAAAAGCGGAGGTCTTTAAACAGGCAAATCGCGACCTTGCAAAGATCGCGGCAGAACGGTCATTTGTCCTGCTAAAGAACGAGAACGAAATGCTGCCGCTGAAAAAAGATGTAAAGAACATCGCGGTCATCGGCGCTCTTGCCAACAGCAAAATAGATATGAACGGCAACTGGGCGGGCGACGGACAGCCCAACGACCCGGTCACGGTTCTGGAAGCGCTCAAGGCAAAATACCCGAATGCATCAGTCGTGTTCGAGCCGGGATGCGATGCCGCCTGTGAGGACACATCGGGATTTTCAAAAGCGGCCGATGCCGCAAAGTCAGCGGATGTCACGATCCTTGTCATCGGCGAAGCCGCCTGGATGTCCGGTGAGGCATCGTCGCGTTCAAAGATCGGGCTTCCCGGCAAACAGCTCGATCTTGTAAAGGCCGTTCACGATTCCGGTAAGCCGTATGCGGCCGTTCTGATGACGGGCCGTCCGCTGGAACTTAACTGGCTGAAGGAAAATGCGCCCGCGATATTGGTAACGTGGCTTCCCGGAACCGAGGCGGGGAACGCGGTTGTCGATACACTGTTCGGCGATGTCAATCCGGGCGGAAAGCTGCCTGCATCTTTTCCGAGGTCGGTCGGCCAGCTTCCGCTTTATTACAATCATAAACGCACCGGCCGCCCGTTGTTGGAAGCAAACAAATACACCTCAAAATATCTTGATGTTGAGAACTCTCCGCTTTTCCCATTCGGATTCGGGCTGAGCTATACGCGGTTTCAACTGGAGAATCTGAGGCTCGACAAACTGAAGATAAGCCCGAGCGAAAGCGTAAAGGTAAGCATAGATGTTCACAATCGCGGCAAGGTCAGGGGCGATGAGGTGGTGCAGCTTTATATCCATGACATTGCGGCATCGGTCACAAGGCCTGAGCGCGAGCTTCGCGGTTTTGAACGCGTCACCGTCGAACCGGGCCAGATGAAGACGGTCGAATTTACGCTTGAGCCGAAGGATCTCAGCTTTCTCGGACGCGATCTTAAACCCGTGCTGGAACCCGGCGAATTTATGGTCATCGTCGGAACCAGCAGCGAGAGCGGACGGCAAAGCGTTTTCGAGGTCGTCGATCCGAATAAACCGAGCGTCGTTGTCGAGGAAGCCATCAATCCGGCCCCGACGGCTCCGGTCCCGACCGCTCGCATATCGGCTGAGGACGATGCGTTTCTCGAAGATCTTTCTAAACGCACCTTTCAGTATTTTTGGGAGCGTACCGATCCGAAGACCGGCCTCACGCTCGACCGTGCTCCTGCGGACGGCAGCCCTCGCGATCCCGGCCATCGCAGCTATAATGTCGCGAGCATCGCGGCGTCAGGATTTGCCCTGAGCGGTTATTGCATTGCCGCTGACCGAGGCTGGGTGACACGCGATGAGGCAAAGGAACGCACGCGCAACACGCTCGATTTTTTTGCCAACAAGATGTTCCACATGAACGGCTGGTTCCATCATTTTGTGGACAGCGAAACGGGCGAACGCAAATGGCAGAGCGAAGTGTCCTCGATAGACACGGCGCTTCTTCTTGGCGGCGTACTGACGGTAAAGCAATGCTTTGCTGACGACAAGCAGATCGCCGAACTTGCGGATAAGATATATCGCCGCGTCGATTTCAAATGGATGCAGGCCGATAATCAATATCTGCTCAGCCACGGTTATCGTGAGGAACAGGGCGGTTTTATAAAGAGCACATGGGGCAGATACAGCGAGGAAGCGATATTGTACCTGCTTGCCATCGGTTCGCCGACGCATCCGATCTCACCCAATTCGTGGTACGCATTTGAGCGGCCGTGGAATGAGTATGGCGGCTATCGTTACATTGGTTCTGTCTCGCCGCTTTTCATTCACCAGTTCTCACACGCGTGGGTCGATCTTCGCAACCGCCGCGAACGCCGCCCGCCGTTCGTCAACTACTTTGACAATTCGGTTAAGGCAACACGCGCACAGCAGAAATTCTTTGCCGAGGAACTGAGCAGGGAGTTTCCGAAATACGGGCCGGATATGTGGGGAATGACAGCCTCCGACAGCGAACGCGGCTATATCGCCTGGGGCGGCCCGCCGCGACATGACCGCACCGATGGCTCCGTGGTGCCGTGCGCCGCGGCAGGATCGCTGATGTTCACTCCTGACATCACGCTTCCCGCTCTAAAACGAATGAAAGCCGAATACGGCGACAAGGTCTATCTGAAATACGGTTTTGTCGATGCCTTCAATCCGCACACCGGATGGGTCAACGGCGACGTTATCGGCATCGACCTCGGCATCACGCTGCTCGCCGCCGAAAACCTGCGAACCGGCAAGAACTGGCACTGGTTCATGCAGAACGAAGAGATCCGCCGCGGCCTGAAACTCGCCAAACTCGACGCCCAGCCATAGCCGGGCGATCGGATAGCCGGCCTCGGCATACAATACTTCAAAACAAAAAGATCCGGCTCGTTGAAACATACAAGCCGGATCTTTTCTTACTTATGTTCCTAAAGATCAAAACAACAATTTTAATGCGAATTGGAACGAACGCGGGCCGCCGACCTGATAAAGGGAATTGAGGCCGCCGAGTTGGGCATTCTGGGTGTTGGTCGCGCGGCCGAACAGGTTGGCTCCGACTGAGAGCTGATTTGCAATCGCACCGAAGTTTGCCCTGTTGAACAGATTGAACGATTCCGCCCTAAATTGCAGGCTGAGCCGTTCGGTTATCGGGAAATTGCGTCTGACGGCGATGTCCGTTTGAAACGAGCCAAAGCCGCGAGCGACGTTTCGCCCAAAATCACCTTGTGTCAATTGGTTATTCTCATCACGGGCAGTCGTGAACGCGTCAAAATTGATTCGTCTGCCGCCGGGAGCGCTCGGGTCGTTGACGTAGAGTTCGCCGCCGACATAGTTCGGCTGAAAATCCACGGACAAATACGGCACAGCCGGATCGATGCCTGTTCCCCCGATAATATTCACGGGCAGGGCTGTCCGGGCAGAGACGCGGCCGTCGACGGCCCAGTTTGCCATCAGGGCGGACACGAAACGGTTTTCCGATCTGAATGGAATGTCGTAAGAAAGAGCCGCCTGAAAATTATGCCTTATATCAAAATCAGAATTTCCGCGTGTCAGTTGGCGAACTGTGAAGTTGCTTGTAGCATTGTCTATGGAATGTGACCACGTGTAGGACGCATTTGCCTGAAATCCACGCGTCAACCTTCTCTGAAACTGAGCCTGCAATGCATGATAGCTCGAACGCCCCTCATTGGTCGTAAGAACGATGGCGGCGGCCGCGCTGAAATTCAGATTACCCAAGGCTCTCGGCAGATACGAACGGTCAACCAACAGCCTTTGCCCCGAAGCTCCGATATAGCTGACCGAGACCGATTGCGAACCTCCCAGCGACTGCTCAACGGCACCGTTCCATTGGACCGTACGGGGAAGTTTCAGGAAAGGATCGTCGGTCAGGATCGTTTCTGTGTAGGGTGTGGTCACGCTCGGAGCGGGAATGCCATCGACCTGAGACTGCGTCAGTGGAAACGCCGCGTTCACAAATCTGGTGGTGATCCTGAATCCCGCACGTCCATAGCCGTCAGATGCCTGTGTGTTGCCGAGGTCGTAATATATGCCGCTGCCCGCGCGAAGTACGGTCTCCCAACCGGGTTCATCTCTAACAATGTAGGCGATGCCGATCCTCGGAGCAAAGTTGTTCCACGTGGTTTCCCACAACGGCCTGTCGCGATCCAATACGAGCCGGGTTGTCGTAAGGTCCTTTACCTGATCGACGTTATACGGAAGCTGTCCGGCGGCGTCCGTCGATGCCGGATTGACCTCATACCGTAAACCCAGCGAAACATTCAGCTTGTGGCTGATACGCCATTCGTCCTGAACAAAAAGCGAAAAATTCTTATAGATGGGCCGCAGTTTGTCGAGCGAATACATGACAAGGTTGAAATTTGTCATCGTATTGTTAAGAAATTCGGCCTGGCCAGCAACGTTTATCGGCATGAACCTTGGCGGCAGCGTCAGTGCCGTTTCCGTTCGGCGATAGTCAACGCCGAACTTAAAAGCGTGGCTGCCCCACGCCAAGCTAAGCGTGTCAACAAAATTCCACTGGTTCTGCTCACCCGTCTGATTCAACAGGCTAAATGACGGCCTGCCGCCGAAATTAAACGCTACGTTGACACGGTTGTTCGGACTGGTATTCACGGTCGGAATATCGGGAATGTTGTACGGCACGGCCCCGCCGAAATCCGTGGTCTCAAAGAGAGAACTTGAACGAATATCCGTCCGGCTGACACGGAGATCATTTATAAGAGACGCGGTGAATATCTGCGTCGATCCGATGGTCAGTGAACGGTTGCCGAAATCGGTCGTTTGCGTTTGGGCGAGATTGGTCAAAAGCCGCGTTGACGTTTCCGAGGGCGTATCGCTGTATCGGCCAAATATTGTGAATCTGTCATTGAAACGATGATCGACACGCACATTAAGGCTGTCGATCTGTGCCGGGTTTGAATAGCTTGCCGTAAAAAGTGCCAGGCCGTTGCCCTGATCGGGGCCGTTGGGAACGGGGAAAGCGTTCAGCAGCGGCTGCCATGCCGCGGCTGCTGTTGTCCTGAGCGTCATGCTCGGCACCTGTGTCTGCACGCCTGATTGCGGCGAGCGGAGCCGCAGGCCTTCGTACGAAACGAAAAAAAATGTCCTGTCACGGCCGCTTGTGAACCAGTCATCGGTCTCGCCAAACCTCAGAAAGGGAAGTGGGCCGCCGAACGTGCCTCCAAAGTTCCACTGCCGCGTTGCCGGTTTTGGCGTGTTTGACGCATTGCCGAAGAAATTGTTCGCGTCGAAAATATCATTGCGAAAATATGTGTATAGCGAGCCGTGAAATTCATTAGTCCCCGAACGTGATGTGAAGGAAAACTGTCCCCCCGGCGAACGGCCGAACTCGGCGGAGTAGGTTGAAGTGCCGGCCTTGAATTCCTGCAAGGCGTCAATTGAGATAAGGCTGTGTGTTGTCCCCAAAGCCGTTTCTCCGGGCGTCGCTCCGGCAAAACCGGCGCCGAATCCCGGCGTACCCGTCGGCGGCAGGCCGGTGTTGGCGCTGATGCCGTCAATGGTGAAATAATTGGCCTCGGTTCGTTGTCCGTTCACTGAAATGCCTCCGCTGGATCCTGTCCCGGTTGACGGGACAGCGGTCACACCGGGAACGACCGTCAGCAGCGATTGGAACGACCGGCCGTTCAGCGGAATGTTCTCAACAAACCTTCTGTTGATGGTTGTGCCTGCCGAGGCGTCAGTCGAATTTACCGCGATACCGTCGGCGTCCACGGTAATTGTTTCCTCGAGGCCGCTGATCTCCAGCGAGATGTTCTGCGTTATTTTCGTGGCGGTTTCGACAACGACGTTCCGCATCGAAACGGTCTTGAAACCCGACGCCTGAAAAGTTAGCGTATAAACTCCCGGCTGCAGCGACGGGAAATTGTAAACTCCGGCGCTGTTTGTCGTGGCGGAGATCTCAGCGGATGTGGCGTTGTTTTTTATGGAAACAGGGACGCCCCGCACGTTATCACCACCCGGATCCGTGACAATTCCTGAAACTGAAGCCTGTTGAGCATAAACGCCGACAAAAGAAAAAACGAAGACGGCGGTAAAAGACAATATTCGAACAACTCTTTTTTTCATTGCTGTATTTATAAGGATCACTATATTTGTCCCAGCACTTTTTTCAGTGCTTTGGGCAGGGACTCGCGCCAATTCACGGCGCCGTGTCCGCCCCTGTATTCTTCAAATTCAAAACAGTGTCCGGCGGCGGCAAGCATCTTGACGAACCGTCGGTTCGCCTCCGCTAAACTGGTCCCGTTCTTTTCCTGAGTTTCAAAAACGCCCCAATGTATGTTCAGCAAATATGCGTTCGCGGCACCGATCAGGTCAGCCATTCTGTCCTGACATCGCCACAGCGAAGGCGATTGAGCGATCACGCCGTGGAACAGGCCGGGATGTTGTTTTGCAATATATAAAGCAGCGATGCCGCCAAAACTTGCTCCGATGGCAACACAGGAACCTTCTCCGAACCGTAATCCCAGGTTTTCTTGTGCAAATTCGCGCAGGCCAATGGCTGTATGCGATGCAAAGCCCTGATCCAGCACAAGTTCCTTTTCACGTATTCCCTCAAGCGGCGAAACGAACAGGGCAGCGACCCTCGGAATTTCCCGTCGGTGCATCAGCGAATCAAGTATCGAGGCGGCCTTTATTGCGTTCAGATACATTTCGCCGTCAAAAAATATCAGGAGTTTTTCAATGCTTCGTTGGCGTTCTTCCGGCGGTTCATAAAGCCACCCCCGCCGCTCAGGTTCGTCCGATCCGTGCTTGATGACATACTCCGTCACTTTTCCGACCTGGGTTCCTTTAGGCAGGACGGCTGAATACGCCGGTTCGACGCCCGGCGTTTCAATGGACATTCCCGAAGCCCACATCGGCTCCGTGCCAAACCTTCCGGCACCAACATTCCGTGCTTCAAAGGAATCATTTACTTCGACCATCCGAAAGGAAAAACGGCTTGCGAGGGGAAGTTCGACAGTTACGGTCCATGTGTTCGGATCGTCTGTCGGCCGCAGTTCAAATTTTTCAGGGTCTTTTCGAGAGAACGGCGGCAGATCAAGAAATACCGAACGAAATGGCTCGTTCGCGCGATATAGGAACCTGCATGAGCAAACCTCGTTCATGATGTCAACATTGCCGATAGTTATCGAAACCTTGTCCGAATTGTCTTCGGCATCGCTCTGCATCATGCCGCCATGGCCTGCCAGTAAGCCGTCTTTAGCGGAAATTAAGGTTTTAGGTTCGATGTCCCGAAACATGTGGCACCGGCGGTTTTACAAACGCCTTTTGTCTGCTAAAATTTATACTTCTGAAAATGATTTTCACTTTCAATAAGAAATTCAATCTTAGAGCAGCGGTTTGGCTTAGTCAAGGCAGAGGCTGTCGGCGCGGAGAGGAACGGCACGGGAACATTTAGCAAATGAGAACAATATATGCTGTCATTGCTTTGGCCCTGCTTTCGTGCGCCTCGTTATTCATAGGGAATATTCCCGTAATGCCTAACGACCTGCTTTTGTGGAATAGCGAAAAGGTCGAGATCCTTCTCCTGACAAGATTTCCGCGTCTTGCGGCGGTGCTTATCACCGGCGCGGGAATGAGCATTTGCGGGCTTATCATGCAGCACATAACAAGGAACCGATTTGTCTCACCGACGACCGGAGCTTCTGTCAATTCCGCCCATTTCGGGCTGCTTGTGGCGACGATATTCTTTTCCGCATACGGCTATATCTCTTCGCTGTTTTTTGCCACGGCGTTCGCAATGGCCGGGACATTCGCTTTTGTCTTTCTTATCAAAAAGATCAAGGTGCGCAGCCTTGAGATGGTTCCCCTGCTCGGGATAATGCTTGGAGTTTTGATCGAGGCGATGGCGACGTTTCTCGCTTACAGATACAACATGGTCGAGAGCCTGAGCGCCTGGATGATAGGCAGTTTTACATGGATCATCAGCGGCCGCTATGAGCTTCTGTATCTGAGCGTCCCGATGGTGGTGATAGCCTTTCTTTACGCGAACAAATTCACTGTTGCGGGAATGGGCGAGGACGTATCGCTCAGCCTCGGACTAAAATACGATCGGGTGGTGAATATCGGCCTCGGTATCACATCGGTGGTGACGGCCGTGGTCGTGATAATAGTCGGGGCCGTTCCGTTCCTCGATCTGATAGTTCCGAACATCGTGTCGTTGACCAAAGGTGATAACCTGCGGCGGACGATATGGGACACAGCTATTTTCGGTGCATTGTTTCTGCTCGTCTGCGATATTTTCAGCCGGCTCGTGATCTTTCCGTATGAGGTTCCCATAGGGCTGACGGTTGGTGTTATCGGCAGTATAACTTTTCTCATTCTTTTGTTCCGGCGGAGGGCTTATGAGAGATAGCGGAAAGATCGCGATACTCATTGTCCTGCTCGCGGGACTTTCGCTGGTGCTTGTGCTGCCGGGGCTGACGCCGGAAAATTACGGGTTCTTCCTCGGCCAGAGGCTGCCAAAGCTGTTGGCGATTCTCGTAACTGGCGGGGCCATCGGATATTCGGCCGTCTTGTTCCAGACCGTCACGCACAACCGTATATTGACGCCGGCAACGCTTGGGTTTGACGCCATGTATCTGCTTATTCAGGCCGCGCTTTTCTTTTTTCTCGGCGGGGCGAGCTTTTTAGTATCGGACCGAAACGCGAATTTTCTGGTGTCGGTCGTCGTGATGGTGGTGCTTGCGCTTTTTCTGCTGCGAACGGTGTTTGGCAGGAGTGGTCATGACCTTGTTTTTGTCGTGCTTGTCGGAACCATTTTCGGACAGCTTTTCCGGACGCTTGCCTATTTCCTATTGATGATAATTTCGCCGAGCGAATTCACCAGCCTGCAAAACAAGATGTTCGCCAGTTTCAGCAACATCAATACGAACATCGTTCTGATCGCTATGGTGATGTGCATTGCTTCAGCGGGATGGCTGCTAAGGGACATGCGAAAGTTTGATGTTGCCGGGCTTGGCCGCGAGCAGTCTGTCAGTCTTGGCGTCGATCACGACGCATTGGTGAAACGGACGTTCATAGTGTCGGCCATTCTCGTTTCGGCGGCAACAGCCCTTGTGGGGCCGATAGCGTTTCTCGGCCTGATGGTCGCAAATCTTGCCAGAGAGATAGCGACGTCCTACCGGCATACGGTGATAACGGCCATCTCAGTTTTGCTAAGCTCGGTGATGCTGTTGGCCGGGCAACTGGCAGTTGAACGATATATGAATTTTGGAACGACTGTGACGGTGCTGATAAATTTTGTCGGCGGCATTTACTTCGTGATCCTTTTGTTAAGGGGGAATCGCATGTGATCGAGGTGCGTGATATTTCAAAGATCTATTCGGGCGTGCCAGTGCTTGACGGCGTTTCGTTTGGGATACCTGACAGGTCGATAACATCCTTTGTCGGCCCGAACGGAGCGGGAAAGACAACGCTGCTCGGTGTGATAAGCCGCCTTATCAAACCCGATGGGGGTGAAGTGCTGCTTGACGGAAAGAACATTCTTGAATATGGCGGGAGCGACCTGGCAAAGCGTATCTCCATTCTCAAGCAATCCAATTTTGTGAATATGCGCCTCACGGTAAAAGAACTTATCGGGTTTGGACGATTTCCGCATTCCGGCGGGCGGCTGACGGGCGAGGATAAGGACATGGTCGAAAGGGCGGTCGAATATCTTGACCTGGCGGAAATGGCGGGAAAAGATATCAACGAACTTAGCGGCGGCCAGCGGCAGCGGGCATTCATTGCCATGATCGTTGCACAGGACACTGACCATATTCTTCTGGACGAACCGCTCAACAGTCTTGATATGCGGCATTCGGTTGAGATGATGCGGATACTGCGCCGCCTTACTGACGAACTGAAAAAGACGGTCGTTCTGGTTTTGCACGACATCAATTTTGCCGCGCGTTATTCCGACCGGATGGTCGCGCTTAAGAACGGAAAGATCGCCGCGCTTGGCTCAGTGGACGAAGTTGTTTGCGAGGATGTGCTGTCGTCGGTTTTTGATGTTCCGCTGGAGATCAGAGAGATCGACGGCAAAAAGATCTGTATCTATTATTGAAAAGGGAAACAAAATGAAAAGAAATTCAGGTTCATTGATATTGCTGCTGATATTGACGGCAGCATTTTTTACCGGATGCTCAGACCCAACCTCCACGCCGCCGGGCGACACGGGACGCAAATTGACCATCGCCGATGCTGTGCATGGGGAACAGCAGGTGCCGGTCGATCCGAAACGCATAGTTTCATTCGATTACGGCGTTCTTGATACGCTCTTGACACTCGGGGCGGAGGACAAGGTCGTCGGGCTGCCAAAATCGAATTTGCCAAAGATCCTTGAGCCTTTCGCCGATCAGAAATATGCGGATGTCGGAACCCTTTTTGAGCCAAATTTTGAATTACTGTTCGAGCTTAAACCCGATCTGATAATCGTTTCGGGCAGAGCTGCGGCAAAGATACAGGAACTTCGCAAGATCGCTCCGACCATTTTTCTGGAGCCGAAAAATGATGCTTATTACCCAAGTTTCAAGGAGAATGCTGCTCTTTTAGGACGCATTATCGACCGTGAAGTGAAAGCCGATGAGAAACTGGCCGAACTGGAAAAAAAGCTGGCGGAACTGAACGGCCGTGTTTCGCAAAGCGGCAAAACCGGGCTGATTTCGCTCTATACCGGCGGAAAGATATCTGTTTACGGGCCGCAGTCGCGGTTTGGAGTTCTGCATCAGTCTTTTGGCATCAAACCGGCGGACCCGAACATAAAAGAAGCCGCTCAGCACGGGCAGGTCGTAAATTTTGAATACATAAAACAGATAGATCCTGACTACCTTTTTGTGATGGACCGCGCACAGATACTCGGCGAGGAAACACTTGCAAAGACCTTTCTTGACAACGACGTGATCAGATCGACAAAGGCTTTCAAAAATGGAGGGGTCATTTATCTTGACACCGAGGCCTGGTACACCGTCTCAGGCGGCCTGGCGAGCATGGAAAGGATGATCGGTGAGATGAACGAAGCCGTTAAGCCGCAATCACGGACAATAAAAACTCCCGATGATCTAATTGTTTTTAGGGGCAGCGGCAGGGAAGAGCTTCTCGTTTTTTCCGGACAGACCATATTCACAAAAGCAGTAAAAGGGCGGTGGAATATCCGCCCTTTCCTGTTTTCATTTTCGATCATTTCAGTGAAATGAGAGCGATAACGTCGCCATTGGGATCTTCCGGAGCCGGCGGCGGAGCGGGTTGTCCCGCCTGCGGACGCGGAGCGCTTTTTGCCTTGTTCGTTACCCAAACACGGCCGCCCTTTGCATCAAAGGCAATGGTTTGCGGGTGTGTTCCGGTTTCAAGGTCGGCGACCTTTTCGTACGTTTTGCCATTGATTATGCTGGTCGTCCCGGCACGGCGATTTGAAACATACACATGGTCTCTGGCCGGATTATAGGTAATGCCCAAAGCTCCTTCGCCGGTCTCTATCGACTTGAGCAGCTTGCCGTCGGTCGTCAGAACGGTGACTGTTCCCGTTTCCTGATGAGCAACAAATAGCCGCTTGCCTTTGACATCGAGGGCGACATTGATGGCGTTCTTTCCGCCGGTGTCGAATTTGCCCACCACCTTGTCTGTTTTTACGTCCAAAACGGTTATCGTGTTCGCCTTCATATCGGATACATATAGCCGTTCCGCGTCCTGGTCAATGGCGAGGCCCGTGACGCCTTCGCCGATGCCCTCGATCAGATGACTGAACTTATTGGCCTTGCCGTCAATGACCCAAATGTCAGAAATATTTGAAACATAGACCTTGTTGTTCTTTTCGTCGGTGACAACTTCGCGTGTATGTGAGCTTTCTCTTCCGTGTTTGATCGTTGCTATGACCTTTCCGGTCTTCAGATCAATTGCGTGGACCGAATTGCTGCGTGTGTTTGACGAATATAGCGTCTGTGTCTTGCGGTTAAGCCCCAGCCCGAACGCGGGTGCTTCGCCGACATTGATCGTTCCCCTGACCGCGAGGGTTTTTGGGTCTAGCTTATAGATATTTGCCGTTTCCGGTTCTCCGCGTTTGCCGACCGCAGCCACATAGAGCGAATCATCCTTGGCGTTATACACCATTTCATAGAGCGCCGAGCCAACCTTTTCGACCTTTTCGATCTTCTGCGCATGTCCTACGACCACCAGCGATGTTGCGAATAAAAGCAAAAGAAATGTGTTTTTCATTGTTCTCCTGAGTGATGACTGTTCTCTCGCCCCGTTAGTCCTGAATGATGAGGGGCGATATTGAGATAGGATAATGAAAATGAAAGTCGATTTCAACTAAGAAAAGACGATTTGTTCTTCTTCGATGCTTTTCTCATACTTAGGATCGATTCTGGATCAGACGATCCCCGGCTTGCAGAGATATATCATAACCTCAGTTTTCAGCGACAAGGGAAAAGATGTGTTTTGGATATATGGCGTTTGGTTAGCGCAAGGAAAAGCTGTTCAGCTAAGTCCCGTATCGGTGTTCGGGTCAGAAGCAAGAACCATATTGGCAAGATCCCTGGAAATATCGACAGCTGTATCTTTTACAGATGCGACTATCTCAGGAAAACTCTCGTGGTGTATCTGCTGTTTGTATCCGGCAACGCTAACGGCGGCGACGACCTTTCCCGTTTGGTCGGTTATCGGAGCTCCGACACATCGCGAACCGATGGTCTCTTCCTCGTCATCCACCGAATAGCCTTGTTTCACGATGCGTGCCAGTTCGTCCTTCAGTTTTTTGGGTGAAACGATGGTGTTGTCGTTGTATCTTGGCAGGCCATAGCGTATCAATCGGTCAATGTCCTCATCGGGCCAGTCGCTCAACAGTGCCTTTCCGGCGGCGGTGCAATGTATGCCCATTCGTTTACCTACCCACGTCTCGACCTTTGGTGTGTAGGGCGAATCGGCCTTTTCGATTATCACCACTTCGTGATGTTCCCGAATTGACATGTGTACCGTGAGTTTGGTTTTTATCATCAACTGGCGCAGATGCGGCATTGCCAGTTTACGGAGGTTCAACCCGTTCATGGCCATGTTTGCCAGAGACAATATCTTCATCCCGAACATATATCGTCCGGTGCTTTCATTGCGATGCAGATAGCCGAGGCGCTCCAGCGTCAACAGCATCCCGTATGTGGAGCTTTTAGGAAGCGACAGTTCGCGCGTGAGTTCCGACAAACCCAGCCCGTTTTGTGAGGTTGCGAGTCGTTCCAAAATTGCCATTGCCTTTTGGACTGCCGGAACCGATTTGGTCCGAGTGTCTGGAGGCGGGATTCTGCGCATCATATCGTGTCACCTTATTTCAGTAAAGATATTTTACGAGGATTATCAACGCTTAGGGGAAAATATCCTGCGGTCATTGCCCATAGTGTTCAGCCGGCTGAACACTATGGGCAATTTAACCAATATTCCTATTTATTTCAAGGCGGGCATCTAACTATAATCTTACGAGTCAAACCATAAAAAGTTCTAAACCACAGTCAAGAAGAAACGCGAGAGCGGTCTAACGACCGGATCCCAATTATGAATTTTATCAACGGGGAAAATTGGTACGCGGTCCACACAAAGTCGAATCAGGAAGACATAGTGGCGCATCACCTTTCGCAATTGGATGTAGAGATATTGAATCCAAAGCAGAGGAAAAAGCGAACGATCTGGGGACGGCCTACCGTGGTTCGTGTTCCTTTATTTCCGGGATATCTTTTTGCCCGATTCGATCCGGGCAGAACCCTTCATACGATCCAGTACACACGCGGCGTCCGCAAGGTTCTGCATTTCGGCACAACTCTTCTAAGGGTCGAAGACGAGATAATTCAAAGCATCAAGGACAGGCTGGATCAGGATAATTGTGTCGAGCTTCAGGCTCCGCAACTGCATCGCGGCGATCCGGTCTCGGTCACAGACGGTGTATTGAACGGACTTCGCGGTGTCTTTAAGCGCGAAATGAACGACCGGAAACGGGTCGTACTTTTAATGAATATTCTTGGGACCTCAGCCGAGGTGGTCATCGACAGGCGCCTTCTTCACCAGGCGGCATAAGTTTGGCAACGCCGTGCTTGAGAGCCTGTTATAACCCCGTCAAAAAGACGGAGGAATTTGAGCCGTTTCCGTTCATGCGTTAAATGCGTGGAAATGGCGGCAGCCTGTTTTGCATAAGCCGCCAGCCTGTACAACTATGGCCGATGCAGGCCACGATCTTTCTAAAAAGACGCAAAAAAAGCCTTTAGCTAAAGTTAGATACCGACATTCGCTTTCCGGAGAATAAAAATATGAGATGCTGTCCATCACTCGTTCAAAGAACGTGTTTCTTGTTTTTGCCGCAAATACAACATTTCACGGCGGTTACAAAAACGTCACTTTGGCTGGCAACCGGTCTTTTAGTACTTTCCGCGAATGTCATTGCCCAGAACGCCTTATTCGAGGCGGACAGATGGGAACGGTCAAAGGATGCGATAGTTTTCTCTGATATGTCCAAGGTGACGCCGAGCAGCGCATTGACAGACAAGGTGAGGACGAAACGCCACTGGAAAGTGCTGGAATATGAGACACGGGACGGCATGGAAGGAAAGTGCATCGCATCTCTTCCCGACACCGGAGCCCCTGACGTTACGCTTCCGCTGAACGCAAATGGTTGGCATGCGGTCTATGTCGGGCTGGGCGGCATGGGACGCTTTGCTTTTGGACAGGAAAGCGAGGCTCGGCTTAAGCTGACGAACGATGCCGCATATCAGCACAGAAGATATTCCGGAGCCAGGGATGACCTCGAAGAGGTGTTTTTCAAGGCCGCCGACCTGACCGGCCAGGACCTGCACATTGCCCAAATGCGGATGCAGTCAAAGCTGGAAGACCTGCAGCCGGACGTTGGCCCGCGTCACACCGTAATAATGTATGTGAAACTGGTTCCGCTGACGGATGCCGAGGTCGCATGGATAAAAAAGGACAGAGAAGACAAAAACAGCAAAAAGCTCATCGCCACGCTTGATGCATTCAGCTGGATACACCGAAACTATCCGACAACAAAAGAAGAGTTCCTTGAGGATTTTGAGCATTATCGCGATTCTGATTTCGGAACGCTTTCGTGGCAGATAATAGGCGGCGGCCTTGTAAATTATCCGTCAAAACTTGGGACGATTCCGGGCGAATTATCAGATGACGCGGCCCGCACGGGTGACGGTTACGTTACCAAGTCCATTCAGGCGTTCATCGAAAGGGGCGAGGATCATACAAAGCTCGCCGTAGAGGCCGCCCGTTCAATGGATAAAAAGATCTATATCGGTTTCAGGGCGCAGGCATTTCAGGCCACACCTGCTTTTGAGGATTATTTCACGTCGCGTTTTTATCGCGATCATCCCGAATATCGGGCCTACGACCGCGACGGCACGCCGGCGATGAGGATGAGCTATGCCGTGCCGCAGGTTCGCGAACATATCTACGGCATTCTTCGCGAAGTTCTGGAATACAGACCCGACGGCATCGAGATCATTTATTTTCGGGGCCTTCCGCTAATGCTGTGGGAAGACGCGTTCAGCGATCTTTTCAAGGCGAAATATGGTGTTGATGCCAAACAGGTCCTTGAGAACGATCCGAGGCTCTATGAACTTCGCGGCGAGATAATGACCGGGTTTATGCGCGATGTCCGCAAACTTCTGGACGACGTGCAGAAAGAGCAGGGCAAAACTGAGCGATACGAACTGATGGCATCGGTCGTTCACAACGAAAATGACAACAAGAAATTCGGTCTGGATGTGGAACGATGGGTAAAGGAAGGCCTGATAGACAAGATCAGCATCTTTCCTGCGGCATTTCATACGGATACAAGCAAGCCCGTGGACATGGACTGGTTCAAAAAGATCACAAAGGGAACAAACGTCGAGGTATATCCATTAATGATCGGCTGGCGGCTTTCTTCCTATGAGGACGCCATATCCAACGCCAGAGAATATTATGAAAAAGGCGCCGCCGGACTACTGTTCTGGGACCCGTTCCCGACGGGAATGTACACTCCGCGTCCGCCCGCACTCGGACGACATTATCAAAGAGCGGTAAGCACCTATTGGGCGCTTGTCTCGCGTTTGGGACATGTTGACGACCTGGCCGCATGGCAAAAGGAAAAACGTCCTGCGGCGAAATATATTCCGCTGAAAAGATACGGAGATCACTGGTTCGGCCGTTGGGTTCCTGATGTCGGGTTCTGATATTTTGTTCTGAGCGTATGCTACATATCGATATAAACGTTTCCATCTTGCTGAAGGAGTATCCGTTCCATGATCGGTTCGCTCAGGCGGCAAGGCTTGGGTTCGAGGCGGTCGAATTTTATTGGGGGCCTGATCTCATTCCGGGTGAAGCAGCTCAACGGATCATTGATGCCGGGCTGAAAGTCCCGGCATTCAATCTGGATGCGGGAGACATGGCCGCCGGTGACAGGGACGGTCGTGTCACGACCGTCTTCGTCGGTGCGTTGTCGGCAACCCATCGCCACACCCGATCGG
>CAZOXY010000001.1:23706-269603 GCA_964583955.1 uncultured Chloracidobacterium sp. | reverse complement strand
GCACCTTAAGGAATGTGAGTTTAGATTCAACTATAGAAAGAAAAACCTTTACTCGATCCTTTTGAATATTTTCAAATATCACTGACTTATCTAGTCATGACCCATATTTTAAGTTCAGTAATTCATCAGAGATTTTAAAGTCTCTTTACGATTCTTCAAAATAGCTTGTTAAAGTAATTCGGTTTCTTAATGTTAGTTAAGAACGTCATTCTCGAAAAGATCATTGCGGACGACGTTTCGCTGCTGTTCCGACGTTGGAAACGCGCTGCCGTTAAAGCCGGGGGAACTTAGATGACACAGTTGGGTATCCTTGGCATAGATTCAGTTGATGTTGTCACAGAACGACAGATCAGCGAACGGGACGCGCGAAATGCCGGGTTCACATCAACGAAAGATCTGCTTGACTCGCTGCCAAACACAAGCCTCGATATTTACCGCATCAGCGTCAGTTTTGTCGGCGAAGACCCGCGCATTGAGCTTCGCAAAAATGCAAATATTTCCGATAGTGAACTTTTCAACATAATCAAAAAACTCGGACAAATGGATGAGCGGTCATCCTCTGGCGCGTGGACACGAAAGTATCTCGAATTGATCCGCGACCGGCCAAACACACGAGCCGCCGACCTTGCCGAATCCATCGGCACTGAAACCGCAAAGTTCAAATCCCGGATCCGCAAACTAAAGGCCATCGGCCTTACAGAAAGCCTCGAAGTTGGTTATCGTCTGTCACCACGCGGCAAAAAAATACTCGACGCACCAAAGTGGAAGGACGACGGATAGGAAATGTAACTTGCGTAATCTTGTGGATAAGAAACTGAACCCACCTAGCGACACAACAATACACAAACATTAATACAGTAGGTATTGTTTGCGACTTTCAGAAAACTCCTTTAACCCATCCGTCCACGCATCTTCGATCTCTTTTAGAGAAATGCCTGTTTCGATAGCTTTGCGGATCTTGTCGGTGCCGCAGACTACGTCAAAGGGGTTTTTGCCGAATTCGTATTCGTAGTCGTTCTGCCGCCACTGGAAATGATCGGGGTAAAGGTCGTAAGCGGTCTTTACCATAGCGACGCCGGTGATGACGGGTGTAAATGCGTTGCGGTCGGTAATGTGAAGCTGCACGCCGCCGCAGGTCTGGCCGGCAAATTCACAGAAGGTCGGCTGAAAATACGCTTCGCGGAAAGCAACGCCGGGCAGATCGAATTTGCGCAATTCAGCCGCCCATGCATAAGCGTCGATGAACGGAGCGCCGTTAAGAAAGAAGGGCAGCGTCGTGCCGCGGCCTTCGGAAAGCTCTGTGCCTTCGAGATGAACGGTCGCAGGAAAAACAACGCACGTATCTACATAGGGAATATTCGGCGACGGCAAGACCCACGGCAGGCCTGTCTCTTCGCCCCACATCTCGCGGCTCCAGCCCGCCATCTCAATCACTTCGAGGTCACAGCCGATGCCGAAATGTTCATTGAACATTCTCGCAAGCTCGCCGATGGTCATTCCGTGACGTGTAGGCAAAGCGAATTGCCCGACGAAGGATGTGAACTCATCTTCGGTGATGTTGCCTTCCACAGCGTTGCCGTTTATCGGGTTAGGCCGATCGCATACTACCACACGTTTGCCGTATTTGGCTGCGGCTCGCATACAGTTCGCCATTGTGTAAACGAACGTGTATATGCGGCAGCCGACGTCCTGAAGATCGACAACGATCGTGTCCACATCTGCCAGCATCTCTTCGGTCGGCTCACGCACCTCGCTGTAGAGCGAATAGACCATGATGCCGGTGCGCGCGTCGCGGATGTGCGGCGTTTCGATCATATTGTATTGAACGTCACCGCGAATGCCGTGCTGCGGGCCAAAAAGCGTCGTCAGATCTATTTCGGGATTTTCAAAGAACACGTCCGCCGCGTGGCGGAAACTGTCGGGCAGAACTGAAGCCTGATTGCATACCAGTCCGACGCGCTGTCCTTTCAACACATCTATCCGTTCATTCAACAAAACCTCAATGCCGAGACGTGTTCTCTTTTTCATACACTTAAGAATGTGAAAGGCCCCGGCGAAAAAAGCCAGGGCCGCCTGCGAAGATCTATCCCAAAAGATCTTTCGATCTACTTTGCATCGACAACAGCAGCATCCGGCGCGTTCTTTCCTACTGATGCGATGCCGTTCTCCATTGACGCCTTGGTCTTATACATCTCGCTCTTACCGATGACCTCGCCGTTAGCGGCCTTCAGCACAAAATAAGGCGAGCCGTCCTTTGCGGTCTTGCGCTCAAAACGTCCGTCGTTGCCTGAGTTTTTTCTTACGGATTCAATTCCGTTCTCACAGCCCTTGCGCGATTCATACTTTTCGCTCGTGAGTATCACCTGCCCATTGGAGGCTTTTAAGTTAAAATGATGTTTTCCGTTTTTCCCTACTTTTATCTCAAATTTTCCCGCCATGTATTCAGCTCCTTTGAATTAGTTTTAAATTGTAAATGATCAAATGAAAGTACTACCGGATTTTGAAAAAGCATAGCACATGCTCTGTTTGCGACCAACTTAAAAAGGCCGGCGAAACACGCCTTTTTTACAAATATATCCATGGCGTCGGCAACTTTGGCGCTGAGATGGTTATCATGGTCTCAGCCCGATATAAGGACGGGCGCATTTTCAAGGCCGACTCGGCGGTTATCCGGGCAAGGTGCGGGTCATTTGCCCTCTGCGAAAGATGTGTCAAAACGATATGCCTAGCCGAACCGTCAAACCCATCTGTCAGCCAATCAGCCAGGTCTTCGTTTGATAAATGTCCCGTCTTTGCGGCTATTCTCTGTTTAAGCTCCCAGGAATACACCGTGCAGGTCCGCAGCATATCGCGGCTGTGGTTTGATTCGACCACAATGGCGTCACAGCCAAGCAGTTTCTCTTTTATCAAAGGCGTGAAATGGCCGAGATCCATCGCCGTGGCTATCTTTGTCCCGTGATGTTTTGCGACAAAGCCGAAATTATCAGCCGCGTCGTGCGGTAATGAGAACGGTTCAAAATCTATGTCGCCGATCCTGAATTCCTGATCTGAAACAATGTCGGCTGTCCGTCCCTTTAAGGCGTCGCGGCGTTTTAAGCCTTCCCCGTTTCCTTTGGCGTCAATTTTCCTGTTTGAATAATAGGCATCTTCGGTCGCGCCGGACATAAAAACGGGACATCCGACCTGAGAAAGAAGCACGCGAAGGCCGCCGGCGTGATCGCCATGCTCGTGAGTGATGAGAATCGCGTCCAGCTTGTCCGACGCAACGCCGACCTCTGACAAACGGCGCAATATCTCTCGTGCGCTCAAACCGGCATCGACCAGAACGTTGGTCGTATCACTGGAAATAAGCACGGCATTTCCGGTTGAACCGCTGCCGAGTACCGTCACCTTCATATCTTTTTCTGATAACGCGAGCGCAAACCGCGTGAAACTATTCTTGTGATCAATGCATTGGGCATAAAATTGGCAGCCGACGCAACCGCAAAATTCGCCCAGCCCGAAATAACTTTTGCACGTCCTGTTTTGACCGCTCTTAAAGTAGTTTCAACGACATCCTCGACCGTTTGCTGTCCTTTGAATGTGGTCGCCCTGTCAATGCCCGACGCATTAAAGAAATTTGTCTTTGTGGAACCGGGACAAACAGCCAATATCTTTATTCCAAAGGGACGGTTTTCCTCAGCTATCGCTTCCGTAAATGATGTGACGAACGCTTTCGTTGCGGCATAGGTCGCCATGAACGGAACGGGCTGAAATCCCGCTGCCGAGGAAATGTTTATGATCGTGCCAGAGCCACGCTCGTGCATCTTTTCCAAATAACGATGCGTCAGACCTACAAGAGCAGTTATGTTCAGGCGTATCATCTCCAGCTCGCGCTCAATGGAAAGCTCTGCGAAATCGCCCTGCGAACCAAATCCGGCGTTGTTGATGAGCCACTCAACATCCCAACCCGATCGCTCTGTTTCATCAAAAATGCGTTCATCGGCATTGGGTTCGGCAAGGTCCTGAACAATGTGTTCTGCCTTCACTGAAAACTCTTCTTCAAGTTCTCTGCACAACGCTTCCAACTTCTCACCAGAACGCGCGACCAGGATCAGGTCCCGGCCATCCTTTGCCAGTCTGCGCGCAAATGCCTCACCGATGCCACCCGAAGCTCCTGTTATCAAAGTATAGCTCATAGATCGAGATCGGTGTCGGCTTCCGGCACGAACGAATAGTAGATAGAAAGCACCACCGCTGTAAGCGTGGTAAGCGTTGCTATTGCCCTTATGATGCCGGCAACCGTCTTGGTCTTGTGCAGGATCGCAAACTCGGTCAGCATATAGTTCCAGTCGTGAAAACCGCCTTCCGAACCGGTCATCCCGCTCGTCAGCATCAGCTGCATTACGACCGCGTCAGCAGCATAGACCCAGACGTGAAACATGCTCTGCCCAACCCAGAACAATACCATTGCGGCGGAATATGGTTTCCCTTGCCAAATAAAATATCCTACAAAAACGGCCGGAAAAAATATCTGAAATATCGTGCCGCCCGCGATCATCATAAATTCGCCGAATGGTTGAAAAAGCAGATGCCCCGTTTCATGAATAGGCAGATCGACAAGGTCAAGAAAACTGCCCTCCATCGGGTCATAGGCTATCCACAGAAAATACAACGCGGCCAAAATGGCAAATATCAATTTTGGATAACTGGGCTGCATGGCTTTTTTATAGATCAGCGAGAAATATTATTCCACGTTTCTGTTGATATCGAATACAAAACACATTCCATTCCGTAGTGCATCTGCCGGCCTTCATACTTCATCCCGCATTTTTCCATTATGCGCCACGAACCCGTGTTCTCAGGATGAGCGACCGCTACTATGCGTTCCAATCCGGCGGTTTCAAAACCGTATTTCAGCCACCCCATTGCACATTCATATCCGTAGCCCTGCCGCCAGTGTTTTTCAGCCAGATTGTAACCTACCTCTATCTCGCCGGTTTCCTCAAGCGGCTGCAGCCCGCTCGACCCGATAAGCTCGCCGGTTTCCTTTAACCCCATCGCATACATTCCGACGCCGTGTTTGTCATAGCAGTCCATATAAAATCTTATGCGGACGGCTAGGGCTTCGGGGTTTTGCATCTTCACACCGCCGAGGTAGCGATTGACGGCCTCCGGCCGCCGGTTCTCTATCAGCCACGGCAGGTCGGCTTCGGTGAATTTGCGAAAAAAGAGGCGTTCGGTCTCGATCATAAAAATTTTGGAAGAAATACTCAGGGGCCAACGTCTAAATTATCGACAAATACAGGAAAGAGGACAACCCCTATGATGAATTTGAACCACACACGCCGTGATTTCCTGCTGAAAGCAGTTACAACCGCGGCCTCATTTCCGCTGATGGCAAGCTGCCGGAACGATGCCTCCGCTCAACGGCCTGCACCGAATGACATTATGACATTGTTGAAGCGCAATGCCATACAAGATCCGAACGGCGAATGGAACGGAGCCATTGCCGCACCGGATAAGATCGGGCCGAAATTCGACCTTGCGGACGCGACTCATAAGGGCGAGCTGATCAAAATACGCGGGACGGTCTATCGGCCTGACGGTAAAACTCCGGCTCCGAACACGCTTATCTATCTTTATCACACCGATACGGAAGGTTATTACGGCCGCTCTGCGAACGAGCATCGCCACGGCAAATATCGCGGCTGGATGCTGACGAACCACAATGGCAGCTATGCCTTTGTGACAATAAAGCCCGCGCCCTATCCGGAACGAAAATTCGCCGCTCATATACACATGACCGTAACGACCGCGACGATGAAGGAAGACTGGATAGATTCCATCCTGTTCAAGGACGACCCGCTGATCTCCGCCCGCGAACGGGCAGATGCGGGAAAACGCGGTGGCTTTAACCCGATAGTCACTCTGGAAGAAGGCGATGGCGGGCTGTATTACGCAACGCGGGATATTCAGTTGATGAGCTAAAAATGTCAGAACCGCCGGCATAAGCTGGCGGCCAGTTAAAGAAGGAGACCAGATGCAAATAACATTCATTGCAATATTGATCCTAACTTTTTTGTTCAATGCCGAAACCGCATCGGCAAAACCGGGCCATTGCCGTATTATCAATGCCGAAGACGCCGCACGCATCCTTGGTTCTGACGTAGTGCTCGCGGATACGAGCGTATCGGACGAAGATGGAGGCCGCTCGTGGAAATGTGTCTTTGCAGCAAAATCAGAGGACAAAGAAAAGGCGGCAAAGCTCTATATTATGCTTGAGCGCAGCAACTCGATAGAAACGGCGATGAACACTTTCAATTCTATCGTGCAATCGAACGCATCTAATCCCGGATTTGAATTTTGGAACGGAGCCGGTGACGAAGCCATCGCTCACAGCGACGTCACGGGGTTTCATCTCGTTGTCATCCGAAAGGGAACAGCTATGATCCGGCTAAAGATAAACCCTGTCGGAAACACGACGCTTGACGCTCTGAAAACCGCTGCTGCGGAAATAGTCGCGGACATCCGTGAGAAAACGGAATAGTGAAGATATTGTCCTGACCACTTCGTGTTGTTTGGTTTACTGCGGCCCGAAAACCCGGCATATAAATACGATAGAATGAAACAAGACTGAAAAAGGAGACTCGTTCCCGGGTGACAGAAGATCAGCCTGTATCAAACCTCATCGCCGAATGCCGCAGCGGCAGCCGCGAGGCGATGCACGATCTGTATGTTCTGCATCAACGGCGGGTTTACTCCATAGCACTCAATTTTTTCGGTGGCGACACGGAACGCGCTGCCGATGTGACGCAGCAGGTTTTTTTGAAGCTGCTAAAAAACATGGACTTTCGCGGAGATGCGCAGTTCACTACCTGGCTTTATCGGCTGACGGTCAATATGTGCATTGACGAATCGAGGAAGACGAAACGCTTTTTAAATATCGCGGACTGGTTTGCGTTTGGCGGGCCGGTGACAAAAATATCTCTGAATGATGAACTGCATTCGCAAGAAATATCCGCCGAAGTGCAGGCTGTTATCGCAAGTTTGAAGCCGAAATACCGTCTGCCGATCCTGTTGAAATATGTCGAAGGACTTTCGTATCAGGAGATCGCGGATGTGCTGGATTGTTCGACCGGCACAATTTCATCACGGTTAAATCGCGCCCATAAAATGTTGGCAGGAAAACTGGGACATCTCAGAAATGAGGTTCAATAGTGCAGAAGCCCGCACGAAGTAAGGGCAAATTGAAATGAATAACAGGCATTACAAAAATCAGCTTTCTGCCTTTGTCGATCAGGAGTTGAGCAAGGAAGAGCGGCAGACCGTAGCTAGACATCTGCTTGTCTGTGACGGTTGCCGCCGGGAACACGATGAAATGAAATTCGGAGCAAAACTCGCAGGTCTGCTGCCGCAAAAGGATGCCCCATTGGACGTTTGGAACGCTATTGAGACCGAACTTGGCGACCTGGCGCCGGAGCCGGCCGTCCAGCCGGAAAAAGGAGTTTTCGCCTTTAAAAACCTTGCCGCATTTGCAACGGCGGTCTTGATCGTGAGTGCCGTCTCGATCCTGGTCTATCGCGGCTTCTTTATGCCCGACCTGAATGAGAGCGCAGGGCGGCAAACTCCCGCAGATCATACCGCAGAGCCGAACACACAAGGAACAAACACTCAAACACCTGACAAAACCGATGCTCCTTATTTTCAGTTCGAGGCGATAGCTGGAACGCCGATGGTCGGCGATTCTGCCGATGCGAACAAGCTCGCCGTGGGAGAATATCTCGAAACTGATGCCAGTTCGCGTGCGCGCATAGAGGTCGCCGATATCGGCAGCGTTGAGGTCGCGCCGAATTCACGTGTTAAGCTGGTCGGCACAGCGGAAGACGAACACCGCCTCTCGCTTGAACACGGCGGCCTGCACGCAAGGATATTTGCGCCGCCGAGGCTTTTCATCGTCGATACGCCGTCGGGCAAAGCGGTCGATCTCGGCTGTGAATACACGCTTGAGGTCGATAAGGCGGGCAACAGCAAGCTTCACGTCACCGGCGGTTTCGTCTCGCTTGAGGATGGCGGCCATGGATCATACGTTCCGGCCGGTGCAATGTGCATGACGCGAAAAGGCAAGGGCATCGGAACGCCGTTTTCGGCTGAGGCAACAAAAGAATTTCAGGCAGCGCTTACGAGCTTCGATTTCGACGGAGGCGAAAGCCGTGCTGTCGATCAGATCGTGAAAATGGCAAAGGTCCGCGACGCCCTCACGCTTTGGCATCTGCTCTTGCGCACGTCACGCGACGACCGCGAAAAAATGTTCGACAAACTCTCCGAATTCATCCCGCCGCCCGAAGGCACAACAAAGGACGGCATCCTGAGTTTGAATAAAAAAATGCTTGAAGACTGGCGTATCGAAGTTGAGATCGCGTGGTTCAATTAGGATCTTGAGTTTTTGAAAGCAGCTGTGTTTCAATTGACAGTCTTTTCGTACATACTATTTTTGCTTAAGGTGAAAGGCGGGTGATCGTCCACGCATCGCCGTCCTGCTGATAGCAGATGCGGTCATGCAGCCGGTTCTGGCGGCCTTGCCAGAACTCGAATCTTTCCGGTGTCAGGCGAAAGCCGCCCCAAAAAGGCGGCAGCGGAACGTCGTCACCGAACCGTTCCTTGTATTCTTCAAATCTTTTGTCCAGAATATCGCGCGATCCGATCACGCTGCTTTGAGCAGAGGCCCACGCGGCTATTCTGCTATCGACCGGGCGTGAGTTGAAATATTTTTCCGATTCGTCACGAGATGTTTTCTCTACCCGACCGTAAACGGCAACCTGGCGGTCAAGCTGCGGCCAGAAAAAATGCATCGCGGCGAAAGGATTTGCTGTCAGGTCACGGCCTTTTTTGCTCTCGTAATTTGTGAAAAATGCAAAGCCTTCGTCGCCGTAGTATTTCAGCAGAACGATCCGAACCGAAGGCCGTCCGTCCTCGCCGACCGTCGAAACCGTCATCGCGTTCGGGTCAATTATGTCCGCCTTGAGAGCGTCATTCATCCAGGCGGCGAATTGCTCGAATGGGTTTGCGGCAACATCGGATTCTGAAAGTCCTCCTGCCGCAAAATCCCTACGAAGATCAGCAAGCTCGTGTTTATTCATAACGTAAGTGAGATGTTGCGGCCGCTCAGGTCAGATCCGATGAATGAAAAGCCCGTCTTTCAGTTTCGGTTCGAACCAAGTCGATTTCGGCGGCATTATCTCGCCCATGTCCGAAACCGCAAGGAGGTCGTCCATCGTCGTCGGAAACAGCGAAAAGGCTACGCGAGCCTCGCCGCTGTCAACCAAATGCTCAAGTTCCTCAGTGCCGCGTGCGCCGCCGACAAAGCCAATACGCTCATCCGTTCTCGGGTCGCCGATCCCGAAAACCGGTTCCATTATGTAATGCTGGACGATGCTGACATCAAGCCGATCAGTTGGCCCCGCATCTCCGGGTAACGTCCCGACAAAGCTCATCTCATGCCATTTGCCGCCAAGATACATACAGACATCGCCGCGTTTTGTGGGGATCTTGTCGGAGGTTTCACTGATAGAGAAATTTCCGGAGATGGCGTCGAGTATATCCTTATCGGAAAGATCCTCATAACCGCGTACTATCCGATTGTATGCCAGGATACGAAGGTCTCGGGCGGGAAACACGCCCGCCATCACATATTCATGTTCGCTGCCTGACAACGTGTCGCCGATGGCATTTCGCGCCTGATATGCGCTCTCTATTCGGTGATGGCCATCGGCAACATACAGGGCATCGACCTCGGCAAAGGCATCGGCCAGCCTCTCTGTTTCGCTCACTTTCCAAACGCTCTGCCTGACACCGTCATCAGCGACAAAATCATAAAGCGCCGGCTGGTTTGTAACATCAGAAATAATTGCATCTATTGCCGGGGTTTCCCGATAAGCCAAAAAAATCAGTCCGGTCTGTGCCCGCAGGGCCAGCATGTGGGATTTTCTGTCCTCGACCTTGTCAGGACGCGTCTTTTCATGCTTTTTTATCTTGCCGTTCTCATATTCTTCGAGCGAGCAGCCCGCGACAATGCCTGTTTGAGCGTGTCCGTCAGCCGTCGTCAAACGATAGATATAAAACGCCGGGTCTTCGTCCTGTACAAGCACGCCGCGTTTTATAAAATCCTCAAAGTTCTCGCGTGACCGCTTGTGATCCGTGTCCACGGAGTTCTCACATTCCGCTTCGGCTCGGCTTATCCGCAAAAAGCTGAGCGGATTTTCCGCCGTGACCGCGCGGACCTCTTCCTCATAGATAACGTCGTACGGGACGCTTGCCACTTTCTGAATATTCTCCGCGTCGGGCCTTAAGGCTCGAAATGGTTTTACGATTGCCACTTTAACTCCTTTTCAATGCTGCTAATCCTTGTGGTCCGGAACCGGAAAATCCTCTATCGGCGTGGGCGACGCCATCGGGTCAAGGTCTTGCCGTCCCTGATTTATTGCGTCGTCAAGCCGTTGGCGATTCAGTTCCTCTATCTCGCGGATCATCCGCTCCGAACTGCCCTTTTTGTCGATCTTCCACTGATCTTCCTCATTGACGAAATAGATGGTTTCCCAGGTGCCGAATGAATTCTTTACCTCAATGGTCGCGGCCTTGTCCTCGATCTTCTCGTTACGGAACTCGAACGTTTTCTGATCTTCACCCACAAGTGCCTCGCGCTTTATGATCTCGTCCAGCGGAACGCCCTGCGACTTTGCCTCGGCCTCATACATTTTTATCGAGTCCGCTGACAGCAAAAGCTTCATTGCCGTCAGGTCTTTTTTCTTCATCGCCTTTGTATAGGTCTGAAGCGTTTCAAGCGGCGTCGCCGGTTTGTCCGGGCCGGAACAGGCGATTACCGCCGCGCCCGCGACCAAAAGGAATATCAATAAATAAGCTCTAGTGTTCATATAAGCACGCATCTTATCTTTGTATTATTATAAAACCATAGTATAGCCTAACCGTTTTGGAGCATAAACAAATGGAACGCAAAAAAATGTCCGAAGCTGAGGTCAACGAGCGGCTCACTGAGCTTAAAGACTGGAAATTTGTGGAAGGACGCCTTAGAAAGCGCTCTGAATTTGAGAATTTTGCCGAAAGCCTTGCCTTTGTCAATAAGGTCGGCTCTATCGCCGAAGCCGCGGATCATCACCCGGATATCACATTCGGCTGGGGCTATGCGGAGCTTGAATTGATGACGCACGACCGTCAAGGAATAACCGATGTTGACTTTGCCGTCGCCGCCAAAATTGATGAATTGGACAAATAACAGGTGATTATGACGACGGGCAGGCTTAATCCGGTTTGCATTTTCCCTGTCAAATTTCCGCCTCGTTATGCCGCGTTGTCTTGACCTCGGCAAGCCATAGGCCTTAATATCTTTAGTTCGCGCCGGAGTGGCGAAATTGGTATACGCACCAGACTCAAAATCTGGCGGGCTTTACGCCCATGACGGTTCGAGTCCGTCCTCCGGCACCAAGTTTATGCCCGCCTTTAACAGCTTTCTGTACATGCCCGCAACAGCGTTGTTGAATGCTTCAGCTTTCCGATCACGATTTTGAACTGCCCGACGAACTGATCGCCGACCGGCCGTTGGAGAACCGTTCAGCCTCACGGATGCTTTTGGTTGACCGCTCCGCAGGCACGTTCCAAGATCAGGCATTTTCAATATTCCCCGAAATTCTGCGGCCAGGTGATCTGCTGGTGGTGAACAACACTCGCGTATTTCCGGCAAGGCTTTTCGGCAAAACGGAAACCGGTACAAATATCGAGATATTTCTTGTTGAAGCCATCGGTAAGAACACATGGAAGGTCCTGGCTCGGCCGGGAAAGCGGCTAAAGATCGGAGGCAGTGTGTTCATCAGCGACGATCTGCAAGCCGCCGTCAAAGAAAAATCAGAAGACGGCATCGTCATTTTTGAATTCTCTTATAACGGCGATTTCTTTGAATTGCTCAACAAACACGGAAAAACGCCTTTGCCGCCTTACATAAAACGGCAGCGCGAAAGCCCCGATACCGACCGCGAAAGATACCAGACCATTTATGCAAAGGACCGGGGAGCGATCGCGGCCCCGACCGCGGGCCTCCATTTTACGCCTGATATATTCGAATCTCTGAAAGGCCGAAAGATCGGAATCGCTGAGATCACCCTGCATGTCGGCTACGGAACATTTGAACCGGTACGCGTTGATGACCTCGCTCGTCATCGTGTGATGCCCGAGCGTTTTTCGCTTTCACCGGAAACGGCGGAACGGCTCAACGCTGCGAAACAAGACGGGCGGCGCATCATCGCCGTCGGCACGACAACGACCAGAACGCTGGAGTATCTGCTCTCCGCACGCGATCATTTTCAAGCCGGAGACGGACTTGCCGATCTGACAATACTTCCCGGACACAGGTTTCGTGCGATAGACGGCCTGCTGACCAACTTTCATTTGCCGAAAAGCTCATTGCTTATCCTCGTTTCCGCATTTGCGGGCAACGAACTTATAATGAAGGCATATCGACATGCGGTAAAAGAAAAATATCGCTTTTACAGCTATGGCGATTGTATGCTGGTCATTTAGAGATCTTGGTTTATGGCGGTTTTTCAAACGATCAAACAGATGCTGCTGCCGGTCAGGCCTGTCCGGGCGGAAGCTGTGATCCCCGCTCCGGAAACGCGCTATGTTATCCAACCGCTGACCTCAAAGAACGTCAGGGAACTCGTCCGGCTTAACGCAAGATGCTTTCTGAACGGAGAAAATTACACAAAAGCCACATTTGCATATCTTTTGAACGATCCGGAAACGCTGTCGTATCAAATACTTACAGAAGCGGGCGAGATGGTGGGATTTATCTTTGCCATCCGCAACACGAACGGAACGGCACATCTGACTACGATCGGCATCGCTCCGGAACACAGACGAAGAGGACTGGCTTCACGGCTATTGGAACACCTGGAAGGCCGACTTGCGGAAAAAGGGCTTTCCATAGTCGCATTGGAGGTGCGCGTAAGCAATACCACGGCTCAGTCACTTTATCAGATGGCCGGTTACGCCTGTGTCCAGCGATTGGACAGCTATTATCACAATGGAGAAGACGGATTTTTAATGACAAAATCCTTGTTTTGAACTAAAGAAAATTGCGTATCCAATTACCATCAATATATCCATTAACCAACCGCGAGATCAGCGGGCTTAGCCATGCCGAGCAGGTCCGGCAACTTACCGAAGCCGGCGCGACGCTGATCCAGCTTCGCGAAAAGGGCCTTTCTGCGGGTGAGTTTTTGGCTGAGGCATTTCCGGCGGTGAGAACTGCGCGCGAGAAGGGCGCCAAGGTCATCATCAACGACCGCATCGACATAGCAATGATGACTAAGGCTGACGGAGTGCATCTGGGCCAGGACGATCTTCCGCCCGCATCGGCACGCCGCATAATGGGCGAAGATGCCGTCATCGGCATTTCAACGCATAACGTCGAACAGGTGAAACAGGCATCCGAACAGCCGATAGACTATATTGCTTTTGGCCCGATCTTTGACACCGCAACAAAATCTGACCGTGAGCCGATCACCGGCCTTAAAGCTCTTGCCGAAATCAGGAAATTGATCCCGGACATTCCAATAGTGGCGATTGGCGGTATCAATCATGAAAATATCAAAGACGTATTGGACGCCGGAGCTGATTGCGTCGCCGTGATCAATGCCGTTCTCGAACCCAAAACCGGCATCGCCTCAAACTACCAGCGGCTTCTAAAAAACGCCGCCGGACGTACCGCCTGATCCTATTCTTTTCGCAAAAGCCTTCTTCTGCCTGGCAAAACACAAACTTTTAGTAATTCCAAGACTGAATGTTTAACGTCGTATAAAAATGCTAAAATTTTACTTGCATTCCTAAGGTGCTTTGAGTGATAATATTTGAGGCATTGGTCTGGCGGAAAAAGCCTTGCCGTTCCATCAGCCATATCTCCGGCCTTTTGTCCTTCCGCCTTTTTTTATTTCCAGGAGTCTTCCTTCAAATGAGTTTGCTTGACGTAGCACCCATTATTGAGCAGATGCTGGCCATCTCTGATAATGTCAGCGATCTTAACTTTTCATGCGGTCAAAAACCGCAGGTTGAGATCAACGGCACCCTTTACTCGGCAACCCCGCTGGGATTGGGCCGCCTGTCCGCTTTTCAGACTGAAATGATCGCGATGGCCATTCTTCGCGACAACGCCGAAGCGGCAATTCAGCTTGCCAACAACAGGACAGCCGATCTGAGCTATGCCCTGCCCGGCAAATGCCGTTTTCGTGTGAACATTTTTCAGCAGCGCAACTCTTATTCAATAGTGATGCGTGTCATTCCGCATGACATTCCCAGTTTTGAGGCCCTTAACCTGCCGACGCAACTGGCGCAGATATCAGATCTGAGAAACGGTGTCGTTCTGTTGACCGGGCCGACCGGTTCCGGAAAAAGCTCTACGCTGGCCGCCATCATCGACCGCATAAACGAGACAAAGAGCTACCACATCGTCACCATCGAAGACCCTATAGAATTTCTTCACAACCACAAGAAAAGTACGATAAATCAACGCGAGGTCGGAGCCGATACCAAGGATTTCGCTTCCGCTCTTCGTGCCGCTCTTCGTCAGGCGCCGAAGGTGATCCTCGTCGGCGAGATGCGTGACCTGGAAACCGCCGAGATCGCCCTTGAGGCAGCGGAAACCGGCCACCTTGTTCTTTCGACGCTTCACACGATAGACGCGTCAAAGACCATCGACCGCATAATCGGCCTTTATCCAAAGAATGAGGAGCGCATCATCAGAACACGTCTGGCTCAGACGTTCCGATACATCGTTTCACAGCGTCTTATTCCTCGCGGCGACGGAAAAGGCAGGATCGCCGCGGTCGAGATACTCAAATCGAACCCGCGTACCAGGGAATATATCGAAAAAGGCGAAAGCGAGGGCAAGACACTGCTTGACGCCATCCGTGACGGCGAGATCGACGGAATGCAGGATTTTGATTCGGTCATTAGGCAGATGATAGAAGCGGGACAGATATCGCTTGAGGACGGATTGTCCTACGCGACCAATCAAAACAACCTTCTGCTCCAGTTAAAAGGCCTGTCCTCGACCGAGGATTACGTCAACAACGGCACTACACGGCCCGCTGTCGAGCCTCTGGCCCCTCCGCCGCCTGTGGCCCAGTCCACATCCTCTGTTCTCGATATGATCGAATAATCCGCGTGACCCCTGACCGGAATTTCACGGTCAACCAAAGAATATGATAATTCGTTGTGACAATTGCTCTGTCTCGCTTCAGCTTGACGAATCAAAGATACCGAACGGAAGTTTTACGGTCCGCTGTCCGCGCTGTCAGAATATGCTTCGCGCCAGCCGCGACCCGAAGGCAGGCGGTTCCGCCACGGCCCAGCAGCTTGCCGCAAACAAACCGGCTCCGGCCGCGAACCAGGGGGCAAAGGAGTTTGCTGAAAAAGCCTCTGAATTTGAGATAAACAACGCCCTGAAATCGCTGCTTTCCGCTCTTCAAACTGGCAAGGCCTCGCTGGATACCGATGATGATCTCGATAAGAAACCCCGCCGCGTGCTTTTGTGCCTTGGCGAAAAGCGCGACGCTGTGGCGGCGATGATGGCGGAAGCTCGTTATCGCGTATATATTGCGGAAACTCCGGCCCAGGCAAATGAGCGGCTTCGCGAGGGAAAGACCGAGATCGTCATATTCTCGCCGGATTTTGCGGCGGAATACGGCGGAGCGGCAATACTTCAGCAAAAAGCGAACGCGATGTACTCGCAGGAAAGACGCCGTTTATTCCTTGTTTCGCTGGAGGACAGCGGAACGACCATGAATGCACATGATGCTTTTCTCCGCAATCTGAATCTGATAGTCAACACCGAGGACCTGAAACAGCTTCCACTGATACTTAATCGTGCCCTGCATGATTTCAACAGTCTTTACCACTACATGAATCAGGGTTCGGGCTTACAGCCTCTGTGATCCGATCAACGACATTTCCGACGAATACAAAAAATGATTCGCCGGAAAAATTGTAGGGACAGGGCGAGTCCGGTCCCGTCTTCCTTTCCCAGGTGACGAAGATCCACGGGCAGCCACAACTGCTGTCCCTACAATTTTACTCATTAACGAAATGTCCGGCCCGTTCACTTCTGGCCGGACATTATCGTTTCCAGCACGAGTTGTTCAAGCTGAAGACGAGCGCCCGCAGGGCCTCCGCCTCCGACCGACGTTTTAATGGCAAGGTCCGCGGCGGCGGTTCTGGCAATAGCTTTTTTAAGCCGTTCGGGATTGACGCGGCCAACGGTTGCCGCCAGTTTGCGATAGTTATAGGCGATCAGGCCGAGCAGGGCAAGAGGTTCCGCGCCGTCATCCAGTATTTTCTGAAGAACGGCAAGAGCTTCTTTTGAACGGCCTGCCATCAAAAGTTCGGTCAACTGAAAATGATCCGTTTCATTCGACCTTTCAACCAGCAGATCGACCAGATCCTGTGTCACCTCACCGCCGGGAAGCGATGCGGCAGACAGTTTTGCTATTTCATTGGACAGGCGATTCAGATCGGAGCCGACCAGGGCCAGCAGGTTTCGCAGAACTTTATCTTCCACCGTGGAGTTCAGTGACGAGAACTCCTTGCGTGTCCAGCTTTCCAGTTCGGGACCGACAAGCCGCTTAAATTCGACGGCGGCGGCGTGCTTCAGCAGCAGTTTTGAGAGCTTTCGATTTCCGCTAAGCTCGTCAGCGATAAAGATCAGAACGGTATCGGAAGACGGTCTGCTAAGGTAGGCGTTAAGAGCTTCCTCATTATCTTCCTTCAGCGTGTCCTTTTGCGCGGTCGCTGCGACGCGGACATCCGATACGCGAATGACGCGCCGCGACGCCATCATCGGCATCTGCTCGGCGGCAGCAAGAGCGTCCTTTATCGCGTCGGGCCGCGTAAGGCTGTATTCGTCGTCATTGAAATCGCGCAGATCGCCTTCGCCAAACGCCAGATCGGCAATGTGCCGGGCGGCCGCATTTCTCTGGTATGTTTCGGCTCCGAAAAGCACATAGACCGGCCTGAGCTGGCCGGCTCTTAATTCGTTTCGGAGTTCGCTTTTGGAAAGTGTCGGCATCACTTTACCGCTAAAAAGCGGCTATTTTTTCTCCTCACGGACGCCAATGCCGTTCACAAAGGCGGAAACGGCGGCTTCGGCAAACGCCCTGGCAATCCGTTCGACCGCAGGGTCTTCTTCATTAAAGAAAGAGCGCGGATCGGAGGAAAATTCAAATGAATCGCGAAGGACAAAATTCTGGTTGTCGAACAAGATCTTGTTTTCCTTCAGGTCACGGATCGTAACGGCCGAAACTATCGTCACCTCGTAAACCCGGGCGCGGCCTTCGCGGTCAAGCAGAACGCCCGTAAAGCTGAAATCCCTGACAACGCCTTCTATCACGGCATCGGCCCCGTCCCTTGTTCCCTGTACCTTCAGCCCGTTGCCGCGTTTGATGATCTCTTTTGTCACGGCCTCGGTCAGCCTTGATTCGACACGATAACGAAGCCCTTGAGCTTCGGTCTGAAAGACCGGAACAGCAATGGTCTTTATATGCTTTGGCAGGCCGGAATTGGTCACGGGCTTGTAGCAATCCGTAAAACCAAGTACCGCGAGAAGAAGTGGTAAGGTCGTAATGTATCGAACAGCGCGAAAACTCATAGATAAAATCAACATTGTGGAATTGTTTCTATGTTACCTGAAAGCGGCCGCAATCCGTAATCTTTTTATCTATTTAAAACCAATGCCTCTGTTACACGGATCGCATCCCGTGTTTGACGAACATCATGAACCCGAACGATCTTTGCTCCATTCCAAACGGCAATGACCGCAGCGGCGAGCGAACCTTCCACCCTTTCGGTTGCCGGAGCATTATTCAATATCTTCCCAATGAAAGATTTGCGGGAAGCTCCGACCAGAACGGGAAACTGACCGAACTTGTTTACCAGCCTATCAAGATCGGCGATCAGTTCAAGATTCTGATCGATTGTTTTGCCAAAACCGATGCCGATATCCAATACGATGCTCTCATCCCTGATGCCAGCGGCACGCGCTTTGTCAATACTCCCTTTCAGTCCTGCGATCACTTCCTCAAAAATATCATCAACCGGCGGTTGAGAATGCATCGTTTCAAAATCGCCGCGAGAGTGCATCAGCACAATGCCTGTTTTATGCTCGGCGGCAAGTTTTGCTATCTCGCTGTCAAAACGCAGGCCTGATATGTCATTGATTATCTCTGCCCCGGCACGAACGGCTTCGCGGGTAACGCCGGATTTGTAGGTGTCTATTGAGATAGGAATATCAAACCGTTCATGAATGGCTTCGATAACGGTCGCGACACGTTCGATCTCTTCCTCTGCCGAGACCTGCCGCCCGCCGGGCCTTGTCGATTCTCCGCCGATGTCCAGAATATCCGCTCCTTCGGCTATCATTCTTTCGGCCTGTTTGAGAGCAGATTCGACCGTCATATATCTGCCGCCGTCTGAAAAACTGTCAGGGGTCAGGTTTAGAATGCCCATCACGAGCGGCCGAGCCAGTGAGATGTTTCTACGCGATGTCTGCCAATTCATAAAAGTGAAAAAGTTAAAGAGTGAAAATGTGAAAGAATGAAAGTGGAACAGCGAAAAGCAAAAAAGGAGAAAAGCGACAAACTTTTCCCCTCTTTCACCTTTTCACTTTTTCACTCTGAACCTTCTTACGCCGTTGCCGGATTGTTAGGCGTTATCGGCGGCAGGATCGGCTTTTTGAACCGCTCACTGGAAGAGTCAGCCACCTCTGCCGAGCCGCCATCGTCACCGGATGTGCGATCCGACTCCGGAGCCTCGATCGGCAAACCCGCCACGACCCGGCGTATCTGCACACTGTCGAGTGTTTCAAGATCGAGAAGAGCTTCGGAAAGCCTAACCATCGCGTCGGAATTTTCAGTGATGACCTTTTTCGCGGCCTCATACTGGCTCGAAACGATCTTCTTGACCTCTTCGTCGATCTTGATCGCCGTATCTTCGGAATAATCACGGTGCTGATTGATCTCACGGCCAAGAAAGATCTGCTCGTCCTTTTTGCCGTAGGTCAGCGGGCCAAGGTCGGACATGCCGTATTCACAGACCATCGCACGGGCCAGTTCCGTTGCCCTTTCGATGTCGTTCGACGCGCCGGTCGTAACCATGTTGTGGCCGAAATAGATCTCTTCCGCAATGCGTCCGCCCATCAAAATGGCGATCTGGCTCATCAGATATTCGCGGGTATAGCTGTGGCGGTCAGCTTCGGGAAGCTGCTGCGTTACGCCCAATGCCATTCCGCGCGGGATGATCGTCACCTTGTGAACCGGATCGGCCGACGGAACTTTAAGCCCGACAAGAGCGTGTCCGGCCTCATGATATGCCGTGAGTTTCTTTTCTTCGTCAGACAGGACCATGCTCCGACGCTCGGCACCCATCATCACCTTATCCTTGGCGATCTCAAAGTCCGACATCATTACGACCTTTTTATTGAAACGGGCCGCATTCAATGCCGCTTCATTGACGATATTTGCAAGATCGGCACCGGTAAAGCCCGGAGTTCCGCGTGCGATTACGTTAATGTCAACGTTCTCATCAAGTGGGATCTTGCGGGTGTGAACCTTCAAAATGCCTTCGCGGCCGCGAACATCGGGCCTGCCGACAACGACACGGCGGTCAAAACGTCCTGGGCGAAGCAATGCCGGATCGAGAACGTCGGGCCTGTTGGTCGATGCCATCAGGATAACGCCCTCGTTCGATTCAAAACCGTCCATTTCGACCAGAAGCTGGTTGAGCGTCTGTTCGCGTTCATCGTGGCCGCCGCCAAGACCCGCGCCGCGATGGCGTCCGACAGCATCTATCTCATCAATAAAGATGATGCACGGGGCGTTTTTCTTGCCTTGTTCAAACAGGTCGCGGACACGGCTTGCGCCGACGCCGACGAACATCTCGACAAAATCAGAGCCGGAAATTGAGAAGAACGGTACATTGGCCTCACCCGCCGCAGCTTTTGCCAGCAGGGTCTTGCCCGTTCCCGGAGGGCCGACCATCAGTACGCCCTTTGGTATCTTGCCGCCCAGTTTCTGAAACTTTTGCGGATCTTTAAGAAACTCTATTATCTCCTGAAGCTCATCCTTGGCTTCCTCGACACCGGCGACATCCTTGAATGTAACGCGTTTTTGCTGATTATTGAGCAGTTTGGCCTTTGATTTTCCAAAGCTGAGGGCCTTATTGCCGCCGGCCTGCATTTGGCGAAGCGTGAACGCAAGAAAACCTATCAGAAGCAGGAACGGAAGAGCATTGATCAGAACCAGCCAGCCGAGGCCGCTTGAGGCCTGTTCCAGAGTGATCTTTGTATCAGTGCCTTCAGCCGCTTTATATATCTGATCACGCGTCGCATCGCTGCCGTCAAGTTTTGCCGTCAGCTTGGTGTCACTCTTATCTGTAAGCATCAGGCTGTCAGAGCTGACCGTGACCTCTTTGATATCCTTATTTCTGATCTGTGTCAGAGCGACGTCAAAGGACATCTCCTGCGCGGGTTTTGCCTGCCTTCCCTGTAAATACCAGACGAAGAGCATCGCGCTGGAGATTATCATTAACCACAAAAATACTTGTCTAACCTTAGAATTCAATTTACTTGCCTCCCAGCCCGCGTTTCTCTAACACGAACCATGCACCAATCTTCTTGGATGACGTACGGCTTTGCTTCGTTGTTCCCAAAGGCAAACCGACCGCCAATCAACGCCAACCTTAAATTGTAGTTGTCGATACCCTATTTTTCAACCTCAATTTGCCTTAAGCCAAGCCTGCCGTCCTTTTTCACCACCCTTTGAAAAACTGGTATTTCCACGATTCTTCCGCTTTTTTTGCCAAGCGCCAGGCGTTCTATCGCCTCGATGTGATCCAACCCGATGCCGCGCAGGTGTCCTCTATTGTGCCGGAGCCATTCGCGTATCACGGTGTAGCGTTCCGCTTTTGTCAGTTCTTTCAGCGGCTGAATCTCCAGAAACGGCCGGCAAGACAGGTCTTTTGCAATGTTTTGCTCAATGTCAGCATTTTGTTTTAAGAGTTCCGCTGTTTTGGCAAATGTCCTGACGATCTTGGGGTTGAATGTTTCCAAAAGCGGGATGAGTTCCTGCCGTATCCTGACCCGTGTAAACGACGGATCGGTGTTCATCCTATCGGTGCGAAAATCTATATTCAGCGATCGGCAAAATTCCTCGGTGTCATCGCGAAACGCCCACCGCAGCAAAGGCCGGACAAGAAGCGGGGGCGCGTCATTCGCTCGTTTGCCCGACAGTTCACGTATTGGCGGCATCGCGGACAAACCGGCAGGCCCGCTGCCGCGGATAAGGTTTATCAGAAATGTTTCCGCCTGATCGTTCATCGTATGTCCGGTCAAGACCGCATACGCGTTCTCTTTCCGGGCCGTGTCCGAAAGAAACTCATACCGCGCGTCCCGCGCGTTCTGTTCAATGTTTCCGGCCTGCTTGACCGTTCCTTTTTTTGAAACGTGTTCCAGGCCAAGATCGGCTGCCAGAGCCTTTACAAACTCCGCATCCGCATCGCTTTCCTCACCACGAAGGCTGTGATCAAAGTGGGCAATGACAAATCGTATATCGAGCTTTTTTCTCAGGCGAAGGTCATTCAGGGCAAGGAGCAGGGCGGTGGAATCCGCACCGCCCGAAACAGCAACGATCATCGTTTCGCCATCAAAAGGCAGTTCGAGCCGCCGCCATTCTGTGACCAGTCCTCGGACAAATTTATGCACAAACAGGATTATAAGGCCTGATCGGCGGTTTTATTAATGCGCACCGACATCTAAACACGATGAAAACTTACTCTTTAAGAAAGAAGCAGCGGTCACGCGGCAGGGAAAGCAGGGCGATTTTGAAGAAGGACCGAGCAGCGAGATGTGCAAACCAGCTTTCCGCGTTCATTGGTTATCTCTATTTGCCAGATGCTCATTGTCCGTCCAGGAAAAATGGGAGTTGCCGTGACGGTCAGCAATCCTTTGCTCACAGCGCGGAGGTGATTTGCGTTTATCTCGACGCCGACCGGTGTTACTTTCGTAAGATCGGCATTGGCGACAACGCCTATCGAAGCGGCTGTCTCACAAAGATAAAGCGAGACTCCGCCATTCATAATGCCGACATACTGATGCACTTTCGGCGTGACCTCCATTGTCAAAACGACGCGCTCGGCCGCCGCTTCGATTATCTCCACACCCAGAAACCGCATCAGTTCGTTATCGGCTGTTCGTTCTATAAGTTCCGATCTATCCATTGTTTGTTAAAAACATCTGACAGCTAATGGCCGGCGGCTGATAGCTGTCAATAAAAATGTCTTGTAAATCTCTGCAAACCTCGCGTTAAAATGTAAACGCTGAGAGGACGGGATTCGCAGAGATCTTATTCATCAATTCTTGCCCTGGCTTCCGCCAATGCTTCGGCGACCCTTATTGGTGATGTGCCTCCGATAGCAGATTTGCTTCGCAGAGCGCTTTCAATGCTCAATACCTCATAAACATCCTCATTTATTTCAGGAACGACGGCCTGCATCTCAGAAACAGAGAGTTCATTCAGCTCTTTTCCTTTTTCCAGACCGGCCAGCACAAGCTTGCCGATGGCATCATGAGCCGTACGGAACGGGATATTTTTTTTGACAAGATAGTCAGCTAACTCAGTTGCATTGAGATAGCCTTTGGCCGCAGCCTCGCGCGCCTTCTGTTCGTTCAGCGTGACGTTGTTCAGCGTTATCGCGGCAATGTCCAGACAAACAGCGACGGTGTCGGCTGTGTCAAAGATCGCCTCCTTATCCTCCTGCATGTCCTTGTTATATGCCAGCGGAAGCCCTTTCATCATCGTCAGCAATGCCATTTGATGGCCGAAAACGCGTCCGGCCTTGCCACGAAGCAGTTCGAGCGCATCGGGATTCTTCTTTTGCGGCATCAGGCTCGAACCGGTCGAAACGGCGTCGCCTAATTTCACAAAACCGAACTCTTGCGAACAATACAGGATCAGGTCTTCAGCCATCCGCGACAGATGTACCATCACCAAAGAACATGCGGATGCAAACTCCACAGCAAAATCCCTGTCTGAAACCGCATCAAGGCTGTTGCGTGAAACGCCCTCAAAGCCCAATTCATGTGCCACTGCCTCACGATCTATCGAATATGCGGTTCCGGCCAAGGCGGCAGACCCGAGCGGCATCACGTTTATACGTTTTCGCGCATCGCCAAGGCGTTCAATGTCTCGCTCGAACATCTCAAAATACGCCAGGCACCAATGCGCCCACAGAACCGGCTGCGCACGTTGAAGATGAGTGTAACCCGGTATCACGGCCGACTTGTGCCTTTCCGCAAGCGAGACAAGCGCGGACCGAACATTCTTAATTTTACCGATGAGTTCATCCGTCTCATCTCTCACCCACAGTCGAAAAGCGGTAGCGACCTGATCGTTGCGGCTGCGGCCCGTATGCACCTTTTTTCCCAGATCGCCGACAAGTTCTATAAGACGGGTCTCGATAAAAGAATGAACGTCCTCAACATCCAGGAGCATGTAATCAGGGTCATTTGCCGCAAGTTCCAGCATCGTCCGCAACGCGCCGGTCACGGAATCAGCTTCGTCCCGTGTCAGAACCCCGGCTCCCGCAAGGCCGTTAGCATGAGCGATGCTGCCGCGAATGTCCGCCTCGAAAAGCCTTATGTCAAAGCCATAAGAGCGGTTGAATTCGGCAAATGTTTCGTCCGGCTTTCCGGTAAATCTTCCGCCCCAAAGCTGGTCTTTGGTCTCCTGAATGTTTTCTTTTGTCATTGCGGCCCTTCCTGACGCGTTCATTCTCAGAAAGCTTTTTGCGTTCTGTCACGGTTTGCGTGAAAATTATTCTCACGCAAAGTTGATAACTTATCAAAGCGGCGGTCGGGAAAATGCTCTTGTCAGCAGTGGGCCTGGCCAAAACATTCATCAAAATGGAAAAAAAAATCAACAAAGTTGTATTGGCGTATTCGGGCGGATTGGACACATCGGCGATGCTGTTGTGGTTAAAGGAAACTTACGGCTGCGAAGTGATCTGTTATTGCGCAGATGTGGGTCAGGGCGAGGAGCTTTCAGGATTGGACGAAAAGGCAAAAGCGACCGGCGCGTCAAAGCTGTATGTCGAAGACCTGAAGGAAGAATTTGTCACGGATTTTGTCTGGGCGGCCGTCAAGGCAAACGCCCTGTATGAAGGCGTGTATCTGCTCGGCACGTCGCTTGCTCGGCCCGTCATTGCCAAACGCCAGATAGAGATCGCTCAAAAAGAAGGGGCCGATGCGGTCGCCCACGGAGCAACCGGCAAGGGAAACGACCAGGTAAGGTTTGAGCTTACTTACTATGCATTGCAGCCGGATATAAAGGTCGTGGCTCCGTGGCGGCATTGGGAATTCAAGGGCCGCGCCGACCTGATCGCTTATTGTGAAAATCACGGCATTCCGGTAACTGCAACCGCAGAAAAACCGTATTCGATGGACCGAAACCTGATGCACATCTCTTACGAAGGCGGCATACTCGAAGACCCGTGGGCCGCGCCGCCGGAGAACATTTTCCTTCTCACCAGATCGCTCGAAACCGCAAAAGACAAGGCCGAAGAGATCACGCTTACGTTTGAAAAAGGCGCGCCTGTCGCGATAAACGGCGAACGCTATGGCGCGGTCGATATGCTTTCGACGCTCAATCATCTTGGTGGCGAACACGGCATCGGCCGTGTCGATCTGGTCGAGAACCGCTTTGTCGGGATGAAGTCGCGCGGTGTTTATGAAACGCCGGGCGTAACTATTTTGATGGCCGCCCACCGCGCGCTCGAATCGATAACGATGGACCGCGAAGTGATGCGGCTCCGTGATTCTCTCGGCACAAAATTCGCCGAATCGGTCTATTACGGATTTTGGTTCGCGCCGGAATTTGAAATACTCCGTTCAATGATCGACCAAACTCAGGAGACCGTCAACGGCGATGTCCGCCTAAAACTTTACAAAGGCAACGTCACTGTAACCGGCCGCAAATCGCCAAACTCGCTCTACCGCGAACGCGTCGTAACATTCGAAGACGACGCCGGCGCCTACGACCAACACGACGCCGAAGGCTTTATAAAACTGCAGGCGTTGCGGTTGAGATTGAGGAATATGGAGTAAATATTGCAATGAAACAACCTCATCCTGTTTTGTCACTCGGCGATGTAATTCGAACCAACCCAAAAGATAATTATTGGGGTTGCGCTATGGTGCTTGCAGTATGGCCCCAGACAGAAGACTTTGGCCCGATGTGCCATATTGGAATAACACCTGTGATTATGCGGCACGCATACGCTTGGAACGAATTATCGCAGGATTCACTTTCTATTCTCCAATATCAACGTAACATACGAATAGACATTGGAAAGTATGAATTTCTTCGATTACAAACTTGTATCGGGATATATTCCAATTTTCGGGTAATTCCCGTAACAATCATCGGTTCAATTGAACCAGAAAGGGTGTATCCACATCGACTGACATTTGAGATCGGAGACAGTACTGATGGAGGCTTTCCACTTTGTGGACCTATAGATGAAAAGCTTGGAATTGAAGCAGTAGTTGCGTGGAGGCGTATTAATGATCGAGAAAGGCTAGAGGCTGAGTTTGAAGAAAGTTCGCATATAACTGAAGCTGTTTTTGAACGGTTGAAAGCTGAGGAACGTGAGAAACGAATGAAACGGAAAAAGTCTTGATAGTCAGTTGGGCTTCGAATCTTACGACCAACACGACGCCGAGGGATTTATCAAACTGCAAGCTCTGCGTTTAAGACTTAGGAATATGGAATAAGAGGTGAAAACTAATGGCTTTTCTTGGTGTTCATTTTGCTCTGACAAAAGATGAGGTCGATTCTCTTCGTGACAGGAGTAATGAAGATGACAGACTGGAATATCTTCAGGAAGTCATAGAGGAAGAGTTCGGCGAGAGTAGTCCACAATATTTCGGTGAGAGTGACCGTGCATGGGACGCCATGCATCGTGTCTTGGCTGATGGTCAGTTAACTTGGGATGGAGGAACTTATCCTTTAAATCACACGATACTTGCTGGTGAGTTGTTATACACTCAGGAAGATTACATCATGAGTCTTAAAACACCGGATCAAGTGAAAGATATTGCCTCGGCTCTTGCAGCAGTTTCCGAAAGTGAGTTTCGACAACGGTATTTTTCCATTGATGCGGAAAGTTATGGGTTTCCTCTTACGGAAGATGACCTGACTTATACCTGGGAATGGTTTCAAAATGTGAGGTCTTTGTATGAGACTGCTGCCAATGAAAACAGGTTTGTTCTTTTTACAGCAGATCAATGACTATGACAAAGAATTTTACGATTTCTGGCAATTCATGCCAAAAACTGCTGTTGGAGCGGCGTGAAAGTAAAAATGTAAAAAATTGGGATGTCGAAGAACTGCGAACAGAGCTTATGCGTCGAAAGAAGAAATAATGAACATTGGTTACGAAGATAATGACTGACAAAAATACACATAATATTTCTGACCCGCCATTTCATTAGCACCTGTGTGTTAGTGAATATGAGTAGATCAAGAAAAAGAACCTCAATCAGCGGGATAACAAACGCTAAGAGCGAGAAGCAAGACAAGCGGCTGTACAACCGTCGATTTCGGCGTGCGGGCAACATTCACCTCAAGATTTTCGGAGCCGACGACCTGTTTCCGGTTCTGAGGGAGTATAGCAATGTTTGGGCAATGGACAAGGACGGGAAAAAGTGGTTTGATCCTGAAAAATTTCCTGAAATGATGCGTAAATGAGTCAATCCTTTAAGCAGCCAATGGCAATGGACAAATGGCATGAGATTGTTCGCACTCGTGATGCGAGCGGGCTTGGCGATCTGCTGTCTGACGATGTGGTTTTCTATTCGCCTGTTGTGCATACTCCGCAGATCGGGAAAGCGGTCACGGCGATGTATCTGTCAGCCGCTATACACGTATTTGGTAATGAGAGTTTCAGATATGTGCGTGAAGTTATCGGCGAGAGCGATGGCGTGCTGGAGTTTGAAACGGAGATCAACGCCATCATCGTCAACGGCGTTGATATGATCAAGTGGAACGCTGATGGCAAGATCACTGAATTCAAGGTAATGCTCCGACCGCTAAAGGCCGTAAACCTCATCCACGAAAAAATGGCCGTCATGCTCTCTGGCGGCAAACGGTCATAAGCTGCTGCTTTATTTGCCTCGTCTATTTTCCGCGTCAATGGATGTGTTACCATTGACCGATCATGCCCGAAACTTTCTCATACGACAGGCTCTTATACCCGAGTAAATTCTTTGTTCAGACCTCGCCGGACCGTCTTGCAACCCAAGCCACTCTGTTGGGAATGACGCCAGCCGCTGTGGAAACATGCAGCGTGCTTGAGCTTGGCTGCGGCGACGGCTTTAACCTGATATCGCAGGCATTTCTTTTGCCTGATGCAAGGTTTGTCGGCATTGATCTGGGCAGGGAACACATTGCCGAAGCAGAAGCCGAGGCCGAGGCTCTTGGCCTTAAGAACATCAGGTTTGCTCAGATGGACGTTATGGAAATGTCCGAAAGCGACTTTGGCAAGTTCGATTTCATCATCGCTCACGGCCTGTTTTCGTGGGTGCCGGATATTGTCAGGGAAAAGGTCTTAGCTCTTTCCAAAGAACTTCTGAATGAGAACGGCGTCGGTTACATAAGCTACAGCGCCGGCCCCGGCGCTCATGCCCGCGAAGGGGCGCGTCACGCCATGAGGTTCCACACTTCGGAAACGGACGATCCGATGGAAAAGGCGTCAGAAGCATTGTCATTTCTTTCATTTCTATCAGAAAATGCGCCGGAGCTTACCATCTATAAAGCCGCGCTGATGAGCGAAGTGCAGCGTCATCGGTCGCATTCAACGTCGGATGTTTTCCACGACGACCTTTCGGACATAAACCGTACGTTTTATTTTCATGAGTTCGCAAAATTGCTTGAAGGAACCGGTTTGCAGTATCTTGCCGAGGCCGAGCTTCACGCCATGGGAACACACGGACTTTCAAAAGATGCCGCCGAGTTTGTGGAAGCAACGGAAAGCATTATTGACCGCGAACAATATCTCGATCTTTTTAGGAACAGAGAATTCAGACAAACGCTTTTTTGCCATAAAGAGCTGGATCTGGAACATGAACCTGCGCCCGAGATATTGAACGATCTTTTGATCGCCAGTCCGCTTTCGCCGAAAGATCAGGCCATATCCGTCGGCTCAACTCGTACAGAAAAATTTGTCGGGATCAAGGGCGAAACGATAGAGATAGATGTGCCGCTCGCAAAAGCCGCTCTTGCGCATTTGGGCCGTTCGTGGGGCAAGGCGGTCCCGTTCGATGAGCTTGTGAACACGGCGGAAGCCATGATAACGGCCGAGGGCAAGGAACTTGAAAAGAAAGAGGAACAACTGGATATTTTAAGGAAAGTGCTGATGCGTCTTGCGTTTTCGACCAACCTTGTACAGCTTCATGTTCACCAGCCCGAAGCGCCGACCGATGTGCCAGAAAAGCCTGAGATCAGCAGCCTTAACCGGCGACAGATGGCCCGCGCAAATAACATCCTGACCGGCCTGAATATTGACATAGCGGTTGCCGACCCTGTTTCAAGAAAAGCCCTCGAGCTGATGGACGGCACACGCCGTGTGGACGACATCGCCGGTGAACTGGCGTCTTTTGTCGCAAACAACCGTATCGATGAAATAGACAAGAAAAAAACATTTCTTCGTGATCTGCCGATGTGGCTGGACGACAACCTCAAACAGTTGGCTCGGCTTGGTGCCTTTACACGCGAATAAAGCCTGTTTCTCACAGATCTCATATCAGTCAAAGAAGGCCGGAAATTTCGTCAAAGTTTTTCTTTGTGAGATCAATGTGAGCAGTAGGCAGATGGTGGCAGTAAGTTCAATTTAAGGTTAAAGTAATCAGCATGAGATCTGGCGAAAAAGCTCCGAATTTTTCTCTATACGATGGCGACGGAAATGAATGGGTGTTAGCTGACCATTTGGGAAAGATCGTTGTCCTGTTGTTCTATCCCGGCGACAATACGCCGGTTTGTACGGCGCAGTTGTGTTCGGTGCGGGATCATTGGTCGGAGTATCAGGCGACGGGGGCTGAGGTTGTGGGTATTTCGACCGATTCGGTGGAATCGCACAAAGGCTTTGCCGAAAAGAATGAACTGCCGTTAAAGCTGCTTGCAGATACTGATCGAAAAGTTTCCGAGATGTACGGCATGAAAAGCTGGCTGCCGGGACGTTCGGCTCGTGGCGTGGTCGTGATAGATAAAGAAGGCAGGATCGCTTACAGCAAGGCCGAAGCCATCAGCCTGTTCCGGCCAAAGGACGACGACGTGCTGGCGGCCATTAAAAAAGCGGGTTAAATATATGGGAAAAATGATCGCGGCGCTGCTCGCAATTGTTGGATGGCTTTCTTTGCTGCTGCAATTCGTTCTGCACATGAACAACCCGCTTGCGTTGGAGCTTTCCTTTGCGGAGCGTTTTGTCCGGTTCTTTAGCTATTTCACAGTATCGACCAACATCATCGTCGCTGTCACGCTGACGGCCATTGCGTTCTTTCCGCTTACAAGGTTTGGCGCTTTTTTCTCGCGGCCAACGGTGCAGGCAGCCGTCGCGTCCTATATTTCTATCGTCGGCATCGTTTACAGTCTGTTTCTGCGCAGCGTATGGGATCCGCAGGGCTGGCAGGCAGCCGCTGACCATCTGCTTCACGATGCAATGCCGCTTGCTTTTGTGATCTATTGGCTCATATTTGCGCCAAAGCACGGTATCACCTGGATTGACCCAATAAAATGGCTTGCCTATCCGGTTGTTTATATTGCGTATTCGCTGGCGCGCGGCGCTTTTGTATTGTGGTATCCGTATTGGTTCGTTGATGTCACACAGCTCGGCTATTCGGTCTCGCTCAGAAACACGGCATTTGTTCTCGTCGCTTTTACGGCTATCGGTTTCTTCTACGCAGGCATCGCCAAAGTGATCTCACGCAGAGCAGACACCGGAAAATGACCTCGACAACGCAGGATACGTGCCTCCGGCAGGAAATTTTTGCTAGAATCAATACATGGCTTTATTTGGTGATAAATTCAAATGCGCTCGGTGCGGCCAAAAGGGCGAACCTTTGGGGTTCGTTCCGGTACCGACTGAACTGGGACAAAAAATTGCGGAAGAAATGTGCAAGGACTGTTGGGCCGAATGGCAGAAAAAGCAAATGCAGCTTATCAATCACTTTGGCCTGGACGTTTCAAACCCTGATTCGCACGAGTTTCTTTTCGACAACATGAAGATCTTCTTTTATGACGAAGGCGTTGACATTGCCCAGATCGACACTTCAAAGGAAGGATCTGTCAGTTGGTAGTAAAGAAATAAGAGTGGGCCGCACATCCTATCATTCTGAAATGATGTCATCTGCCGGCGGCCCATCCGCCTTCTATTTCGAGCGCGGTTCCGGTGACAAAGGCTGCCTCGTCGCTTGCCAGATAAAGCGCGGCGGCAGCTATTTCTTCCGGCTTGCCCATACGGCCTATCGCCTGCGTTGACGCCATTTCCTTATACGCTTTTTCAGGGTCGGGATATTCCGCAAGACGCGAACGGACAAATTCCGTTTCAACGCGTCCCGGACAAATGGCATTTGCCCTGATGCCGTCAAGCGCATGGTCGAGCGCAAGGCATTTTGTAAAACCCACCACCGCAAACTTGGTCGTGCAATAAGCGATGCGGTCACGAATGGCGAGCAAACCGCCTATCGAGGCAATGTTTAGCACAACGCCGTATCTTCGCTCGATCATCTTGGGCATAAATGCTTTGGTCAGATCGAACATGCCGCGAACATTGACTGCAAATAATCTTTCAAGATCGTCGGAATCGGTCGTCAGTATCGTCCCGACATGACCGATGCCGGCGTTGTTGACCAGAACGTCGAGCTTACCTTTCGCGTGATGGATAGTTTCGGCGACGCGTTCACAGTTTCTGGCAACCGCAACATCCAGTTCGATAAATTCCGCAAGTTGTCCGTTCGCGATGATCTCCTGCGCAACGCGTTCTCCATTTACCTTGTCGATGTCGCCTATGTAAACGAACGCTCCAACTCCGGCCAGAGCGTGAGAGATCGCCTCGCCGATGCCCGATGCGGCTCCTGTAACAAGCGCGGTTTTGTCTGTCAGATCAAACATAAAAACAGATCGGTCAGCCGCTGATAAACGCAAATGACGCAGATAGATAACAAGACGGTTCTTATCTGCGTAATCCGCATGATCTGCGGTTAATTTCTTCCAGAAACAGGATTTGTCAATACGCCGAGACCTTCGATCTCGACCTCACAAACGTCGCCGTCTTTCAGAAATACGGGCGGTTTGCGTGCAAACCCGACACCGGGCGGCGTGCCTGTGGCGATGATGTCGCCCGGCTCAAGCGTTATCGAACGTGATAGAAACTCGATCAGTTCAGGAATACGGAATATCAGCTCCGCAGTCGTCGAATCCTGCATTGTTTCGCCGTTCAATCTAAATTTTATCGAAAGATCGTGCGGGTCGGCGATCTCGTCTTTTGTCACGGCAAAAGGCCCGAGCGGAGCAAATGTGTCGCACGATTTTCCACGCTGCCATTGACCGTCGGCAAACTGAAAATCACGAGCCGAAACGTCGTTGCAGTTCGTATAGCCGAAAACGTATTCCATCGCATCAGCCGCAGAGACGTTTTTAGCCCGTCTGCCGATTATCACGGCAAGCTCCGCTTCATAATCCGTTTGCTCGCTGCCCGACGGGATCACGATCTCGTCTCCGTCGCCAATGACACTCGTGACAAATTTTGAAAAGATTATCGGCGACTTCGGAATTTCCATCCCGCTTTCAATGGCGTGATTTCTGTAATTCAACCCAATGCAGATGACCTTTCCCGGACGCGGAACAGGCGACGCCAGCGCGACCTCGTCAACAAAGAACGTCGGCAAATTGCCGGCGGCTATTGCCTCAGTTGCCGGCGAAATAAAGTCGGTTTGCAGGTCGTAACAGCGCAGTATCTCTGACGGCGTAAACCCGAGCGGCAGCACGGACGGCGTAAGATCGGCGATCGTCGCGTCGTCAATGAGCGCTCCGATATGGTAATGCGTCTGCGATTCCTGTAATTCTTGGTTAAATGCAACCAGTCTCATTTATCTTTCAAGCCCCTCTATCGGCACCCAAACAAAACGCGGCCTGTAAAAATCGGCATAGATCGAATCGCCCGGCTTGGCCCCGAACGGAAGATTGCTGTTATATGAAACAAGCAGCTTTCCGTCCGTTATGAATTGCGGGTGCATGTGCGGATTGTAAACACTCAATCCGGTTTGCAGGCTTTGGTCGGCGGTCATGCCCGGCAATTTTTTCAAACCGGCGGTCGGTGTCGTGTAAAAAAGATGCTTATTCGTGAACGGCCCCTGCGGTTCACACGCAGAATACAGATAAAGATCGCGCCATTCAGAATAACCTTTACCGGTATCGAACGTTACCATGACGAACGTCGGTTTTCCGTTTATGTTCAAACGCCTTATGGTAAGTTCATCGCTGATGCTGTCGGCTTCGGGTATCAAAGACTTTCTTTTAGTTAGATCCTTGTTCCATTTGCCGCCGTCCCACGCCGTCCAGTTTTTAAGGTCAGTCACGCCGTCAAGGCCCTTTTTTGCATCAACCTTTGCAAGGTAGAGTTTCTTATATTTATTGGCGACGGCGACGTTTGAACTGACTGCGTTCGGAATGTCGCCCTCGTTTCGCATTCCGTAAATATAGAGATCTTTTTTGCCGTTCGCTTCGTCCAGCCACAGCGAAATGCCCCAAACGGCTTCGTCTTTTTTATTTTTCAGATCGACTATCTTTTCAAGTTCCAGCGTTTCGGCGTCCATCTGTGCTATCGCCTGGCCGCGATATTTTATCCAAAAAGTTTTATCGAACGGACGCCCAACGCTCCATTCGTTCAGAAATATCCATATCTTTTTCTTTCCGTCAACATCCATCAGTATCGGGTCGCCGAGCCAATACATTGCGTTCTGATCGTCGGTCTTCGGATGAAAGAACGCGGTCGAGTAACCATTCCTGTCCTTTGGGCCGGTCAGAGTCCGGTGAGTTTTGCCGTCCTTGGAACGAACGACGATGCTGTTGTAAACATAATGAACATGCTCCGGAGCCTGACCGCATATCGGCGGCAGACAGTTTGGCCGACGCATTCTCAGGCCGTTCTCATTTTCATAAACTCTGCCATCGCCCGGTTTTTCGGGATACTCTGCGATGAATGAATCGGAAAAAAAGAATGCCGTGTCACCATTAGGCAGCAGCAGCGAAACGGTCGTATCCGCTCCGGTCAATGTCGGCCCGTCCGCTACTGCAAGGCCTTTGCCGGGTTCGTTCATTGTGAAATCCTGAGTCCACTGCTCGGCGGCCTCGCCTTTGCCGACCCTGATCTCACATTGTGGAAAAGCAGCGTTCGTAAAAAAAGCCGCTGTAAGAATAAAACCTATGAATTTAAATTTAATGTCAGTCATTTTCTAGTAACTTATCTCGGGCCGCCGAGCGTCGTTCTGGTCAGCCCAGCGGTTGTTCGGAATAGTCGGCGCCCAGCCCGGCCTTAGCGGGTCCCGATCGTATGGATAGCCGCCAAGACGCTTATAAAGCTCATTGTATTCGCCCAGCTTGTCGCGGTCGAGTTCCACACCCAAACCGGGACCGGTCGGCACTTTAATTTTGCCGTTATCGTATTTCATCAGCCCGCCTTTTATCACGTCATCGGTCAACTGATGATAATGAGCGTCCGCCGCAAAGCTTAGATTGGGGATCACAGCGCCGAGATGCAGCATCGTCGCAAGTTGAATTCCCAGTTCACCGGAAGAATGAACCGCAACACCTAATTGAAACGTCTCGCAAACGCCCGCAGCCTTTACACACTGACGGATGCCGCCCCAAAATGTTGTGTCGAGCAGGATAACATCGCACGCCGTATTCAGGACATTTGCCGAAAGCTGTTCAAAATTTACAACGACGGTGTTGGTGGCGGTCGGTATGCGAACCATCTCGCGGACACGGCGCATTGCATTGATGCCAAACGTCGGGTCTTCAAAATAATCGTTGCGGATGTCCTCTATGTTCTGCCCAAACCAGATAGCCTGTTCCACAGACCATGCCGCGTTCGGATCAAACCGGAACGAATCGCCGCTCATTTTGTCCGTGCCGATCTCCTCGGCAAGAGCGCGATAGCATTGCAGTTCGTATTCTGGGTGAAAGACACCGCCTTTGAGCTTGTGCGACGTAAAGCCGTATTTTTCCTTGAGTTCTTTTGCGTGGGCGACAAGCTGCTCGACCGTGCGAACCTCGCCGCTGCCGTCCTTCGGATTCGGATAACGAAAGAACAGATACGAAGCGAACGGCACTTCGTCCTGAAGTTTGCCGCCAAGAATGTCATGAACCGGAACGCCCCATTTTTTGCCGATGATGTCGAGGCAGGCAAATTCCAAGGCAGCCAATATCTGCGTGCGATTGTTATAGAGCGAAGCGGTCGGATTTGCTATCTTGAAACGCATCTCTTCGATACGCGCAGGATCGTGGCCGACCAGATAGCTTTTCATCGCGCGAAAAACGGCTTCGGCGGATTCACCGCCGCCGCCCATTTCGCCCAATCCGGTGATGCCTTCGTCCGTTTCGACCTCAACAATGGTGCGGACAAAACGCCCCCAATGACAGCCGTTGGCATGACGAAGCGGTGCTTCCAGCGGGACCGTCACCGTCGTTGCTTTTATGTCAGTGATCTTCATTTCTAAAAACCATCACCGGCTCACTTGATGCCGATCTCATCCAGAAACTTCCAAACGTCGGTAAACGCATCCACATACTGTTGTTTTGTGAACATACCATGATCGCCGCCGCTCACCGTATGCAATTTGTTCTTTACCCCTGCTTTTTCAAGTGCTTCGTGCAGCCGCGTACCGTGTGAATAAGGCACGACGCTGTCCTTGTCACCGTGAATTGTCAGCACCGGCGGGGTGTCCTTATTTACATATGTCAGCGGAGACACGTCGCGGGCTATCTCTTCGCGGTCCTTGAGTGAACCGAACCACATCACCGCATAATTCTTTGTATTCTCGCCTTTTATGACATCGTTGACATCGGTAATGCCATACCAATTTATCACGGCCGCAACTTTCATTGGCCCTTCGCCATAGTTTTCATCGGCGTAGCAGCGGTTGTCGAGCGGGCTTTTAAATGGAAGCATCGCCGTTATCAAAGAAAGATGCCCGCCCGCCGAATGTCCGGTCAGAACGATCTTTTCTGTATCAAATTTATACTGTGCGGCATTGCGGTAGATCCACCGCAGCGCGCAGCGCGTGTCCTCAACCGCTCCGGGAGCATATGCGTCAGAGACCATTCTGTATTCGACATTGACGACACGCCAGCCTTTTTCAAGATAGGGCAAAAACTGATATACCGCGCCCTCTTTTTGCCCGAATATCCAACCGCCGCCATGAATATAAACCAATGTCGGCGTCGGTTTATCATTGTCTCGCGGATACCAGACGTCCAGTTTTGTCACAACGCCTCCCGCTTTGTTATAAGCAACATCGGGCTGCATCCAGTAGCGATCCGCGATCTCAAGCAAAACCGGTGAAGTCGATTGAGCAATGACGGAAGCAGAGCAAATGAGAACTAAAAAAAGGGGCTTGATCAGATTATTCATAACAAAATGTTAACCGCAAAGACGCAGAGCCGCAGAGAGAGAGAGAGAGAGAGAGAGAGAGAGAGAGAGAGAGAGAAGAATTGTTTAAGAGAGCAAGAAATAATTCAAACCTTTTCTCTTTGTCTCTATTTTTAATATAAATCTCTGTATCTCCGCGTCTCTGCGGTGAATCTATGCCTTTCGCACTCCATTCTTATCGGCGATGTGCGGCGTTCCCTGGTAATTGATGTTTACCAATTTTGCGTTTGGGTCAAACTTGCCGAACTGCGGTTTTGCGGTGATGCCGCCGAATAATCCGGCGTTCACACCAAACAGCGAATCGACTATCGGCTCAAGGTAATTACAGCCCGAAACGCAAGCCCAATCATTTATGTACGGCTGATCTGAAGGAGTTTTGATCGCTCCGCCATTCGATTCCGGGCCGTAGAAATCTTCGACAAAATTTGCCTGTGCATATGGGCCTTGACCCGCGCTTTTAGCGAGTCCTTTCATCCACTCGGTCGCGGTATCGACCGCACCGGCGGCAAACAATCCGCTCAATGCAAGCGCCGGCCACGAACAATAGGCCCCGTTCCACTGATGATCAGGCCGTGTACTGAAAGTAACGTCGAGGTCTTTGGTCGAAAGCGCGCGCATCCACGTGGGCGTCTGCAATTCACGTTTGAAGAACTCCACCATTTCGCGTTTTTGGCTTTCGGGCATCAGGTCGCCGATGGTCATCAGCGTAACGCCAAAATCATAGCAGTGATGAACTTCATTATACGTACCATCGGGCAGCTTGCATTTCCAGATACCTCTGCCGGGAATGTAGAGTTCCAGTACGCGTTTGCCTAATTCGACAGCTTCTTTGCGGTAAGCTTCGGCGCGCGGCTTGTCGCCTTTATATTCGGCGACATCGGCGGCAAAACGCAGGTTATGAACGTTGGCGGCATTCAGGCCGGCAACCTCGTGAACGTAACTTGAAACGGCTTCGAGCAGGTTGTGAACGCCGCCGTAATCGGCAAGGCCGTGTTTGTTTGTGTCAAGAGTACGCCAATGCTCGGCGTAGCTTAACAGATGCTGATAGACGGTCTTGCCGCCGACGGTTTTGTCGAGCCATTCCTTGTCGCCGCTCCAGCGCAAGTATTCCTTTGCCATGCGGGACATCGCATAATCATTTACCGAATACCACGGCCCGACACCGGCGCCCGTCAAAAACTCCGTGCCGAAATGTTTATAGACATCAAGCTCCATCCATGTTTCCATCATTCGTTTAAGAATGGCCGGATCGAGCATCGACAGCAGCATTGCACTCAGACTGATGTCCCACAGAAACGTCGTTGTTTCCCAATAACGCGGCATCAGCGTCACATACGTTGTGCCGTAAACAGAATGCGGCGTCGTGCGGCGAAAATACAACGCGCTCATAACCGCCGAATGATAGATGGCTTTTACATCGTCATCATTTGTAACAAGTGTTGGAACGTGGCCCGAAAACACATCGTTGTTTGGCGTGAACGCGGCTTTTAATTGGCGGTTCCATTCGGCAGTGGTTTCGGACGCTGCCTTATCAAAATCGGCGATGACCTTGTCGTAATATTTCTCGGCTTCTGCCAATGTGCCGCCGAGAGTATTGACGAAGACTATTGTCTTCGATTCATTAGGAGCAAGATCAAGATCGTATGAAACCCAGGCGGTATGAATTTTTGCCGGTTTTGGAGAAACGCCTTGCAGCGAGAAAGCTTCGGTATGCCGAGCCTTGCACACGACAGCGTTTCTGCCGCTGTCGATGGTTCTTTGGTTATCGTATTCGCCCGGGGAATATGCGGCATTCCATGGCTTTACACTCTTGGTGGCACCGCCGTTTACGGCCAGTTTTATCTCGGTCTTTCTTTGCGCTCCGCTGACGTTTTTGACCGTTAATTTAACGGCGACTGCCATCGTTTCAAAAGGAACGATCATCACGCTTGAAAGCTCCAGGCCGTTATAAACCGAACGGCGTTCAACACGATCTGGCTGCCAGTAAAAGTCTATTGGATTTTTTTTCGCCGCAAAATATTCTTCGTCAACGAAAAGGACGCCTGTGAGCAATTCGCCGCCCGAACCGAGCGGAGCCACGTTCATCTCACCCTGAGCAAACGGCGGAAAAGCAATGCTGCGAACCCCCGTAACATCCATCGCGGATTGCGCGCAGCCCCACTGATTTGTCAGTCCCGGCCACGCATACAGATCCAGGAATTTATGCGTCATCTTGACGGAACGCATTGATTCGCACGTCGGAATATCGGGCAGAGCGGCCGTCCTGGCAACAGGCGGAATTATCCCTGCCGTCTCGGCGGCAACCGCCGTGCCTTTTAATAATGCCGGAGCTGCAACCGCGGCGGAGATAGTTTTCAGAAAATCTCGTCGTTTGTATTTGCTCATAATTTTATCCCTCTTGATCGTTAACTATTCGACCTCGATCTTTACGGTCAAAGTTTGATACGGCCTGACCGAAACGGTCAGTGGTTCTATCTGCGTTAGGGGCTGAAGTTCTCGGTCCTCGGTCAATGAAACTACCACAGCCTTTTTTATTCTGCCCGGCAGTGAAATTTTTGCCGTTGCGGCCTTGCCCGCAAACTCCTGTAACCGAATGATAAAGACCTTGTTCTGCTTTGGCTGGAGAGGCGCTGAACTCACCTCACCGCGAACCGAGCTTTCCGCAAGCGGTTTTACGGTCACGATCTGAACATTTGGCTGATCGATGTCGAAAAAGCTTCGTTCCCCGTCGGTCGGATGCGAGGCATTGTAACTTGCCCTTAACGGAACGTTGAATTCCGAGCCGAAACGCCATGCCCTGACCGGATCGAACACACCGTCCGCCACAAACGCGTAATCAAACACAAGCCTGTTTCCCAAACCCGGCTCGACAGTGGCAAGATTCACCGCTGCCATATCATGTGTGTCGGCCTGGCTGCTGTGGCGAATGGCTCTTGAATAAATGGTCGCTTCGGGCAAAGGAAACTTTCCGGTGTACATCGCCGGAAATTCCGCCGGAGCATCTTTTGGCCGGACTTTGGTCGAAACAAAACTCGGAAATGACCAGTGGAATGCCTGGCGATGCGCGGCCATCGCGGTCGAACTGCCGTTGGTAAATCCAACGAGATGCTGCGTCGTCACGGAATCTCTTCGCGCTCCCGCCATATAATCGTCCGGCAGCATATCGAACCATTTCTGGCCGCCGCGAATAAATTTCATCCCGTCAGCCGGGACGTTAAAAGGAAATGCAAAATAATACGCATCGCTCCAGTTGCCGCTGCCGCCAACGAACGGAAATTTATCGCGGTCAAGCACGTTTTGCAGATCCATCCGGTCGATGTTCTTGTAAACCGTAATACGTGTTTCGGGAAACGCCGAGCTGTTTCGCGTAATGGTCATTTCGGCCATCTGCAAACCATGCACGATACGAACACCGGCAGATTCGGGATAGACGATCTTTGACGCGTCATTTCCCTCCACACGGAGGAGTTCGTTAAAGGGAAGTTCGCCGTTTTTATTGACAAGTTCGCGGCCGGCCGCATCCTTGATGCTTGCGATGGTTCCGTCACCATTGGCAAGAACGGTGTGGCCGCCGAATGAAAGTGTCTGTCCGCGCACCTGCCGCAGTGATGGAACAGGCTTTCCTTCCTCGACCCTGATATTGAACGTTGCGTAACCCATCGCCGGAATGTCCTTGGCAACGAACACCGCGTTCCCATTCTCATCTGTGTCAAATTCGACCACATCACCGGAACGCGTTTGAACGCTCATGATCCGTTTGCCGTCAGGCGGAGCGATCCGAACGACATCCGTCCGCTTCCATGAAAGGCCGTTATAAACCATGAGCGGACGTGTGCCGAGAGGCGGTTGCGGCGGTGTTTCAAAACGTGTTGCCTGGCTTATTGCCTTAACGCCTTCGTCAAAAAGCTGATCGGTTTCGTTGACCGCACGCGTCATGAGATCGACGTATTGCCGGTTCTGGTCTTCGAGCGGCTTGCGGCTGTTCAACTGCGGCCAGCCGTTGTTGCCCGCACCGCTGTGTTCGTCATAGGTCAGCATCAGGTCAAAAATGGACGCGATGTTGCCGACCGGAGCCGTGAACTTGCGGGTCATCGATAATGCGCTCCACATTGTTTCTACCGCTGGTGCATGATCGTGAATGTATCTGGCGGCGGCGCTCACCTGCGGGCTTTGGGTTTTTGCCTCAGACCACAGGCCCGACCATTCGCCTTTGAAAGTCGGTATCTGATCGCCGTATTTGCCTTCGATGTATTTGAAAAATTCAGGCGGCGTGGCGATCTTCAATTCGATCTCAGAATGATGCTGTTTCCAAAGGGTGATGGCTTTTTCCAGATTGAGAACATCGGTCGGTTCGACAAAATCATGTGCCGCCAGCACCATCACCGCATCGTATTTATAACCGCCTTCGTTGTACCGGTTGAGCAACTTTGTCATCCCTAGTTCCATTTCCTGTATCGGCGTGGTTTTGCCGATCATTTCAGGATTGAACATCTCGAACGGGCGACGGTCAGTATATGGATCGTGCGAGAATGGGTCGAGATAAAATTCTGTCGCGGCCTCAACGTATGCTCCGCGATTTCCCTGGCTTATCCAGGTCAACACCTTGCCGCCGTCAGGCCCTTCCCAATAGAACGGCACTTTGCCCGGGGCAAGGTCGGTCGCGCCCATCAGAAAGGTGTTCGCTCCCGTGACCATGTATTTCATCCCGCTGCCAGCCAGAACTCCGGGCATCGTTGTCGGATGTCCCGGAACGTCATTGAGCATCGCAAGTTCTGTCTTGATGTCGTAGGCTTTGCTGAGAGCGGTGTAATCGTAGATCAGGCGATTAAGCTCTTCGTCGCCCATAAAATCGGTGTGCATACTGCCCCACGCCGAGGACAACGCAACGCGTCCCGACCTGATGAGCTTCATTAACCGCTCTATCTTCTCTTTGTCTTTCGGAAGCACGGATGACGGTTTTTTCTGCCGTTTCAGCCATTCATTCACCTGCCAAACGCTCTCTATGGTCCATCTGAAATTTGGATTTTCCTCCGCGACACGGACCACTTCGTCAATATGACGAGCAGCTCGTTCGCGAACGGCATCGGGCGGTTCCACAAATCCAAAATCATAATGAGAGAATGGCACGAGATATACCGTTTTGATCGGACTTTCCGGCAGCTTAGCCTGGCCATGCGAAACGGCTGCGGCCGAAGTCACCATCACAGCGATCAGCAGTTTGACGGCAAAATGTTTCATCGTCATCCGTGTCCGGCCAATGATCCTCCCCGGTGATTGGCCTTTTAATAAAACAATGGCCGCCGATCCGTATGGAACATCGGCGGCCCAAAGTATATTTCGGCTAGAAATTGAACCTAGCCGAAAGCTGTATCTGACGCGGCCCGCCAAACCCAAGCAACCCGCCAAGCTGATTGCCGACCGTGGAAACACTCTGGCCAAAGAAGGCCGCCGGTCTCAGGGTGTTGCTGTCTCCCTGAACAAGGCCACCTGACGGGTCGGCAAAGTTTGCCCTGTTGAACAGATTGAATATCTCCATTCTAAGTTGAAGCGACAGATTCTCTGAGAACCGTGTATTCTTTCCGAACGAAAGATCGACCTGAGCAAAACCGGGACCGCGAAGAATATTGCGGCCGGCATTGCCGAACACTCCGGCTCCCGGATCTTCGAACGCGTCTATATTGAACTGGCAGTTTGGAACGTTGTAGTTCGGACAGCGAGTATCAGCACCGGGAACCAGATTTGGGCGGAATGAAAACCCGCCAAATGTTCCGCCCTGACGTGTCACGTTGACAGGAAATCCGCTGCGGATCTGCATGATCGAATTAACGTTCCATCCGTCGATCAGCCATTTTGGCCCGTCACCGAACCAATCGCGAAACCTCAGTTCATAACCCGCATCCATCGAAAAGTTGTGACGAATGTCGCTGTCCGCGCTGGCGCGGTCAGCATTCATGTTATTGGTGTCCTGATAGTCCTTGAAAAATCCGGCAATATTGTCTATCGCGTGGCCCCATGTATAGTTCGTGTTGAATCGGAGGCCTTTTGACAGATTGCGGCGAAAGTTCACCTGCATTGCGTGATAGTTTGACTGAGGATATCCGCCAACAATGAATATGTCACCATAGGCGGCTATCGGCCGTTCGCTGGTTACAGGATCAGCCCGATTTATATTCCTCGGGCTGACAACACCGTCTGTCAGGATGTGTGTAACATGGTTGCCGACATAACCGACCTGCAAAGTGCCGATCCCTAGGTCCTGCTGAACATTGAATGACCATTGCTGTGCCATTGCCGTCTGGGTGTCCTTTTCGATATGAAAGGCGGCCGGAACCGAACAATTATAAACCAGCGGATTGATCGGATATTCAAATGTCGGCCCGCCATCACAGGTCTCAAAGATCACTCCAAAAAGCCATTGGAAGACATCGACCGACTGAGTGGGGTAAGTATTCGCGTGCGGCGACCCGTAACTTCCGGGGAGTTCACGATTGTAGAAAATGCCGTAACCGCCGCGAACAACTGTTTTTTGTGTACCGAACACGTCATAGGCAAATCCGACTCTCGGCCCCCAATTATTCGTATCCGCATCATGAAGTTTCTGTCCCTGCGGAGTGAAGGTAAGAGTGTTCAGATCAAAGTTCTGTAATCTTCCCTCAGCCTCGCGGGTCACGGTGCTTACGTCATATCTCAGGCCCAGGTTGAGTGAAAGCCTCGGGTGAATTTTCCAGTCATCCTGTACAAAAAATGAAAAATTCTCGTTCTCATAGGTCAGCTTAGGATGTCCCTGCCGTGAGATCACAAAAGGAGCGTTATCGCGAAAATCATTCAGGCCGAAAAAAGTCAGCGTTTCCTGCACTCGCGCTTCCGCATCACGCCTGTTCAATCGGAAATCCACACCCATCTTGATCGAGTGATTGCCGCTGACCAGGCTGAACGTATCCAGAAAATGATAGACCTTTCCTGTTCTGATCTGCTCGAACTGAGCAGGCCCCGGAACGGCCAATGATTGATCGACAAACGACAGATCGAAGCGAGGCAGGTTTGAAGGCCCTGCGCCCACATCCGTAAAATTATGGTTTATGCCAAAGGCAAATTCGTTAACGGCATTTCCTGCAAATGTGTAGGTGTGTGAGGCTTTGAACAACTGAACGCGAAGATCGCCGGGAGCGATCTGATCCGTCGCAACGCCATAAGGAACATCGGTTGTCGAATCGTTGATGTTGTAACGAAATGAGAACTGGCTTTGGTCAGTATGCAGCCAGTCGATCTTTACCGAACCGGTGTTCTCCGTAAGCTTTCCGTCACGCTGGCCGGAGTAGATGCCTCTGTCCGGGTCAGGAGTGTTGCTTCCCTGTGGAATGAACGGCTCTGTCGGCAATGGCATATTTACAAGTACCGGAGCAATATTCGGGTTAAATGCCGCACGGAAATCGGCGGTCGGAACAAGCGTTGTGAACTGGATACCGCGCGTCTGTCGCACTCCTTCGTAATTAGTAAAGAAGAAAACCTTGTCACGGGCAATTGGGCCGCTGAAGTTGACCCCAAACTGATTCAGACGGAATTTTTGTTTGCCACCGGTGGCAAAATAATCCGCGGAGTCCATTGCCTCGTTGCGGAAATATTCAAAAACACTGCCGTGAAACTGATTGCCCCCCGATTTTGTGATCGGGTTGATGACCGCGCCTATGGCCTGGCCGTACTGAGCCGAGTAATTTTGCTCAAGGACCTGAACTTCCTGAATACTGTCCATGCTGACGCGATTGACGCGTGATTCGACCCTGCCCAGAACGTTTGAAGTTCCGTTCAGATCGACCCTGCCGGCGTCAATGCCGTCAACCAGCACGCTGGTTCCGCCAAATGTTGACGGGATGCCGTTGATCGATGTCTGGAATTGGTTGGTGGTTTGGACCGAACCGGGAACGGTTGCGAGCAGCTGTGTGAAATCACGGCCGTTTACCGGATTGTCGGTGATGCGCCGTGCTTCTATCGTGTCGCCGATGGTGGCAGTTTCGGTATCGACGCGTGTCTGACTGACAACCTCGACCACGGCATCAACGCCTTCCAGGCCAAGTGTTACATCAAGACGTGCCCTTTCACCCACGGCAAGCCGCAGATCCTTTCTGGATGCGGCCTGAAATCCCGACGCGCTCACCTCTATCGAGTAGATGCCGGTCGGGAGCGACGGAACGTCGTAACGGCCTGCGGAGTCCGTTGTGACGGTCCGCCGTTCGTTGGTTCCCTGATTGATGATAGCAACTGTAGCGGCAGGCACGACGGCGCCGTTCGGGTCGCTGATGACGCCCGTTATCGAACCTGTGTTCGACTGGGCAAAGACGGAAGCCGTCATGATAATAGCGAGCGACGCGAGAGAAATCGCCTTTTTGATCATTGATAATGCTTGAATTTTCATAGAAATTCCTCCGAAAAATATTTCTAACGATTCCCCTTAAACTTTTTTACACGCATTCGCGGTCGGTATCGAAGCGATCGTGTTCAGATCGGGTGTCCATACCCCGTCAACCCTGGGATAAAATTTGTCTAGCAGATCGGCGGTCATTGAGATGGTCGGGGTGACATCACGGGCCGAAACTTCCTGGCCGTCAAAGAGCTTTACCGCGCCATCGACGCACCTGAGGCCGACATATTCCGGGAACATTGCCTGGCTTACCTTCAGCGCTTCACGGCGCATCATCCATTCCTTTTCGTGAACACCCGACAGGCCAAATCCGGCGACCGCCACGGTGTCGGGGTCAAATCCCGCTTCGATATAGCCTTTGTACGCGCCCTGCGCCGTCTCATCATCCATTGCAAAGATGACATCGACATCGCCTTTTTCACGAAGTGTCTCTGCGGCTATCTTTTGGGCAATGGAAGGCGTAGCCTCACCGTTTATTGAAGCAACAACAACCGCGTCAGGCTGAATGCTGCGAACGCCTTCAACAAATCCTTCGCTGCGAAGCAGGCACGGCCGAAGCCACGGAAGCCCGACGTCCAAAATACGAAGCGGTGAACCGTCCTCATTTTTGATGTTGCTTCCGACCCAAACGCCGAGGTCAAATCCCGCATCGTAGTCACAGATCGCGACCATTGTTGCCATTCCATCGACCGGATTTGCTTCGACAACCACTTTTTTTCCTGCTGCGGAAGCAATGCTCAGAATTTCCTCAAGACCGGTCGTGTTGGCAGGTGTCAGAACTATGACATCCGCCTTTTCCACCATTTCGCGGGCCTGTGCTATCTGGTTTTCGACTGAAAGGCCGGCATCGACCACCTCTATTTCGGCTCCGTATTGCGCCGCCCTGCGCCGCATAACCTCAATGATGATCTGGTACCAGATGTGAAAGGCATAATTGGTCAAATAACCGATCTTTGTCGGTTTTTTTGATGCTTCGACCAACGGAACCGCCTGTATCGCCGCGTCCAATCCCGGCGGCGGGTCGTAAGGCGTCGTAGGCGGATGTCCTTCTTCTGCTGCTGTATTGCTCATATCATTACTCCTTCAGTTTTCTTGACCGCAGAGACGCGGTAAGCCAACTTCACTCACTTTCTGTTTTTGGCACACCGCCGATCTGTGTCAGCAATCCGCCATCAACGGTCCAGACGGCTCCGGTAACGAAAGACGCCGATTCGTGCGCGAGAAATACGACAACCTCGGCGATCTCTCTCGGTTGTGCTATGCGTCCCAGCGGATGCATTGCGTTGCAGGCGTCATAGACCGACAGCGGATCCGGATCGAGGGATGCCGCCCATTTGAGCATCGGCGTATCGACCGTTCCCGGACAGACCGCGTTTGCCCTTATCCCTTCGGCAGCAAAATCCATTGCTATCGACCGCGTCAGCCCGATAAGGCCGTGCTTGCTGATGGTGTATGCCAAAACATTCTGCTGGCTTGCCAGTGCCTGCACGGAAGAAACGTTCACAATGCTTCCGCCATTTTCACGCATATATGGTATTGCCGCTCTGGCGGCGTTCCACGCTCCGCGAAGATTGACATCCAGAACCTCGTCCCACTGCTCGTCATCGGTCGTAACGGCGGTCCCGTAACGCTGGATGCCCGCGCTGACAACGACCGCATCCAGTGAACCGTATGAAGCATGCGTGGCATCCACGGCGGTTTTTACCTCATCAAATTTGGCGACATCGACATGGTGGAACATCGCCGTTCCTCCTGCCTGTGTTAGGTCCGAGCACAGGGCGTTTCCGGCGGCCTCGTCATAATCGACAATGGAAACCGCCGCTCCCCGTTCGGCAAAAAGGCGGGACACGGCCTGTCCTATGCCCAGGGCACCGCCTGTTACAACTACTGTTTTTCCGTCAAATCTCATATACAGGTCTCTGGTCGATCTTATGCCGCGTCCGCAACTGCCATGTCCTCCGATGATCCCTCACTTTCGTCAGGAATATGGTTCGACGGAGGCGGCAGCGTTTTATACCACGTAAAGTACAGAATGATCACCGTGATCAGCGTCACGCTCAACAGGCCAAATCCTATTGACAGCCGATGCAAGACCAGATAGAGCATTGACACATATAGGGCCGTTATGCCGATCATCGCAACGATAGTGTTAAAGAATTCGACAGCAAAAGGCAGTTGTTTTTTGAATTCGGGATCGTCGTCCAAAACTTCTTTTTTGATCGGCGCCCATATTCCGGCGGGCTGCACTTTTCTGTAAAAGGTTTTCAGTGTTTGGCTGTCCGTGGGCGAGGTCATCATCGCCACCACAATGGTCAGCAGAGTGGACGCCATGGCTATCACCGGAAATCCGATATAAAGAGGAAGCGGTTCCGCAAAAACGAACTGATCGAAAAAGACCTGTCCGAGCGACAATATCATTCCGCCAAAAACACCTGCGGCATAACCCTGTCCGTTCAATCGCCACCAATACCAACGCAAAACGTTCGGCGGCAAAATACCGGCTGCAAGCGTTCCGAATATCCACAAAAATGCCGTGTTGATCGACGTTCCGAATATGGAGATGATCAGTCCTGTTAAAATCAGCAAGGTCGAGGAAAAATAACTTACCCTGACCAGCTTTTTGTTGTCGGCCGCCGGATTGATGTAACGCTGATAGATGTCCTTTACCAAATATGCCGCGCCGCCGTTGACAGTAGAGCTGAATGTAGCAAGAAAGCCTGACAGCAATGCCGCCAGCATAAAACCGACCAGGCCCATGGGAAGCATCTCTCCGATTATGACGGGAAGAGCGGTTTCAGGATCGGCCCTGAGTTGTGCATCCAAAGCTGCGTCGCCGATGCCCATAACAGCCATCACGGCGATAGCCATTGCGAAAGGCCAACGCACGGTGTGTATCACACCCCACAGCGCACCGAGCTTTGCGGCATCGCGCTCGTCCTTTGCTGCCAGAAATCTTTGAAAATCATAGAGCTGTTCAGGCCCGCTTAGACACAGCAAAAGCCCTTTTGCCACCCATACCGCGACGAGAGCGCCGAACAGCGAATAATCAGTGCCGCCCGTAACCAGGCCCTGAAAAGCGTCGGGCCTCCACGACGGCCAGATGTCGCCCCAGCCTGCGGGGATATTCGCCGCAAAGATCTCGCTGTTGTAATGAGCAAACCCGACGATCGAGAAGAGGATGGCCCCGATGCTCAAGACGATGGTCTGGACGATCTCAACACGAACGATGCCGTGGAAACCGCCCAAAATGACATACGCGCCGGTAACACCGAGTATCAGAAAAGCGCAAATATTCTCTGATGAGAATATAAGCACCGAGCCGCCGATATTGAAATGCCACGGCTCAAAATGGAGAAAGATCGCGCCGAATTTGCCCATGCCTATCGCTCCATAGCCGAGCAGGGCGGTTATCGTAAGTATCGCAAAGAGTGTGTATGAGAGCCTGGCAATATCACCGGACTTTCCGGTACCGAAACGTGTTTTCATCCATTCGGCCCCGGTCATTGCGTCAGACCGGCGGATCCATTTGCCCATGTAGGCCAGGTAAAATGCCGTTATCGGAAAACCCCACAGCATGTGAACCCACATGCCTTTCAGCCCGAGAGCGATAAAGGTGGACACGATCCACATCGTCCCGGTGATGTCAAAGTAACTGGATGAGCCCGACATTGCCAAAGCCCACCATGGAAGCTGACGCCCGCCGAGAAAATATGATGACATTCCCTTGGCGGCTTTCCGCTTCATCGCAAAGCCGATACCCATTATCGCCGCCAGATAGATCACCACAATGACCTGATCTATGGTTGAAAGGTTCATATTGTTCCCTCTGCCTTTTCTACTTTTGCGATCTCTTTATTTTTTGTGCTTACTGAAAGTTTAGCCGATCCGTAACTACAAGAGATGCACTTTCTCTTGGTCGATGACTAAGTCTTTAAATCTAACCGAATAAAGCCTTTTCACGTGATCACATCACCGGTCTAAAGTTGGTGTGACCAATTATTTATTGCTGCTAATGCGTTCTGTCCGGCGTGTTCCGGGAAAACCCTGAATTCGAAAGTTCAGGTTCTTTTTCCGCCGGTATCAGAGACTGCTCAAGCGATACTTACTGGTCGCTCTTGAGGTTGATCAACCTCTTTCAGGCCAATAAATACCACCTTATTTTGAGTTTGCCGATCTTTCTTCGCACCGAAGATAAAGTGATTTGTAACACAAACTTCAGAGTGTGTCAATACATTTCTACTCACCCTCGGTCCATTGAGGCCTAAACGCCTGTCTGTCGCCTGGTGAGCGAAAATAATTCTGCAAGGCAACGGGAATGGCCCCGAAAAGGCTTGGCCGCTGAACGCTGGCAGGACGGATCGTTATCTGTTTAGGCGAAACTATGTAACGGCTTTTGACCCGTTCGCGAATTATGGGTTCGAGGATAGGCCAAGCTCCGATGATATTACCGCCGATGACGACCGTCTCAGGATAGATCCCGTGCGCAAGATTGCAAATGCCTTCGCCAAGGTATTCGGCGGTTATCTTTATTGACTGCATTGCCATCTCGTCACCCGCGTTTGCCTTTGCGATCATCTCAGAAAGGCCGACAAGCGGCAGGCCCTGTTTCGCCGTGACGCGGTGATAGCGTTCGACCGTTGCGCGTTCAGAGGCAAATGTCTCCCAACAGCCGCGGCGGCCGCAAGAACACAGCTCTCCGTTCGGGTCGATGCTCATGTGTCCAAATCCGCCAAGCCCGAACCGTGGCCCGACGCGCAGCTCTCCGTTGATTATCAGGCCCGTTCCCAACCCCTCTACGACCAGAACAAAAAGAAGCGTTCGCGAACCGTTCCCTTCACGCGGCCCATACCAAAGCTCGGAAAAAGCCGCCGCGTTCGCGTCATTTTCGACGAACACCGGCAAACCCAGCCCTTCCTCAAGCGTTTTTCTTAGCGGCACATTCCGCCATTCCAGATTCGGAGATATTTCTATGGTTCCGGTCTCGCGGTCTATCAGCCCCGGAACGCTGACGCCGACACCTGCGAAACTTGACCTGGGAAAATGGTCATTTCTAAGTTTTGATATCTCAGATGCAAGTTTTGCCAAAAACCGTGTCGGATCGCCCTCGCTTGGAATGGAACGCTGCTTGAGGATCCTGCCGTTAAAATCGCTCACGGCAAAAACGGTGTCCAGAACACCAATGTCAACGGCCATGACATAGAAACTTTCTCCGTTGATATAAAGATTTTTGGGCGGGCGTCCGCCGCTGGAAGGCCCTTCCGTTCCCTCAAACACCAGATTGTTTTTGATCAGACGATTGACTATGGAAGAAACCGTCCCGGGCCGCAATCCCGTCAGTTTCGCTATATCGGCACGCGAAATGGGCTGACGTTCCCTGATAAGGTGAAGGAAAACGGTCTGGTTCACATCCCGGACGTCGCTGACGCCGACCATCTTGTAACCTGTTTTGCGTTTGGTCATGATGAAAATGTCCGCTGGACGAATGATAATCCCGGCCGATGATAAACCCAAAATGAAGATTTGAATATTCAGACTTTTTTATTTAAGCGATACGCGACAGGTTTCTGCATTCGGCGGTCAAAAACGATAAGTTATTCACCGTGCCGATTCTGCGCCAACCTGTGAAAGTCCTATAATACGTCGTATGTTTGACGGCTCTCCGTTCATAAACGAACAGTTTTCTGCCGAGCGTGTAAACCCGGCCGACATGGATAAGCTCTGGGCCGAAGGCTGGCGGCATTTTGGCTGTGATTTTTTCCGTTACAGCATTGGAATATGTGAAGGCGAACTGCGCAGCGTCGTCCCACTTCGCATCAGGCTGGATAATTACTCTCTGACCAGAGGGCAGCGGCGCAATTTACTGCGAAACCGTGATCTTTTGTGCAGTATAAAACCACTTGAACTGACGGATGAAGCCGTGGAGCTTTTTCATCGCCATAAAACACGTTTTCGTGACAACGTTCCGCCCTCGATCCTGGAATTTCTGCCGGAACACGCCGATGCCGCTCCGTGTGAAATAATGGAGATGAATGTCCGGGACGATAAAAGGCTGTTGGCTGTCAGCTATTTCAGCGTTGGCAATAAGGCGAACTCCGGCATCTACGCAATGTTTGAACCGACCGAGCAGCGACGCGGCCTGGGCATTTTCACATTGCTGAAAGAACTCGAATTTGCAAAGAAAACAGGCCGCGAACTTTACTATCTGGGCTATTCTTATAACGGCAGGTCATTTTACGATTACAAGAAACAGTTTCGCGGAACTGAGGCGTATGATTGGGCAACAGGATGGCATCCGTTCAACTGTGAGGACGAAGGCCTTGTCTCCGGTTCGTCGCGGGTCGAAAATATTTTTAATGACGGGCAGATCATATAAAGTTTCGTTTGAGGTGCTTTCCCGTATATTTCTTACGCTTATGAGCAATTACCTTTCTTGTATGTCAATCCATTTTTTTAAGCGAAATTTGCGCCATTATTTGTCGGCTGCGGCCTTAGTCGTCTTCGCTTTTGCCGCCGGGCCGTCTGTCATTGCTCAGGATTTCAGAACGGTTCATGACGGCGTCGAATATGCTCTTGTCGATCACATGATTGGAGACGATCCGGTCAGGATCAACCTTCTCCGCATCGACCTGACCAAGGTCAGGCTCGATCTAAAAATGGCGATGGACACCGTTGTCGGCACAGAGACCACGTCATCAATAGCATCACGCCACGGAGCGGTCGCGGCGGTCAATGCAGGTTTTTTTCGTCTTGACGCCAGCATCTTTGCGGGCGAACCTGCAAATTTTTTTATGATCGACGGAAAGGTTCTGAGCGAGGGAAGCAATGACCGTATTACTTTGGCAATAGCAAATCATATTGGCGTCACGCGTGTCTCATTCTTTCGCCCCGTAGCGGAGTTTCAGCTTGAGACCGGCAAGGAAACCTTCACGGTCAACGGGCTGAACCGCGAGGTCAGGGAAAATGAGGTGATCGTCTTCACACCGGAATTTCATAAGACCACATTGGCAAAAGCGGGCTGCGTCGAGATCGCTGTTTCGAGCGGCCGTGTGAGAACCGTGTCCGAAGCAGGCAGCGTGCGGATACCGGCTGACGGCTTTGTCGCGACAACCTGCGGCGATCAAAAAAATGAATTGCAAAGAGCTGCAAAGCCGGGGCAAAAGGCAAATGTCTTTCGTATGGAGGCCGCCCGCAAAAGATCTGACGGCTATGAACTGGGCGACATTGGCCGAATAGAAGATGCCGTTGCGGGTGTTAGCCAATTATTGAAAAATGGCCGCATCGAATTGTCCTGGCAGCAGGAAAAGGCCGGAAGCTCGTTTGCCGAGTCACGCCATCCGCGCACGGCTGCTGCTAAAATGAGCGACGGCAAATTTTTGCTTGCAACTATTGACGGGCGCCAGCCCGGCGTCAGCGTTGGAATGACCTTGCAGGAGTTGGCCGAATATCTTTTGAGCATCGGAGCGGTCGATGCGATGAACCTTGACGGCGGCGGCTCGACCGCTATGGTGCTGGACGGCAAAGTTGTGAACAAGCCTTCGGATGCGAACGGTGAGCGAAAGGTCGGCGACGCGCTGATCGTTACTTTAAGAAATGCAGAAAAGCGATGACGAGCGTGATGGCCTTGATCGAACTTTTCAAAAACAAGCGAATGGAACTATGTGAGCGTTAGCCCCGTCTTTGGCATTGCCGTAATGGCGCAAACTTGATTCCGCCACGCAACAAGTGATATTTTCGCTAAAACTTTCACTTACTTCCTTTGCTTTGGATCTCAATTATGAAAACGCTTTTTGCTGCCCTGTGTCTATTGGTCTCGTTCGTCACGCTTTCGATCGGTCAGACGCCTCAAAAACGGACGTTTGCCTCTATCACGGAAAACGCCCGAAAGATCGACGGCTTCATCCCGCTGTATGTCAACAGCGAGGACGGAAAGATCTTTCTTGAGGTTTCTTTATTTAACAAAGAGTTCCTGCATCTTGTCTCACTGCCGACCGGCGTCGGGTCCAATCCGATAGGCCTCGATCGCGGACAGCCCGGTTCGACCAAGATCGTTTTCTTTGAGCGCGCGGGAAACAAGATATTGCTTGTCCAGCCAAACTATCGTTTTCGGGCGCTTTCAGGCGAAGCAGAACAAAAGCGTTCGGTAGAGGAATCATTCGCAAGGTCGGTTATCTGGGGCTTTAAAATAGAAGCATCTGAAGGAGACAGGGTTTTGGTTGACGCTACAAACTTCTTTATCAGAGATGCACATGGCGTTGGCGAAAGATTGTCGGCAGGAAGAGGCGGTACATATTCTTTTGATGAATCACGAAGCGCTCTTTACATGCCAAACACCAAAGGCTTTCCGAAAAATACCGAGGTCGAAGTAACGACAACGCTCACCTCAAATTCAGGTTCTGGCGGCGCCGTCAATCAGGTGACACCGACGGGCAGACACGTAACCGTTCGTCAGCGCCAGTCATTTGTCGAACTGCCGGATGATAATTATCGCCCACGGAAATACGATCCGCGAGCGGGCGTCTTTGCAATGAGCTTTTACGATTACGGCACCGGCATAAATGAGGATCTGGAACAGCGTTGGATCAGGCGCTTTCGCCTGGAAAAGAAAGACCCGAACGCGGCGGTGAGCGAAGCGGTAAAACCGATAGTTTTCTATGTCGATAACGGAGCGCCGAAGGATATTCAAAATGCTTTGATAGAAGGCGCCGCGTGGTGGGATCAGGCATTTGAGGCGGCGGGTTTCAAGAACGCCTTTCAGGTAAAAGTTCTTCCGTCGGACGCCGACCCGATGGACATTCGCTATAACGTTATCAACTGGGTACATCGTTCGACCCGCGGCTGGTCGATAGGCAACAGCGTTTCCGATCCCAGAACGGGCGAGGTGTTAAGAGGCATAGTCACGCTCGATTCTCAGCGTGCGCGGCAGGATTTTCTGATCGGGACCGGACTCTTGCCGCAGTATGGTGACATGGCAGAGTTCTGCAATATCGGCTCAACTCCGGACATCGGCTATCTTTCCTCAGGCCTTTCCGCCGAAGAGATAACCTCGATGTCATACGCACGCATACGCCAGCTTTCAGCGCACGAGGTCGGGCATACGATCGGGTTCGCGCATAATTTTGCGGGCAGCACATACGGCGATGCATCTGTGATGGATTATCCGGCTCCCAATGTCAGCATCACGGACGGCCGCCTGGATTTTTCAAATGCCTATGATGTGAACATTGGCGAGTTTGATAAATTTTCGGTCACGTACGCCTACAAACAATTTCCGAATAACGCTAACGAAGATGCCGAACTTGAAAAGATAATAAATAAAGGTATAGCGGACGGGATGCTTTTTTTGACCGATCAGGATGCCCGGCCTGCCGGCGGCGCACACCCGCTTGCGAACCTTTGGGACAATGGGCCTGATCCCATTGCGCGGCTTAGACACGAAATGGAGGTTCGCAGGATCGGCATTGAAAATTTTGGCCTGCAAAACATTCCCGTCGGATCGCCGCTGTCCGAGCTTGAGAACAAATTTGTCCCGCTCTATCTTCATCATCGTTATCAGGTGACGGCAGCGGCAAAGTCTGTCGGCGGCGTTCATTACACATTCTCGGTCAGGTCGGCTTCGGGGCCGGTCCCGTCACGGGTAGCAGATATAGTAAGCCCGGAAAAACAGCGCGAAGCGTTGAGTGTTCTGCTAATGACACTTGACCCAAAAGAGTTGGCCGTGCCGGAACGCATACTCAGGTTAATTCCGCCGACGGCGCCGGGAACAAGGTCAGAGCGTTCCGAGCTTTTTGCCAAACGCAGCGATCCTCTTCTTGATCCGCTCGGAATGGCTGAGATCGCCGCATCAATGACCATTGAAAACCTGCTCAACCCGTCGCGCGCCGCCAGGATGATCTCCTTTAATATGCGGGACACATCCTATCCGCATTTTCGTGAGGTAACGGACGCTCTTGTCGCGCAAGCATCCAAACCGACGACCGGTTTGTCGCCTTATCACGCGAACATTCAATTAATAATAAGGAGTGTGGTCGCTGCTCAGTTGATGGACCTGGCTGCGAACACCAACGTGCAGCAGCATGTCAGAGTTGCGGCTCTTTCATCGCTCGGATCGCTAATGGCCGCATTGCGTCAAAGCAAGGAAACCGGTGACGCCGCCTCATTCAATGCAGCTTTGGCTAAGGACATCGAACAGTTTCTGGAACGCCCGGCAGATCAGCGCAAGGCTCCCGAATCTTTACCGCCACCGCCCGGAGATCCGATAGGCGGCAAATAGATCTCTGACGTTGGGTTGATCTGAATATGAAAGCAAATATCCTCACTGTACATATTATGAAAAATGCATTTTTCAAAGCATCGTTTTTGCTTTTGGCGATAACTCTCATTTTTGTCGCCTCCGCACAGGCAGATCGCGTTGATGATCTTGTAAAAGAACGCCTGCGTGAGCGAAACATTCCTGGTGCCGCCGTTGCGGTCATTAAGAACGGAAAGATCGCCAAGATAAAAGGTTACGGCCTCGCAAGTGTTGAGTTCAGCGTGCCGGTAACGGCCGAAACCGTGTTTGAAATAGGCTCCGTCTCAAAACAAATGACCGCAGCGGGCATCATGCTGCTTGTAGAGGATGGCAAGGTCGTTCTGGACGAACGCATATCAAAATATCTGCCTAACACTCCGGCGGCCTGGGCCGATGTGACTGTCCGACATCTTCTTACGCATACGTCGGGAATAAAAAGTTATTCAAGCCTGTCGGGTTTTGAGTTGTCCCGTCGTGTCAGCATCGAAGGATTTATCGAACAGCTTTCTCCCTATCCGTTGGAATTCGCGCCGGGCGAAAAAAATATTTACAGCAACAGCGGTTACAATCTGCTGGCTTATATCATTCAGACACAGAGCGGAAAACCTTTTATGGAATTTATGCGTGAAAGAATATTCAAACCGCTCGGCATGACGAGAACCGCTGACCGTGATCCGCAATTCATAATTCCGCTCAGAGCAACCGGATACGAATGGCAGCGGGGAAGCCTTTCGGGACGCGACGGAAGTCTTACCGATCTGATGGGTGCGGGTTCCATCGTTTCCACGATAGACGACATGACAAAATGGGAAGCGGCGCTTCGCGGAGATACGTTTTTAAAACCGTCGAGCAAAAAAGAAATTTGGACACAGTTCACTTTCAATGACGGAAAACTTTCGCCTTACGGATTGGGTTGGCGCATCTCTGATGTGCGCGAACACAAACTTATCGGCCACACCGGACAGACAGCAGGTTTTGGCGCCGCGATCTTTCGTTACGTCGATGATGATGTCACTGTCATCGCTCTGACAAATTTAGGCGAGATCGGAATGGGAGGAATGCTTGCATCAAGCGTTGCAAAAAGTTTTATTCCATCGATATCGATAAAAAATTTAAAGGCGCTTGAAATTGACGACGATGAGATCGACAAGCAGATCACCGCCGCGATCAGCGACCTCATCAACGGAAAGCCAAATGAAGAATTGCTCACGCCGCAGTTGTTCCGAACACAATCTTCGGCCAGAGCATTATCAGCAAACAGCAGGCTCAAAAATTTTGGCGCCGTGAAAAAATCTCGCATGGTCGGCACGGAAACTATTGAAAATACAAAGGTTTACCGTTACCTTTCAGAAACTCAGAAACGATTTTTACTTTGGCGTGTTGAGGTAAATGAAAACCGAAAGATCTCTGCGATGGTTTTAGAGGAAGAAGAATGACTGATGCGATGAGTTGCCATCAAAGATCAGCAAGCGAAAATTTGCTGACTGCGCGATCTATGAAACGAAAACCTTTGTGAGGTAACGCCCCAAGTTTTCTTATACATAGAAGACAAAACTTAAAGAAAAACTTTACACAATTTCATAAAGTTGTGATACGTTATAAAACGGTTACTTAAGCTTTACCTAATTCAACTTTGAAAGACTAGAAATATGGCAACAAAAAAACCAGCAACAAAAGCACCAGCGAAGAAGGCCACTGCGGCAAAAAAAGCAGCGGCTCCGAAGAAGGCGGCTCCGGCCAAGAAAGCCACTGCGGCAAAGAAAGCAGCTCCGGCTAAGAAAGTCACTGCGGCAAAGAAAGCAGCTCCGGCCAAGAAAGCCACTGCGGCAAAGAAGGCAGCTCCGGCCAAGAAAGCCACTGCGGCAAAGAAGGCAGCTCCGGCCAAGAAAGCCACTGCGGCAAAGAAGGCAGCTCCGGCTAAAAAGGCAGCGGCTCCGAAGAAGGCAGCTCCGGCCAAGAAAGCCACGGCAGCTAAGAAGGCGGCTCCGGCTAAAAAGGCTACAGCAGCCAAGAAGGCAGCTCCGGCTAAGAAGGCGGCTCCGGCCAAGAAAGCTGCTCCTAAAAAGGCAGCTCCAAAGAAGGCGGCAAAAAAATAACGTCCGCGTTCAATTTACAAGCACACACTAAAAATAAAAAAGGCCCGACGGTTTTGTCGCCGAGCCTTTTTTATTTGCTTCAATATCAGTTCAAAACTCCAGCTTTAATTCGCCTTCGCTCTCCGTCACCAAAACGCTTCCGCCCTCTGCAAGCTTTCCGAACAAGATCTCATTTGCCAGCGGTTGTCTGATGCGTTCGTGAATAAGACGCGACATCGGCCTGGCGCCGTACCGCGCGTCAAATCCGTTTTCGGCAAGCCACGTCCTTGCGCCTTCATCCAGTTTTACGATGACGCGTTTTTCAAAAAGCTGTCCGTTGAGTTCTCTGATAAATTTATCAACTACCGACCGAATAACGTCCATGTCCAGCGGCTTGAACGCGACCCATGCGTCCAACCTGTTTCTAAACTCCGGCGTAAAGGTCCGCTCTATCGCGCCGCGAGCATTCCCCTTTGTCTCGGTTTGATTTCTGAACCCGACACCGCCCGATGAAAGCTCGCGGGCGCCGGCATTTGTTGTCATTATTAAAATGACATTACGAAAATCCGCCTTCTTTCCGTTGTTGTCGGTCAGCGTTGCCGAATCCATTACCTGAAGAAGCAGGTTGAAAAGATTTGGGTGTGCCTTTTCTATCTCATCAAGGACCAGAACCGTATGCGGCGTTCTCATTATCGCTTCGGTCAACAGGCCGCCCTGATCGAATCCCACATATCCGGGCGGCGCGCCGATCAGACGCGACACGGTGTGGGCCTCTGCATATTCGCTCATGTCAAAACGCAAAAATTCGACACCCAGAATTTCCGCAAGCTGTTTTGATAACTCCGTTTTGCCGACGCCTGTCGGGCCGGAAAAAAGGAACGACCCAACAGGCTTTGTTTCGTGTCCCAAACCGGCACGTGATATTTGAATTGCATCGACAACCTTATCGATCGCTTCTTTCTGCCCAAAGATGTACCGCTTCAGATCGTCGCGAAGCGAACGAAGGCGTTCCTTCTCATCCGACACGACCGTTTTCGGCGGTATCTTTGCCATCCGGGCGACCGTGTTCTCGACCATCTGAACGGAAACACGTTTCGGCCTGCGGCTTGCGGGCAGCAGCTTTATCGAAGCCCCGACCTCATCGATCACGTCAATGGCTTTGTCCGGTAAAAATTTGTCATTGATGTATTTACCGGCAAGCTCTGACGCGCTCCGCAGTGCGTCGTCCGTATATTTGACCTCGTGGTGTTTCTCGTAAAATTTCTTGAGTCCTTTCAGTATCTCAAAGGTCTCCTCTATCGTCGGTTCACCGATGTCGATCTTTTGAAACCTGCGGGCAAGCGCGCGGTCGCGGTCGAAAGCCGCTTTATATTCCGCAAAGGTTGTCGAACCTATGCATCGCAACTCTCCGGCAGCCAAAGCGGGTTTTAGAATGTTCGACGCATCCATCGCTCCACCGGAAACCGCTCCGGCACCAACTATGGTGTGTATCTCGTCAATAAAAAGTATCGCGTTCTTTTCTTTTTTCAGTTCGTTTATTATCGCTTTGAACCGCTGTTCAAAATCGCCGCGATAACGCGTGCCGGCCAGAACGGCTCCCATATCAAGTGCGTAAACCTTTGCATCCTCAAGCACCTCAGGCACGTTGCCTTCGCTGATCTTTAACGCCAAACCTTCGGCCAGGGCCGTTTTGCCCACGCCCGGCTCGCCTACATACAGCGGATTGTTCTTTTTGCGGCGGCAAAGGACCTGTATCGTTCGTTCGATCTCTGCCTCGCGTCCAACTATGGGATCGATAAGTCCTTCTGCGGCCTTTGCGACAAGTTCAACGGTGAAGTTGGTCAGCGGACGCGCCGCTGCCTCGCGCTGGTCGGCTTCGTTCTCGCCCTCGCTGTCAAAGCCTTCCGGAACGAGCCTTTCATTCTCTAATTTGGAAATTCCGTGAGAGATGTAATTAAGAATGTCCAGACGAGTGACGCCATGCTGCAAAAGAAGATAAACAGCATAGCTTTGTTCGGCCTGATAAAATGCAGCCAATATGTTTCCGCCATCAACGACACTCTGACCGCTGCCCTCGGCCTGAAGCACGGCATAATTTATCGTGGACTGGAACGTGGCGGTCAGTTCCGGCATTGCCTGTTCACCGGCGGGCATTCGCTCAAGAGATTCCTCAAAATATTTTTCGAGCGAATCAGCGATCAGGTCTATTCTCGCGCCGCAGTTGAAAAGAATGTCGCGCGCGGCCGTATCCTGCAGCAAAGCGTACAGCAGATGTTCCAGCGTGACGTAATCGTGACGGTATTTTACAGCCTGGTCAACGGCAAAGCTCAAAGATTCTTCCAATTCGCGGGTCAACATATTTCTACTTCCATTCTACTTTGACTTTATCACGGCTCCAATAGAGTTATATTCATTTTGTGACACAAGGCACTATCAGGGGCCATTTGGCTTATTGCCTTTTCTTTCTGTTCGCAGCGTTCTTTAAGACTTAGGATACCAATAAATATCGTGTGTTGATACATCTTAAGCAAAACTGACGCCGCCGCGTTTTATTTCTGACACATACGTATAGAAGTCTATCCCGGTCGTCACATATTCGTTTCGTATAGCTTGCTCTACCGCAACGGCAATGTTCTCATTTTCAGCCAAAAGAAAAATTGACGGCCCCGAACCCGAAATACCTCCGCCCAACGCTCCCGCCTCTCGGCCTGCCCTGATAACATTGTCAAAATGCGGGATCAGCCTTTTTCTCACGGGTTCAACTATGACGTCTTCCATCGAACGGCTCAACAGTTCAAGATCGCCGCTGGAAAGCGCCGCCACGAACGCGCCGAGGTTGCTCCACTGCCGTACCGCCGAATGAAGCGGTACTTCTTTGGGGAGGATCGCTCTTGCCTCGGCGGTCTTTATTTCGATCTGCGGATGAATGACCGTCACCCACAATGGCGGACACGAAAGCTCGACAACATCGAGCGGTTCGACCGACCTGACCAGAACAAAGCCGCCGTATATGCATGGAGCGGCGTTGTCGGCATGTCTGGCGCCGGACGCCAGCATTTCACCGTGCATCGCAAACTCGACCAACTCTCTTTTTGAGAATCCCAGGCCAAGGAGTTCATTGACACCGACGACCGCCCCACACGAACTTGCCGCGCTCGACCCGATGCCGCTTCCGGGCTTTATGCTTTTTGTTGATGTGATCTCCAAACCCTGATCAGTACCTGCGACACGAAGCATTTCCAAAACCGCAACGCCCGCCACATTCCTTTGCGGATCGGCCGGAAGCCCAAAATCATCGTTGTTTATTATCCTGATCCCGTTTTCGTCTGTTTTTCGAATGGTCAGCTTATCGAAAGGCTCCGTAAGAGAGAACCCGAGACAATCGAACCCGCAAACGACATTTGAAACAGTTGCCGGAGAAAGAATAGTTATGTCCTGCATATTTTCATAACACCATGAATGGTATTATCATAGCTTATTGGGACGAGATCTTCGCTGTCCTCGCCATAGATGCAATACTTTAGCACAAACCGCCGGTCGGCCTCAGTTTCATTCCGCGACGCTGCCATCATCGGCCAGCCTGATGACAAAGGCCTGTATTTTCCGGCGGATATCCCAGCCGTTTCGAGCGGGTTTCCGGCGTTGCTGCCGCGTCTGTCCAATGAAGAGATCGCATTTACCGTGATGCATCCCTTTGTCGCGGGCAGTTTGCCGGACGATGTTCTGGCGGCAATATGCAGCGAAACCGTCAGCTTTGATTTTCCGCTTGTTGCCCTCGACGAAAACATTTCTGTGCTTGAGCTGTTTCACGGCCCGACCTTGGCTTTCAAAGACGTGGGCGCGAGATTTATGAGCCGTTGTCTGGAATATTTCGCCCGCGATATTTCAAAGCGGCCGGTCGTGATTGTCGCGACATCGGGCGACACCGGCGGAGCGGTTGCGAACGGGTTTGCCAATGCGGCCGGCGTGGATGTGGTCATCCTCTTTCCAAAAGGTTTGGTCAGCCGTGTTCAGGAACTCCAACTGACCAGATGCGGAGACAATGTGACCTCGCTTGAGGTCGATGGTAATTTTGACGATTGCCAAAGACTGGCCAAGGCTGCTCTTTCCGATACCGATCTGGGATCAAAGCTGTTTTTGACATCGGCAAATTCCATCAACGTCGCGCGGTGGCTGCCGCAGCAGATCTATTACTTTTTGGCCGTCAAACAATGGAAAGATGCCAAACCGCCTGTCTTCTCCGTTCCGAGCGGCAACTTTGGCAACATCGCCGCCGCGATCCTTGCCTATCGCTCAGGTTTGCCGGTGCGGTCGTTCATTGCTGCGTGCAATGCGAACGCCGCTTTCACAAGATTTATCCTGACCGGCAATTTTGAAGCGAAACCGTCCGTTCCGACCATGTCGAATGCGATGGACATTGGCGACCCGAGCAATTTTGTACGGATAATGGAACTTTTTGACGGAGACACGGACAAGCTAAGGGAAATGATCGCGTCCTACAGCATTTCTGATGAGGAAACGGCGGAGACCATCCGCTCTGTTCACGATAAGTTCGGATACATCCTCGACCCCCACGGAGCGGTTGCCTTTGCCGCGCTGACAAGGCATCGGGAATTGTTCCCGGAGGACAAAGGCATTGTTGTCGAGACCGCTCATCCCGTGAAGTTCGACTCGGTCGAAAATATTCTCGGAATGAATATCAAAGCACCCGCTTCGCTGCTCGATCTTCAGCGGCTTCCGAAACGGAGTATCGAGATCGGCACCGATTACAAAAGCGTAAAGGATATCTTATTAGGTCTTGCGTCATAGACTGCCGCAGTTCACGTAGTATGAAAGTTCAGAAATTCGGCGGCTCATCAGTAGCCAACGCAGAGAACATAGAAAAGGTCATCGCCATCGTCAGCAGAAACGATGCGAAGGGAAAGCGCGTCCTTGTTTTTTCCGCGCTCAAGGGTACAACGGACGCATTGATAAAAGCCGGGCGTCTGGCCGAGATCGCCGATGACGGATACCTTGAGATCGTTTCAGAGATCGAGCAGAGCCACCGCAACACCATCCGCAAATTATTTCCTGACATCGTCCCAAGCGAACTCGACGAATATGTTGACGCCGCCATCGCCGAGCTTGAGAGTGTTTACGAGGGTGTTCGGCGTGTGCAGGAATTGTCGGGAAGAACCCTGGACAAACTGCTCGGCTTTGGCGAACTTGTAATGTCCCGGATCATTTCAGAGAAGCTTAAAAGCATGGGCATCAGCAATGAATGGCTGGATTCGCGCGAGGTCATCTTTACCGATTCCAATTTTGGTTTCGCCGCGGTTGACCGCGAAAGAACATATCCTGCCATTGCCGAACGCATCCTGAATGCAAAAACGGATCTGTTTGTCGCGCCCGGATTCATCGGACGGTCGTCGAAAGGCGCAACTACCACTTTGGGCAGAGGCGGATCGGATTATACAGCCGCGCTTTTTGCCGCCGCCGCTGACGCCGACGTACTGGAAATATGGACCGACGTCAGCGGAATGATGACGGCCGATCCAAGATTTGTCCGCAAGGTAAGGCACATACCGCAAATAAATTACCGCGAGGCGATGGAGCTTTCACATTTCGGGGCAAAGGTCATATATCCGCCTACAATCCAGCCAGTCATGTCAAAAGGCATCCCAATGTGGATAAAGAACACTTTTGACCCGGAAAGCCATGGCACGCTTATCGAGACCGAGGCCGGATCGGACGGAGAGATCATCCGCGGCATCACAAGCATTGACAACATCGCAGTCTTAAGTCTTGAAGGCAGCGGAATGGTCGGCATTCCCGGATTTTCCAAGCGTCTGTTCGACGCTCTGTCGAGGGCTCGGATAAATGTAATTCTGATCACGCAAAGCTCATCGGAACATTCCATCTGTGTCGCCGTTGATGAACGCGATGCCGAGACCGCCAGGGCCGTGGTCGATCAGGAATTTGAGAACGAGATAAAGATCGGAAAGATCGAACCGCTTGACGTACAGACAGGCTCTTCCATTCTTGCGCTGGTCGGCGACAACATGCGGGCACACACCGGCGTCAGCGGACGCATGTTCATGACCCTGGCCTATAACGGCATCAACATTCGAGCCATCGCCCAGGGCTCATCTGAAAGAAATATTTCCGCCATAATTTCTTCTCGCGACGTTCGCAAAGCGGTCAACGCGCTTCATGAGGAATTTTTCTCCGACGGCAAGAAACAGGTCAACCTCTATATCGCGGGAGCGGGGACCGTGGGCCGTAAACTCCTTGAACAGATCGCCTCACAGGCGGATTTTCTTTCGGAAAAGACGCGTTTGAATCTGCGGGTCATCGGCCTGGCCAACAGCCGCCGCTGTCTTCTCTCGGAAACAGGTTTGGAGCTTGACGCCATAACGGAACGCCTTGCTGAAGGTGAAGAAACTGACATTCATAAATTCACCGACACGATAGGCGAACGAAATCTTCGCAACTCTGTCTTTATTGATCTTTCGGCCAGCCCGGATGTTGTCGAGACATATCCGAAGCTGCTGGAAAACAGCGTCGCCGTCATCGCCTGCAACAAGATCGCGTGTTCGTCCGAACTGGCAAAATATAAAAACCTGAAATGGCTGGCACGCGAATACAATGCCAATTTTTACTTTGAAACAAATGTCGGCGCAGGCCTTCCGATCATTAGCACGCTTAGCGACCTTATTCAGAGCGGCGACAGCGTCCATCGTATCGAGGCAGTTCTGTCCGGCACCTTGAATTATGTATTCAACAACTATGACGGCTCCAGGCCGTTTGCCGAGGTTGTCCGTCAGGCGCAGGATGAAGGCTACACGGAACCCGATCCGCGTCTCGACCTGAGCGGAACAGATGTCGCCAGAAAGATCCTGATACTGGCGCGCGAGGCAGGCTATGACATGGAGATCGACGAGGTTGAGAACACTCCGTTCCTTCCCGAAAGCTGCCTTCAGGGTTCGGTTGAGGATTTCTACGCGGAAATGTCGCGAAATGAGGATCATTTTCGCAGGCTCTATGAAGAAGCACGCTCCGAAGGCCTTTCGCTGAAATACATCGCGGTGCTTTCAGACGGAAAAGCAAAGGTCGGGCTGCAAAAGATCGGCCCGGAACATAACTTTGCGAATCTTTCGGGCAAGGACAACGCCGTGCTTTTTTATACCTCGCGTTACAGCGACCAACCGCTTGTTATAAAAGGTGCGGGTGCGGGTGCGGACGTTACTGCGGCAGGTGTTTTTGCTGATATTATTAAAGCCGTAAGATCGTAAGCGACACACGATAACAAAGCAGCCTGAACACCGGTTCAAGGCTCTCACTGTGGCTGTCACGGCATCACGGACAATAAAGGAGACATTTTCATGCACAGCGGATCATTCGGACATAAGCTCATTTTGTTTGTTTTTATCTTCGCTTCTGCGGGAGTGTGTTTGCAAATGCAGGCACAGAACGTTTATGTGCCGCCCGCCGGTCAATGGGTAAAACGATCTCCCGAACAGCTCAAACTTGATCCGAGCAAGCTGAAAGAGGCCGTCGAATTTGCGATAGCGAGCGAAGCAAAGGTCACGCGAGACCTTGAACTCGCACATTATCAATCGTTCGGCCGTGAACCGTTTGGCAACGCCATCGGCAGATTCAAGGAACGCGGCGACGCGACCGGCATCGTCATCCGTAACGGCTATATTGTTGCCGAATGGGGCGACCCGTCGCGGGTGGACATGACCTTCAGCGTGACAAAGAGCTTTATCTCGACAACGGTCGGTTTGGCATTTGACCGCAAGCTTGTCAGAGATCTGAATGACAAAGCTGCCGAGTATGATTCTCCTGTCGCTTCATATGTTCCCGGACAAAGATTTGACGCACAGGAACGCTTTGGAAAAGATCATTTCATAGAGCTTTTCGCGACGCCGCACAACCGCAAGATCACATGGGATCATCTGCTTCGGCAAACGAGCGACTGGGAAGGTACTCTGTGGGGAAAATTTGACTGGGCCGATCGGCCAGACCGCGACACGTCCAAATGGCTAGAACGCGAAAGGAACGCACCCGGTGCGGTCTATGAATACAATGACGTTCGTGTAAATGTGCTGGCTCTGGCGATACAGAATGTCTGGCGGAGGCCTTTGCCGCAAGTGCTGAAAGAATACGTCATGGACGAGATAGGAGCCTCCAATACGTGGCGGTGGTTCGGCTATGAAAATTCGTTCGTAATTATGGACGGACAAATTTCACAAGCCGTCAGCGGCGGCGGACACTGGGGCGGCGGAATGTTCATAAACGCCTATGACATGGCAAGGTTTGGCCTGTTGACTTCCAGAAACGGAAAGTGGGGAAACAAGCAGATATTATCCGAGGACTTTAACCGACAGGCCAGAACTCCTACAGCGGCACAGCCGACATACGGCTTTATGAACTGGTTCCTCAATACCGACCGTAAACTTTATCCCGCGGCGCCGGTGTCAGCTTTTGTCCACGTCGGCAACGGAACAAACATCATTTATATCGATCCCGATAACGACATCGTCATCGTCGCCCGCTGGATAGAGAACGGGAAGATAAACGAGTTTATAGAAAAGGTGACGGCAAGCATCGTTCGCTAGATCGGTCTATCCGTCTTTTTTTCTTTCGGTTAGCAGAACTGCAATAAGTGCAATAATTGCCGGAAGAGCTTGTGTAAAAAATATTGACGGTTTTGCTGTTGCCGCGCCGAATACTCCGGCGATGACCACGCAGCCAAGAAAGAAAAGTTTCACTTCTCGCCGGCCGCTTAAAAGTCCCCAAACCAGGCCCGCAGCAAGAAATCCGTTATAGAGGCCCTGATTTGCGGCAAGGACGGCGGACGCGGCAGAAACTTCCGGCGTCATTGCAAAGATCCGCTGTCCGATCGGATGATCCCAAAAGAACATTTCCAGGATCATGATCCCAATATGCTCTATGGCAACAAGCGCCGTGAGTATTTTTGCTATCAGCTTCATCGTTCGTGATAGTACACCATTATTGCAGAAGCCCGCACAAAGCAACGGCATTTTTTCCATATCAAATGCCTCATTTCGTCCGGGCTTCTTGTCCTGGTCTAAGCCGCCAAATACCCGAATTTGCCTTGCTGATAATCATCTATCGCCTCGGCGATCTCAGCGTTGGTGTTCATCAGGAACGGGCCGTATTGTGCGATAGGCTCATTCAGCGGTTCGCCGCTCATCAAGAGCAGAACAGCATCTTCGTCTGCCTTTACGGTGAAATCCTCGCCGTCATTTGCAAATACCGCAAGGTGATCTGTCGCGAGTTTCTTTTCGCCGTTTATGGTCGCCGAACCTTCTATCGCAAGTATCGCCGTTGTGTATGCGGCGGGAAAGCTCAGCTTTATCTCGGCACCGGCTTTTGGCTTGAGGTTGTAAAGATGTACCGGAGAGAACGTCGTCGCCGGACCTTTCACGCTCTCAAATTCGCCCGCGATCACCTCAACGTAGCCTCCGCCCGAAATATCTTTTCTGCCCATTTCAGTGTTGGTTATCGCCTGATATTTCGGCTCGGTCATCTTGTCTTTTGCCGGCAGATTGACCCAGAGCTGCACCATCTGAAATTCGCCGCCTGTGCGTGTGAATTCCTTTTCATGATACTCCTTGTGCAGCAACCCACTGCCCGCTGTCATCCACTGCACATCGCCCTCGCCGATCACGCCTCCGCCGCCGCGGCTGTCGTGATGAGCGACGCGTCCTTTGTAGGCAATGGTCACTGTCTCAAACCCGCGATGCGGATGAGGGCCGACACCGTAAGGTATTTCCCTCGGCGGAAAATCGTATTTGGAATTGTAGTCCAGCAAAAAGAAAGGACTCATCCGTTCCGCGTCAAGCGGCCCATGCGGTAAAAAACCATGCACGCGAAAACCATCGCCCACCCAATGCGCCGGCGGCGGGGCAACTATCCGCTCTACGGTCTTGAACTGTTTCGTTTTTGTTGATGGTGCTGTCATTATCGATCCTCCTTGTTCAAACTTGCTCGCTGGTTCTTTTACGGAAGATTTCCGTAAATACGCCAAGCTGCAAAGCTATTAAATAGAGTCTATCGAATCAGACGCCGATTGTATTCATCAATTACGGTAAGCAGAATCTAATACTTTTGGGTGGTGTAAAATCAAGTACGCTTATTGACGGCTGCGCAAAAGTATAAATATAGTGGAATTTAAAACGGCCCCGACGAACATTCCGCTTGTAATGATCTTTTCACCGTTCACGGTAGCATGGTAGATAAGGCCGCTAAACATAGCCAGAGGCAAACTCCATGGGACTGTGAATACCATCATAACCCTCCTTGATCACCACCATCAATCCGTCTCGTATCGGCAAAAGCACATTTGCAACACGACTGTCCGCCAAAACCTTTTGGTTGAATTCATGTAGCGCTTTTGTATTCTCATCCTTATCGGCTTCGAGAACGCGGCCGCTCCAGAGGACGTTGTCGGCAATTATGAATCCGCCTGGACGAATTTTGTCGAAGACCAGATCGTAATAGTTGGAATAATTGGGTTTATCGGCGTCGATAAAGACGAGGTCAAACGTTTCCGTCAGTTTAGGGATGATCTCAAGTGCGTCTCCGAGATGAAACTTGATGCTGTCTTTGTATTCAGTTCGTTCAACGAACGATCTTGCAACTTTATTCGTGTCTTCAAGTACATCTAATGTAATTACCTTTCCACCATCCGCCAAACCTTCGGCAAAACAAAGAGTGGAATAACCAAGATAAGTACCGATCTCCAGGACATACGTCGGTCTTATCATCTTGGAAAGCATTGCCAACACGCGCCCCTGAAAAAAGCCCGAAAGCATTGATGAATCCTCATAATGCTTGTAGCAGTGTTCGCGAAGCTCTTGTAAAACAGCACTTTCGCCTGATGTAAAGGCCTCCGAGTAGTCGGTCAATGCATTTTTGATCTCGTTCATAGATCTACCCTTACCAGACCGCGTTTTATTGCCGTCGTGGCGGCTGATGTCCGGTCGGAAACGCCTATTTTGCCAAAAATATTCTGAATGTGAGATTTGACCGTGTTTTCCGAAATGTCCATTGCAAAGGCGATCTCCTTGTTCGACATTCCGCCGACGATCATCCGCAAAACATTGGCTTCCGTGGCTGTAAGTTCTTCCTGCCCCATAGTTTCACTTAATATTCTGGCGACGTTTCCGGGAATGTATTTTCTTCCGGCAGCAACGGTTTTGATGGCGTCTGTCAGTTCCTGCGGCGTCACATCCTTGCATATATAACCGGCCGCTCCTTTTTTCAATGCCTGGGTTATCTCCGCGTCGCCTGCGTGTTCGGCTAAAACAATGATCTTTGCATTTGGCGTATGCACAAAGTAATTATCCAGATCATCTATGGCACACGAATCGGGCATTCTAAGCCCAAGGATCGTAACATCTGGCAACAATTCCCGAAATTTTGCAAAGCCATCGGCAGCGGTAGCCGCTTCAGCAAGCAGTTCCAGCCCGGCTTCTTCGGCGACTACCGCCCTCACCCCCAACCGAGTAAGCGGCTGTGCCTCGATCAGCAAAACTTTTGTACCGGCACTATACATAAAACAATGACCTGGCCGCGCATAACTACAAAACTACTGATCGGAACTTCGCTCTTTCAGCGCCTGAATAACATCGCGAAGCTTGTCGGCATCAGGGGCCTTTGGGAAAAGCTCCAGATATGCCTCTAGAGAACTAACTGCCAATTTATCCTCTCCCATCTCCAGATAAACACTCCCCAGCATTCTATGAGCCTCTCTGGCATTGGCCCCGCCGAATTCTATGGCTTTTTTATACTCTGTGACGGCATCTTCAAATCTGCTCAAGCCAACAAACGCACGCCCTAGATAGTAATGAGCTACGGAGTGGCCGCTTTTTTGCTGCAAACTCTTTTGCAGAATAGGCTCAGCCTCTGAGAAGCGTTTTGAACGGACAAGCAAGACCCCGTAATTAACGTGCGGCTCAAAGGCTTGCGGATCAATGTTTATTGCTGAAAGAAATGCTTCTTCCGCCTTTTGCATATCGTTGAGATTGATATATTGGATCCCCAACTCAGTCAGCGCCGCGACAAACGATGGATAAATTGAAAGGGCAAGCCTCAATTCCTTTACGGCCTTATTGTGGTCGCCCTTGTTTGAAAGGTCCAGAGCCTTTGTATAATGTTCAAGAGCTTTTTTGGGGGTCTTTGAGCTTTCCGCATTTATAACACCGGGCTTTTTTTCATCTCCCCTTTTTTCAGACAGCCTGATCGTGAGATTAAATGCCTGGGGCATGCTTCCGCGAGAAACTGAAATATCGACATGGCGTACTGCCATTTCGTACTGTCCGCTTTCGACAACGGTTACAACATAGCTTCCTTCCGGAAGACCGCTGAAAACGAACGAACCCCGGTCGTCGGTCGAGCCTATGATCTCGCCTGCCGTCATTGACGTCAGCCTGACCGTGATCCTGGTGTTGACCGGCACCCCTGAAGGAAGAAAAACCGTTCCGCTGATATAATGCTTCCCTCCGAGATCTGTCCTGGTGGTATCAGTCAGGCCGCCGGCGATCTGAGAAGTGACCGATACAGTAAATATACACAATATGAACACTAAAGCCGTTAAAGAGAGTCGCAACTTTTGAGAGCTAGAAAACATGATCATCTTCTCCTGTTTAATCGATCCGCAGATCGTCCAGATCATCAATGGCACACGAATCGGGCAGCCTAAGCCCAAGGATCGTAACATCTGGCAACAATTCCCGAAATTTTGCAAAGCCATCGGCAGCGGTCTCGGCCTCACCGGCAAGTTCCATGTCCGCCTCACCTTCAAAAACTGCCCGTACGCCAAGACGGGTGAGCGGTTGGTTTTCGATCAAGAGAACTTTCATCCTATGTCATCTCTGGCGACTTTAACGAAAACCGCCGGAATGTTTGCCAAAAAACCACACTTACGATTGTACTAACCAAAGCAATTATTGCGGAATAATCCCATAACACTGTTTGGAAATTCATTGGCTCACCATTCAGCCATTTAAGAGGCCCAAGAGCAGTAATTAGAATGATCTGAGTTACGAGACATACAATTGTCCCGACCACAATACTGGACACCAAGCGGGTTTTGAAACTTGTTCGGTAAAAGCCATTCATTGCAATGGCAGTGGTCCCGGAAATCAGAAAGGCGATTAGGGTAATAGTCACCAAACCGAAAAATGTCATAATTGGTGAGTAGGCAATCATAACGGCTACCTCACTTGATTCGTATTTGCTAATTTCGCAGTAAATTCAACCAGCGGCTTTATCAGGTCGGTTTCGTAATTTGACTTAACGCCCTGCATAACGGCGGTGATGCGTTCGAGGCCCATGCCGGTATCGACGGATGGAGCAGGCAGCGGTGTCAGTGTAAAAGTTCCGTCGTCATTTTGCGTGCGGTTGTACTGCATAAAAACAAGGTTCCATATCTCGACTGTTGTGTCGCCCTCGCCGTTGACCCATTTTGCCAGATTATTTGCAGGATCGTCGCCCATATAATAATGGATCTCGGAACACGGACCGCACGGGCCTGTATCGCCCATCTGCCAAAAATTGTCCTTTTTTCCGAATCCCAGAACGCGTTCTGGCGGCGCTCCGGCCTCTATCCAGAGGTCCCGTGCCTCGTCGTCCGGGCCGACCGCGTCATCGCCTTCAAAGACGGTGAACCAGAGCCTTTCGATATCAAGCCCAAGCTCATTCACCAAAAAATCCCACGCGTATGCAACTGCCTCTTTTTTGAAATAATCGCCAAACGAAAAATTGCCGAGCATTTCAAAGAACGTGTGGTGACGCGCCGTTTTGCCAACCTCGTCCAGGTCGTTGTGCTTGCCGCCGGCGCGTATGCATTTTTGCGACGAGGCGGCGCGGGTGTAGTCGCGTTTTTCGTTGCCCAGAAACACGTCCTTGAACTGATTCATCCCGGCGTTTATAAAAAGCAGCGTCGGGTCATTGGCCGGCAAAAGCGGCGACGAATGAACGACCTTGTGGCCGTTCTTTTCAAAATAATCAAGAAATTTCTGCCTTATCTCACTACCTGTCATAGGGTTTCGATTCTATCACAACATTTCGCATCACATTATGGAATTTCGCTCGGCAAAACGCTTGCCCGTCAGCTATCTTCGTTGGACTGGTCGGCCTGTGACACCGCGTTTTTAAAATTTTCCCTTATCAGGCCGTATGAAAACCCCTGCCGCAGCAGATGATCGTTGAATTTTTTCATTTCCTCGCGTGTTTGCGGAACGCCTTTCAGCCTGATGCGTTTTTTCATTGCCTTTATAATCAGCTCTTCTTCGGGCATTTTTTCAAACGCAGTTTGTATCGCTGTTTCGACGACATCCTTATCCAACTGTTTTCGTGAGAGTGTTTGCCGAAGCTTTCTTGCCCCTTGCGGTTTTTGCCGTAATTTTGAAAGGGCCGTGTCAGATGCGAATTGTTCATCATCCAGATATTTGTACTCTTCTAACTTTTCAATGACCTCATCAACTATTTCCTTGTCGGTCCACAATTTTTCCAGAAGGCGGATGCGAAGTTCCTTGACGGAACGCGGCTTTGCGGCGAGCAGCCGTATGGCGCGATGCATTGTCCGTTCACGCGAGCGCCGGCGGTCTTTTACCACACGTTCGGAATCGTCAATTGGTTCAAACCTTCGGCGTCGCATAGGAATATGATGATACACGGTCAGGTTTGAGAGAACGAAGCCACACCGCAGCCTTTGACCGCCGGAATATGAGAAGATACAGTTCGGAAACACAATGCACGGACTTTTAATATTAGACAAACCCGCCGGAATGACATCTCATGATGTCGTGAACCGCATTAGAAAGGCGCTTCACACAAAAAAGGTCGGACACACGGGAACCCTCGATCCTTTCGCTACCGGCGTTCTTGTTGCTCTGGTCGGAAAAGCTACGAGGCTTGCACAATTTTTAGACAAGGACGAAAAGGAATACGAGGCGGTTGTAAAGCTGGGATACGAAACCGATACTGGCGACCTGACCGGAAACAAACGCGAAAAAACATTTGACCGTGAAACTACCTCGCGGGAAGAGATCAGATCTGTGCTGAAACAATTCACAGGCCATATCGAACAGCTCCCGCCGATGTTCTCGGCCAAAAAAGTGGATGGCAAAAAGCTGTATGAGCTGGCTCGTTCCGGCGTGGAAATAGAGCGAAAAGCCGTCAAGGTAGAAATAAAAAGAATTGAGCTGATCAACGGCGATGACATTGAGAATGAGTTGTCTTCTTTCAGAATGCGCGTTGTCTGCTCCGCCGGGACGTATATACGAACGCTTGCCGAAGACCTTGGACGAGCTCTTGGCACGGGCGCTCACCTGAATGAACTGAGAAGAACACGCGCCGGTGCTTTCAGCATATCGACCGCACATTCGCTGGACGAGATCGACGCCACAGCCGATCCGGGGCAAATGCTTCTTCCGATGACAGATGCCGTCGCGCGGTTTCCGTCAATGAAGCTAAACCAGGAACGCGTCGCAAGAACATTGAACGGGATGTCCACCCGTATTCAGGACGGCGGTTTTGCCGATGGCGAAACGGTCCGCATGTTGGGGCCTGACGGCGATCTGATAGCGATCGGAATATTTGACGCGACTGAAAATTCTGTTCGCCCGCGATTGGTTTTGGGTTAGAATTCACATATGAAGAAAAGAGATCTGGCCATCGGAGCCATGGGTTTGATAGGCGGTGCTGTCGCCGTAAAGATGCTGACGCGTCAAAGTACCGTTGACTGGGATCACGTTTCGGATAAGGTGCTGCATTCGGAAAACTCCAGATTCACATCGGTTGACGGCACGCGGCTTCATTACCAGGAATTTGGAAAGAAGGGTGATCCGTCCATCATCCTGATACACGGTTTTACCGCATCCGCTTATGTCTGGAGTACGGTCGCGCCGCAGATCGCCGATGCCGGCTTTTACGTTATCGCCGTTGACCTTGTCGGCTTTGGATATTCGGAAAAACCGGCATGGTTCGATTACACCATCAGTTCACAGGCAAGGATGATAGTGCGGCTGATGGACAAACTCGGCATCGGGCGGGCCGCCCTGACGGGAAGTTCATACGGCGGAGCGGTCGCGGCCACGATAGCGCTCGATCACCCCGACCGTGTTGAAAAGCTGATCCTTGTCGGGGCCGTTATCAATGACGATGTAAAGAATCACCCCTTGCTGAAGCTGGCTTCGGTACCCGGCGTCGGCGAGGTTATGACTCCCTTTCTAATTGATTCGAAAATATTTCTTCGGCGGCGGATGCACTTTACGCTTGCGCCGGTCAACCATCACCTGATAGATGATGAAAGAGTGGCAAACGTCCAGCGTCCGCTGGCGGCGGCGGACGGGCATCATTCGGTGCTGGCAACCTCGCGAAACTGGCACGCCAACCGCATTGAGAAAGATGCCCACATGATAGAACAGCAAACCCTTTTGATCTGGGGCGAGGAAGACAAGGTAATTCCGTTGATCAACGGATATAAGCTCTACGGTTCGATAGTAAATTCGCGGCTGGTCGTGCTGAAAAACTGCGGACACGTTCCGCAAGAGGAAAAGAGCGGGCTTTTCACGCGCCTCGTCACCGAGTTCTGCAGTGACCAGGAAGGACGGATCGAGGCAGGAGATAACGAAGAAATGATGTTGGATATCGTTTAGCAAAATATCGACTGAAGCAATGCGGATAATTGGAACACCGGTTCCTTAGGTGCAACCAAGTTAGGCATTTCCTCGAACTTTATTTGAATCCTTATCGTTATTGTTTGTGATCCTTCCGATCAGCTTTACTAACATTTACAACAAAGGAGATCCTTTATGTTTTGTCCAAAATGCGGCCATCAGCAAAGTGTTGAAGATACTCGCTTCTGCTCGCGTTGCGGATTTCGCCTAAAGGTAATAAAAGCTCTTGTTGAAGGTGATGACACGGAAAATTCCATTGGCCCAACTGTCATCGATCCGGCGTTTCGCCGACGCTATCTGACGTTCGGCTCTCTTTTAATGTTCTTCTTCTCCTTCTTTGTGTGCTTGATCGCAATATTTGCCCCACGGGAAAGTTTTGTTCCAATAGTATTATTGATCCTTTCCTGGGTATTCATAATGTTTCTTATCTATATGAAGCCGCTCTTCGCATTCTTTTTTAACGGGCCGACGGTTTCTTCAAAACAGACAGCCGAAAAGGAAACATCACCGAAAAACATGGCGGATATCAATTTAAGGTCTCGTGATATTTTGCCTCCCGCAAGCTCAGAACCGGCAGGCTCATATTTCCCGCCTGATGCGGTAACAAGTCAAATGGTAAAGCCGCCGCCAAGTGTTACAGAAGAAACGACCGATCTATTGAGAAGAGATTCTGAACTTTCCTAGATATGACAGTCTATGAATAGAAGTTTGCTAAAACGATGTTTGGGAGCTTTTGTAGGTTTGGTCTATGCCGTTCTGTATGGTTTTTGGACAGCTTTTATAACCGGCGGCGGACATGGAAATTTCCTTTGGTTTTTCCTATTTTTCTTTACTTTTTTCTTCGGTTTGTTTTTTCCGGTAATGGGTTTCATTGTCGTAAACTTAAGGCCGTTTTGGGCAAAAGTGTCCTTTGCTGCCATACTTTGCCTGCACTTCATAGCTACCTTTGTTTTGTTTCTGCCTTTAATGTTCGAGGACGCGAGTATGATGATGTGGGGAAATACCAGCACTGCAATCACTGACATTTACAAGTCCTGGGAACGATCAAATATCTTTTTTATTCTAATGACCGCCATCCATATTTTGCCTGTGTTGATCTTTACAATTCTTCTTCTGAAAAGCATCTTTCTTGATAAAAGAGAAAATGAGGATGAGCCTAAGAGTTATATGTCTTTGCAATAATTGCTCGATATTTTAGATGTCAGAAATACCTGAAATGCCCCGTTATTTTCCATTCGAAAAGCCTGTCTTCCACCCGCGTGCCGGAGCCGATGTTGTGGATTATCATATAGCGGCCGGTTTCTTTGTTTCGTTGGTTTGAAACAAGGCCGATGTGGGTCATTCCCTTTCCGTTAAGGTCCCATGAAATGATGTCGCCCGGCTGATAATTTCCGTCTTCACCTTTCAACGGCAAATTTTTTCCCTTTCTTGTAAAATAGGTTTGCAGATTTGGCACGCGGCGATGGTCGATGTTGGTATCGGTTTTGGTCAGGCCCCATTTTTTTGGATACGCGGCAAAATTTGTCCGCATATCTTCGTGAACCTGTTTTTGCAGGTCAATGCCCGCCGCCCGCATTGCCCTGATGACAACATCGGTGCAGGCTCCGGTCTCCGGCGGAACGTCGCCGCCCGGATATGCGATCACAAAATAATCCTGCGTATATTCGGTGGTCGTTTCGATCTGCTCAAAAGCGCTTTCAAGCATTTTCCTGACCGGTTCTGAGGCGATGCGGCCGAGCGGCGGCTCTTCGATCGTACGCGCGGCGTCAAGATCGGAAACACTGTTGGAAAGCCTCGGTTGTGACAGGCCGCCGCCACAGCCGAATATAAGGGCCGTGATCAATACTGTCGGGGGCAAAAAGATCAGTTTATTCATTGTGTGGACACGAAACTGCCCGCTTGAAGCGGCGGCGGTGTTTTACTTTTTATTCCGTCTCGCCTGATAATTTATTCAATGAGAAATGTCTTTTGGCAAGACCGTATCGTGTCCGATGCGAAAGAGGCAAAACTGGATGCCTTTTCTCTGGCGGCATTTTATGGAAAAAGCGTGTTTACGACCGTTGCCATTCGCGACGGGCGGCCATTGCTGCAAGATAAGCATTGGCAAAGATTGTTGTCCAATGCAAAGCTTTTGGGAATTGACATTTCCGCCTATTCCGAGGAGCGCGTATTCACGGCATTGTCTGAACTTACCGAAGCAAATTCGGATCGGAACGGCGTGGGCCGCATTACCTTTTTTGACGTTACCACAGGCGGTTTGTGGGCAGATGATGCACAGAAACCGGAAGCCGCCCTTCTCATCACCACACGAGAGAGCAGAAAGATCTCCGATCTATTCACGCTGACAACATCGCCGTTTTTGCTTAATTCGACATCACCGCTTGCCGGGGTGAAATCCGGCAACTATTTGGAAAATCTGACGGCATTCAATGAGGCAGAAAGGCGCGGATATGATGAGGCTGTCCGCATCAACGAACGCGGTGAGGTTGTCGGCGGCTGTATGTGCAACATCTTTTGGATATCAGACGGGCGCTTGTACACACCGGAACTCAATACGGGTTGTCTGCCGGGAACCACACGCGAATTTGTAATGGAAAATTTTGAATGTGCCGAAGTCTCAGCGGCCATTTCCGATCTTGATGAGGCAGATGAAATATTCCTGACATCGGCAGGTATCGGGATAGTTCAGGTAAATGAGTTTAACGGCAGATCTCTTTCCGCAAAAGGCCATGACATCACATCATTGTTCTAACTGTTGGTCAGTTTAACTGGATGATCAAATAGTTCGAGACCGCGCTCACCAAAATGAACGCGGTCTCGAATATATCCCGAGCAGCATAAATACCTTACGCTGCTGTTTCAAACAGAGCCAATATCTGTTTGCCTTCACCCGAGCGCGGATCGATCGTGCGAATGTGGCGTTGGCCCTGCATTTCCCAGATAGCGGTCACGGTGCCGTCCTTTTCAACAGCCTGATAGTGAACGTCCTCTGATTCCGCCGCTTCCGTTACCGGCTCGGCAGCGGCGTCACCGTCACCTTCTCTTTCGGCAATAGTTATCGTCGGCGATGCGGCTGATGATGAACTGTTGTCGCCCTCGCGCTCGGCAATGGTAATGGTCGGTGAAGCAACGGCTGATGAGCTGTTGTCGCCCTCGCGTTCCGCAATGGTAATGGTCGGCGATGCGGCGGCGGCTCCGCCTTCTCCCTCTCTTTCGGCTATTGTGATAGTTGGCTTTGCAATGCCTTCCGCTTCATTATTTGTTTCGTCTGACATTTAAGATCTCCTGAGAATATGTTTATAGATAGGTTTTTTGAAGTAAACGAAATTTTTACATATATTGCCCGACCTTGTCGAGCATCAGGGTCACTTAACGCGTTTTGGTGACAGTTCATAGAACCAAAAATCGCTATTCGGCTGATCTATCTTCAACTCGTCCGTTCTGCCCCGGGCGTCAAGGGTAAATGTCACAAAACCGCGTGGGAAATCGTACGCTACGGAGGAACGCCATTTTATGAGAAATGTGTCGTAATGCCAGTGTTCCAGATCGGCGACAAAATTTGGCGAAGGCTGAAAATGCATGACCAGCCCTCCGTTTTCCTCCTTGATCTCGATATCGCCGTACATTTTGTCTGAATAAATACCTGTGTAACCCGAAAGCGGCAGTGTTAATTTTGTACCGGCCACGCGCTGAGCATCTATTTCCTTCTCTCTGGTTTCCGCTGCGGCACGGTTTCGTTCAACCGCAGCTTTTGCCTCGGTGTTCCAGTCCCGTTCGGGTGCGCCGAGCAGCACGTCCCTTATCTTGCTCATCATTATCCGAAAGGCCGGTGTTTCCGAATTTGTCAGGACGACGAATCCAAGGTTTTCCTCAGGAACCAACACCGTATATGAGAGCATTCCATCCAGCCCGCCGCTGTGATCGATGACCTTTCGCCCGTGATAATCATAGACGAACCAGCCCATGCCGACGCCGCTGAAATGGCGCGTCGGATTGTCTCTGGATGCGGCTTCGGAGATCTGATTGGACATATAAGGCTGCCACATTTCCCATGAACGCTCCGGACTGAATATCCTTTTACCCTCAAAGGTTCCGCGTCCAAGCTGAGTCCTGATCCATTTGCTCAGATCATTGACCGAAGAATTTAATGACGCAGCAGAATCCGCGCCGTCAACGTTTCCGCGATGCAGGACACGCATCTTTCCGCCGGATTCGTTATGCGGCCACGCGGCATTGTCCGGCAGGTCTTTGATGCTGCACACCGTCCGGCTCATTCCCAACGGCTGATGGATGCGCTCACGGACAAACTCGCACCACGGTTTACCGGAAATTTTTTCGACCACACGGCCCGCCGCAATGAACATCAAATTCTGATAGCCGTATCGGCTGCGAAAACTCGATGTCGGTCTCAGATGCCTGATGCGTTCCAGTATCTCCTCGGAGGTGTATGTGGTCTCATACCACAACAGATCACCGCTGAACGTTCCGAGGCCGACGCGATGCGTGACCAGGTCGCGAACCGTAAGCTCGTTTGTCACCCAGGGGTCGTACATCTCAAATTCCGGCAGATATTTCTTCACCTTATCGTCCCATTTCAGCTTGCCTTCATCAACCAAAATGGCAAGCGTCGCGGTCAAAAACGCCTTGGAATTGGAAGCAATGGCAAAAACGGTGTCGGGATCGACCGCGTCGGTTTTTCCAAGCTGCCGCACGCCATAACCTCTCTGAAAAACGACCTTGTCATCCTTTACAATGGCGATGGCCATGCCGGGCTGGTTCCAATCCGACATGACGGTTTTTGCGTAGGCGTCTGTCTCCGCCAATCGCGATTCCACGCTCTGAGCGGCCGCGGCGGCGGACAGCAAAAGAACTGTACAGCAAAGCAAAAAGGTCTTTCTCATCGTTTTTTCTCCAAAATGATCTGACTGGCACCTTGTTCCGTCCGGTTTCAAGTTTTGCTCATTTTTTGCGATAATGCATTAACAAAAATCAAGCGCAAGCATAAGTGTGTTCACGGTTTAGAGGCGCCGCCGGCAGTGTTTTTGTCAAAGGAACGTGTCTTAGTGGTTCCTGTTCAGCCTCTGATTTAATCACGACATCATTTTAAAATAAAATCGAAAACGAGCGGTCCTTGTTGGCAAATGTCTGAAACAACCATAACTCTGGTTCTCCTTGTTCTGGCAATAACGCTTTTCGCCACCGAAAAGCTGCCGGTCGATGTCGTCGGCATCCTTTTGGTGATGGCCCTGGTGCTGACACAGGTGCTGACCGTCCAGCAGGCGGTCGCCGGGTTTGGCAATGACATCATCATTACCATCGGCGGCCTTTTTATTTTGGTCGGCGGGCTGATAAAGACGGGCATTGTTGACCTTCTGGGACGACGCCTGCATCAGATAGCGGGCAACAACGTCCTGTTGCTGACAACGCTGATAATGGCGATGGCGGCCGTGTCGGCATCCGTACTGAAGAACACAACAACTACCGCAATGTTCCTGCCGGTGGTCATCGGGCTGGCGGCAAAGGCGAAGGTCGCTCCGTCAAAACTGCTGATGCCGCTTGCGTTCGGCGCCATTCTTGGCGGAAGCTGCACACTGATCGGCACATCGACAAATCTGGCCGTCAGCGGAACCATTCAGCGCTACGGCTACGAAGCCATCTCGATGTTCGAACTGACGCCGGTCGGCGTTATGATCGCTCTTGCCGGCATCGCGTACATGCTCGTTCTCGGTCGCAAGATGCTGCCGACACGCGGCGGCGAAGAGTCCTTGACAGACCAGTACAGCATCCGCGAATACATATCCGAATTGCTGGTGCTTTACGATTCACGGCTGGTCGGCAAAACGCTTGGGGAATCAAATATCTACAACGATCTGGGGCTGAACGTTATCGGTTATATACGCGATGACAAAAGACGCGTTTCGCCGCGGCCCGACGAAAAGATACGTGCCAATGACCTGTTGATAGTTCAGGGCAAGATAACCGACATCCTCCGTGTAAAGGAAGAGGCGGGATTGGAGATCAGGCCGGATTTCAAGCTTAATGATGACGCGCTGAAAAGCGGCCCTATTGAGCTTTTTGAGGTTTTGGTGATGCGCGATTCATTTCTGGCCGGACAAAACCTGCGGGCCTTACGGTTCAGACAGAACTATGATATGACGGTCCTCGCCATCAATCGCCACGGAGAGACCTTTATTGAAAAACTCTCTGATGCGGTGCTTAAGTTCGGTGATGTTCTGCTGGTTCAGGGATCGCGAGACAAGGTGGAGCAGCTTGTTGTCGATAATGAGGTCCTGATGCTTGAGGACGTTTCGGCAAAGAGCATGCGTCTGGATAAACGTAAATGGGCCATCAGCGCCTTTTTGCTTTTCCTCGGGCTTTCCGTTTCAAAGATCACCATCGGCATAGACATACCTCTGGCGATAGCCGTTCTCGCAGGTGTGCTGCTCTTGCTGGGGACGAAAACTGTTCGCTATTCAGAGATGTATTCTCTGATAGATTTCAGGCTGCTCGTACTTATCGCCTGTATGATGAGCTTTGGTGTAGCGATGGAACAGACCGGAACCGATCAGGTACTGGCTAATTTGATCCAAACAAATTTTGGCGAATATGGTGCGCTGCCTGTTATTGCGGGATTTTTTCTCCTGACCGTTTTTCTAACGCAGCCTATGTCAAATCAGGCAGCCGCTCTGGTCGTGCTGCCGGTTGCCGTGCAGACGGCCGTTGCCATGGGATTGAATCCGCGCACGTTCGCAATAATGGTAACTTACGCCGCCTCGTTCTCATTCATAACGCCGCTGGAACCGGCGTGTGTCCTGGTCTATACGCCGGGCCGGTATAAGTTCATGGATTTCGTCAAGGTAGGTACGTTGCTGACGGTCATCGTTTTTGTGGTGGCAATGCTGCTGGTTCCTTATCTGTGGCCGATATATCAGCAATGAAGTCGCCCGCCGTTTGAATTCTTCGCCATCACTGTCCGAGTAAACGGCTGAATTTCAGCCCGCGCTTTAAGATGAGCACAAAGCCGATGATCGCCCAGAAAAGCATCCTGCCTTTTCGGATGATCGCGAGCGTCACACCGACACCGGCGCCGATCGCCAGCGTCTCAGCCACCATCTGCGCCCCGGCCTCGTCAACGCCCAAAAGAAAAGGGATCAGTTTGAACACTATCGAAATAAGGCGGTTTACCGATTCCAGAAGGAACCCGTTCAGAAATGTCGCTCCGCCTTCGGTGATACGTGAAAGCACGAACCAGACCTCTAATATGCCCAGCAGGTGAAATGCGCATTCGATGAAAATGATCGGCAGGAAACGTTTTGGGTGATGGCGATAAAAACCGTAAACAAGATTTTCAAATAAACGCACCTGCAGGCGGCCGCTTTCCAGAATGCCTTTTAGGACGCCTTTTTTGTAAAGCCATTCGCAAAGCTCGCTGGCAAAATGCCATTGCCTGATGACCATGAGGATCAGGAAAATAAGCACGGCTATCATCGATCCGATCAGAATATCTATTCCTATCGCCACTCCCGGATCGATATCGAACGTTCGGACAAATGTGAGGGCGCCCAATATCAGCAGCATACTGGTCGTCATGCTGTAAAACAGATTTTCCGTTGCTACCGATGACAGCCCGACGACCAGCGGAACGTGACGGCGAACGGCAACGGCCTTTGCCGTTCCGCTGACGACGATGCCTATCGGTATCACCGTACTCATCACCTCGCCGATGATAACGGCAGGTACGGTGTCGCGGAGCTTTAGCGCATAGGGTTCGTAAACCGAAAGCGCCCACGCCGACGCCCGCAGACAGATCCGCAAAAAGAAAATGCCGAGTATCACCGCAAAGCCGATAAGGCCAAAGCGCGAAACGCTCTCAGCGATCTGACCGACACCGGCGGAATAAACGAACACGGCAAAAAGGCCGATCCCGAAGATGGTCCCAGTGACCGCCAGTATCTTCAATCGGCCTGACAGCTCGGGCCTGATCTGCTGCCCGTCTGAATTTTCCGTGGTATCTAAGTTCAATGGGTCTGCCTTTCGTCCGCAAAAAACTGAACTTAGATGCTAGCCTTTTTTAACAGGTATCGGCAAATCCTGCGCTCTTTACTTTTTTCTGCGGGCGATCATCCTGCGTCGCTTCGCGCCGACCAGACCATCTGCATTACGGCATCCCTTGCATAAACCCCCGCTCCTTCCGATGTGACTCCTTCCTTCAGGAATTTTACATACCCGTTGGCGTTTGTGCCCGAACGGCCGATATGCAGATGCTGGCCGCCGGTGTCGGTGTGCGGGCCATGCCAGATGAACTCGTACCTTTCGCCCGTTTTGAAGATCTGCGACGCGAACACCTTGATATGCAGATATGCCGTTGCGTCGTCATAGTCCTGCACATGAAAATCGGCGGCACGGTTCTGCAAATGCAGGCTGTTTGTGCCTGCACCGATAGACAACGCGCTTCCGCGATCGCCCGAGGTAACATCCACATCCTTACCAAAGTAATCCGAGATAGCGGTAAGCACATTTTTTACTTCTTCGTCAGAAACGGTCCTTCCGTTATAGTTTACTGCCATTCTGCCTCCCCTCTTACCGCGTTGTTGAAGGAACGTGATAAGGCCTTCCTTTGGTCGGCACCTTTCCGGCGGCAGCTTTGCCTTCCGCTGAACTCCACGGAATGCCGTAGAAAACGCCGTCATTCGGCAGCGGTAAAAGACGATGGTCCACTGAGCTGCCACCGGCAGGAACCATTGCCTCGATCAGATAGCCGTTATGACCGAGATTCACATTGCCGGACGTCTGTTCGGGATGCGCGACGGGCATCCCGTCGCTGCCGGTCTTCCAGCGAAATGTCCTTATCGTTTCGCCGTTCTGTCGGATCGAACATTCCCAGTCGCCCCTGTGGTCCGCCATTCCCAAACGATTGTTTGCAGCATCGCCCTTGATCAAAAGCGGAAGCCGAAGCTGGTATTGAACGAACGAGACCTCGTCCATATATTCATTCGCCCGCTTGTATTGCGCGGCCAGCCGGTCAGTGTATATGCCCCATTCGGTTCGCATCAACCGAAGACGGTTTTCGTCGGCATAAGGACTCGGACCGGGAAAATTCAGAAAAGTTCCGTTGACCGAACACCGCGTAGCCATACTTCTAAGCCGGTTCACCTGTTTTTCGGGCGAGAAGTTAAAATATATTTCGATCTCGCTGTTAAAATCGCCGTCGCCCGCTTCACGAAAATAGTTCGGCCCTAAACGCTGATTCATACCTCTCGGTCGTACAAAAAGGATCGCGGCGGACGTTTCGGCATGACGCTGAATATAGTAATGCGGAACATCAGGAACGGGAGCGGTTGCTGATCCGCGTACCCTTTTTGCTTCGCGGACATCTATCTTATATGTCCTCAACAGTTTTTCCTCATCAGTATTGCCATTGATGAAATAGACCTTTACATCCATTTTTCCCGTATCTTTTATGGCTTTCGTCTTGTCCTCACAACCGCGTTGGTTCGTCAGCATATAGTCATCTTCGGGCCGTGTGCGATTTTCCGGCACGGGGTCTTCGCCTTTGCGGTAGGGTGTTCCTTCGCATCGAATCACGGCAAGGTCGCGGCCCGCCTTGCTGACAACCAGCTTGAACGCACTTCTATTCGGAACGGTCCCGAACATCCGTAGATTAGATTTAAGGTACCAGCCGATCCCTACCTGACGGCGAAGCTGGTTGCTGTATTCCTGCAAAGGTTCGGCGTCAAAGAACGTAAAGCCGTCATCAATTACCATCTGCCGGTTAGAGCTTCTCTGCGACGAGTTTGCTGCTGCCGCTGGCGTCGCACCGGCGGCTTTATCGACGGTTGCCTCAACATTCTCTTTTTTTGGAAGTTCCACTTTTGGCAAACGCAGCCTTATCTGCGCTGAGGCCGTGACCGTAAAGGCCAGGATCATCAAAATTGCTGTTATTCTGTGCATCATTTATTTCCTTTTGTTTTTTATTCTTGAATTTTCCGGATCTATGGTTGCAGAGCTTTGCGAAACTCCTCGACCGTCGCGGCATCATCACCCGCGATCAGATGGCAAAGAGAAGCTTTGCCGTCCGGCCAGTTGCAGAATCCGTAATAGGTTTGCTTGTCGTCCTGAAAAGAGCCGTTGACGCCGTTTTGGTTGACCTGTACCTTGTTCAGGATCTTTGCCCCTTTTTCCGACCGCATCCGTATCAGTCGGGTCAGATACACACTCGCCTGGGCCTTGTTTCGATATTCCGCGACGGTGAAGGTAATGGTCTTGCCTCCGGAAATGTATATTCCTTTTGCTTCGCCGATGGTGTTGATGAATGTCGGGGTGGATATCGTCGGAACAACGTTCTGAAGGTCGAACCTCCCGATCTTGTTCCGGGAGCGAATCGCACTGACAAGGTTATCGGTCGGCGAGCCATTCGAGATCGTGCCAGGCCGGTTATTCGCCGGCCCCGATGAATTGGCCGTCCGCAGGTTTGCGGGCCGTTCAAAAGGCGGCGGTGACGGCTTTGACTTGTAGGTATAAAAATAAATACCTATCGCGGCGGCAGCGATAATAAAAACTCCGATCAGCGCGGCGGCGCAAACCGCAATTATCACGTAGATCCATTTTCGGCTTTTTGCGGGCTGAGCAGTGCCGTGATCGTTCAATGAAGAATTTTCCATCATAGATGCTTTTTGCTGAATGGGGAGCGGGAATGTAATATTGAAACTGAGGTTTTACCGCCTCCTAACGAGCAAAAGCTTAGATCTAACCGGTATGAAAATCTTCAAGAACGCCTGATTTTTTTCTCAATATTTTCTTGAGAACTTTGTATGAGCAATGAACTCAACAACTTATACGAGTTTGACGGTTATCTGCTGAACTCCCGGGAAAAGAACCTCTGGCGAGGCGATGAACATATTCCGCTGCCGCCAAAGGTTTTTGATACGCTCCTGATCCTGGTTGAGAACGCCGGCCGTGTCGTTTCAAAGGAAGAGATACTGGATTCGGTCTGGGCAGAAACCTTTGTTGAGGAGAGCAACCTTTCGCAAAATATCTACTCGATACGCCAGATATTTGGAAAGGAAAACAGATTCATCGAAACGGTTCCGAGAAAAGGGTACAGATTTGTCGCTCCGGTGAAAGTACGGCAAATGGACCGGCCTGCGGCCATCGAACGGGCAGAGGCCGAACATCCCGAACCGGAAAAGCGTGACGAACCGCCGCAAAACACCGAAGCTCTTTCGACCGGCCGGCAGGAGATCGTTAGCAGAAATCGCCGCATCCTTGCAAAAAAAGCGGCCCGATTTGCCGCCTTCGGGATGGCCGTTCTGGCAATACTTATCGTTGCCGGATATTCGCTCAGGAAATCCCCCGACGCATCTGTAACATCCTCAGGCCAGATCGTACTTAAGGGCCTGACCGATACGGGCGCGGCCATTTCGCCAACCATCTCACCCGACGGACGCTTTGTCGCCTACATAGACAGGCGTTCGGAAAAAGGCGGCGTTCGCCTTATGGATGTCAGTGCGGGCAAAGATGTCGCGGTCGATATTGGCGGCGGACTTGTACCCGGCGTAGTTAGATTTTCTCATGACGGCAAGGATCTTTTCTTTCGCATAAGAGGCCTCTGGCGCACGGGGCGAGCGGTTCATCGCGTCTCCTATTTTGGCGGAGACCCTACGCTTGTCGCCCAGAACGTTTGGGGAAATTTCAGCGTCTCGCCCGACGGAAAACACCTTGCATTCTTTAGGGCGGACGCCGCCGCTAACCGAGAAACACTGGTGATCCACGACCTTGCAACCGGTGAGGAAAGAATTCTGATGGAGGTTCGTGAACCCAAACAGTTCTTTATGATGGTCGCGCCGGAATGGTCTCCTGACGGAAAGGCGATCGCATTTTTGGACAGCACCGGCTCAGAATCGAGATCAGAGATCAACATTGCCGAGGTGGAAACCGGAATAACGTCCGCGATAAAAACGGACCTCAATAAATTGTTTCACATGGCTTGGGGGCCTGACGGAGAAACGATCTTTGCCTTGTCAAAAGAACCTGAAAAAGGCCGCCAGCTTTGGCGTGTGTCGATACCCTCTGGCACCGTCACCAAGGTCACGAACGACCTGAATTTGTATAACGGCCTCTCCATCTCGGCCGACGGCAAACATCTTGTCACCGAAAAGGCGGACACGACGGCGAATGTTTGGCTGTACCGCAATGCCGATATTAATTCCGGCAAACCGCTTACGTCCGGGACCTACGGCCATTTTGCGATGGTTGATCTTGATTTTGCCACCGAGGACCGCATAGTTTACGACAAACGCGAAGAGGTGGAACGCGACCTTTGGACGGTCTCAATTTCAGGTGAATCTCACGTCCGGCTGACGCACAACAACGGCCCGAGGAACACTCAGGTGGCGTCGTCATCCGATGGCCGGTATATCTATCTCTCGTCGAACAGAGACGGCATGGCGCGCATCTGGCGAATAGGCCAAGACGGAACTGATCCGGTGCCGATGACCTCAGGGCAGGGTGAATCTCACTGGTATCCGGCGCTTTCTCATGACGGGCAGCATCTTTATTTTTTGGCAAGAAGCGGCGGCCGCAGCGAGATACGCCGCATCGACCTTTCCACTCAAGTCGTTGAGACCATATACGAGGCGGTCGATTTTGCTCCGATGCATTTTTTTGAAACGTCTCCGGACGGCAGATACCTTGCTTTCGTTTACCGCGAAACGAATGCAGAAATACCCGACCCTGATGAGATATCGTCTGTCCCGATCAAGATAGGAATGCTGGATCTTTCCGGCTCTAAAAATGTCAGGACGGTAAACATCGTCACTTCCGCGGCGATGATCCGCTTTACATCGGGCGGGCGTACCTTTGACTATCTGAAAGGGAGCTCGATAGTAAGGCAGCCAACAGATGACGACAGCGCCGAACCGCAGACCATATTTTCCACGCCTAATGAACGGATATACAATTTTGACTGGTCGATGGCCGGCACCGATCTGGTCATTTCAAAAGGCGGCAGCACGGCGGACGTGGTTCTGATATCGCTGCCGCAATAGTTTTCGTCGCCTGACATCCGCCGCGTTTTGCGTATAATATTATTCATATCACAATTTTTTATCTGAAAAGAGGTTTTTGGTTATGACTTCATCCGCTGCCGCATCGGCATTGACAAATCTTGGTTTAACGGTTCTTTCCGAGGAAGAGGAATTGTTTCGCGCGTCGGTTCGCGAATTTGCCGAGGGCGAGGTTCGTCCGCGCGTCGAGGCAATGGAACACGCCGCGAAACTTGATCCGGAACTTATCAAACAATGCTTTGAGCTTGGGCTGATGGCTATCGAATCGCCGGAGGAATATGGCGGCGCCGGTTCCACGATCTTCAACGCGATACTTGCCATAGAGGAACTTGCCCGCGTCGATGCGAGCGTTTCGGTCTTTGTTGACGTTCACAACACGCTTGTCACCAACGCGTTCATGAAATGGGGCAGCGACGAACTCAAGAAAAAATACATGCCGCAACTCGCGGAAGGCCGCGTCGGCGCGTACGCCCTTAGCGAAGCGTCGTCAGGCTCAGACGCTTTCGCATTAAAAACAAAGGCCGCCGACAAAGGCGACCATTGGGAACTGAACGGCCAAAAACTCTGGATAACGAACGGCAACGAAGCGGAGATATTTATCGTGTTCGCGACCATCGACGCCGAAGCGGGCTACAAGGGAATCACGGCGTTCATCCTCGAAAAGGACTTTGAAGGATTCTCGGTCGGAAAGAAAGAGGACAAGCTGGGCATCAGAGCTTCGTCAACCACCGAGCTTATCTTTGAAAACTGTAAAGTGCCTAAAGAGAATGTTTTAGGCGAGGTCGGCAAAGGCTATAAGGTCTCGATAGAAACGCTGAACGAAGGCCGCATCGGCATCGCCGCACAGATGCTCGGCATAGCACAGGGAGCATACGAGGCCGCCCTCGGATACACCGCCGAACGCGAACAGTTCGGCTCGTCCCTCAATTCATTTCAAGCCGTCCAATTCCAACTTGCTGAAATGGCTGTCGAGATCGAAGCCGCGCGTTTGCTTACTTACAATGCCGCTCGCCTGAAAGATGCGGGCAAATCTTTCTTAAAAGAAGCCGCCATCGCAAAGCTCTACACCTCGCGCGTCGCCGAGGCCGTTTCATCCAAAGCAATCGAACTCTATGGCGGTTACGGCTATGTAAAAGATTATCCGGTCGAAAAATTCTGGCGGGACAGCAAGATCGGCTCCATCTACGAAGGCACCTCTAACATGCAGCTGCAAACAATCGCCAAACTGATAACAAGTGGAAAATAACTGTCGCTTGACAATCATCGCGATCTCGGTTTAGTTTATTAACTGCATCAGGAGTGGTTCGGAAGAACCCAGCAACCGGTGAGACACGGTGCTTTGAGGCTTAGGCCTCGATGTGCAAAAGCAAAATGCTTTCAGAAATCTCAACAGTTCGCGTAAAAGGCCTATTACTCTTGATGTGAGTGATGGGCCTTTTCATTTCCTGGTGTATTTACCAAATTAAAATAGGAGATACATCACAATGAGCAAATTAAGAAACTACCCATATTTCGTTTACCAATTACTGCCTGGTTTTTCTGTTACGAAAACCATAAATTTTCTTCCTCTCGGGGTCGAACCTCCAAAACGCGGAATAACCATCTTTGTAGAGAAAGAGGTTGATCGAAATGAACCGTTAACGCCCGCACTCAAAACTGCGATAAGACGCCTGGGAAAACATGAGCAGAATGTCAGTGGCCTTCCTCTCTGCGCGGTTTACGGACCCAATGAATGCGATTACTTTTCGGCCGACGGTTCTCCGTGCCCTTCGGAATATCCTCCGAAACTAGGGGTAAGGATCGGAGAATCCTTGCCGGTAAGTTCTCTGGAAAGTGACGGTCAAGGAGCCTTGGCCATACAAGGCTCTTTGGAAAGAAAAGAACTTCTTAATGTCAAAGGAAGCAAGATCATCCACTGATGAACCAACGGGAACTCCCACTTCCCGCGTTTTTCTTTTTCTATATGTCTTCAACTTTTATCATTGATGATCTGTAAACTATAAAATGGCTGATGAAGAATTAATACAAAATTGCATATTTACCCTTAAATGTCCTAAGAAGTGGCTGGAACTTGAAACAACATCAAACGAAAGCATACGATATTGCAGAGCTTGCAGCAGCGAGGTCTATCTTGCTGATGACAAAGAGTCACTAGCGGTGTTGGCAGAACTAAAAAAATGCGTTGCCATCGCGGTAGAAAGTGTTGGTTTAGACAAGGAGCTTTTCATTTTGGGAATGGTCGATTTTGATCCTGAAGTGAAAGACGACACCCATTAGATTGAACTTTAGTTAAACTGAATGCTGGCGGTTACTTTAAGAAAACTTGTTTTAGAGGACGTTGAATTGCTCGCCTCTCTGGCGTTTACAACCTTTTGGGATGCGTTTCATCAGCATCCGGCTAATCGGCCTGAGGACATGGCGGCGTATATGGCAGAGGCGTTCAGCGAAGAGCAGACTGGGCGTGAGTTGGAGGACGAAAAGAATTTCTTTTTGCTGGCGGAGATCGACGGCGAGGCTGCGGGATATGCAAAGCTGATCGTCGATGTTATTGAAGAAGGCATAACCGCCGATAGGCCGATAGAGCTTGGCCGCTTGTACACGCATCAAAAGTTTTTGGGTAAAGGCATCGGGCAGGCATTGATGGACGAGTGTTTCAGTCTTGCCCGCGAACTTGGCCGAGATGTGATGTGGCTCGGTGTTTGGGAATACAACCCCAGGGCGCAGAGGTTTTACGAAAAGAACGGTTTTCACATTGTCGGGAGTCATGTTTTCCAACTTGGTTCCGACGCGCAGACCGATCTGCTGATGCAAAGAGAGATTTGAACCGCAAAGACGCCGAGAGTATCGAATTTATTCTTTGATGAATACACATATTCTCCTAAAAGCCCTTGCTGTTTGGCTGCTAATAATAATTGCTGAAACACTTCACGGCATTCTTCGCGGCCTGCTGCTGGTTCCGCTGACGGGCGATCTGGCGGCACGGCAGATCGGTGTTGTCATCGGCTCACTTATAATACTCGCGATCAGCTATTTCACCATTGACCGGATCAGCACGACCGACTGGCGACAGCGGCTTTTCATTGGGTTCGTTTGGGTGAGCCTGACTGTTTTATTCGAGTTGTTTTTAGGCAAAGTTCTGCTTGGTTTGGATTGGGATCGCATATTGTCCGATTATGACATTGGCCGCGGTGGATTTATGTTGTTCGGACTTTTGTTAATGGCTGCATCGCCGTCGATCGCGTACATGCTCAGAAATCGCACGTAATAGAATTCGATACAGAATTCTCATATCATTCAGTTTGTTTCTCTCAGTGTCTTTGCGTCTCTGCGATGAATTTCTTGCTATGTATCCATAGATGCGATATTGTCTTATTTGTGCGACACATCAAGAACCCTCCTAATCCCTACAACAGATACTCTGCCGAATACGTTGGCGAGCCGCCGCCGACTAAGCTGGAGGTCTTTGAGGAGACCGCGACAAAAAAGATCATTACAAAGGCTTTTGCAAGCGATTGGGAAGGCGGCTGGCGATATACGGTAAATTGCTATCGCGGGTGCGTTCACGGCTGCACGTATTGTTTCGCAAGGCAGTATCACGAATATCTGGGCTATGGCGCAGGAACCGATTTTGAAACAAAGATCGTCGTAAAACCAAATGCTCCCAAGCTGCTTCGCGAGGAGCTAAAGAAAACGCGGAACAAGATGCCGCATCTCGATTTTTCATTCGCGACCGATCCTTACGTCGCTCTCGAAGCTGAGTATAAACTGACGCGGCAATGTTTGGAGGTCTGTGCCGAGTTTCAGGTTCCGGTCGGCGTTATAACAAAATCTCCGCTTGTGACGCGTGATATCGATGTTCTTAAAAAACTGAACAAGGTCTTCGTTTTCTTTTCACTCCCTTTTTTGACAAAGGAAAAATCCAATCCTTTTGAACCCTACACGCCCGTTCCCGAGGCTCGCTTTCGGGCGATGAGAACATTGTCCGACGCGGGCATCAGAACCGGCATCGGCATCGCGCCTATTATTCCCGGCTACAACGAATCCGATATTCCCGGCCTTTTGGAAAGAGCTAAGGAATCCGGCGCGACAAAAGCGTTTATGTCGATGCTGCATTTGGACACTGATTCGATAGAGGAATATTTTGTTCAGAAAATGAATGAGCGATTGCCGCCAACGCGTATGGCAAAGATAATAAACACAATAAAACGTGAACGGAACGGCAGTTTGCGGCATCTTACATACAATGAGCGTAGTACCGGCAAGACGGAACAATGGGCGATGACACGAAAGCTTTTCGAGTTTCACGCGGTCCGGCTGGGTTTGGTTGGGCAAAAGGAACCTGAACAAGCCGAGGGCCGAACGGCCGAACAGGGAAGATTGTTCACTTAAAAAGCATTTCCGCTTTCCATTCGGCGCATTAGTATATTTAGCCGGGCCAGGATAGAAATGATCATGAAAAACAAACTATTTGCACTATTTTTTTCGTTAGCTGGAATTTTAGCTGTCTCTTCTGCCGTCGCGGCTCAGGATAAGAACACGGGAAAGGAGCTGAGGGCGGCTATCGACCGCGTTGACGATGCTTCTGACGTTATCAAGGAGGTTATGAAGGTCTCGGAGAAGTCGATTCCGCGCGACCTTTTGGAAAAGGCCAAGGCCGTCATTGTTTTTCCGGGAACGCTTAAAGCCGCGTTTATTGTCGGCGGACAAGGCGGCAAAGGTGTCGCGATCAGCCGAACCGGTTCCGGCTGGAGCGCTCCCGCTTTTCTGAACATGGGCGGAGGAAGCTTTGGCGCTCAGATAGGCGCTCAGAAAACGGATTACGTAATTCTCATAATGAATGACAAAGGGCTGGACGGGCTGCTGCAGGACAAATTTGAGATAGGCGGCGAGGGCAGCGTTTCTGCCGGGCCGGTCGGACGGACCGCAGCGGCATCGACAAATGCAACAATGGACGCAGAAATACTGACCTATTCGCGAAGCAAGGGACTTTTTGCGGGTGTTTCGCTTAAGGGTGTTGTGATCTCTCAGGACAAGGATATGAACAACGCCGTATATCAAAGATCGGTCAAGGAGATCATCGGAAACCCGCCGCTTTCCTCCGCAGATGCCCCGAAAACTTTGCAGAAGTTCGCTGACACCGTCTCCATTTATTCACGTTAAGTGAAATTATCACCTTCTCTGGAAAACATCGTTCGGTTGAGCGGTGTTTTTCATTTTGATATTGTCCGTCGTGATTGTAAGTTTGTAGTATGAGTGACCGCATCGAAGTATTTGAACAAATGTTAGAGGCCGATCCTGAGAACACAATGGTCATGTTCGGCCTCGCCAAAGAATATGAAAAAGCGGGCGATACGGCCAAGGTCATCAGGCTGCTTGAGGATTATCTGGCCATGGCCGATGACGAGGGCAATGCATACGGAACACTGGCTCAGGCATATAATGCTGTTGGTGAACGTGAGAAAGCCATAGAAACATACAAGAAAGGTATTGAAGTTTCAATGGCTCACGGACATCCGTCAATGGCAAATGATTATCGGATAACTTTGGATTTAGACTTTGCGGATTAGTGCAGTGGCAAAAAGACTTCTTAAGAATATAGCCAGTGGTTTGCTGGGAACTTTTGTAAGTCGCAATAACGATATTGATGGGTATTGGGCCTTGGGAATACTTCGCCTTATCGCGGAAAAGAAAGAACTTTATCAAATAGATCTCAATCTGATTGAATCTGACAGCAAGAATAGATATATAAAATACTGTGAGAAGAATTATAGTGATTGGCTACAAAAAACTTTGGAACGATACGATCTCTCCCTTCCATCACTCTTATCTGCCAAAATATATCTTCGATTCGAGAATTCTTTTGATACTTATCCAAACCTCATAAAAGATACCCGCGGATTGCCGTACGTCTGCACGGTGGAATTAGGAGATACTACCGGAAAACTATATACAGTCGTCAAGGTCGGTGTCTGCTCTCCTCATGATCCACGAAAAGAATATAGAAGCACTCGAGTCTAATATCAGTTGTCAGCATTTCCACATACGAATACTTTCGCGGTTTTTATCCTCACCGGTTTTTCGGGTTTCTCATCGGTCACCGGTGCTTTTGCGATAGCGTCAACAACATCCATTCCTTTTGTTACTTTTCCAAACGCAGTGAATTTGCCGTCTAGGTGATGTCCGTTGCCGACAAGGATAAAAAATCCGGTCGTCGCAGTGTTCGCTTCATCGCCGCGAGCCATTGAAAGAATGCCGCGTTCGTGTAGGATGCGGTTCGGTTCATCGGGCAGAGTTTTTCTGGCCCGCATACCGATCTCGTATGTAACCTCGCTCTCGCGTGAATAAAGATCACCGCCCTGAATGACAAAACCGGGAACGACGCGGCTGAATGTCGTTGTGTCCAAATAGCCGATGCTTACAATATTAAGAAAGCTTCTGACCGCCTCAGGCGCGTGTTCGGGAAACATCTCCATTTCTATCAGGCCGGCCTCTGTTTCAAACCGGGCACATTTTTCCGACATTGTTTTTACGTCGGCGTCGTCAAACGATTCTTTCTTTACTTCCTTCTCCGGCCTGGCATTGGCTTTTGCGGGTTCTTTTGTTTCAGCTTGCTGCCCCGAAACGTTGACTGTAAAAAGAACCAGAAGCGTTATTAAAAATGATCTCATAACAGGTAGATTTTCTGTGAAATATCTTTTGGTGTAAAGTTACTGCATTGTTGTTTTTTGAAACTGCGGAGCCTGAATATGATATATCGTAAATACAATGTCCTTTCTTTGATAGTTCTGTCGGTGTTTCTTACTGCCTCTTCATTTGCTCAGCGTGAGCTTGGGGCGAGGCCGACCGAAACCGGCGGGCCGCTGATGTTTGAGCAGGCGGCATTTGACGTCATTTCCTACGATGTCGGTTTAAAGGTCGATCCGAAGACAAAGACGATCTCCGGCACAACGATCATGACCGCAAAGGTCGTCATTCCTACGAACTTGATCGTTCTTGATCTGGACACGCCATACACGATCGAGAGGGTTTATGGAGAGAATGACGGACGGCAGGCCGCATTAAGATATGAAAGAAAAGAAGGAAAGATATGGATCTACTTTCCGCAGACCAAACAGCCCGGCGAAAGTTTTGAGACCATTATTTCCTATTCCGGTTCTCCGCGCGTATCCCCCAATCCGCCGTGGGTCGGCGGCATCATGTGGGAAAAAACACCGAGCGGAGCCGACTGGATATCGGTTGCACTCCAGAACGACGGAGCCGATCTTTTGTTTCCTGTAAAGGACCATCCTTCGGACAAACCTTCGTCGGCAACAATGCGTCTGACCGTTCCCGATCCGCTTGTGGCCGTCGGCCCCGGAAAATTGGAAGAAACGATAAAGAACTCTGACGGTACATCTACCTACGTTTGGCGAATGACAAACCCGATACCAAATTACTCGATACTGTTCGACGCAGCTCCGTACCGTGTCATCAAAGATTCTGTAAAGAGCATCACCGGCGAAACTATCCCGATAGAGTTTTACATCCTGCCGGAAAGCTATGAGAACGGAGCAAAACTGATCGAGGAAACAAAAAAATACAATGCGTTCTTTGAAAAGTACAATGGGCCTTTTCCTTTCCGCTCGCAAAAACTCGGCATCGTTGAAACACCTCATCTCGGGATGGAACATTCAACGCACATCGCCTACGGGAACCAGTTCAGATACAACGAGGACGGTTTTGATTGGCTGATGCTGCATGAATTTGGCCACGAATGGTGGGCAAATCTTGTGACGGCCTCTGACTGGCGCGACTTTTGGATACATGAAGGTTTTCAGTCATATATGGATACGCTTTACCTGGAACATCTTGGTAAAAAAGACAAGTATATGGAGGCGATGCGTCGCCGGGCCGCCGGAACGCGCAATAAGCAGCCCGTTGCGCCGCGTGAACAAAAATTCTCTTATGAGGTCTATCTGACCGGCCCCGATTTTGTCTCCAGCGATGGTGACATCTATGGCAAGGGAGCCGTCATTCTTCACACGCTTCGCTATCTGATAGGCGATGATGCTTTTTTCAGATCGCTTCGCCGAATGGCATATCCGACCAAAGAGATGGAAGCTTTCACCGACGGGCGTCAAACGCGGCTGGTCAACACGGATGATTTTCTGAACATTGCAGAAACCGAATCAGGGATGAAACTAGACTGGTTCTTTGAGCTTTATCTGCGTCAGCCGGAACTTCCAGCACTGAAAACATCAGTTCTTGGTAAAACTCTTCTTCTTGAATGGGAAACTCCCGGCAATATGCCATTCCCGATGCCTGTTGATGTATTGGCTGACGGGAAAACGCAGCGGGTTGAAATGAAAAGCGGAAAGGGAAGCATTTCTTTTACAAACGCTTCCCCTGAAACTGATCCTGACGGGTGGATACTTAAAAGTAAAAATTGATGCTGTCGTTTTCGCGGATCATATCCTCAGCGGCATCACAATATATTTATAGTCATAGGTAGTTTCGCCTTCTATACGCATTTGTGTTGCCGCGTTCGAATCCTTAAATTCAAATGAGATCCTTGTCGGCTCCGCTGGTTCCTTTGCCCGGGCGGTCGCCGCGTTAGATCCGTCCGAGCCGCCATCGTCAGTTCCCGGTGTCTCGGTCACGGCGTTAGTTATATTTTCCACCGAGCTGATGTTGTTAAGAAATTCCTGAAGGTAAAGGTGGTTGAAACCTAAGGCAACTTCCTCTCCCTGATAATCGGCGGGAATTATCTCAACACCTTCGCCGTCCTCACTTGACTGGGCAGTTATCTCTACCTCTCCTTCACGCATCAGAACCCTGATCGAACGATTTCGTTCGTCTGCCATCAGGGCAATTCGCCGAACGGCGGATTTTATGTCAGAGAGGTCAAATGTCGCTTTCTTGTCATTGTCCTTTGGCATGACCATCTCATAGTTCGGAAAGTTTCCGGACAGCTTTCTGGTTATCAGCAAACGCCCGTCGGTTTCAAAATATATGTGATTCTGATCTTCGCCGAACTGAACCTCACCGTCATAACCGCGTGACAGTTTTACAAGCTCAAGCAATGCCTTTTTGGGTACCAGAACATCAATCTTTTCATCGCCCGCTTTTTCAAAATGCCTTTCAACGAACGCAAGCCGGTGGCCGTCTGTCGTTACCATTCTGGCAACACCGTCAGATACGACAAATTTTGCACCGGAAAGCGTGAACCGGCTTTGCTCGGTCGTTATGGCAAACGATGTGTTCTGAATGAAAAAGGCAAAAACCTCGGCAGGCAGGCTCAGCGGAGCGGATTTAAATATCGGTATCTCAGGATACTGTTCGCGATTTACACCCGCCAGGCGAAAGCTCGCTCTTCCTGATTTCATCCTGACCCATTCGTTCTCTTCTTTTTTGAAATGGACGTCGCCGCCATCCAGCGTCCTGACAATGTCAAAAAGCTTTCGGGCCTGAATGCACATCGATCCCGGTGTTTTTATATCAGCCTCGGCGTCACAGCGGATCGTAACGTCAAGGTCGGTTCCTACTATCCGTATGGAATTCTCTCCCAGAGATTCAATGAGAATATTTGAAAGAACCGGTATGGTGCTCTTTCTTTCCACGACTCCCTGAATATAACTGAGTTCTTCTTTTAGCGTTTGCTGCTTTATTGTAAATTCCATTATCGAAACCTCTCAAAAATGATCTACGTCTTTTATGCCCGTCTTTTTTCTTTCTAATATCATACAAAACATATTGTATAAATACATAGAAGCAGTAGTAGGGCCTGTTGAAATGTGAAAAACTGCCCGTTCTGCCGATAAATACCGTGTTTTTCCATCCACATGCCGGTGTGGAAAATCTGTGGAAAATACTTCCAAAATGTGGAAAACCTTTTTCATCGCTATTTTTCCACATTCATCCACAGATGCCTTTTCCTAGATTTTGAGGAAAAGTGGAAAACTTAACCTAAGTTCTATAAATAAACGACTTATTGCATCAACGATATGTCGTTTCCTGTGGATAAACTCAAAGATCAAAATAACTGTAAAAACCGGCAACTAATTGCAAAGACTGTCAATAAACTCATTTACGGTCTTGTGGAAATTCCTGTCGTCTCTTGCCATGGTATCTATCTTTTCATAAGAATGCATTACTGTCGTGTGATGCTTGCCTCCAAACTCACGTCCTATCTCAGGATAGCTGTGTTTTGTCAGCCGTTTGCACAGATACATTGCTACCTGACGCGGAAAAGCTATAGCCCGGCTGTTGTTCTTTGCCTTGATCTCTTCGACCGTGAGTTTGTAATGAGACGCGACAACGCGTGCTATGCGTTCCATCGTCAACCCCTCAGGATGCTCGCTGTCAATAATGTTCTTTAACGCATCCTGCGCCAGCAGTTTGGTTATTGGCATACCGCGCAGAGAGGATATTGCCACCAGCCTGACTAGCGAGCCTTCCAGTTCGCGGACGTTGCTTTTTATCTTGCCGGCTATATAGATGGCTATGTCGTCAGGCAGATCAATGCCGTCCATGTCCGCCTTTCTTTTCAGAATAGCGACCTTTGTTTCCAGGTCAGGCGGTTCCAGATCGGCGATCAAGCCCCATTCAAAACGCGAGTGCAGCCTTTCCTCGAGTTTCGGTATCTCCCTCGGCGGACAATCTGAGGTCAGGACGATCTGTTTTTGTTCGTTATGCAGGGCGTTGAAAGTATGGAAAAACTCATTCTGCGTCCGGTCCTTTCCGCCAAGGAACTGAACGTCATCTATAAGCAGAACATCAATGGATCTGTATTTTTCGCGAAAAGCGCTTGTTTTTTCATAACGTATCGCATTGATAAGGTCATTCATGAACTTCTCTGACGTAAAATACGATACGCGCAGGTGTTTATTGTTCTGTTTTATGGAATGGCCTATCGCATGCATCAGATGCGTTTTTCCAAGTCCGGTTCCGCCGTATATAAAAAGAGGGTTGTATGTGTTGCCAGGAGATTCGGCCGCACCAAGGGCGGCAGCGTGGGCAAACTGATTGCATGAACCCACAACGAACTTGTCAAAGGTATATTTCGGGTTCAGGGAATTCTCAAAAGATTCCTTTATCGAAACGCTAATGTCTTTTCTATCTGATTCCGCAATGAAAGAATCCTTGGTCCATATTGAACCGGCGTCCTCGTGAGCTTCCGGAGGCTTTCTTTCATATCCTTCTTCAGGTTTTGTTTGGGTGTCGGCGTTTTTATCCAATATCCAGTTGATCTCGTAACCGGAAAGGCCGACCAGGTTAAGACAATGGTTGAGAAGGTCTTTGTAATATCCGTTTATCCAATCTCTGGTGATAGATCCCGACTTTAGATCTACGGTACGCGATACTTCATCGATCGAAAGACACTCTATCTTCAGAAACCAAGTCTCAAAAATATGCTTATTGAGTCTTTTTTCTACTATCTCCAGAATTGAATTCCAGGTTTTGATTTTGTCAACAGCAGTTTCCACTAACGGTCTCCAGGATACTTTTATCAAAGGCCGGTTCCGGCAATAAAGAAAATGCTTTAAAGGGAAAAGGTGAAGGTGTTAGTCAAGGGAACTGTTGAAAAACACTCGACTGAAGGAGAGGTGGTATTTTATTGACCGCTCCCCACTGAATTAACACTTTTCCACAATTTTTTCCACAGGGTTGTGGAAATAGAAGCAAAACTTAAAGTTACACTTTAAGTGTATTATTTTCAATAATTTACAAGAACTCAAATCTTCGAAACGGATGACAGATTAACATAGACGAAATGTCTTTGCAAACAGAAATCCACAGAAAATATTTTTATGGTTAGTGTCGTCATAAACCTCTTAATATGCAATAATTTGGAACAGGAACAACTGGTTTTTTCGACCGTTTTTGATGATACCGATCACTAAAAATCATCAGTTTTTAAGAAAAAAAATTTCAATGAGATCAAAAAATCTTCATACACTGACAAAAGATATTGAGAAGGCAATACGAGGACTGGTTTATGTAAGCGAGACCGACAACGGATTTTCCGTAATCTGTGTTGAAAAAGAGAAAGACAGATCGATCGAATCGGTCGTAAAAGAGTTCGCAAAACACGCAAAAGGAAAAGTGAAGGCTGAACCGGCGGAGGTTTTTTTTGAGAGACTGATAACAGAAAAGAATTGGCATTCCGAGGAGAGAAAGAAACAGACTGAAAAGTTTAGAAAATTAATGAGCCTGCTTGATACGCAGCTTTCAGACGTGATGTGCTACAAGATCGGCCGAGTAAAGATTGAAATATTTATTCTCGGTATTTACGATGAGCATGTTGTCGGGATTAGAACCGAGGCCGTTGAGACATAGGAGCGTTTCACTCACTCAACGGAGAATGAAGCCTCTGCCTGAACAGCGCCATCAGGATTTGAACGACCGCTGAAAACCAGATGATAGATGCCGGGTTCAAGGTCTCTTTTTATCACAACATAAGATAGGTGGCCTGATCTTATAATTGTCTGAAAGTCTTTTCCCTCTTTCCACAGTTTGAAATTTTCGTCGTCAAAAAGAAAAGTCTCCATCTTTTCATCTTCGCTGGGAGATCGCATTGTGCCGCTGACCACACCGCGCCGGTTCAGGTTAAGCCGAAAGGATATAAATTCGCCGGACGGAACGTTTATCGGGCCTTCAACGACAGAACCACGAGTGTATTTCACAACCTCGGTTATTTGGCTGACAGGTTCGGGTTCATTGACGCTGATGATATGAAAAACAGCAAAACCGGCAATGACGACAGCCGCAACGATCAACAGTATCCTGAAAAGTTTTGAGTTTTCCATTTTATTGACACGCCTAAACAAAAAGACCGGATAGAATGTTTATATACCATTCCGCCCGGTCTTGCATCTTTGTTCAGCTAAATGACTATTTCAGGGCCTCGACACTTCCGGCCCCGGATCGCTTGGCATCAACATTGCCCGGCGAACCCGCATAACGGATCGAACTTGCTCCGGACGATTTTGCTTTCAGGCTTTCGGCTGTTTTCACGGTAGCTTTGCTGGCTCCGGAAGCATCGACCGTAGCGTTTTGAGCAAGCAGGTCAACCGCATCGACCCTTGAAGCACCGCTGACATCGATATTAAGGTCAGCGGTCGTTCCTGAAACGACGGTTTTCGACGCGCCGTTAACGTCTATGATAAGAGAGGGATTATTCACATTCTCAAGAGAGACGGTCGAGGCTCCGGATGCACGGATCTGTTCGATGTTCTCGACGGAAATTCGCACGGTCAACGGCTGTGTGGGCTTCAGGCTTTTTGACGACCGGATAACGAGAGTTCCGCCATCGACCTCGGCCTCAATAAATGGCATGAGGTTGTCTTCGGCCTCTACCTCGATGCTTTGAGTGCCGCCGGCAACGATATTTACATTAAAAACACCTCTGACCCTGACGGATGTGAAAGGCGAAGCGTTTCGCGATTCGGTAACAACATTTCCCGAACCTTTTATGCCGCTCCTGAAAGAAATTACATCGCCCAGACTTACCTTTCCGTAAGATATTGAGTTTGCAAGAACAACTCCCAACAGCACAGCGCCGATAAGCACCAATAAACCGAACTTTTTCATATTTCCCCTCCTTCGGGATAACCCGCTTGACATTTGATAACGTCGAAAACGCAGGCAAAGTTCTAAAAAAGATCAGTGAGGATATTTTCGACGATCTTAAAACGAAGAGTTGTGTATCTTATCGGTTAAACCAGTGAAAGGAAGCCTGTCCCAGCCCGATCAAAAGTCCGAGAAATGCACCGAAAAGTTCAATGGTTCGCAGATGTTCCTTGGCGACGGAGAGTATGAGAGCTTCCAGCTTGTCCGCCGGATAGGTCATTATCTTTTGCCTTACGACGCCGCCGACGTCAAAATCGCGTATCGCCTGCGGCAGCTTTTCGCGAATGGCGGCAACTATGGCGTCAGCGACCGTCGAACCTGCGGAACGAAGCTTATCCTCGGAGATATAGTCCGAGGCCTTTCCTATCGGGGCCGAAAGAAGTGTGTCTATCTGACGGGCTATCATTTCATTGATCATTCGCGAAGTTTCCGGTCGCGAGATGACCTTTATCAGTCCGGTGGAGAGCGATTCCTTAAGTTTCTCTTCGGCCTGCGGATGGATCGTCCTTAATATCGAATCCAGGCTGTGCGGGCGAAAGCGTTCAAGCATGTCGCTGACATACTGTGACAGTTGTTTTGTTATTGCCTCTCCCCGCAGCAGCGACACGATGGAACGGGTTATCTGGTCCTTAAGGCGGTCAAGCTGTTCGGGGTCAACGGTCCCGAGGATCTCCGGCAGCGGGCTTGACATGGCCTTTTCTATGCTGCTGTTGATGAACGATCGGGCCTCATTGGCAAAAAAGTCGCCCTTTAAGGTTTCCTCTATCCGTTTCGGAAGGCTTTCATTGACCAGGTCGTCCACTTCGCCAAGAAGGTTGTCGCGCGAAACGAATATTTTCTTGAAGAACGGAAGGGCTTCGTAATACTGATGAACTTCCTTTTTGATAAGAGCGCCGATCTGATCGCGTGTTCGCTCGGCCGCTGCTATCTCGGTCAGATGATGGGCCATCGGGGCAACCTGGGCATTTGCCTTTTCTTTTAGAAGAACGACGGCGTCATCGGTAAAAAGGTGTCCGAGCGGCGTTTCGGAACTTATAAGATCGTCAAGCCGATAGCCGACAAATTCCCTGATCTTGACCTCAAGCGATGGCGAACGAAGAGCAATGGCAATGCGTTCGTTGACAAGATCGACGATCTTTTGAAAATTCTTCTCATCGACAACTTCTGACACGCGGCGGGACAAGAGGTCGTCAACGCGTTTTTCAACCAAAGAGGAAACGGTCTTTAGTGATGCGTCGCTTGCAAGAAGTTCCTCGATATGTTCCGCCACTTTGAATTGAAGCGAAGTTATCGAATCAAGAACGGGTTCGCGAAGACTCTGCGGCAGGGCTTCGATAAGTGACGGAAATCTTTCGGTAAGCAGATCATCGGTGTAGGCATCGACTGCCTCGCGGATCTTTCGGTGAAGGAACTCCTTGCCGAGAAGTTCATCCATGATCGTTTCCTGAGAAACAAGTTCCTCGCCGACGGCCTTGCCAATAGCATTTGCCAGACGTTCGCGGTGGCGCGGTATCATTCCCTGCGGAAACACTGTCAGCCCCAATATCTTGAACGGTTCACGCGGCCGAAACAACATCCTGACCGCAAGCCACGCCGCTCCGTAACCATGAAAGGTGGCGATAATAACAAGCAGGGTCATTTGAAACCAAATATTTCCGGCCAGGTCGGCCAGTTGGTACAAAAAACCATAGAACGTCAGAGAAAATTCCATGTGGACGCAAATGACAAAAACTTTACAGACAGTGAACTAGAATATCTGAAACCCTTTGGAACGAAGGCAGAAATCAGAAAATTCCTTTAGCCAGTCGTGATCCACGCTGTAATTCTTCCACTGCTCATCATCGTCTTTATAAATGGTGCCGTCATCAGGCTCCGCGGTTATGCTCAGGTCAGAGAACATCCTTTTGTTCGGAGCCAGTTTGGGCAGGATCACGGAATTGATCTTTTCGGCGATCAAATGGGCATCGTCGATATCGACCCGTGTACCCATGGCGTTATAACCCATCTGGCGGATCTTTCCCTCGCTTATGACATCCAGGCTTTTTATCACCTCAAGGGCAGCCTTCCAATGCCATACGCTGGCGGAAAACTCGTAACCCTCGGAACCAAGATCGTGTAAAGTGAAGCTCATATAAAAATGCTATATGTTAGTAGGTGTAATGGTCAACGATAATACTAACAGGAAAAGTTTGAGTATGTCTTTTCTTAAAGACAGGACTTTAACAAAAACCTGTGTAGCGTATTATAATCCTATCTTTCAAGAGAGTTTCTTATGACCAAGCCTATTTCTTATGCTGACGCCGGCGTTTCAATAGACAAAGCAAATCTTGCGGTCGCGAAGATACGTGAACACGCTCGTTCCACATTCAATGAGAAGACGCTGACCGAGATAGGCAGCTTTGGCGGGATGTTCTCAGGCGTGTTTCCGGGAATGACGGAGCCAATACTGGTCGCTTCGGCGGACGGCGTCGGGACAAAGCTGAAGGTCGCGTTCGAGACCGGAATACACAACACGGTCGGGGCCGATCTGGTGAACCATTGCGTCAATGACATTTTGGTTCAGGGAGCGAGGCCGCTTTTTTTTCTGGACTATTTTGCGACAGGAAAACTCGATCCTGAGGTGACAGCTTCGGTGGTCGAGGGTTTTGCCAGGGCCTGCCGCGAGAATGGATGCGTACTGCTGGGCGGCGAAACGGCCGAGATGCCTTCGATGTACGCAGACGGTGAATACGACCTTGCAGGATTCATCGTCGGCGTAGTTGATAAGTCAAAAGTCATTGACGGCAAGTCGATAAAGCCGGGCGACGTTGTCCTCGGACTTCCCTCGACAGGTTTGCAGACTAACGGCTATTCGCTTGCCCGAAAACTTTTTTTTGAGGTCGGCGGCTATACGGTCGATTCGTACATTGACGAACTCGGCACGACCGTCGGCGAAGCTCTGCTGGCGACGCACTCCAGTTTTCTGCCGCAGATCGGCCCGCTGCTGGATAACGAGGTTGACGCGGGCGACGGTGTCCGCCTTCCGCTTATAAAAGGCCTCGCCCACATAACCGGCGGCGGCTTCCTCGAAAATATCCCCCGCATCCTGCCCAAAGGCGTCTCAGTAGAGATAAACCGCGGCTCCTGGCCCGAACCGCCCATCTTCGGCCTGATGCAAAACTTAGGCAATGTCTCTGACCACGAAATGTTCCGCACGTTCAACATGGGTATCGGGATGGTAATAATTTGCGGTGAAGCAGACGCTGAAGACTTGACTGGTCAATTAAAAGATTGTTTTGTTATTGGACAAGTAAGCAACCAAAACCAAGAGAGAGTTGTCATATCCTAATATGATAAAGCTTATCCCGTTTGTATTCATTTTGTTGCTTGTCATTTCAGGCGAATCATTGGGTTGTTCGTGCAGGCCAATTCCTATTACGTCAAAAAGCATCGACGAGATAAGAAATGAGAAAAGAGAATATTTTCTCAATGAATTTAAAGGGGCCGTGTTTACCGGCAAGGTCATTGAGATTGATCGGGCAATGGTAAACTGGGTTGCAAAAACTGAAAAAGGTGAGCCTGTACCTATTGACTATTTTAGATATACTATTCGAGTAAAAGAACATTGGTTGGGTGTGGACTCTCGTACAATGTTCGTTTACGGAGAACCTGATATGCATCTGGGTGGATCGCGTTCGTCTTGCGGTTTCAAGCTCAAAAAAGGAAAAACATACTTCTTTGCCCCGCAATTTTATAACTATCCCTCATTAGTAATGGGTCAATGTGACTGGGGCCTTTGGAATCCTGACTCAGCTACTGAATTTACAAAAATAATAGGCGAGCCGAAGCGCTTCTAGATTTTGATAAATTCACTTGTTTCGAATATTTCGAATATGCTAATCTTGGTCTGGTATGACAGTTACATCAAAAGACATAGAATTGGCTGAAAAAGGCAGGAAGTTATTGAGGTCGCGTCCGGCGGCGAGAGTGCAGTTGAATATTGGGCAATCAACTACCGTGGACATGCCTAAGCCCGTCAGGGAAGTGCTCGAAAAAACATTGTTGTTCATTGCCGAAGGACAAGGTGTTGTTGTGTTGCCGGAACCGACCGAGATCACAACCCAGCAAGCCGCCGATCTACTGCATGTCTCGCGTCCTTTTATCGTAAAACTTCTTGAAAATGAAGAAATTCCTTTTCGAAAGGTAGGCAAACACCGACGCATTCAGGTGGAAGACGTTCTTTGTTATAAAGAAAAGATAGACAAAAAGCGTCTTAAGGTTTTGGAAAAGCTTGCTGCCGAAGCGCAGGAGCTTGGCCTCGGCTATTAAAGGATGATCGTCGTTCTTGACTCATGCGTTCTCTTTCCAGCTCCTCTGCGCGATCTTCTGATGCATCTGACTTTGCTTGATGTTTTTCAGGCACGATGGACAGAGGATATTCACAATGAGTGGATACGGAGTGTACTCAAAATAAGACCTGATCTTACTGAAGGACAGTTGCTCCGCACGCGACAATTGATGGACACTCACGTACGCGACTGCTTAGTTGATGACTACCGCATTCTTATAAACGATCTAACATTACCCGATCCTGATGACCGCCATGTTCTGGCGGCTGCGATCAAATGCAAAGCAGAAGTGATAGTTACGTTCAATCTGCGGGATTTTCCTGCTAAAGTATTAGCCGAATACGGCATAGTGGCTACTACGCCTGATGACCTTATAAATAAACTTTTTAAAATTTTTGCCAAAGAAATATGCCTTGCTTTTGACAGACAGCTTGCCAGTTTGAAGAATCCGCCCAAAACCCGGGAAGAATTGCTTGAAATATTACGGCGGCAGGGCTTAATGAAAACCGTCAAAAAACTTTCAAACAGGTCAGGCACATGAAAATAGGTATTTTAATTTCCGGTCGCGGGTCGAATATGGTGGCGCTGGTCGAGGGTGTGCAAAGCGGCGAGATACCCGTGTCAGAGGTTGCTGTTGTGATCAGCGACAAGGCTGAGGCGGCCGGTTTGGCAAAGGCGCGGGAACGCGGTGTTGAGACGGTTGTTATAGAGAGAAAAGGCCGCAGCCGTGACGAACACGATGCTGAGATAGTTGCCGAATTGAGGAAACACGGCGTTGAACTGGTTTGTCTGGCTGGTTATATGCGGCTGTTGTCGCCGTTGTTTATAGGGGCTTTTCCGGATCGTATTTTGAATATCCATCCGAGTTTGCTGCCCAGCTTTCCGGGTCTGGATGTGCATCAGCAGGCGATAGACCATGGCGTAAAGATCTCAGGCTGCACGGTGCATTTTGTGAATGAAGAACTGGATGCGGGGCCGATAATACTCCAAAAGGTAGTGGAAGTGAGGGACGACGACACAGCGGAAACACTCGCTGCACGTATTCTGGAACAGGAACACAGCGCCTATATCGAAGCTGTGCGACGAGTTGTGACGGGCGAACTCCGCATAGAGGGCCGCCGAGCCGTCAGAGAACGGCGGCAATGACCCTGTGCGGATGCGGCCTTATGAGGCGCCGTCTATCAATGATTCAAAACGCAGAACGGTCTTGTCGCCGTTGTGGTTCATAAATTCAAGCGTTTCCTCGCCGCCCTCGGCATCGTGCTGTATCTGGATGCCGTGCGTGTCCTTGATCTCGTCCGTCATGGTCTTTGTCTCCCCATGCGACTCGTAAGTGCGGACAACCGTAACGGTCCTGCCGGTCAGCGAGGCTTTTTCAAAGTGGCCTTCCTGCGATTCCTCTTTTACCGAGCCTCCCTGTCCAAAAAGCTCAAAACGCGCCCGGCGTCCGTTGTTGCGTTCCGAGAAATCGGCCAAAAATTCATTCCAAGTGGAAGGTTCAACAGTGCTTCTCTGGGTCATAGGTCAATGCCTCCGAATAAATAATGATCACAAAGGATAGTTTGTATCAGAAAGCACGGCATCGGCAAACGCCGCGTGCGGTGCCAAAAAAGCTACCCAGTAGGCCTTGACAACAGGCCGGTCAAACGGTAATTTAAAGGTTTTCACTTTCGGGTGAACCAAATGGAGAGCAACTATGCCGAAAAGAACTTATCAGCCAAACAACCGCCGTCGGGCAAAAAAGCACGGGTTCAGAGCACGCATGGCAACCAAGAACGGCCGCGCGGTGCTGAAGCGCCGTCGGGCAAAGGGCCGCAAGCGACTGACGGTTCATCATTACTAGGTTTTACGTTACCGAAGGAAGCTCGGCTGCTGAAACGCGCCGAGTTTCTTCGTGTTTACGAACAGGGAACGCGTATTGAAGGCCGTTTTATGACGGTTTTTATTTTGCCTTCCGGCCAGAGCCTGCATCGTGTCGGCATAACCGCGACCCGAAAGGCGATAGGCAAGGCGCATGACCGCAACAGGGCAAAAAGGCTTTTGCGCGAGGTTTTCAGGCTTAGCCGGGCCGAACTTGACCAATTGGAAACAAGGTTTGACTGGGTACTGAATGCGCGGCGGTCAATAATTCATAAAAAGCTCGAAAAACCGCTTGAGGAATTCAAACAGATCGTTGAACGAATAGCCGGAGAAGAAAAAGCGGACACGGTTCCCGACAGTTCACCCCTTTAGAGCGCGAAATGTCATTGCCGTTTTTCAGTCTGCCGCCTGTCAACACGGCGGTTTCTGTGGCAAAATGCAAAAATAGATGAAATTTCTGGTTCTGGATCTGTTGGGAATTTACAAGGCCGTGGTGTCGCCTTTTTTGCCGCCCGCGTGCAGGTTTGAACCGACATGTTCCGAATATGCCCGAGAGGCGGTCGAAAGATACGGCGCTCTGCGGGGAACCTGGATGGGTTTTAAGCGTATCTTACGCTGTCAGCCGTTTTGTAAAGGCGGTCACGATCCGGTCAAATGAGGCCGCGGTCGCTTCATAAATGGAAAATAGCAATAATCAAAATCATTACCGATTCGTGATAGCGGCAGTCGCCTCAATGCTGGTGCTGTTCGCGTGGACGTATTTTACCCCTGCGCCTCCACAGCCTGACGCAGCCAATACCGCCAATACAGCAGCGAACACTTCGGAGCAGCCGACGCCGCAGCCAACTGCGGAACAGGCAGCCGTTACCGGGGAGCAGGCGGCCGATGAGACTCCGAATCGCACCATAACCGTCAGGGCTCCTCTTTACGAAGTAAAGCTCGATTCCAAAGGAGCGGTCGCGACCAGTTGGATACTTATAAAAGATAGTTTGCCAAACGGCGAGAAGCCGCTTTGGGCGAACGGTTCGACAGAAGAGAATAAAAAGCTGCTGCAGCTGATCTCGCAAAAAGCCCTGGAGCAAACTCCGCCGGCTGTTCCCTTTAGGCTTTTGACGGCGGACCAGAACCTCAATACCTTTGTTAACGAACGAAATTATCAGACATCTGTCGAAGAAAGCGAGATAACGCTTGCTCCGGGCGAAGAGCGACAGCTTGAGTTCACGCTTGTTGGGGCCAACGGTGTTGAGGTCAAAAAGACATTCGTTTTTCGTGCAGACAGCTATATTGCCGATCTTTCGGTCGATCTGAAGCAAAACGGCCAGGCCATACCGAACACAAAGCTTGCCATCGGCGCCAGTATCGGCGACCACGCGATCAATCACCACACTTTTTATCAGATCGAATCGGAGGCCGTGGCATCGGCGGACGGCGGCATAGTCCGGCATCAGGGCAATTATTCATTTGAATACAGTTCGGACGGCAAGGCCGGATTGAATGTTCCCGGCATGATCGATTGGGCCGGCGTCAGCGATTCATACTTTGCGATGGCGGCCATTCCGTCAACTCAAACGCAGGGGCTTGAGCTGCAGGCGATGAAATATGAGGTCGATACCGAGCCGTTCTATCCGAGCATTTTCAGTTGGATCCTGCGAAGCGCGACCGTTAAGGAAACGCGGCATTTGGTGACAGCTTTTGTCCCGATCAATGCGGACGGTTCGGTGACAAAGGTCTTTACCGGATCAAAGAACTATTTTCTTATCTCAAGTCTTGATGCTCCGCTGAGCCAATCCGTCGGCAGAGAGCTTGAGTTTGTAAACATCATAAATTTCAGCAACTATCGGCCCATTCGCTACATAGTCAAGCCGCTGTCGATACCGATCCTGCATGCCCTGCATTTCTTTAATGTCCTTACGAACAATTACGGCATAGCCATCATCATTTTCACGTTCCTGTTCTATTCACTTTTGTTCCCGCTCAGGTGGAAGCAATCCGGTTCCTTCAAAAAAGCGGCCGGAAATGCGCCAAAGATGAAGGAGCTTCAGGACAAGATAAAGGCGTTGCAGAAAAAAGGCGTGCCGACCGATGATCCGCGGATGCGGCAGCTACAAATGGAACAGCTAAAGCTGACCAAGGACGCATTGCCGATAGGCGGCTGTCTGCCGATGCTGCTGCAGTTTCCTTTGCTGATCGCGTTCTATACGGCGATAACCATCTCGCTGGAGGCGAGACAGGCACACTTCGCGTGGATACCCGATCTTTCCGCCGGTGATCCGTGGCATTTGCTTGAGTTCGGTTTTGCCATTTCGATGGTGCTGGCGATGAAGTTCACGCCGACAGGCCCTGCCGTCACGCCCGAACAGCAGATGCAGCAAAAGATGATGGCATATCTGATGCCGGTCATGATGCTGTGGATAATGTGGTCGGCGCCTGCCGGGCTGCTGCTCTATTGGTTCTTTGGCAACATCGTCAGCTTTGGCCAGCAGATGCTGATCAATCGCCTGAACAAGTCCAAGGACGGCGGCACGGCAACGCCTGAGGTAGTCACATCGCTGCCGGGCGGAGTGAAAAAGGTGAAGAGCAGTTAGCGAGGGAAGATTACCCGAGGGTGAACGATTATGAGTGACGTTTGTCAAAAAGCAGAGACCTTCCTGACCGAGGTGATACATGACCTGGGTTTTCAGTTGGATGTGTCCTCAAGATGGATCGATGACGGATGTTTGCTGAATCTGAGCGGAGCCGATGTCGATATGGCACTCTCTGAAAACGCAGAGATGCTTGACGCCTTTGAGGTGCTGCTGTTTCAGGCAATGGGACGGGAACTAGACCGCGAACACCGTTTTATTTGCGACGCTGACGGCTTTCGCCAAACGCGCAAAGCCGAGCTTCAGGCAATGGCCCGTTTTGCGGGTGAACAGGTCAGAAAGAGCGGACGGCCATTTACATTTGGCGTGCTTAATTCCACGGAACGGCGGATAATCCACCTGACGCTCCAGCAGCAGGAGGACCTATCGACTGAATCGGTAGGAGCCGGGCGGGAGCGCAGGCTTCAAGTCAGATTAAAGTAGTATTTACCGCAGAGACGCAAAGACACAGAGACAGAATTTTCTTTCTCTGCAACTTTGCGTCTCTGCGTGTTTGCGGTGAAATAAACAAATGGCGGACACGATAGTCGCACTTGCAACTCCGACCGGCCGCAGCGGCATTGGTGTTGTGCGCCTTAGCGGCGGTGACGCGCCGGATATTGCAAGGCGGATGCTGCCGGACTCGGCGGCCTCCATAGAACCTCGCCGCGCTCGGCTTTTCTCGATTTCCGATCCTGAAACTTCAGAAATAATTGACGATGCCGTTATCACTTATTTTAAGGCACCGGCGTCATTCACCGGCGAGGATGTCGTCGAGTTTGCGTGTCACGGTTCGCCCGTGATACTTCGGCAAGTGGTAGATGCGTGCCTGCGCCTTGGGGCACGGATGGCCGAACCGGGAGAATTTTCGCTTCGTGCTTTGGCGAACGGCAAAATGGACCTGGCCGAAGCCGAGGCGATCCGCGACCTGATAAATGCCAGAACGACCGCTTCCGTCCGCCAGGCAGTCAGGCAAATGCGCGGCGAAATGTCGCACCGGCTTCAGCCGCTCAAGGACGAACTGCTCGACATCATAGTCGTGCTTGAATCGGCTTTGGAATTTGTTGAGGACGATCTGCCTGATTCAAACGTTGAAGATCTCGCTGAAAGGCTGAAAGCGATAAAGCTGCAAATGGAAGCTCTTGCGGCGACGTTCAAAACGGGCCGTCTTTTGCGCGAAGGCCTAAAGGTCGCTCTGGTCGGGCCGCCGAACGTCGGCAAATCAAGTCTGTTCAACGCTCTTCTCGGTTCGGAACGCGCCATCGTGACCGACATTGCCGGAACCACGCGTGATCAGCTTCACGAACAGTTGACGATTGACGACATTCCCATATCGCTGATCGACACGGCGGGACTTCGCCAGACCGATGATGTGGTCGAGAGCATTGGCGTCGAGCGTTCGCTGCGGACGATGGCCGACGCCGATGTCATCATCGTGTTGATGGACGTCACGGATGAGAAGCTCACTGTGAGTGGCATTGAGGAACTTGAGGGAGCAAATGTCATTTATCTTTTGAATAAGATCGACCTTGTTGACCGCGAAACGGCGGAACATATCGCACAGGCGATCAGCGGAGAAACATCGCAGATGCCGCAGCTTGTTTCCGCAAAGACCGGTGAGGGTTTGGAAGAGTTGAAACGCGCGATCAGGGAGCCTTTCGTTGCGGACGATGCTCCTTTTTCAGGCTGGATGATCTCTGACGCGCGTCATCACGACCTTATCAGAAGATCTGTCGAAGAGGTCGAACATTCAATGACGCTGCTGAAACAGCGCTCATCGGAAGAGATAACATTGCTCGGGCTTCACAACGCTCTTCGGCTGCTAGGCGAAATAACGGGAGAAACAACGACCGAGGACATGCTGACCCGCATATTCTCAACTTTCTGCATCGGCAAGTGATATTCAGGAACGTTCGTTACCGAACCACCTCGACCGAGCATTGCGCCCTTGCGGCGACCGCCGCCGACACGCTGCCCAGAATGAATCTTTCAAACTTGCTGCCGTAGGCATTGGCGCCGACAAATATCGTGTCGGCGTTCCATTGCTCCGCTTCGTCAACAAGGGCCTTTTTCGGAGAACCTGCGACGATCTTCAACGAACAGTTTATGCCCGCTGCCTTGAACTCATCCAATATCGGCTGTGCATGAGAGTTTATCCAGTTGACCTCCGTTTCGTTCATTTCCTCAACCGCCGAACTGACGGAAGGGACAAGGCGGCCAAATGCGGTCGGCGAAACGGGGTTGGTCACGGAAACCAGCCTGATCTCGGTTTCGTCAGGCCATGCGCGTTTCAGAACGGCGTCCACAGCCGACCGCGCTCCGCCTGTCCCGTCAAAACCGACAACGATCCTGATCGGTGACGGATCGACATTTATTCTGCCTCTGGCAACACGTACCGAGTGGCGGGCTTCTGCCAGGACCTTTTGCGAAATGCTCCCCAGGAGAAATCGGCTGACCGCTGAATATCCCTGCGATCCGGTAACGATAAGATCCGGTTGTATCTCATCCGCCTTGGCAAGTATCTCCCATGCGGGCGAACCAAACGTTGCAGAAGCGGTTATGTTCCAGTCGGCAAAATTGCCGCGAAGGCGCTCAGAGGCCTGATCGGCAAAACTCTTGTTCTGTTCGACCTGTTTTTCGCCCTGTTCACGCCGCCGATCAATGATACCCTGAATGTAGGGGTCGGTGCTGCCTTCATCAACGCTGCCGTCCGAAGGCGGAAGCCAGACCTCGGCAACGGAGAGAATGTGTGCCTCCACGTCCGGTGGAAGCCCCGCGCGGGTAAGATCATCAAGAGCGGCCTCTGCGTACCGAGACCCGTCGTATGCGATCAAGATCTTCATTTTTTTCACAAACCTTACTCAATGGATTTTACATCATTTGTGACGCAATAAGTTAATCGGCTCGCTCACACCCGGATGTCCTGAGAGTTTGCATTATGTCATGGTATATTTTAGTAGGGACACTTTCTGACGTTCGGGCAATAAACGGAGGCTTTATGATCGAAGTTGAGGACATGCGGCACAGCGAGATAACCGCTCTTTTAAAGGAAATTGACTACGGGCATCTGGGCTGTTCTGAGGACGACAAGCCGTATATCGTACCGGTTCATTTTGCCTACGATGAACCGAATATCTATGTCTATACGACCGAGGGAAAAAAGACCGAGATGATTCGCACTAATCCAAATGTCTGCCTACAGGTCGAGAATGTGCGCGACAACAGAAACTGGAAAAGCGTGTTGATACGCGGCACCGCCGTTATTGTCGATGATCCGGCGGAACGCGACAAAGCCGTGAAACTTATTGCCGAGATAAATCCGACACTGACACCCGCCGTCAGCATCAGATGGATGGACAGTTGGGTCAGGGAAAATATCGAGGCGATACTTCGTATAGACCCCGAAATACTTACCGGCAGGGCCTCAGTGAACAAGAGCGAGACGGAAAAGCCTTTCGTACCCGTGTCAAAACCGGCAGAAGAGATTTGAGATCTCAGGATCGATCAATGAACTTTGCCCGGCGAGTGCTTTCCATTCGCCGGTTTCTTTTTTCGAAAAAGCTCTAAATATTTTCTGGGAGAGACTAAGTATTGAATCTTTCATACTAACATTGTAGCGACCGTGAACCGTATAAGATGGAAGATCTGACCATACAAGAACGTTTAATGGCTATCGTTGAAGCGTCTCGCGCTCCACAGCCACCGCCTGAACCGCGAATGGAACGTGGAGAAGACCGCGTAACCACGGTGGTGGAGATAACGCTGGATTCTGCCGCCGGAAGCCGTCCGACGCGTATCAGCGACCTCAGCATGGGAGGATGCTTCATTGAATCCATAACAAATTACCGCCCGGGCGAACATATCTCCTTTGACCTGAAAACCGGCGGCGGAGAAGAGATCAGGTTCATGGGCGAGGTCGCATACATTCTGGCGGGCTTTGGTTTTGGGCTAAAGTTCAGGAACCTTGCTTCCCCGCAGGTATCATTTCTTCGCAGAACCATCGAGCTTTCAGGCCGATAGCTTCGCATTCCATTTTTCATTACACACATCCTTTGCCGAGCGCATTGACATTCCCGTCCGTTTGACTAATAGTTTTCAAAACCAAAGATTTCGGAGGCTGGATAAATGTCATCGCAAGAGAGCAATCTGGAAGCCCTTTTTTCCCTTGAATCTCAACGAACAGGAATTGTCGAGGAACCGCCGTTCAAGATACTTGTTTTGGCCGATCTGAGCGGCGACGCGGACAAGCGCTCACCGGCGGACAGAAACCTGATAGAGATCGACCGCGATAATTACGACGCTGTTATCGAAAAGCTCGGTGTTGCCCTGAACATCGACCTGGACGGCATCGGGTTTCTGCGGCTTCAGTTCAGGGAATTGGACGACTTTCATCCCGACAATATATTCCGCAATTTGTCGATTTTTGGCGAATTGCGCGACCTGCGAAAACAACTCAAGGACGAGAATACATTTCATTCCGCCGCGAGAGAAGTGAGAGTACGTTTCGGCAATGTGGACGACAGCTCCCCGGACAATGAACCCGTCGCAAAGCAGGACTCCGATGAAGCTCCCGCAGAAGGACTTCTCGATGCGATCCTTTCCAAACCCTCGGGAGGAGCGGCTGCACCAAGATCAACATCCGGCGCTACGGGTGAAATAGCTGATCTTGTAAGCAGGCTTGTTCGTCCCCATTTGGTCAATGTGGACGAGGACGAGCAGAAGCAAATGGTGAGCGCGGTCGATGAGGCTACGAGCGAGTTGATGCGTCAGATACTGCACAACCCGCGCTTTCAGAGACTGGAGGCAACATGGCGCGGACTCTTCTTTTTGATACGAAGGGCGGAAACGTCATCCGATCTAAAGATCCACGTTCTTGACATTTCCAAAACCGAATTTATTGAAGATCTGGCAGCTGCAGAAACTCTGGCAGACACGACGTTATATCGTCACCTGGTCCGCGATGCGATCGAAACACCCGGCGAGGAACCTTTCGCAGTCATTCTCGGCGATCTTGATCTCGATACGGCCGTCGCGGATGTCGCCGGACTTATCCGCGTCGGAAAACTCGCGTCGGCGGCAAACGCTCCGTTCATTTCGTCGATCTCGCCGAAGTTCATGGGCATTGATCATATCTCGGATTCAACCGATCCGGCCAACTGGAAATTCGCCGACACGTTAGAAGCCGGAAAACTTTGGGCGGCTTTGACCGGCCAGCCGGAGGCAGAATATCTTGGGATGGTGATGCCGCGATTTTTGGCAAGGCTTCCTTATGGTGCGGATACCGATCCATTGGAAACCTTTTATTTTGAGGAGTTTACGGACGGCCCGAAACATGATGGCTATGTGTGGTCAAGCTCGTGTTATGCCATCGGAGCCTTGCTGGCCCAGAGCTTTTCGGAGTACGGTTGGGAAATGGGCCGGGCGCTGAAACAGGACATCGACGGTCTGCCGATACACGTTTATAAGGATGGAACGGAGACGATCTACAAACCCGGCTCCGAGGTTCTGTTGACGCAGACGGTTTGTGAACGCCTAATGGATCACGGCCTTATGCCGCTTGTCACTTACAAGAATACAGACCGTGTGAAGCTCGCTCGGTTCCAATCCATTGCCGACACCGCTCTGAAGGGAATGTGGGCCTCGTGACATTTTATTGGCAAATGCACATATTTTGACTACAATATAAGTTTCACCTAATTAGCGGGTTGACCCCGCTATTTTTGGCTCTGTGATAAAGATGTTCGACGAGAGTTTTGATGTGATAGTGATAGGAGCGGGCCACGCCGGTTGTGAGGCGGCGGCGGCTTCGGCGCGCCTTGGCGCCCGAACGGCTCTTATCACCATCAACCTCGATCTGATCGGGCAAATGTCCTGTAATCCCGCCATCGGAGGCATCGCGAAGGGACACGTTGTCCGTGAGATAGATGCTCTGGGCGGCATTATGGGACGGGTCATCGACAGAACCGGCATTCAGTTCCGTTTGCTCAACCGTTCTCGTGGCCCCGCAGTTCAATCACCCCGCGCACAGGCGGACAGAGGCCTTTACCGGACAGAAATGCGGCGCGTGCTGGAGGCAATTCCCGATCTAAGCCTGCGGCAGGGCGAAGTTGTCGGGTTAATTACTGAACACAATAGAGTTACAGGGGTTGAACTCCAGGACACACGACGCTTTTCAGCAAGGGCAGTTGTAATAGCGACAGGTACATTCCTGAACGGCACCATCCACACCGGTCGGCAAACCTATTCTGCCGGAAGAGCCGGTGAACCTGCTTCCGTCCTATTGGCGGAAGTCCTTAAGGCTCAAGGGTTTCCGGTTGGAAGGCTGAAGACGGGCACTCCACCGAGACTGGACGGTAGGACCATAGACTGGTCGGCTTTTGAGGAGCAGCCCGCAGACGATTCTGCCATTGCTTTTTCCTTTGCGACTGAACGCATCGAGCAGCCTCAGGTCAAGTGCTTCATCGGCTATACTGACGACCGCGTTCATCAGGCGATCAGGGACAATCTTCACCAATCTCCTCTTTATTCGGGTAAGATCTCCGGCATCGGGCCAAGATACTGTCCGTCCATAGAGGACAAGGTTGTTAAATTTGCTGATAAGAACCGTCATCAACTGTTTCTGGAACCGGAAGGCTACGACACCAACGAGGTGTATCTGAACGGCTTCTCCACATCGCTTCCGTCAGCACTTCAGCAAGAGCTTTTGCGGATGATACCCGGATTTGGGTCTGTTAATATCATTCGGCCCGGATATGCCATAGAGTATGATTTTGTCGATCCTCGTGAGCTAAGGCCGACCATGGAATCGACTCGGTTAAACGGATTGTTTCTTGCGGGGCAGATAAACGGAACGACGGGCTATGAAGAAGCCGCATGTCAGGGACTTCTTGCCGGAATAAACGCCGCATTTGCGGTTCAGGGACGTGATCCGTTCACACTTGCGCGTGACGAGGCATACATCGGGGTTTTGGCTGACGACCTTATCCGTCATGGTGTTGATGAGCCTTACCGGCTCTTCACATCACGAGCGGAGGCAAGGCTGCTGCTCCGACACGACAACGCGGATCAGCGCCTTTCGCCAAAAGGAAAAGAAATCGGCCTGATCGGCGGCCTCGACTGGGATCGCTTCAATAAAAAGCGAGACCGCCTTGCCAAACTCAAAGCGGCTTTGGATCTTACACGCTTCAAGAGATCATCGGTGGAATACGCTGGGATATCTCAGCTTTTGGGGGTTGACCTGGGCGATTCGTTTACTTTGTCGCATTTGGCGATGCGTCCTGGCGTTGACCGCGATCTTATAAAGAAGCTGCTGCCGAAAGATCTGACCGTTTCCATAACCGACACTGATCTCCACACCGCTCTGGCCGATTCGCTGTATGCCGGTTATGTTGAGAAGCAAAAGGCTGCCAACGAAAGGGTAAATCACCACGATCTTCTAAAAGTGCCGCAGAACTTTGACTTTAGCGCGGTAGGCGGGCTTGCGGCGGAAATGGTGGAACGAATTGTGAGGGCTGGCCCAAAGAACTTCGGCCAGGTTCGCACTATTCCAGGACTGACACCCGTGGCGATCTCAACAGTTTTGGTCTCTTTAACAGCAGAACAGGCAAGGTCGAGAAACTCCAACTAAATTCCGTGATGTGGGACGTTCCACAGATCGGCTTTATGTGGAATGTCCCACATTTGAGTTAGCGATATGCGGTCTCCTGTGCTACCTTGAACTTTGTCAAAACCACAGTAAATGGGAAAAATAATTGCAGTTGCCAATCAAAAAGGCGGGGTTGGTAAAACCACGACAGCGATAAACTTGTCAGCCGCGTTAGCGATGTCAGGCAAGAAAATACTGCTTGTTGACGCCGACCCGCAGGGAAATGCCACATCAGGAGCCGGAGTGGTCAGGGCGACGGGAAGAAAGTCCCTTTATCACGCCCTGATCTCAAAGGAATCGGTCAGAGAGCTTGTTGTGCCGACTGAGATCGATAGTTTATGGGTTCTGCCCTCCGACAAAAACCTTGCCGGGATAGAGATCGAATTTGCCGACCTTGATGACCGGGCAAATGTCCTGAAAAGCATACTTCACCCGATCAGGGACTATTTTCATTACATAATAATTGATTGTCCGCCGTCTTTGGGAATATTGACCGTTAATGGTTTGACGGCTGCGGATTCGCTATTGGTGCCTATTCAATGTGAGTATTTTGCTCTGGAGGGCGTTACTGAACTTTTTGAGACTCTGGCGCGGTTGAAAAGGGAACTGAATCCTAATTTGATCATCGAGGGGCTTTTGTTGACGATGTATGACGAGCGCACCAACCTTTCAACGGCTGTTGCAAAGGACCTGCGGGATTTTTACGGCCACAAGGTGCTGAAAACGGTGATCCCAAGAAATGTACGTCTTGCCGAGGCACCGAGCTTCGGGAAACCGATATTGCTGTACGATGCGAAGTCTCGTGGAGCCGAGAGTTATCAGGAACTTGCAAAGGAGATCTTAAGTCATGGCTAGAAAGCCTTTGGGAAGAGGCCTCAGCGCTTTGCTGGGAGAGGACAAAGTTCCAGACACATCTACAATCGCTGTAAATGAAGTGGATATTGACCTTGTGGAGCCGAACCCGGAACAGCCCCGGACGCGCTTTGCCGACAAGGCCCTGGACGAACTGGCCCAATCGATCACTGCCAACGGTGTGGTTCAGCCGATAGTTGTTAGGCAGCACGGCGGACGTTTTCAGATCATCGCCGGTGAGCGACGCTGGCGTGCGTCACAGAGGGCGGGGCTTCGCCGAGTTCCTGTTGTTGTTAAGGAAGTATCGGACGACAAGCTGCTGGAGCTTGCCTTGATCGAGAACATCCAGCGGCAGGAGCTTAACCCGGTCGAAGAAGCCAATGCGTATCGCAAACTTATTGATAACATTGGACTTACGCAAGAGCAGATCGCCGAGCGTGTGGGCAAGGAGCGAACTCTTATTACCACTTTACTTCGCCTCTTGAAGCTCCCTGAGGACATACAGGCTCTTATCGAGGAAAAAAAGCTGACTGCCGGACACGGACGGGCTTTGCTTTTATGTTCCGATCCGAATATCCAGCGAAAGATCGCCCGTGAGATAATAGACGGGTCAATGTCCGTTCGTGAGGCCGAGCGTGTCATCAAAAAGGCGATGAAAACCTCGCATCCTGCTGAAAACAAAGGGGTTACTAAGATGCCAGACCCTAATGTCAAGGCTGCTGAGACAAAATTGATGAGAAGATTGAACACACACGTCAGGATACTTGATAGATCGGACGGCAAAGGCGGTAAGATAGAGGTCGAATACTACGGCAACAGCGACCTTGACCGGATATTTCAGTTGATAATGGGTTCGTGACAGCCCGGCTCAGAGCGATAGAACGTGTATTTATTTATTTTCCAATCCATCGGGACGCAGGAACTGATACTAATAGGTATTTTTGCGCTTATCTTTCTGGGGCCGCGAAAACTGCCTGAATATGCCCGAAAGATAGGAAAAATGATGACCGAGTTTCGCGGAACCGCCGACGAATTCCGTTCGACTTGGGAAAAAGAGATAGATTTTGAAGAAGAATCAAAGGCCCTGACGCTTGGTTCGATAGAAGATGAGATCCAGAAGCCTGTTTCGCGGGAAACAGTCTCTGATGAAAACACCGCGATGGAAACTCCGGCGATACGTCCTGTTGACGATGATCGTTTGGAGGAACTTCGCGCCGAGGCCGACAGGCAGGAAACCGCGAACAGAGAAGACGATGTTGTCGAGGAACCCTCAGACAAACGCAGCTGGTTGTAATAGCAGATCCGGCATCAACATACCCGACAACTTTATCCGATGAGTCGAATGAGAAAGATCAAAAAGAAAGACACCGCCGCACAGATGTCCTTTCTCGACCATCTGGACGAACTTCGCCGGAGGCTAGTAAATTGTGTGATAATTGTAGTTATCGCATTCATAGCCTGCTTTGCCTTTTCCGATGACATTTATAATTTTCTGAGCGTTCCGGTGCGAAAGGCGTTGTCCGATGCCGAACGACGAGAGTTGCCGGTCGCGGGAATAACCGGAGATGAGCGGATAACACCGCTTTCCGCTCTGAAGGAAGGCTCCGAGGGACGTTTTGTTTTTGACCGTGCGACAAAGCTCGGAGTAAGCGTCGTCCAGCCGGGAACCTCGGTTGCGGCAAAGGTGGAAAGGGATCATAGCGGAAACCTGGGTGTTTTTACCGCCGAATCTATCATTACGATCAATGCCGTCATACCGTCGGGCGTCCGGCTTCCGGTCGATATTGCCCCCGATGCCGTTCTGGAACAGAGCGGCGAGGAAAGGATGATAGTCACGACCGCGGTTGAACCCTTTACCTTGCTCGTCACGGTTTCGCTATACGCGGCCATCGCGTTCTCGATGCCGTTTCTTTTATGGCAGATCTGGGCATTCGTTTCTCCGGCGCTTTATCCTCACGAGCGTGCTTATGTGACGCCGTTCATCGGGCTTTCCAGCATCTCTTTTGTTGTTGGAGTTGCGTTTGCCTATTACATTCTCTTTCCGCCGGCGGTGCGGTATCTACTGGGGCTGGGCGAGGACTTTCGCCTTCTTTTGCGCGCCAGCGATTATCTGGATCTTATAACAATAATCATGCTGGCGATGGGAGTTATCTTTCAGATGCCGGCAGTCGCTTATGTTTTGGCGCGGATCGGCCTTGTAACACCGGGCCTGATGATACGCGGGTGGAAGGTTGCTTTGATCGTTATTTTGATAGTTGCGGCGGTCGTTTCGCCGACCGGAGACATTCCCAACCTGCTTATTTTTGCCGCGCCGATGATAATTCTGTACATTCTGTCGATATTTATCGCATGGTTTTTTGGCAAAAAGAGACAGACAAGCAGCGAGGCTTCGGCATAGTTTTTATCCAGAGCAAACCTTTAAGCCTTTCGCCGCATCTTGAAACGATAGGTATTAGTGTCTAAAATTATAGATTGACAGATTATATCGGCTCGACAATGCGGTTCGGCCCGATAATTAAGATCACCCCGGTGCAAACCGGGCATCAGGAGTTGTTTATGTCCAGATCAGATATTTTGGGAAAGGCCTTGGTGGCTGTGATGGCCTTAGGTTTGGGAGCGTTGAGCATTTCGGCTCAGAAAACGCCAAGCCAGGACGTTTCGGACCAGGCCAGGAAAGTCGGGAAGGAACTTAACCAAGCCTATAAAAAATGGCTGAGCGAAGATGTGAAATACATCATCACCAAGGAAGAGGAAAAAGCCTTTCGGGCGCTTCAGACCGATGAGGAACGCGAAAATTTCATTGAATATTTTTGGCGTCGCCGCGATCCCAATCCTGACACGGAAGAAAATGAATACCGCGATGAGTATTACGAAAGAATAGCGTATGCCAATGAGCGCTTTACGTCGGGCATTCCCGGCTGGAGGACAGATCGCGGACGCATATATATCGCCTGGGGCAAGCCTGACTCGGTGGAATCTCATCCGGCGGGCGGTTCCTACGACCGGCCTTCGTATGAGGGCGGCGGTTCGACAACTACCTATCCTTTTGAGATCTGGTTCTATCGAAATCTGGACGGTGTAGGAAGCGGCGTTGAAATCGAGTTTGTCGATCCGACCGGAACGGGCGAATACCGCATTGCACGTAACGCGAATGAAAAGGATGCGTTGCTTTTTGTTCCCGGAGCGGGAATGACGATAAACGAACAGCTCGGCATTGACAGCAGAGCGGATCGCATTTCCGGTGTGAACAATAACAACAATAATTACATGCGGCAGCAGGACATGCCTTTCAGTCGGCTGCAGCTCATGACGGACCTTCAACGTCCGCCGCAGCCGAAGTTCAGCGATCTTGCCGAATTGGCTGGCAGTACTGGTCCTATTATTAGCGACAATCCGCTTCCTTTCGACCTGCGGATAGATTTCTTCCGTCAATCCGAAGATCGGGTCATCGTAACGTTCACGGTTCAGGCGTCAAACAAAGGGCTGAGCTTCAAGAATGAGGGCGGACTTGAGACGGCGAGACTTAACGTATATGGCAGGATAACCGCCGTATCCGGCAAACGTTCCGGCATTTTTGAGGATGCGATAACGACCTACGCCACGACCGAGGAGCTTTCATCGACGCAGGACCGGAAATCTGTTTATCAGAGAGCGTTGGCCCTCACACCCGGAACATACAAGGTGGATGTGGTCGTACGCGATGTTGAGACCGGCAACCGCGGAATAATCAATCAGGGATTTGCTGTGCCGAGATACGATGAGAAAACGCTTTCCACGTCTTCGCTGGTGCTGGCCTCCACGCTTCGCGGTACCGATGAACGGGATATCGGTGCGATGTTCGTCATTGGCGGTGCCAAAGTCATACCAAACCTTGAGGGTACATATAAACGAGGCCAGGACGTCGGGGTCTATTTGCAGGTTTACAATGCAGGCATTGACCAAACCACCTTGCGGCCCGCCGTCGATGTTCAATACGTGCTGATGAAGGATGGAAAAGAGGTTTTCAAGCAGGGAGAGGACTGGAGCGGCCTCAGTGATTCGGGCCAGCGTTTGACCCTTGCCCGCCTTCTGCCGACCGCCACGCTTGACACCGGCGATTATGAGATCAAAGTGTTGACCAAAGACCTGGTCGGCGGCCAGGTGATAGAAAATAAGGGCAAGTTCAGAATAATGGACTGAGCCGATAAGCGGTAAGAAAAACGCTGATCCAAGAAACCTCCTTTTTCAAACAATAAAAGTTTGAGAAGGGAGGTTTCTTATCTTTCCATATTGTCCGATCCTATTCTTCCGTTACGCGTGAAACCCGGAATATAGGCGATTCTCTTTTTTCGCTGGTGGCGTAAAGCGTGTTGCCGTCTGCGGTATAGGTTATCGCTTCGCCCTGCGCTCGTCTTCCTATGTCAAAACGGATCGCCCGAGCGTCCCATATCTCGTCAAAGTCCAAAGCCGTTTCGGGGAGCGTCAGTTCATAGGCGCCAAAATAATCACAGACCGCGACCCTTTTCCCGTCGGGCGATATTTCTCCGCCCGTTAATAACCCGTTCGGCACTGCCGGAACCGAGATGTGGCCAACCTTGCGCGCCACCTGACCGGCCGCTGCCTGAAAAGGCGGCAGTTTATAAACACCCGCCGCCGATGTGATGTTTTTGGACACAACATAGATATGTCCGGTCGTTGGATGGACGAGAAGCGTTTCTGCGTCCTGGCTGCCGTCCTCATAAGAAAAGGAAAAGCTTTCAGCAGGGGCCGTCACAAGAGCATTTTTGCGTCTTGTCTCGGCGGCCTGTTTTGTCACTGCCGGTTCCTCGACACGATATATTTTCAGGGTGCTTCGTTTTCGATAATTATTTCCGGTATCGCCGATCAGCAAATAGCATTTCCCGTCCGCGTTCCTGAAAGCGGCAATGTCTTCCCAATCAGTGTTCTCGCTGCCGGTGACTTTCCACGTGCCGAGATTTCGTCCCTGCGGGTCAAGCGCAAATATGAACGGGCCGTCGTCAGAATCGTTGTGGGTCCACAAGACATTTTCCTGACAACGCGATGCCGTCAATCCGCTGCTTTCGCGCACGTCCCTTGACCGTATCGAGCCGGTCATTTCTGGTTCGTGAAACTTTGAAGCCTCATTGTCGTAAGGAACATCGGCGGGCCGGCTTGCAACGCTGGAGCATGAGGTCAACAGCGTGCAAAGAAACAGCGAGTAAATGACAAATCGGCCAAATTTGGGTATATTCAACATCGGGCTGCGTCTAATGTTCTCATACTATTACGCACGAACATAGCTCCAGGTTCCCGGCGGCTCCCGCCTGATCCGGGTTTGGCAGATCGAAATAGACCAGATGATCGTCGGTACAGAATGGTTAATTGAAGCGGAGGGATGCGATCCCGCGAAGCTGCGAGAAGAGGCAGTGCTTCGCGGGGTGTTTGAGCGCATTGCGTCCGATCTCGGCCTTCATTCGCTCGGTTCCGTCTGGCACAAGTTTGACGGAGAGGGCGGCGTTACCGGCATCGTGGCCCTTACCGAATCACATTTTGCGTGTCATACATATCCCGAATACCGAACCGCCACATTCAATCTTTACTGCTGCCGGTCGCGTCCCGAATGGAACTGGAAAGAACATCTCATTGAAATGCTTGGGGCCGGATCTGTAACGGTGACAAAACTGGAGCGCGGAAACCAGAATGCGGAAGACATCGAGCTATCCATTACGGCAGGAGGTAGCCAGTGAGCGTTCTTAGTGCCGGCTGCCCGTCCTGCGGCGGGCCGATCGAGTTCAAAAAAGGATCCACTCTTGTCGTTGTATGTCCATATTGCCGTTCGGCAGTCGCACGTACTGACCGCAGCCTTGAAGATCTCGGCAAGGTCGCTGAGATCGTCGATTCCAGCTCGCCTCTGAAACTCGGACTCAAAGGCGAATACATGGGCAGCCGTTTTGAATTGACGGGACGCGCCCAGCTCCGCCACGAATCGGGCGGTTATTGGGATGAATGGTACGCCACATTCTCGAACGGATGGGTTGGCTGGCTGGCCGAGGCACAGGGCAGATTCTACATGACGTTCTTTCAGCCTGTGTCAAAGGAAACATCGCTGCCGTCGTTCAGTGGACTGCAACCCGGCCAGGCCATTCCGGCTATTGCCGGACAAGAGCCGTTCACCGTGGTCGAAAAAGGCATCGCAACCTCGGTTGCCGCAGAAGGCGAGATACCATACCAACTCGTTCCCAATGAACAGACGCCATACGCCGACCTCAGCGGCAAAGGCAACGCGTTCGGGACCATTGACTACAGCATGTCGCCGCCGTGGCTGTTTGTCGGAAAGCAGGTGACGCTAGAAGAGATCGGACTCGGTTCCGCTCGTCCGGTTCAGCGCGAGGCACGGCGAACAACGGCCGCCGCAATGAGCTGTCCCAAATGCGGCGGCCCGTTATCTCTGGCTGCTCCGGATAAGACCGAGCGTGTGGCCTGTCCCAATTGCTCCTCATTGCTTGATGTTAATAACGGAAACCTTAAATATCTGCGCTCGGTCTCAAGCTGTCCGACGTCGGATAAATTCGTGCTAAATATCGGTATCGAAGGGACATTTCCCGGCGATGTAAAATTCAAAGTGATCGGTGCAATGGTTCGCAGCGTTACCATTGAGGGGATACAGTATTTTTGGCACGAGTACCTGCTTTACAATCCGATGATCGGATTCAGATGGCTTGTTCATTCGGACAATCACTGGAATTTTGTCGAACCGGTCAATCCTGCTGATGTGGCAAACGCGGGCTATTACGTTGCCGGAAGCACGGTCAGATACAATGGCCGCAGTTTCAAGATATTTCAGGATGCAAAGGCGACGGTTCATTACGTCACCGGCGAATTTTACTGGAAGGTAGAGCAGGGTGAATCGGTCAGGGCCGTGGATTACGTAGCCGCGCCGCTTATGCTCTCACAGGAAAGGGCGGTCAATGAGGTAAACTGGTCGGTCGGCGTTTACATGACCAATGCCGAGGTCGAAAAGGCGTTCGGCTTAAGCGGGCTTCCAAAACCGTGGTCCGTCGCGCCGAATCAGCCTTTTACGGGTCGATTTGCATACACCTGGGGATTGCTTCCGCTGTTCTTTTTATTGGTGATCTCGGTCGGACTTTTGCCTTTTACAGGAATCAGCACCACGGCCGTGTCCCAACAGTTGAGCCTGCCGCCGATGGTCAATGAGACCCAGCCGCAGATCGCGTTCAGCCACACCTTTGAAGTAAAGGCGAACCGAAATGTCAGGATCACTGCCAGCGCGCCGGTGAATAATTCATGGGCCGATCTGGATGTGGATCTGATAAATGACCAAAGCCAGGAGGTCGAATCGGTAAACATCCCGATCGAATATTATACCGGCGTGGACAGCGACGGTTCCTGGTCAGAGGGCGGACAGACACAGGATGCAACAATGTCATCGCTGCCGCCGGGGAATTACACGTTGAGGATAGAAGGTTCCTGGCAGAACTGGCAGCAGCCGATGCCCGTTTCCGTTAAGGTCGAACAGGGTGTGAACCGAGGGGTCAATTTTGTATGCGCGCTTGTCGTGCTTCTGATCGTTCCCGTTCTGGGACTGATCCGAAAGGTATCCTTTGAATCAAAAAGGTGGAGCGAGAGCATGTTCGGCGGTTCCGATGATGATGAGTAGGCGCAGGTGCGGTTAATGGCGGGAAAGTAATAAAATGATCAAAAAGACTCTTTATATGTTATTTGGCGGAGCGGTGATCGTACTATATACGGCCGCGGCGTGGTTCGGCTGGGAGGTGGCAAACTCCGGCAGCCAGTCGCGCCTTGGTGTTCCGTTCATCTATTCAGGATTTCGCGGAGGGAAATAAATGCTGATTTCTACGATTGCACCGGCTGTGCTTGGCCTGGTGGTAAAATTTGATGAGCTTGCGGAAATACTGGTCACGACCCTTGTTTTTGTTGTGATCGGGCTGATCTTCTTTACGATCGCTTATTTTATTCTGAGCCGTGTCTATGACATACATCACGAGATAGAAGAAGATCACAACACAGCTCTCGGCATCATTATCGGCGCTATTATGATAGGCATTTCCATCATCATTGCGGCTGCCATTCACGGATAATTAGAAAGGGCATTTTTTGACGCGGTGGCGCGGTGAGTTGTGTTCGCCGTGTCCCCGCGTCTGTCTTGTCTGTCAGGTTTATGAAGCGAGTGCCATTGCTATTTTTGAACGTCGTGATCATTGCCACATGCGGTTTGATCTACGAACTTCTTGCCGCCACGGTCTCGAGCTACGTTCTGGGCGATTCGGTGACGCAATTCTCTCTGGTCATCGGCATCTATCTTTCCGCAATGGGTGTCGGGTCATGGCTTTCCGGTTTTCTGGAAACGAACCTTGCCTCAAAATTTATCGAGATCGAATTGGCGGTCGCTCTTATCGGCGGTTTTTCCGCGCCGCTGCTTTTTCTGACGTTCGCCAACGTTTCCTACTTTGCCATTATTTTGTATTCAATGGTCTTTGTTATTGGCGCTCTGGTCGGGCTGGAGATACCGCTCCTTATGCGGATACTCAAGGACGAGCTTGATTTCAAGGACCTTGTCTCACGCGTTCTGGCTCTTGATTATGTCGGAGCCCTGGTTGCGTCGCTGATGTTCCCGATCTTTCTTGTTCCAAAACTTGGGCTGAACCGAACATCGCTGCTTTTTGGAATGCTGAACGCGGTTGTCGGCATTTGGGGAACATGGCTTCTAGAACCGCTGATAAAAAAGAATCTTACCTTGCTGAGGGTCAAGGGTTTCATTCTGATTGTGCTTTTGGGAATCGCATTTATCAAAGCGGATTCCCTGACAACACTCGCCGAGGACGCGCTTTTTCCCGATCAGATCGTCTATGCCAAAAGCTCGCCGTATCAGCGTATCGTTGTCACCAGAGGCAAACTCGGTCATTCGCTCTTCCTTAACGGAAATCTGCAATTCAATTCATTTGACGAATATCGTTATCACGAAGCGCTTGTTCACCCGGCTTTTGCTGCTTATAAAGGCGAACCGAAACGCGTTCTTGTGCTTGGCGGCGGTGACGGCCTTGCCGTGCGCGAGATATTGAAATATCCGTCGGTCGAAAGTGTGACATTGGTCGATCTGGACCCGATGATGACCGGCCTTTCCGAAGCTCTGCCCGCCTTGATGGAATTGAACAAAGGCTCGATGAGAGATCCGCGCGTTACGGTCATAAACGCGGACGCTTTCGTCTGGCTGGACAACAATGATTTCGAACCTTTTGATATCGCCATCGTGGATTTTCCCGATCCGAACAACTTCGCTTTAGGAAAGCTCTATACGACGCGCTTTTACGGCCTTTTAAAGGCAAAGCTTCGGCCCGAAGCGGCCGTGGTCATCCAATGCACCTCGCCGCTCTACGCGCGAAATTCGTATTGGTCGATCATAAAAACGCTCGAAGCAGCGGGCTTTTCCGTAAAGCCTTTTCAGACGACGGTTCCGAGCTTTGGCGTTTGGGGATATGCACTTGTCAAACAGCAGCCTTTTGAAACACCGCAAAATGCACGCGAAGGAATCGAGCTGAATTACATTAACCAAACCTCTTTCGCGTCGCTTTTTGATTTTCCGTCCGATATGACCTTGCCCTCAGATGACATAGAGATAAACCGCCTGGATAACCAGGCTTTGGTTCGCTATTACGAGACCGAATGGCGGAGGTTTGAGTAAATTTCTAACAGGATGAACAGGATATACAGGATGAAGCATGAACAATTGACATCAAAGATCTTGGAATGTTGTTTTGAGGTTATAAACGAATTAGGAGCCGGGTTTCTTGAATCGGTGTATGAAAAGGCGCTGGTAATTGCTTTGAGTCAAAAAGGACTGAGTGTGAGATCGCAAATTCCTCTTAAAGTCAGATTCAGAGGAGCAATAGTTGGAGATTTCTTTGCAGATTTGATCGTCGAAGAAACTGTCCTTATCGAATTAAAGGCAGTCGCACGAATTTTACCTGAACACAAGGCACAAGTCATCAACTATCTTAATGCTACTGGTATTGAAGTAGGGCTTCTCGTCAATTTTGGAAGCCCGAGATTGGAGTATTTTCGTCTCCATCCAAGTAATAATCCTGTAAATCCTGTGCATCCTGTTTGAATTTAATGAAGTGGATCACTAGACGAGAGCTTTTAACGACATTTCTCGGCGCGCCGTTTGCGTTGGCGGCATGTCGGGACAGGAGTTCGTCTGCGAGATTTCCTGACGGCGAGATCGTCGGCCAGAATGTAGATCTCGGACACATTCTTCGCGAACACCGTTCGTTCGAGGTTCCGGTCGATAAATGGCGTCAGGTAAAAGTTGTCATCGTCGGCGCCGGAGTAGCGGGGCTTTCCGCTGCCTGGAAATTGTCAAAACAGGGCTTAAACGATCTTGTCATTCTCGAGCTAGAAAAGGATATTGGCGGCACTTCAAAAAGCGGCGAAGGCCGGCCGGTCGGCTATCCGTGGGGAGCGCATTATCTGCCGGTCCCTTTTCGTGAAAACTCCGAATTGATCGAGTTGCTGGATGAGATGCAGTTGACCGAAGGCCGTTCGGCAGAAGGTGATGTGATCATCAAGGAGCAATTTCTCTGCCGCCAGCCTGAGGAGCGCGTTTTTTATAAAGGCCGCTGGTACGAAGGGCTGTATCTGCACGTCGGCGAGAGCGATGAGGACAAACGACAGTTTGCTGAATTTCAAAAGCAGATAGATCATTGGGTAAATTGGCGGGACGCCAAAGGGCGCCGAGCATTCGTCGTACCGTCCGCGTTGTGTTCAGATGATGCGGAAGTTGCGGCACTTGATAAAATTTCGTTTGCCGAATGGCTTCGGCAAAACGGCCTAACATCAGAAAGATTGATCTGGTATTGCGATTACGCCTGCCGTGACGATTACGGTTTGAAACTCGATCAAACATCGGCCTGGGCGGGACTTTTTTATTTCTGCTCACGCGTTCGCAAAAGCGGTGACGAATCGCAGCCGTTCATCACATTTCCCGAAGGCAACGGGCGGTTTGTCGCTCATCTTGCGGAGAGTGTGAGGGATAAAATTTTAAGATTGCACGCCGTGGTATCCGTTGTTAATACTGAGGCCGGCGCCGATGTTGTATGTTTTGACGGCAAGGAAACGAGCGGCTTTCATTGTGAGAAAGTGATATACGCTTCGCCGATATTTACCGTGCCGTATGTGATTCGCGGCTTTAATGAAAATCCGCCGTTTGCTGCGCGCGAGTTTCACAGCAATTCATGGTTCGTCGCAAACCTGCATCTAAAAGACAGGCCGCTGCCGCGTTTTCCGCGCGATTTTCCGCTTGCGTGGGACAATGTTTTGTATGACAGCCCCAGCTTAGGCTATGTCAACGCCACACACCAAAAAGGCATCGACCACGGCCCGGCCATCTGGACTTATTACTACCCGATGTGCCACGAACCGGACGGCCGCACAAAACTTTTTAATTACGAATGGCGCGAACTGGCAGACGTTTGCCTGACCGATCTTGCCCGCGCTCACCCGGATATTTACAACCTCTGTGAACGCATAGACATAATGCGCTGGGGACACGCAATGATCTCTCCCACGCCCGGTTTCATCCATGGCGAAACACGCGCAAAAGCCCTGAAACCATACCGCAATATCCACTTCGCCCACACAGACCTCAGCGGCATCGCGCTTTTTGAAGAAGCGTTTTATCATGGATTGCGGGCCGGAAAAGGTATTTTAACTGAAGAGACACAGAGACGCTGAGAAAATCATTTATTTTGCTATCATATTTTGCTATCATATGGAATTGAATCGCAAACAAACTAAGTTGATCGAAAACATTTTTGCGGTTCCCACGCGGGCGAATATCAGATTCTCTGATATTGAAAAACTATTAACCTCGCTCGGAGCGGAGAAACTTGAGGGAAGGGGTTCGCGGGTGGCTTTTGTGATGCCAAGCGGACTTAAATGGGAAGCACACAGGCCGCATCCGCAAAAAGAGGCTCGGAAATATCAGGTTGAAACCCTGCGGGATTTTTTGAGCCGTTTGGAGATTGAAAATGAGTGACTTGATGGAATATAAGGAATTTAAGGCGCGAGTTCAATACTCGCCTGATGATGAGGTGTTTTTTGGCAGACTTATCGGTATCGATGACATCGTAACATTTGAAGGCAGGACAGTACGAGAGCTTAAAAAAGCAATGAAAGAGGCTGTCGAGTTTCATATTGAAGTTTGCGAGAAAACCGGCCGGGCAATGAAGAAACCCTATTCAGGAAAACTGCTGTTTCGGCTTCCGTCCGAACTTCATGCTCGCATTGCCGAAGCCGCCGCCAGCAAAGGCAAGAGCATCAATGAATGGGGGAAAGAAGTGCTGGAATCTGCCGTTAAAGTTTAAAAGCCAGCCGGGGCCGTGATGACAAGCCCTGCCTTACGACGAAACTTCACAAAGAGCAATGGCAAACATAGAACTTAGGCCAACTCAAATGCATTGGTTGCCAAACAGTGATCCTTATTCGGATTGCTGCGTTCATGGAGGTGTTTATCTGAAGTTTGACGACTTTGTCGTATCTGACGGTACTGACAACGACTGGACCGTAAGTACCGCCGCGTTCAATTTACTGGAAACCATTTTCCGAGATCGACCTATGGTCGGCCAGGAAGCCATTATCCCGCATTGCGGATTTACAATGTGGCCGGACGATTCCGAACCTGATGGTTTGTTAATTCCAAATTGCGATAAAGGTATCACATGGTCGATCACGCATGATGCCGGGCAAGTTGTACACGAGTTTTTTAAGGACAGAGCCAAGATACTCACCGAATCGACGGAATGGAAGGCCACAGTATGTCGATTTTCGGACGAGGTAAAGGATTTCATGCACACAGCTTGGCCGAAAGTGATCGAAGACGAAATGGATAGGAAAGGTTTCGAACTTTTCATGAGTCTGTGGCAGAAGCGCCGCGCCAATGCGGATAATGATGAAAACTCAGGAAACAGTTAGAAAAAGGTTTGGATCGCTCTCACTTTTAGGAAAATTATTCAAGTGAAAAAAATTCCTCTATATTTGTTGACCTGTTTGGCCCTATTCGGTCTTCTTGCGATCAGTTATTTCGCAATCATTTATTTTTTTGATGACAGCACATCTGCCGTATTGAAAAGCTACGAGCAGACAAAGATGCGGAACAAGTAAGAAATCATCTTCTTGAATATCGAGGCGAGGCCGAAGGGACAGAAACAAGAATCAAATTTGTATCTTGGGGAATAAACACCCGGAAGATTTTATCAGCATTGTAGAGGGGATAGAGGTTTCAGAAAAGATTCGGTTGTGTAATGGCGTTGGATATATAGTGCTTGACTCAAAGCAATATGAGAAATTCAAAGCCGCGTTTGCAGATGGAGATACTGAATGTTTGCAAATCATAAAAACCGAGATAGCGAAGCATAGACGATAGATGGAAGAATGGAAAATACTCCAGCCTCAACTACATCGGCTCAATGGCTCTTTTCAAGGAACATAGACCTATCAGTTTTTCTCGGCAGTGCGGTTGCGGCTTTGTTGTTGCTGGCGGTTGGTTGGCGGCTAGGTGTTTTGGATGAAGCGTCGCCGGAATGGACGTGGGTTACGGCGATACTGCTGATAGATGTCGCGCACGTTTGGTCAACCAGTTTTCGCGTTTATTTTGACACTGCGGAATTCAAGCGGCGGTTTTGGCTTTACCTGCTTGTGCCGGTTTTGGGTTACGTGGTCGGCGTGGCGCTTTACTCCGAGGGCGAACTGACGTTTTGGCGGGTGTTGGCGGTTATCGCCGTTTTTCATTTTGTGCGGCAGCAGTATGGCTGGGTCGCGCTTTATCGCAGAAAGCTGGGTGAGACGGAAAGCTGGACGTGGTGGATAGATGCGGCGGCGGCCTATCTGGCGACCGTTTATCCGCTGGCTTTCTGGATGACGCGGCTTCCGCGAAATTTTAACTGGTTCGTCGAGAACGATTTTCTGCGCCTGCCGGTGGTTGTCGAAACGGTTCTTTTTCCCGTTTATATACTTGCGCTTGCGGCGTATTTTACAAAATCCGTTTATCTGTATTTCGCTCGCGGCTTTTTGAATATCGGCAAGGATATCGTTGTCGCCACGACTGCCGTTTGCTGGTATGTCGGTATCGTTTTCTTTAATTCCGACTATGCGTTTACGGTGACGAACGTCATCATTCATGGTGTGCCGTATTTTGCGCTTGTTTATATGTATACGCGGATGCGGCGAGAAACGGCAGGCCCGGTTTACCGCTCGCTGTCGAGTCACTGGATAGTTTTTCTCGCCACATTATGGGCGCTTGCCTATGTTGAAGAGCTTTTCTGGAGCCGAGGCGTATGGCATGAGAGGGAATGGCTCTTTGGCGCAAACTGGAACCTCGATAAATGGAAAATGTGGATCGTTCCGCTGCTTGCCGTGCCGCAGTTGACCCATTACGTACTGGATGGATTTATCTGGCGACGTCGCGGAAATGACGGCATCAGACTTACCGAATAAAGGCAGCCGCAGGGAGCTTGTGCTGAAGTTTTTCAATAACCTCGATGTGAAATGTGATAATTTAACTGTTATGGAAAGTGGTTCCATTCGTCAGGCCCGTATTCAGCCGCTGTTGGCGTTCTTTCTGCTGATCGCGGCTCTTTGCGCCGCGTGTGAAAGCGGCGGCTTGATAGGCCCGGCCGACGAAACCGCCGAGGCGGGCAAGATCATCGAAGAAGCCAACCGGGATCTGACCAAAATAAAGGTTCTTTATAAAGAAAATGAGGGCAAGCGTCACGAGCTTCGGGCGGCCATGGAGGCGAAGAATGTCGAGGATGTAAAACGCATTTCAGGCGAGGTGGTCAAGCTGATAAATGAAGGTACCAATTACGGCAACGACGCCATTAACAAGATACGCGACGCCCGCGAAATGAAGATAAATCGGGAGTACGACGAATATCTGCGTCTAAAAGAAGAATCGCTGATGAAGCAGCTTGAGGCATTTACCAGCTACCATGCCGCGGCACGAACGCTCCGCGACAATTACGACCCGAATGATGCCAAGGCGTATGACAAGGTAAAAGCAGAGTTTGACGAGCTGACCGATAAATACCGGACACTGATGGAGAAGGCGCGTGACAACAGCAGTGAGGCGAACGACCTCTATAAGGAAACACTCGCCAAAGAGCGAAGTTAAAAAAAGACGCCGAACCAAACAGGAAAGGCGTCCCAAGGTTTTTCAAAACTGATATTTCAGCCTAGTTTTCCCCTTCTTTCGAACTCGGCGATCTGAATTTTTCCAAAAGGTCCTGCATATTCCTTTCGGTTCTGACCGGCGTTACGTTAACGGTCTGACGCGCGACGCCGCGAACAAAGGTGACGGAAACACCGCCCTCTTTTTTACTGTTTACGGCTTTGATCAGGTCTATCTCATTTGAGATCGTTTTTCCGTCCGTTTCCACAATGATGTCGCCTGCTTGAAGCCCCGCTTTTGCCGCCGGAGAATCAGAGCGGACCTCATTTACCAAAACGCCTTTTTCAACGCCAAAATGATCTGCCAGTTGTTTTGTCAGGGCCGAAACCCCAATACCGATCTGCGCCGAACCGCCGCTTCGCCAAACGAAAACATTATTGCCGTCCGGAAAATTGTCCATTTTCGGCAGTTCACCGAGATCGGGAAAATCGGGCGTTTTGAATGTGAACGGCGTAGTTTTTCCTTCAAACAACGCTGACGGGAAATTGCCGCTGATCAGATTTCTTGGGTCACGTCTTCCTATCGTGGCCACAACCTCGCGTTCGCTGCCGCCGCGGACAACGGTCATACTCGCTGTGTGGTCAGGAGCGATCTCTCCGATCAGCCGCGTCAGCTTTTTCGCGCTTGTTATCTCTTCGCCATTGACGCGAACGATAACGTCACCGGCCTGTAATCCTGCCTTTTCCGCCGGTGAGCCTTCCATCACCTTTTCAACCGCCACGCCGCGAACAGACGAAAGCCCCAGCGAAGAAAAGTTTTCAGAGTTTACATCCTTTGTCTGTACGCCGAGGTAGCCGCCCCCGGTAGTAAAGTCGAAAGTCATGATCCGCGGAGCCGTCGGGATAGACGGCTTGTCCGTGTCGGTCTGAGCAATGGCCGCAACGGCGGATAATGTCATGGCCAAAGCCAATACAAAAGTTTTCCTGAACATATTATTACCTCCAAGATCTCAGAAAATAAGATTGTTTCCGTAAATGATACGGTGGTCGTAAAATTTGGTTGCACGATGAGCGGGAAATGGTTGCCTGGCCGGCTCAGCCGCGTTTAAGCTTTTGCAGATTTTCGGCAGCGGCGTGGATCGTTTCGTCCTTTTTGCAGAAGCAGAAGCGCACCATCTGTGAACCCACTGCGGGATCGTGATAGAACGACGAACCCGGAACGACCGCAACGCCGACCTCACGGATGAGGTGTTTGGTAAATTCAACGTCGTTGGCAAAGCCGAAATCTGAGATGTCGGCCATTACATAATACGCGCCTTCGGGTGTATCGCATTTGAAACCTGTCTCCTTAAGTACCGGAACCAGAATGTCGCGTTTGCGCTGATACTCCTTTTGCAGATCGAGGTAGTACGAAGGCGGCAGGCTGAGGGCATAGGCACCGGCGTGCTGGAGCGGGTTTGCCGCGCCGACGGTCAGGAAATCATGCACCTTGCGAATGGCCGATGTGATGTCAGGCGGCGCTATGCAATAACCCACACGCCAGCCCGTTACCGAATATGTTTTTGAGAGCGAATTGACGACCACCGTGCGTTCACGCATCCCATCGATCGTTGCCATCGAGACGTGTTCGAGCGGGTCGCCGTTCTCATCAATGTTATAGGTGATGTGTTCGTAGATCTCGTCGGTAAAGGCCAGCACGTCAAACTCTTTGCAAAGGTCGGCGATGAACTCCAGCTCTTCGCGTGTGAAGACCTTGCCGGTCGGGTTGTTCGGGTTGCAGATGATGATCGCTTTGGTGCGCTCGTTAAAAGCGGCCTTTAGCTCCTCGCGGTCAAAAACAAAACCGTTATCCGTGCGATAAAGCGGAACATGGACGGGCTTTGCATCTGACAATATCGCATCAGGCTCATAATTTTCGTAAAACGGTTCAAAAACGATGACCTCTTCGCCCGGATCGACCGTTGCCATCATTGCCGCGATCATTCCTTCCGTGGAACCGCACGTGACGGTTATCTCGGTTTCGGGATCGATGTCCAGACCCAAAAACCACATCGTCTTTTTGGCAATGGCGTCACGAAAATCCTTGACGCCCCACGTTATCGCGTATTGATTGTGATCGTCGGCAATGGCTTCCATCGCCTTGCGTTTGATATCTTCAGGGGCCGCAAAATCAGGAAAGCCCTGGCCCAGATTTACCGCACCGTATTTCACTGCCTCTCGCGTCATTTCGCGAATGACTGATTCGGTAAAACTCGCCGCCTTGCGCGAGATGCGCTGTTTTTTGATCCTTGCTTCGGTCATACAAAAGATTTAAGCACAAATGAGAAGAGATTTGTAATTCAACCGATAATTCGAGTGTGCCATTTCCAGGCAGTTTCGATTATCGCTTCTATGTCAGATATTTTTGGCTGCCAGCCTAGAATGGTGCGTGCCATTTCGGCATTGGCGACGAGGCGTGACGGATCGCCGGTGCGTCGTGGAGAACGAACGGCGTTTATCTCGCGGCCTGTTACTCGGCGGGCTGCGTCTATCACTTCCTGCACCGAATAGCCGCTGCCATTGCCAAGGTTAAATGCGTCGGACGCGCCGCCGTTTCGCAGGTGGTTGAGCGCCAAAATGTGAGCGTCGGCCAGATCGCTGACGTGGATGTAATCGCGGATGGCGGTACCGTCCGGCGTCGGATAATCAGTGCCGAAAATGGAAATGCTCGGTATGCGGCCGAGCGCATTATAAAGCACCAGTGGTATGAGATGAGTTTCCGGATCGTGGTCTTCGCCGTGGTCTTCGGTCGCGCCGCTGGCGTTAAAGTAACGCAAAGCGGCAAACCTCAATCCATACGCCATGTCATACGACCGCAATATCTGTTCGACCATCAGTTTTGACCAGCCGTAAGGGTTGGTCGGCTGCTGTGGATGTGCTTCGTCAATAGGAACGTATTGCGGTTCGCCGTATGTCGCGCAGGTAGATGAAAAAACAAAATGTTTTACGTTATGCTCCAGCAAAACGTCGAGTAACCTGACGGTCTGCACAACGTTATTGGCAAAATATTTTTTCGGATCCTCGACCGATTCACCGACGTAGGCGTATGCCGAAAAGTGCATGCACGCGTCGATCTTGTGTTCGGAAAGCATCTTGCCGACAAGGTTCTTATCGCCTATATCGCCTTCATAGAACAGCACGTCTGAATGAATGGCTTCGCGATGTCCGTAAACCAGATTGTCTATGACGACCGGCTTTTCGCCGCTCCGCAGCAACGCGTCGGTCGTGACGCTTCCGATATATCCGGCTCCGCCGGTGACGAGTACTGACATAATGAACGATATTGTTAATTGAGAAAAAAAGCCGACCGGCTATTTCGATGCCATTCCGAGTTTTGCTGTACGCGAGATCTCGGCCATTTCTGTTTCGCGGCTGGTTTCGTTGACCTCGGCGGTGTCTTCGGCAAACCTTACTTCCGGGATGAACTGTGTGAATGTGTGCCGCAGCATTTCCTCATCTCCGGCCTCGACCGCCCGGGCAAGGGTGTTCAGCATTTGAACGACCTCTTCTTGCGGATGCTCGGCTATTTTGCCGATGTATATCTTGGGGTGTTTTGTCTTGAGCAGCTTTTCGCCCGATATTTCCAGTTCCTCAAAAAGTTTTTCGCCGGGCCTGATACCCGTGAAAACTATGTCCACGTCTTCATAGGGCGTCAAGCCTGAAAGGCGGATCATATCCTCCGCCAGATCGAGTATTTTTATTGGTTCACCCATATCCAAAATGAATATCTCACCGCCTTCGCCCAAGGCCCCGGCCTGCAGCACAAGCTGTGATGCCTCCGGTATCGTCATAAAATATCGCGTCATGTCGCGGTGCGTTACCGTGATCGGCAGGCCCTTTCTTATCTGTTCGCGAAAGATAGGGACGACCGAACCGGCCGAACCCAGCACGTTACCGAACCGGACGGATGTGTATCTGGTCTCAAACCGATGATTGAGCGTCTGGACAACGATCTCCGCGGCACGTTTTGACGCCCCCATGATCGAGGTCGGGTTAACGGCCTTGTCTGTTGAGATCAGCACGAAATGCCGCGTATCAAATTCGCCCGCAAGATTTCCGACGACACGAGTTGCAAAGACGTTGTTCTTTACCGCTTCTTCGGGGTTTACTTCCATCAGCGGCACGTGTTTATTGGCCGCCGCATGAAAGACTACCTCCGGCTGATATTCATTGAAGATCTGCCGCATTCGCGGCTCCTCGCCAGCGTCCGCCAGCAGTGGAACGAAATCAAGCCCCGGATAGGTTTCTCTCAATTCGTGGTCTATCTGAAACAGCATGAACTCCGCCCGTTCGACCATCACCAGCTTTTTGGGGTTATATCCGGCGATCTGGCGAACCAGCTCAGAGCCGATGGAACCGCCGCCGCCTGTTACCATCACCACTTTGTCGGTTAAGAATTCATGCAGATTGTCGTTATTCAGTTTGACGGGTTCACGGCCCAGCAGGTCTTCGATCTCAACATCGCGGAGCCTGTTTATTGACACTTGTCCCTGAGCTATATCGCCAAGACTGGGAATTATCTGCGCTTTCACAGGGATCTCTCCGCAAATTTCCAGTATGCGCCTGATCGTTTTTCCCTGAGCCTTGTCGATCGCTATCACGACCTCTTCGACCTCCAGTTCGCTGACCAGTCTCGGCAGGTCGCGGGTCGAACCCAGTATCTTGACTCCGCTGACGCTGCCGCCATGTTTGTGCTGGTCGTCGTCAACAAAGCCGCGTATTTGCAAAGCGGCGTCACGCCTGCCGATCACGTCCTTTGCCAGCGCGGCTCCCAATCTGCCGGCTCCGACAACCAACGCGGACCGCTGCCTTAATTTCCGAGCGCCGGAGCGAAAACTTTGCTTGTCGCCAAGTTCATAAATAAATCTGCGCGTTACTCTGAGCGACAACAGCCCGCCAAAAGCCAGCACCGTGTCTATCACGATAACGGAAATGGGAACCTGCCAAAGATTGAAATGCGTAAAGATCAGAGCATAGCGAAACCCGATGAGGACCGCTCCGGAAATTATTGCCGCACGAAGAAAGACGCGAACGTCCTCAATACTGACATAACGCCACAAGATGGAATATGCGCCCGTCAGCGTAAGCGCCGCGAACTGTACCAATATCACAAGCGGTAGTTGGCTAAGGGCGGCGCTGAAATAAAAATCGCCAAGTTGTACGTTTATTGCCGGCAAATATGCCAGAAAGAACGCACATGAAAGTACCGCCAGGTCCACAAGGAACTGAAGCGGCCGCCGCAGGAACCATAATCGGTCAGAAACTGACTCACGCATCTTTATAATATCTAGCAAGGGGGCTTTCGCACATTATACCAGTTTTTATGACTATTTCTTATTGAGTACCCGCACCAGGCGTCGCCGAAAGCATTTTTTTCATGACCGACGGATCGCTAACTACCGGCAACCATTCAGCCCGGTTATTGAATCGAATGGTTTTAAGCGGTATTCTAGAATACTCCCGTTTATTGAGGTGAAAACAATGATAAGTCTTCGGTCATCGCTGCTGCTTCTGTTCCTGCTGGTGTTGGGGCCTGTTTTTGAGGCCGGCGCTCAGGAAGCTGCTCCGGATGCTTCGGTTCAGGGATATCGCATCGGGCCGGGAGATGAAGTAACCGGAAAGGTGTTGGGCGAACCGCAGTTCGATTTTGTTTCGACCGTTGATGAGGACGGAAAGATATCCGTTCCTTTTGTCGATGATCCGGTAACGGCACAGTGTCTGACCGAACGCGAATTGAGGACCGAGGTCAATAAATTTCTTTCGCGTTATCTTCGCAATCCGCAGACGAATATCCGCGTCACACAACGCAACAGCCGTCCGCCGGTCAGCATTTACGGTGAAGTGAAACAGCAGGGACAGGTGCCGCTGACGCGGCGTGCCTATCTGCTGGAACTGATAACATATGCCGGCGGCGAAACCGAAAAAAGCGGCGGCAGCATACAGGTGTTCAGAACGCGGCCGCAGGTATGCCCCGGCGATACGGTGGAAAGCTGGGCGGGCAGCGGCGACATGGTCCCGACACGGACGTACAGCCTCGCCAGCATGCGGCAGGGCATCGAAGGTTCAAATCCGGAGATCCTGCCGGGCGATGTGATAATCGTTCAAAAGGCGTCGCCTGTTTATATTACCGGAGAAGTGCTGCGTCCGGGCGAGTTCAGCATTCCCGAGGGCGGTTTGCCGCTGATGCAGGCCATCGCCATGGCAAGCGGACTGACGCGTGAGGCAAAATCGAAAAAAATAAATATCTATCGCCGAAAGGATGGCTCCGTTGAACCCGAGGTCATAGAGGTTGATTACAATGCCATCAAGAACGGTGAAGAAAAGGAAGTTTTGCTCCGGCCAAATGACATCGTTGACGTGGGCAAGGCGAAAAAGAGTTTCTTGGACGTTTTGTATGAAGCCGCCATCGGTTTGCCAAACCGAGTTCCGCTTCCCGTACTGCGGCCGTTCTAGGCAAAAATGGAAAAGTTTTTAAAAGAAAGGCTTCTCGAACCGGCGGTTCAGGAAGCCTTTTATTTTCCCGCGTTAACCGCCTATTCATCCCGATAAAGCGAATCGATCACCTCGCGGAATTTTTCATCAACAACGCGGCGTTTTACCTTTAGCGTCGGCGTCATTTCGCCGCCCTCGACCGACAGTTCGTTCTCAAGCAGGGCGATCTTTTTTACGGTCTCATATCGGGAAAGGCCTCGCGTCAGACCAGCGACCTGGCGTTCGAAAAGGTCTATGATCTTCGGATGCGAACAGAACTCCGCTCGCGTCGTGATATCAAGGCCCTTGTGTTTGGCATAAGAGCGAAGCATGTCAAAATTCGGGACGATCAGCGCCGCCGCAAATTTTCTTTCGTTGCCGACCAAAACGGCCTGGCTGACAAACCTTGAGGCCTTTATCATCTGCTCTATCGGCGACGGTGCTATGTATTTTCCGCCCGATGTTTTGAAAAGCTCTTTTTTTCGGTCGGTTATTTTCAGAAACCCGTCAGCATCCATTTCGCCGATGTCGCCGGTCTTGAACCAGCCATCATCGGTGAAAACTTCACGTGTCGCGTCCGGCTTATTAAAATAACCGAGCATAACGCCGGGGCCGCTTGTTTCTATCTCGCCGTCGGCGGCGATGCGCACCTTTACGTTCCTTATCGGTTTGCCCACAGTTCCAAGCCGAATGTCGAAAGGATTATTTGAAGAGATGACCGGCGATGTTTCCGTTAATCCGTATCCCTGCATTATCGGAATACCGGCGCCGGTGAAAATAAGGTAGATATCGTCAGACAACGCCGCTCCGCCCGTAATACAAAAGCGCAGACGGCCGCCAAAAACATTTCTCAGTTTAGAGAACACCAAAATATTGGCGATGCCGTATTTCATTCCCGTCAGCAACGGAATGGGTTTTTCCTGCTCGCGTCGTTGAGCATAATCCTTTGCAACATCTATTGCCCAGTCAAATATCTTTTCTTTTGCGCCGCCCGCCTCTACTGCTTTCAGCTTTGCTTTAGCATAGACCTTTTCGAATATGCGCGGAACGCCGATAAGAATGGTTGGCTTTACCTCGGTCAGGTTGTCGGCGGCCTTCTCGACAGATTCGGCATAGTTGACCGCCATGCCGTGATGAATGTAAACGTACATCGCCGAACGTTCAAAGATATGTGAAAGGGGCAGCACCGACAGGCACGAATCAGACGCGGTGAACCCGTATTTTTCACCGGAATCCATCACGTTCGAGACGATGTTCGTATGGTCGAGCATCACGCCTTTTGGTTCGCCGGTCGTTCCGCTTGTATAGATGAGCGTGGCAATGTCGTCTGCTTTTACTTCGCTGTGAAGCCGTTCGAAAAGCTGCGGATCCTCATCGGCCAGTTGCCGTCCCGCGGCTTCCAACTGGCTCAGAGAAAGCCGGGCGTTGCTTGCTTCGTCAGGCCCGGTGAAAAAAATGATCGATTCCAGTCCGGCGCAGTTCGGCACTATCTCCGCGATGCGCTCGAACGCGGCCTGATCCTCAATGAACAGAGACTTCGCGCCTGAATCGTTCAGAATATATTCCACGGATGTGGGCGACAGTGTTGTATAGATCGGCACATCCGGCAGGCCGGCAAATTGGCATGCCGCGTCCGCAAGCGTCCATTCAGGTGAATTTGTCGCAAGGATCGCTATCCGGTCGCCTTTACGAAAGCCCAGTGAATAAAGTCCCAATGAGACCGCGCGTATTCGCTCCAGCATTTCGTCCGACGAAATGCTCCGCCACTCTTCATTCACCTTGTAGGATAACGCGTCGCTTCTTTTCTTTTTTGAAACAGCGTGGAGAAACAGTTCGGGCAGTGTTGATGGTTCATCAGCGACAAGCGGGCTGCCCCGCCCGACATCTTTCCGTGGAGAAACATATTCCATGAAATCGCCCTCATTCACTGTTTGAACATCCCTCCCAGAAAAACATTCATCACATCGTCCGCCATCGGTGCCAGTTGATAGGACTGTTCGGACAAGATCCAGTTCGTCACCATTTCGTCCAACGCGCCGTAAAATATCTTGGCAGCGGTTATCGGTTTGATGTCCTTGCGAAAAACGCCTGCCTTTTGTCCGTTCTCTATTGTCGCCCTGATGATGTCCAGATAGTCTGCAAAACCTGCTGCCGAAAATTCGCGCATGAATTTTGTCGAGCCTCGAAGTTCTACCTGAAAGACGATCGCCAGGTCGCGGTCTGAACCGAGCTTTTCAAGATGTAAGCCCGCGATCCGCCGCAGCCTGTCCGGCGCCGAGGATATGTCTTTCAGTTCGCGTTTTCCTTCTAAGATGAAATCTTCCATTGCCCGGTCAAAAATAGACCTCAGGATCTCATCCTTGCTTTTGAAATAAAGATAGACCGTTCCGTCCGCAATACCCGCCTCGCGGGCAATGTCCGATACCTTTGAGCTGAAATAACCTTTACCTGCAAATACCTTTATTGCCGCCCGCAGAATTGCCGAACGTTTATTGCCTGTACCTGATCTTGGTTCTGTCAAAGCTTTTGCGGCATTTCTCATATTCACCAACAATGAATGAATAATCATTCATTTCCAGATAGGCTATAACAAAACAGTGGAAAAAAGCAAGAAAACCGGAAAGACAGGCGTTCGACCGAAAATTATTGATGGGTGATCGGAGAAGAATTGTGGCGGAGAGGACAGGACTCGAACCTGCAAGCGGTTACCCGCGGTAGTTTTCAAGACTACTGCCTTACCAATTAGGCTACCTCTCCGCAATAAGCGGCGAAGTTGAAAATATACCTTAATCGCGGACAAGAAACAAATTATTCGGCAAATAAAAAGGCCCGGACGCTGTCGATAGCCCGGGCCTTCTGCGTACAAGGGGAACAAGCGTCACTCGGATAGAAGCTGAGCAATGCGGGTGTCGATATTTGAGGTTTTATCCCAACCATCCGCTCGGAGATCGATCTTTCCTTTCCGATCTATCAGATAATACGACGGAAAACCCATGCGGATGCGGCCCGATGCGTCCATATCGGCATACTTCAGCACAACGCCAAAACTGTTCGGGACAATGTCGAACCTGAAAGGATTCTTTTTGATATATGGGTTGACGACCGATTCGTTCTCCATTGTCAGAGCCAGAAACACAACGTCGCGTCCCTTATAGCTGTCTGCCATTCGGTTGAGCTTTGGTATCTCGTTATGGCATATCAAACAACGGGTTGACCAAAAGGTAAGTACGACGACCTTTCCCCTAAGGCTGTTCAACTCCAGCGGTTTGCCGCTCAGATACTCCGCCGAGAACGCAGGCGCTTCCGTGCCGACCGTCAGTTGCTGCTGGGCGGCGGCACAGATCGACAACGCAAGGATAAAAATGAACAAAATTGCAGTTCTCACAGCCTAAATATGATATTCCTCTATTAGTAAAGAACTTAACGTGGGGGAGTTTGAGGGAGGGTTAAAGAATGTAAAACATCCTTCAACTGTTTAAAAAATCTCAAATCCGCCAAATTTCCAGAAAATCCCTCCAAATATTTCATTGTTATGCACAACCGGCAAAAACCTCTTACATGTTAAAATCAAAGGATGCGGCTGGAGTACGTAGAAGCGATAAATTTCCGCAACCTAAAGGGGAAGATCGACCTTGAGCCGGGCCTCAGCATACTCGTGGGCGAGAACGGCCAGGGAAAGACCAACTGGCTTGAGGCAATAAACGTGCTGGCAACGACCAGATCCTTTAAAACGGGCAAGATCGCCGAAACGATCAGATTTGGTGAGGACCTGGCGATGGTACAGGGCGAGGTTCGCCAGTCACAGGAGCTTCACAGAACGCTCCGGGTCAATATACAAAAGACTATAAAATCTTGCCTTGTAAATGGCAAACAGGAAACCACACAAAGGTATCTGCATGAACTCCACGCGGTCGTTTTCAACGCGGATGAACTGGAGATCATTCGCGGCCTGCCCGAGGCCCGCCGCAGGTTCCTTGACGCAGGCATAATTTCCCTGCATCCGCCTTTTACACAGACATTTACAGACTATGCAAAGGTCTTGCGGCAAAAGAATTCGCTTTTACAGCAGGCACGTGAAAAAGAGCTGTCCGTCGAAAAGACCGCCGAGCTGCTCGAACCGTGGAATGAACAGCTGACCGCACACGCCGCAAAGATACACAGGGGCCGGACGCGTTTTGTCGAAAGGATAAACGAGGTGCTTGAAAAACGGCTTTTTGGCCGCGAGGAGCTTTCCATCAGGTACGTTTCATCGCTTGAGGGCAAGGGCGACCTCTCGGATTACACCGGACTGCTTGCCGAAAGGCTTAAACTCCGCGTTCAGGCTGAATTAGTCGCTGGGCATTCGCTGGTCGGATCGCACCGGGACGATATGGAAGTGCTGTTTGACGGGCAGGATATTCGCAAATTCGGCTCTTCTGGCCAGCAGCGGAGCGCTCTTCTTCTGCTCCAGTTGGCAAATATCACCGTATTTCACGCGACACGCGGCGAATATCCGCTGTTTCTGCTTGATGACATCGACGCCGAACTCGATCATCGCCGGATCGGGCATCTGCTCGAATACCTAGCGGGCAAGACGCAAACGGTCGTGACCACGTCAAAAGAAGGTTTTGTGGCGGAATTTGGCCGCTCGGCGCGAACCATCCGCATAGAGAATGGCATGGCTGCCGGAAAGGCCGGATCGGCTCCCTAAAACCGACTTTTCGGCTGTTTATAAGCACCTGAAAATGCTATAATGTTCTATTGATTAGAGTGAACGCTTCCAGCCTTGCAGGCCCATCTGGTCAAAATAGATAAATAATTATCTAACAACTACTTAGGCGACAATATTTGATCGCAAATGGATTTAGAGGTTTCAAAAAAATTGGCTAAAGCAAAGACAGAATACGACGAAAGTTCCATAACCGCATTGGAAGGCCGTGACGCTGTTCGCAAGCGTCCGGCGATGTATATCGGATCGACCGGCGACATTGGGCTTCACCACCTTGTTTACGAGGTCGTTGACAACTCGGTTGACGAAGCTCTGGCGGGATATTGTGACACCATTGAGGTCACGATCCACATGGACGATTCGATCACGGTAGTGGACAACGGCCGCGGCATTCCAACCGGGATACACAAAGCTTTCAAAGCTCAGGAAACCAGCGCCGGACGCGAGATAGTAAAAGGAACCGCGACAGAAAAAGGGGCTGAAGTGTCTGCCGCTGAGGTTGTGATGACGATCCTGCACGCCGGCGGTAAATTTGACTCAAATTCATATAAAGTTTCCGGCGGGCTGCACGGCGTCGGCGTAAGCTGCGTCAACTTTTTGTCCGAATGGTTGAAACTCGAGATCTGGCGCGACGGCAAAACGCACGAAATAGAATTTGCGGCCGGCTTTACGACGAATACGCTGAAAGAGACGGGAACAACCTCAAAACGCGGCACCAAGATTACGTTCAAACCCGACGCGGAAATTTTTGAGACCACTGTTTACAGTTTTGACAAATTGTCCGAACGGCTCCGTGAAAAGGCATTTTTGAACAAAGGTATTCGTATCTTCATAAAGGACGAACGCGAGGAAAATGAGAAAAAGCACGAATTCTATTACAAAGGCGGAATAGCCGAGTTCGTAAAACATCTGAACAAGAACAAAAGCCCGCTGCACGACGAACCGCTCTATTTCGAGCATATTTCGGATGAACTGTCGATAGAAGTGTCAATGCAATATAACGACAGCTACGACGAGAAGATATTTTCTTTTGCGAACAACATCAACACGGTTGACGGCGGAACGCATCTTTCCGGCTTTCGCAGCGCGTTGACACGCACGATAAACAGCTACGCCGAAAGTTCCGGGCTGACCAAGAATGCAAAGGTCACGCTGTCGGGCGATGACGTTCGTGAGGGCCTGGTTGCCGTCATCAGCGTCAAGATACCGCAGCCGCAGTTTGAAGGGCAGACAAAAGGAAAATTGAATTCACCGGTAAAAGGCCCGGTCGAATCTTTTCTAAACGAAAAGCTGGGAGAATTTTTTGAGCAGAATCCGTCCGTCGCGAAAAAGATAGTCGGCAAGGCGGTTGATGCCGCCCGCGCCCGCGAGGCTGCGAGAAAGGCGCGTGAGATCGTCAGAAAAGGCGCCATGACCGGTTCGGGCCTGCCCGGCAAGTTGGCCGATTGCCAGGAAAAAGATCCGGAAAAGTCAGAGATATACATCGTTGAGGGCGATTCCGCCGGAGGTTCGGCAAAACAGGGCCGCGACCGAAAGAATCAGGCCGTTCTGCCGCTCAAGGGCAAGATCCTGAACGTTGAAAAGGCAAGGTTCGACAAGATGCTCGGCCACGGCGAGATAAAGGCTTTGATCACCGCTTTGGGAACCGGCATCGGCAAGGAGGATTTTGATGTCAGCAAGCTGCGTTATCACAAGATCTGCCTTATGACCGACGCTGACGTTGACGGCAGCCACATCCGCACGCTTTTGCTGACGTTCTTTTATCGGCAGATGCCGGAACTTGTTGAGGGCGGATATGTTTACATCGCCCAGCCGCCGCTGTACAAGGTAAAGCGCGGCAGGAAAGAGGAATATATCAAGGACGAAAAGTCGATGTTCCGCTATCTGATGCGAATGGGAACGGATGACGTGAACATTACCATGGACAACCGCCGGATAGAGGGCCGTGAGCTGACCAAGACGCTTGAGCAGACGACCGAGTTAAAGAACTATTACGAAAGGTTTGCCCGCCGCGTCGGCAATGACGAAAAGCTTCTTGACGCGCTGATCGACGCCTTTGCGGGAGAGAGCGGTGTTCTGAAAAAACACGGCGTCAAGATGAAAAAGGTCTTTGCCGAAGAGGAACTGATGGCCGAGGTGGAAGCGCGTCTGGCGGATGCCGGATTTGCCACGGAGCTTGTTCCCGATATAGAACACGGCCTATGGGAGATAGAGATAAACTATCCCAACGGCAGCAAAATGATATTTGACTGGAACCTTGGCAGTTATGTCGAATTTCAGAAAGCGGTCGATCTGAAACAGACCCTGGATGCAAACTTTCCGGGGCCGTTCGTCTTTGGCGAGAACGGCAAGAGCGAGACCGTTGCCACCCGCGAGGATCTGTTGGAAAAGATCACCGCCGGAGCCAAGAAAGACCTCAGTATGCAGCGTTACAAAGGCTTGGGCGAAATGAATCCCGAACAGCTTTGGGAAACCACTATGGACCCCGAAAAGCGAACGCTGCTTCAGGTTCGCGTTGAGGACATAGTCGAAACCGACCAGATATTCACCGTTCTCATGGGTGACCACGTTGAACCTCGCAGAAAGTTCATCGAAGACAACGCGCTGGACGTCAAGAATCTGGACGTTTAGGCGAAAAGCTAACAAAATAAAGGACGTGATAAGTATTTCGGCTTGTCACGTCCTTTTTTTAGAAATGAGATCGGGAAACGTTTATGCGGCGCGTGCGTTCCGGACAATGTCCACAAACTGCTTTGCGCGTTCTGTAACGATATCCGCATTGCCTTCGCGGATGGCCTTTACGTCAACAAGGTCTGTGCCGACGCCGAGTGCGGACGCACCTGCTTTGATGAAATCCGCTGCTGTCGCCAGCGAAACGCCGCCCGTTGGCACGATCTTTATTTGCGGAAAAGGCCCCTTAAGGTTCTTGATATAGCTGGCACCGCCAACAGCACCGGCAGGAAAGACCTTTACAAAATCCGCGCCGGCGCTCCACGCCGTGATGACCTCTGTCGGGGTCAGAACGCCCGGCATTACGGGCGCGCTGTAACGCTGGCAAAGGGCGATGGTGTCCAGATTCAAAGCAGGCGATACGATGAACTGCGCTCCTGCCAGCAGACAGGCTCTGGCGGTCTCAGGATCCAGCACCGTTCCGGCGCCGACCAGAACATCGCTGCCATATTTGTCAGCTACGCGCTCGATCACCTTTATTGCGCCGGGAACGGTCATCGTTATTTCAAGCACATTGACGCCGCCGGCCTTGATCGCGTCTATGGCCTGCATCGCCTCGTCGGCAGAAGAAGCCCGCACCACCGGCACAAGTCCGAGGTTTTCTATTTGTTCAACTATTTGTTTCTTGTTCATCGTAATTTATAGGAGACACAGGACTTATGTGGCCTATGCGACGTATTTTTTTATCTTGCCACGCGTGCTCCGCCGCCTTTCATTACCCTCAGAACATCGGCGAGGCCGACGGTCGTTGTATCGCCAGGTGTTGTCATTGCCAGAGCGCCGTGAGCGGCACCGCAGTTGACGGCCCACTCGGGCGATTCGCCGGTCAGAAATCCGTAGATCAGACCCGAAGCAAAAGAATCTCCGCCGCCAACGCGGTCAAAGATATCCAGATCGGGCCGCATCATTGCCTGATAAAGTTGTCCTTCGGTAAAGCAGACCGCGCCCCAGTCGTTGACCGACGCCGTCTTCGCATTTCGGAGCGTCGTCGCCGCAACCTTGAAATTGGGAAAATCGGCGACGGCTTTGCGGATCATCTTCTCAAAGTTGACGATGTCTAGTTTTGAATGATGTTCGTCCTGTCCTTCGACCTCAAAGCCGAGACACGCCGTGAAATCCTCTTCGTTGCCGATCATTACATCCACGTATTGCGCGAGGTCGCGGTTCACCTCCTGGGCCTTTGCCTGGCCGCCTATCGCCTTCCAGAGCGAGTCGCGATAGTTCAGGTCATAGGATATGATCGTGCCGTGCTTTTTGGCGCACTCCATCGCCTCTTTGGCGACCTCGGGAGTTGTTTCGGAAAGTGCGCAGAAAATGCCGCCGGTGTGAAACCACCTTGAGCCTTCCTTACCAAAGATCTTTTCCCAATCGATGTCGCCTTTTTTTAGCTGCGATATGGCAGTGTGTCCACGGTCGGAACAGCCCAGCGCCGCACGCACGCCAAATCCGCGTTCGGTAAAGTTCATCCCATTGCGGACAGTGCGGCCGACGCCGTCATATTTTACCCATTTTACGTGCGACTGATCGACACCGCCTTGATACATCAGGTCCTGAACGAGTTTGCCGACGGGGTTATCAGCCAAAGCAGTTACGATGGCCGCGTCCAGGCCAAAACACCGCTTTAGGCCGCGAGCGACGTTATATTCACCGCCGCCTTCCCAAACGTCGAATGTTCGGGTCGTGTGTATTCGCTTATCGCCCGGATCAAGCCTGAGCATTACCTCGCCGAGGGAAACGATGTCCCACCGACACTCTTCTTTGGGGCGTATGTTCAATGTCATAATTTCTGAATATTTATAACTCGTACTTTATAAATCTAACGTGACATCCTGCCTCCGTCAACCGTGAGCAAGAGGGTCAGATGCGTGCGAGAAAATCCTCGACCGCAACTTCCAGCGAGCCGCCCAGAGCGGCGCCGGCAGGTTCGCCCGGTTCGACCGACCAGCCGCCGGTCTTGCCGATGATGCTGCGGTTTATTGCGTCCTTAAGCGGCGTTTCGATATATTTCCAGCCGTAAACCAGCCGTCCGCTGACGATGACGCGCGGAATACCCATTCCCATGATCACGTTGGCGATGCCGATGCCAAGATAATCGCCGATCATCTCCAGTGTTCGTCGTGAGCGGTTGTCGCCATTCTCTGCCTTAGCCACGATCTCAACAAATCTTGGCGGCGTTTCACTATGCCTTAACGGACGGTCGCCCAGATACAGCGATGCCGCCGCAGCGGCAGAGCCGTATTTTTCCCAACAGCCGCGGTTTCCGCAGACGCATTTCTTTCCGCCCGCGACAATGGTCATGTGTCCGAACTCGCCCGCAATGCCGCGACCTATTCCGCTGCCGCGATAGACCTCGCTGCCGATCACAAGCCCGACGCCGATGCCGGTTCCGGATCTGACCAGAATAAAATTTGAAAGCAGGCCGTCGGTCGTGTCTTTTATCTTCAAACGGGCTTCATACATGGCGGCGGCGGTTGAATCATTTTCGACCACGACCCTTATGTCGCCCTGTTCCAGAGCTTTCGCTATTTCCACATTATGCCAATCCAGATTTGGAGCAAAGATAAGTCCGCTCCGTTCAGGATCGGTCATGCCCGGAACGCTGATGCCTATCGTTTCCAGACGGCGGTCCGTGTTCTTTTGGCGGATGTTGTCAATGCACCTTTTGACCTTGCGCAGGGCGATGTCTGGCGTGACGGGCGTTTCAAAATCGTCCTCTTCCGTGATCTCGCCGCTCAGGGTTGTCAGTCCGACCTGCGTTCTCCTTACGCCGAGGTTGACGCCGATGAAGTAACCGCTGTCGTCCACAAACGAGAGCGTCCGGTTTCGGCGGCCCTGTCCTTTTGCCGGCGACAATTTTTCCTCACGCAGAATGTCCACATCCAACAGCGGTTTTACAACCTCCGTTACGGTGCTTTTATCAATATTAAGCCGCTCCGCCATCTCTGTTCTGGAAATGGGTTGAGCCGCCCGTAAAAGCCGAAGCAGAAGGCCGCGTTTATTGGACGGTGATGAGTTTCCGAGTTCGAGCATCCTGGACTGCAAGGTTGTTCCCGCGTTCATATTTATGAGTAAGTGACCATCTTACAACGAAACCACAGCCGCTGACCAAAACCACGAGTGCCGAAGTGTTCAGTGCCGGGCAAGTTCCGATATTTTTGTTTTCCTGGAGAGGATTTTTCCTGATCTCGCGCTTCAAGTTTGAGGGAATAGGCGTTGCCGCACAGCTATTCCTTTTTACCGTGCCGTGTTTCCAGCAGGTCGCGCATCGCATTTTGAGCGCCCTCAATGTCATGTCCGCGCAATGCGCGATAGACACGCTGATGGCGTTCGGCAGATCCTTCCAGATCAGTACCGATCTCACCGTCAGGCGTCGTGTCTTCTGACCCATAAACGATCGCCAGGAGCATGTTCATCAAAGCGATCAGGACGCGATTTTGCGACGCGGCTGCTACGGCCTGATGAAATCTCATCTCGTGCGCCAAATATTTTCTCGGATCGTTGAGTGACGCTGACATTCCGGCTACTTCTTTTGAAATGATCTTTAGATGTTCGCTGTCGGCCCTTTCGGCGGCAAGCCCGACGACCATCACCTCAAGCATCATACGCGCCTCGGAAATGTCTTCCGGCGTGAATCCGTAAAGCCCCCAAAACATTCTGAGCGGGAGGCTGTCGAGCATCTGCGATTCGCTGTTTGCCGCGACAAATGTTCCGGCACCCTGCCGTGAACGCAGTATGCCAACGGTGGACAAAGAACGGATGCCGGCGCGCAATGTTGGCCTGCTGACGCCAAGCGTCTTTGCCAGGTCGCGCTCAGGCGGCAGCCTGTCACCGGCGCCCAGCCCGCCTTTGTAGATCATATCCACAAGGCGTTCGGCGACATCCTCGACGGACGAACCAACCTTTTTGCTATCGAGATCGTTAAAAACCGCAGACAATTTCTCAGGCATTGATGCCTGTATTTTATCCCTTTCACCGGAGTTTGTCGAAATAAAGCATTGATCGGAAAATTTGCCGGTTTTACGCGACATCTGTTCTGACGGTTCCTTCAATTTCGAGGATCAGATCGGCTCCGTAGCTTCTTGCTGGTGTTTGAAAGCCGGTTGTGAAATTACCATCAAGAATTTTTTGCGTGATATTGAGAGCGGTAAGGGCGGTCAAGGTATAGCCCTCGGGAGTTTGCAGACGCGATTCGACCATTCGGCCTTCCGCATCAGTTGCCTTGCCCCAAAGGAGCGTTTTGCTTCTTTCACGCTCTTTGTCCGAAGGCCCGCCGGGCGGAATTTTGCTTTGCAGATATTTTTGCACGGGCGAGGCGGCAAGCAGCCAGCCCAGATAACGGCTCAGCTTCAGCAGCCTGAGATTGGACGGCGGAATGACCGTGAAGACCTCAATATTTGGGATCCCTGTCGAATAATACGCGGTTGCGACATCGCCCCAGGGAATCGTCGTCGCTTGTTTCTTTTCATCACCGAAATCTATCTCACGCGTTTTCCATGCAGCGGGAACCGGAGTTATTTTTCCGTTCTTTCTGATCGCTCCGCCCTTGCCGATGTTCATCGTCATTGTTGCCTGAGTGCCGTGGGAGATGCGGCCTTTGCCGTAGAAAGCAAGGCTGAGATGCGTCGCCGCAGGCAGGCGGTTCTTTAGATGGAGAGCAAGGCAATCACTCGGCACGACATCGAACCCGACGCCGGGCATTATCATAATTCCTGCGTCCTTCGCTTTTTCATCCAGAGCCGCAGATGCCTCAAATACCGCGATCTCACCGGTGATATCGGTGTAATGTTTTTTGTTCCGCAGGCAGGCCTCGACCATCGGCTTGCTCGTCAGCGAAAACGGCCCCGCGCAATGCAGAACCATCTCAACCTCCCGCAAGGCCGCATCGAGCTTTTCAGTATCGTCCAACGAGAAAACGCGGTATTCAAGGCCATGCCTTTCGGCCACTGCCTTGACAGCCTCGGCATTTCTCCCGGCAACGACAGGCCGCAGCCCGCGCTCGACCGCATACCGCGTGATCAATTCGCCGGTGTAACCATTCGCGCCGTATAAGAGAAAATTGCTCATTGAAAAAGGCTAACCAAGAAAAAGGCTAACCAACTCTTCCGCGCCAGATGATCGGATTACGGCTGGTGTGAAATACGGATATAACTGTGATCTTGTCGTCTTCGATCCTGTAAATTATAACGTAAGGAAACCGGCTTGTAAGAACATGGCGAACGCTCGCCCCCTCGATCACAGGATGGGACAATGGACGCTTCTGTATAGAATCGATGGCAGCTTCTACCGATCTCCGAAAACGGGTTCCCAATCCTTCTTCCTTTTCTTCGTAAAAGGATATTGCATCAGCCAGTTCAGCTTCGGCAGCGTCGTATATTTCAATTGGCAGCATTATGCTATTTGGCGAAGCCTATCTCTTACTTCTTCCCAGGGGACAGTTTTCTCCGGGTTTTTCTGATAATCTTCGATCCGACGTTCAAGTTCTGAAATTTGCTCAGGTGATAATTCAACGACATCAGGAACAGCGGCGATGCTGTCCCATATATCCTCAACAAGTTTGATGCGCTCAGGGATCGGAAGCTTAAGACTTTGCTCCAGCAGTGTACTCATACGCTTAGAATATGCCCATTTTTTAAGAAAATCAAGATTCTTGTTTTATCAGCATTTCGTACGCCCCTATCTGATTTGATCAACTCGTCGGTATAACCATTAACTCCATAAAGTAGAAAAGTTATGGATATCAACTTACTCAAATGGGTCAACAACCTTCCCGTTTCTTATATCATACATTTGCATTGATGTTATCTGGATGTAATGTGAATAATCTTCGGAATTTGAGCCGAAACTGTCAAGATATATCGCATCTTTCAGGCTCATGCTTTCGGGTAACGCGATATAACCGAATCTGTCATCACGACGCAAAATGCCCTTATCCGCTTCAGAAAGATCGAGATACTGTATCTTCCAACTGCTGTCGTCTCCCCAAATACAACCGGCCACAAATCCGAACGGATAGAACTCTATCCGCGTAAGCGGACGGTAATTGATCACATCCTCACACTCTTGTCCCGTCACTCCGTTAACGTATGAATGCCTGCTCGAACGATCTGAGAGAAATTCTTCGGTTGGGCTATTAACCCGTTCTTGTGAAACGCGTTTCGGCGGAAACGATTCGTTATTGGTTAACTGAGTAACCTCTTGATCCAGATAGGTAGGCACAAAATAAGCTACAGGACAAAACCCATTAGGATCAGGTTCCTCGCCGCCGATGTCTTTGCATGAGGGAAGTTCCATAAGTCGCGTTGTGGTATAGTCGGGCGAATACAAGGCCAGGTCTTTGCCATTTAAATGGAAAGGAAAGAAAGAATTAAAAGCTGTGCCGTAATTGCGAATATATGACCCAATAAGTTCGTCCTTTTCATTCGATTTTCTAAATACCCCCATGTGGCCAACTTCTCCCAAACCAAAATTAGTTTCATTTTGGTTCAAGGCTCTGGCGTAATATTTGGGTTCTGCTGATTCTTTAAGTGTCATTTGGTGTAATTTTATAGGAATTGTTTTTATACAAACAAATCCGATTTGAGAACTTGTATTCTTTTCAAGTTTTCCAAAAACTCTATTCGTTCGATCTCCTTTGCTCCTAGGGCTTTCATATGAGGCGTCATTACCTGGCAGTCCAGCCATGTTGAACCGCGTGTCCTTAGATGATCTATCAGGAATAAAAGCGCGAGTTTTGAGGCGTTGGGTTGTTTGTAGAACATTGATTCGCCGCAGAATACGCCGCCGGCATCCACACCGTACAATCCGCCGACAAGGTTGCCGTTCTCATCCCACGCTTCGACACTGTGTGCCATGCCGCTTTCGTGCAGTTCGGTATAGATTTCGATGAAAGCCGGTGTTATCCACGTTCCTTTTTGCCCGGTCCGTGCAGACATCGAACACTCTTCCATCACACGGCGAAAATCTTCATCGATAGTAAAACGAAAGAGGCCTTTTCGCTTTTCCCGTGCAAGGCTTCGGGGAATATTAAGATCGGCAAATTCCAGGATCGCCCGTTTTTCGGGGCAATACCACGGCAGCGGAATGCCGTCGATATACCATGGGAAGATCCCTTTCCGATAAGCCTCCCGCAGATTTTCGACCGTCAACCGATCGCCGAATGAGACCACATCGCGCGCGTAATAGAAAAGATCGCCATACGGCAGCCATTCGGGAAAATCGTGGTTTTGAGGGTCAGGGAAGCTCACATGTAAATTTTACAGTAAAGGACACGGTTTTTGGACTTGGGTCTTCGGCCTTTGCACAGCCAACTGACAACTCATAAATAAAAGGCCCCAAGGCCGAGAACCAAAGACCAAAGACCGCCAACCATTACACAACCTTCAGTTTCCACTTTCCTCGTTTGAAAAGTGTGACCGCGACGACGGTCCAGATGGTGAACGAAATGGTTATTGCCCAAAACACGCCTTGCGGGCCAAAGCTGTAGCTGTTTGCCAACACATAGGCGAGCGGTATTTCGATCAGCCACAGGACTATCGCATTGATGTATGTCGGCGTCCACGGATCACCGGCTCCGTTAAATGCGCTTTCGGTAACTATTGCCAGGCCATAGAACGCATAACCGTAACCTATTATCCTCAGGCAGTCGCTGCCGTAACGCGCCACTTCCGGATCTGTCGTGAACAGGCTGACCAACAGGTCGGAGAAAAGCACAAAGAAAATGCCAAGCGATCCGAGAATGGCAGCGGCTGAGCCGCCCGCTATCCAAACCGAACGTTCAGCTCTTTCAGGCTGTCCGGCTCCCAGATTTTGACCTACCAGTGCGGCTGCAGCATTTGCAAGCCCAACGACCGGTAACAGCAAAAATACAAAAATGCGCAGCCCGATCTGATAACCCGCGATGGCGACGCTGCCAAAGACCGCGACGATAGTTACCAATACGCTCCAGGTGGCAGTTGTAACCAGAAGTTGAAGCACACCGGTTCCCGAAAGCCTTGAGATGCTCCAAAGCAGGCCGGTGTCAAGTTTCCAGTGTTCGGCGCGGACTTGGAGCCTGCCGTTACTGCGGCCAAACAATGCCCAGGCTGCGTAAACGACACCTGCCGCGCGTCCTATCACGGTCGCGACAGCCGCACCCGTGACACCCATTTCCGGAAAAAAGGCAATGCCGAATATCAGCAGTGGATCCAGAATGATGTTCAATCCGTTCGCAACAACCAGCACACGAAGTGCAATGGCGGCATCACCTACCCCGCGAAAGATCCCGTTCAGCAAAAATAAGAAAACGATGACAGCGCTCGTTCCGAACATTATCTGCATGAACGGCAAACCAATGGCGAGTACGTCCTCCTCAGCGCCGAGCAATCGATAGATATCCCCGGCAAAGACCACACCGATAACACCCATCACCAAAGAAACGAACACCCCCAGATAGACCACGTGTGTCGCGGCACGCGCGGCCCCGTCGAAGTCCTTTTCACCAAACCGCCGCGAGACGGTTGCGGTTGCCCCGATGCTAAGGCCCATCGCGACCGCATATACCAAGGCAAGGACGGATTCGGTCAGCCCGACTACCGCAACGGCGGCCGCGCCGAGCTTTGCCACAAAGAATGTATCGACAATGGCAAAAAGGGCCTCCATCGACATCTCGAGGATCATCGGAATGGCCAGTATTGTGAGAGCAAGCGGGATCGACCCTTTTGTAAAATCACGTTCGGTCCCGCCCAGTGCCTCGCGCAGCACAGAAAAGAAAGTGTCTTTTTTGACCGTCTCAACAGACGGACTCACGTTATTGTAAGACATATTAAAAACCTATAAATAATAAACGAACTCGGCACGGGGAATGTGCCAAAGGCTTCCGCAAGCGGCGGCAAGAGCGCGGCAAAAGCGGATATTACGGGGGCGGCTTATTTAGGCAAGGACCGTGATCTTCATTTTATGAAACCTAACACACTATCAAATTCAAAGGAAGTGTTACGGAGCCTGTTCAGAAAAAGTTCAAATTATTTTTCTAGAATAAGAGCTGCGATTGCCGTGCTAACTTAAGGTGATGTTTTCGGTTCAGCCGCTTTTGAGGTTGCCAAAGTAAATATGCCGGTTGTAAAGTGGCTGTGAACAGCCAAAGCCTTTTGCCTGTGTTCCTAAAAAAGGCCGGTTGGCCAAACGGCTGCTTTTTCATGCATCTTCCCATGCGGAAAACGCAACCTAAAATTATGTGACGCTTGATGAAATTGTCACAGGACGTAATTTTCAACACCCTTTCAGCAATATTATCTAAATAAAGGCGGTCCTTGGACCGTCGGTGTTAATTACTGCGGATGAAGAATGTTTCCAGAAGAGATTTCCTGTTGGGTATAGGTGCGTTGGCAGGCGCGGCCGTGTGTTCGCGGCCTTCTTTTCTCTTTGGCAATGTTAACGAGCAGGCACCTTTTGAATTTTTGGTGCTTGGCGATTCGCTTGTTTGGGGACAGGGATTGCAGGAAGATCAAAAGTTCTATCGTCTGACAAAGGCGTGGCTTCGCGACGAGGTCTTTGCGGGCAGACGTTCGATAAACCTGAACATCTATGCTCATTCCGGTTCGACAATACAACTGGACAGCAGCGAGGAAAAAGCTCTCCTCGGCGCCGAACGCGATCCGACTGAAAACCTTCATCCGGAAATAAACGTGTCCTTTCCCGTCATCAACGCACAGCTTGCCCAAGCCCGCAAAGCGTATGAACGGCCCGAGGATGTGCAGTTGATAATGTTGTCGGGTGGTATTCCCGAGGTCGGTGTTTCAAATATCCTGAATCCTTTTCAGGACAATAAAAAGCTGATCGAGGACATCAGGAAATATTGCTTCGGCCACATGTCCCCGCTTTTGGCAGAGACCCACGACGCCTTTCCAAACGCCAGGATCGTCGTTATCGGATACTATCCGATCATCACCAAACATACGCCGATGAAACGCATAGTCAACGACGTTCTGGAGCTTTACAACTGGCCCGGCTGGACAAAGCCGCTGCTCAACAATCCGGCAAAGCGCGTGCTGTGGCGGAGGTTTCGCGGAAAGATGATAAAGCGTTCAAAGATCTGGGCCGAAGGATCGACCGCTGAGCTTGGCAGGGCGGTCGATGCCCTAAATGAAAGCACCGGTTCCGAGACTGCCGTATTGGTGGTTCCGCCGTTTGCGGAAAGGAACGCATACGGGACAAAGGACTCGTATCTGTTCAAGGTGGCGAAAAAGGGCCGAGCCGCCGATCCGCTCCGCGAGGTTCGTGTTGAGGAATGCCGTCCCGCTCTGTCTGAACTTCGCCGCGACACCGATCTGAGATACAGGACACGCGTCTGCGAACTGGCAAGCATCGGACATCCTAACGAGAAAGGCTCCGCCGCGATAGCCGACGCCGTCAAACATGCCCTGCTGCCTTTGCTTGCAAAAGAAGTTTCCAACCTTTAGCCAAACGGTTATACTCTAAACCTTGGTTATGAAGATAGCGGTTGCAATGAGCGGCGGCGTCGATTCTTCGGCGGCAGCGGCGTTATTAAGGGAGCAGGGACACGAGCTTGTCGGCTTCACGATGCAGTTGTGGGATCAGCGGCGGATGGTGAATGTGGACGAGAACGGCGATCCTCTGCCCTCACGCTGCTGCTCTTTGGACGACGTTTATGACGCTCGGCGTGTTGCCGATTCGCTCGGTTTTCCGTTCTATGTTTTGAACCTCGAAAAGGATTTTGACCGCGCCGTGGTCGAGCCGTTCATTCAGAGCTATCTGTCGGGCGAAACGCCGATACCGTGCGTTGCGTGCAATTCGCGTCTGAAGTTTGCATCGCTTGACCGCATGGCCGTGTCCTTAGGCTGCGACAAGGTTGCGACCGGACATTATGCCCGTGTTGAATACGACGAAAACGCGAACCGCTATCGTCTGTTTCGCGGGCGCAATCATTGGAAGGACCAGAGCTATTTCCTTTGGGAATTGACGCAGGACCAGCTTTCGCGTGCCTTTTTTCCGCTCGGCGAAATGATGAAGGACGATGTCCGCGACATTGCCCGCACGGCAAATCTTTACACCGCCGAAAAGCAGGAATCGCAGGAGATATGCTTTGTGCCGGACGGCGATTATTCGGCTTTCATTGACCGCTTTCTTGCTCATGAGGGCCGTGAGGGCGAGATACCTGACGGCGGCGAGATAGTAAGCACCGCAGGCGACGTTCTGGGGTCGCACACCGGAATACACCGCTACACGATAGGCCAGCGAAAAGGCCTCGGTATCGCACACGAAAAGCCGCTTTATGTCGTCCAGATAGAACGCGCCAAAAACCGGATCATCGTCGGCGAGGCGGAAGAGCTTGATACTGAGGAATTTGTCGCGAAAGGCGTCAACTGGATAGCGTTCGACACGCCCGACGAACCGGTCCGCGCCGAGGTAAAGGTACGCTATCGCCACGACCCGACACCGGCGGCCATTTACCCTTTGCCGGACGCACACGCCCGCATCGTTTTTGACGAACCGCAGCGTGCGATAACACCAGGCCAGGCCACGATCTTTTACAACGGCGAAGAGGTTGTCGGCGGCGGCTGGATAACAAAAAATTAGGTTTATTATGGCAAAAGAAAAAAAGCGGCCAAGCAAACGAGCTAAGGCCGCACAAAAGATCCTGAAAGATTCAGAGTTGCTGAAAATTGCAAAAACCAAGATGGATTCCGCTGAAGGCACAGATCTGCAAGTTCCTCAAATTGTTCCGAAACCATTGGCTGCGAACAAATCAAGGCCGGATAAAAAACGCGGTTAGCGAACCGGTCTCTCTAAACCCGGGTTTCGTTTCGGAAGTTATTTTGCTCTTACTTTTTTCTGTGCCGGCTCTACAACTCCGGCAACTGAACTGCATAAGTATCTCAAATTTCATTACCGGTTATCTGATAAAAAACGGAGTTTAAACAGAGCATCTCTCGGCTGACAATGAAGAAAGCAGAACTTCGTCGTATCTATCTAAAAAAATGCCGCGAGCTATCGCTCGCCGAAGTTGCGGCGGCCAGCAAGCGCATAGCTGATCGCTTTTTTGATGAGGTCGATCTGGCTGAGGTAAAAGCTTTTCATACGTTTATCCGTATTGCCAAATTCAACGAGGCGGACACGTCCAACATCTATTACCGCGTCTGGCGCGAATGGCCCGCCATTGCAACCTATGCGCCCAAAAGCGACTTTGCGTCGAACAGCATCGAGAGCGTACGATTTGACAGCGGCACGACCTGGATAGAAAATCGCTGGGGCATCCGCGAACCTGACGGAAGCGAAAGTGCCGAGCCGGAACAATTCGACCTGGTGCTGGTCCCGCTGCTGTGTTTTGACCGAAATGGAAATCGCGTTGGCTATGGAAAAGGTTTCTATGACCGGTTCTTGTCAAACACACGGAAAGATTGCCTTAAAATAGGCATCAGCATTTTTCCACCTGTGGAAAAAATTGACGATGCCGGTGACAAGGATGTCCGGCTTGATGCCGCGATAACGCCTGACGAGGTGTTCAGATGGCAATGAAATTATATTTGTTGGCTGGAGCGGGAAGCTTTATCGGCGGAGTTTTGCGGTTCGCTATCTCGTATTTTTTTGTTTCGCGTTTCAACACGGCGTTTCCTTACCACACCTTTTTGATAAACACCATCGGCAGCTTTTTTATCGGGGCCATCGCTGCCGCTGCTCTGAAAGGATCTGTGACGGAAGATTGGAAGGTGTTTCTGGCAGTCGGCCTTTGCGGCGGATTTACAACATTCTCGGCATTCTCGCTGGAAATGCTTGACCTTCTGCGGTCAGGCGCGGTTGTGACCGCGTTGATATATGCCGCGGCAAGCCTTGTCCTCGGCCTGCTCGCGGCATTTACGGGTTTTAATCTGATAAAGTGATCAGCCCTTTGCTTTGAGAATATCCCTGATCTCGCCCAACAGGGTTTCTTCCGGTGTCGGTTCTGCCTCTGCTTCCAGACCCTTGAACAATGACATGGCATAGCGTGCCAGCATGAACATCACGAACGCCACTATCAGGAACGTGATGATATCGCTTATCAGTTGTCCATACAGGATCAGCGGAGCGCCTTCCTTAACGGCAGCTTCTATCTGTTCCGCCGTGGCTCCGGCCGTGAGATTGCCGCTGAGGTCATAAAATTTTGTTTTAAAGTCAACGCCGCCCGTCAGCAGCCCGACAAAAGGCATTATAATGCCCTCGGTAAATGTGGATATTATCTTGCCAAACGCCGCACCCATGATGACGGCAATGGCCAGGTCAAGCACGTTTCCGCGTGCAATGAATTTCTTAAAATCGCTAAGCATAACAGTTCCTCCTAAGCATTTGAATGAATAAAGATTAGCACTTTTTTTGGAAAGAGTTGCATACATGCGTACAAGAAATATGTTTGACCCTCTCAGTTAGGGTTGTATAATGCCCAAAAGTCTAGGTGGTGTACATTTATTGAAATAAATTGAGGTCGCGATGCAATTGCTATTTACTATAACTCTTCTTTTATTTGTTTCCTTCACAAGCATCTGCGTTCCGAATAATTCGGCAACTCGGTCCGAAAACAAATCCGGCATGTTTATTGAGGAAGGCTACTCTGTTTCTTCTTTGGTTGGACGATCTTTTGACGGATGGAGTATGAAAATGAAGAAGCTCGGAGACGAATCGTTAACCGATGTTTTCTTTGTAAATCAGAAAAATGGTTGGTTGGTCGGAGTTTCTGCAAAGGATTACTCTCTTGGCCGCAAGTATGATGTGACCGCATCAACTTTGTATAAAACGGTTGATGGGGGTGACAATTGGAGTCGCATTGAGTTGGAACCTGAGAAGAAATCCTACTTCAGTAAAGTTTTCTTTACCGATGAAAACACGGGTTGGTTGGTGGTGCAGAAACAAACGGTGCCAGGCCCTAGTGAAGGTATTTCTCTGCTTCATACCGAAGATGGTGGCAATACATGGGATCAGATATATGAGATAGACGGCATTTTCGTTACTGGATTTGTTGTCGACCTAGAAGGGAAGGGCTGGATAGTTGGATCGATGGAACAAGCGGGAGGAAGAACAGGTATTGCGTTATTTACGCAGGACAAAGGACATACTTGGACCAATGTTTATCCCAATGCCATAAATACTTCTCATAGACCGATGGATGTTGCAGTCGTTGATCTTATGCGTATTGAGGCGGAGAAAGCGCTTTTGCTGTTTGAAAACGGTACTATCGCTTCAGTCCAGTCTGACGGAAATAAATGGGTTTCTCACTATCTCAATGGAAAGGGGCGGCATGCTACTGTCCTCAAGTTTGTGAGTCAGGATGACGATGTCCAATTGATGACCTCGATTTTATCGGACAGCAGCATGTTTACCTCTGTCGAAAGAAGGTCTGATAACAGTTCTAAACATGAAAGCAAGATTGACGGGTTATTGGCTTATGACATTGTTTGGGATGGCAATCTGGTATTGTTGAGCGGCGGTTCTTCGTCAATTGTATCCATGGACGACTACACAACCGAATTAAGGCAAAGCGCCAAAGTAATGTATTCGTTAGACAAAGGACGAACCTGGTCTCTGGCGTTTGAACTGCCCATTGCCAAACGACTTGTCGATGCTCGTGTCCCTAACCAATCACCCGCAGTTAACAATATTCTTGATAACATCACCGGTTCCGACAGATCGGTTTATTTTCGCAAGATAGTAAAGGTCGATAGATCAAACTATTTAGCGGTTGGCGACGCGGGGTTCGTCGTTAAGCTAACCGCTCCAGAATCAAATCAGGGCCTTTAATATACTTGGGTTACGGAAAACGTCGAATAGGGGAAAGTATGCTGGAACTGTGAAAGCGTAATTATCTGCAAAAGTAAAGCGCTTCCAAGGAATCTGTGAAAATTCTGTGTTTTTGTGGCGGATCTGAGTAAACCACAGAAAACACAGAATTTTCACAGTAAACATTGAAATCCAATGTTTAGAAGACTGTCTTTAAAGACAAAGAGCTAAATTAAGATTTTGCCGCATCGGCTTTTTTCTCGGCGTCGGTCGTGTCCGATTTGCTATCCGAACCCGACGCGGCGGAGGTTGCGGACGATGTTGTTGACGACGTCGCGGACGAGGATGTTCCCGAATAGGAGCTCTTCTGATATGAAGATGAACTCTGTGAAGAGGCCGCGACCGATTTTTGTTCCTGTTCGCGTGCCTTGACCATTGAGCAGCTTCCCTCAAACAAGGCTCCGTCCTCAATGACCAGTTTGGGTGTCGTTACGTTTCCCACCACCTTTGCGGTGCGGCCAAGATGAACTTTGTCCGTGGCGACGATGTCGCCATTGACGGCTCCGTTGATATTGGCAACCGAGACCGAGATATTGGCGTCCGCCTGTCCGTTGTTGCCGACGATCAGCGTTCCGCCGTCCGAAGAGATCGTTCCCGTCAAATGACCGTCAAGGCGAAGCATCATCTGAAACGTGGTGTCACCCGTCAATGACGTGCCGTGGCCGACAAAGCCGCTTAGCTTGCCTTCCTTTATATCTCTTGCGATATTCTCGCTGTCGGTTGTCGGGGCCGAAACCGTATTCGGATTTTCACTTCCGTATTGGTACCCGGTGTTCGCGGCCGGATAAGTGCTTTCAGTTGCTTCTTCGGGTTTTGAACCCTTGCCCATTCTGATCATGTTGCCTCCGTATTTTACCTAGTAGGTTTATTGCCGTCCTTTGGGACGAAACGATCTTGATAATATGTAGAAAAAGGACTTTCGGATAGAAAAACGGCCGTTGGCCGCAATTATGAATATCCGCTTTTCTATAATAGATGAAACACACGCCTGTTGGCTAGTAAATATTTCATTGGCCCGTTTTTTATTGTTTGGCCAGGCCTTATGGAGCTGAACTTCATGGCCATCCGACCTGTTTTGGTTGTTATTTCACGCCGTTCGTGGGAAAATCAATGGTTTCGGGAGTTTACGAAATACTTTGTTTATAGAGACCAAAACAAAAACACGGCTGCTCAAAAAAATGGGCAAGGCCATAGGCGATTTCGGGATGATCGACGAGGGCGACAAGGTGATGGTCTGTCTTTCGGGCGGAAAGGACAGCTACACGCTGCTCGACCTGTTGTTGGACGTCAGACGGCGCGCGCCTGTTAAGTTTGAGATCCTGGCCGTTAATCTGGACCAGAAACAGCCCGGTTTTCCCGAACATATCCTGCCTGAATATCTGGAGAACATCGGCGTCGAGTACCGCATAGTCGAAGAGGACACATATTCGATAGTCAAGGAGCATGTGCCGGAGGGCAAGACGTTCTGCTCGTTGTGTTCGCGGCTGCGGCGCGGCATTTTATACACGACCGCCGTTGAGGAAGGCTGTACCAAGATCGCCCTCGGACATCACGGCGATGACATCATCAATACGTTTTTGCTGAATCTGTTCTACGTCGGCCAGCTAAAGGCTATGCCGCCGATCCTTCGCAGCGATGACGGCCGCAACACCATCATCAGGCCGTTGGCATATTGTCAGGAAGCGGATATTGCGGCATACGCCGAGGAAAAACAGTTCCCGATCATTCCCTGCAATCTCTGCGGTTCACAGCCCAACCTGAAGCGCGCCCGCGTCAAGGCACTTGTCACCGAGCTTGCCAAAGAGATTCCGTATATGCGTTCTTCCATTCTGACGGCCCTGACAAACGTGACGGGTTCGCACCTTCTGGACACGGAGCTGTACGATTTTCAGAACTTTGAACCGCTTGTCAAAAAGATACCCGCCGGCCACGGCAGCGTCGAAAAAGAGCTCGACGCCGTCTTTGATCACAGCGAGCCAATGTATGCCCGAAACCTTGCAAATATTTCCTCATTTACCGGCATGGAACAACTGATAAAATAGAACACAGATTAGACGGATCAGACAGATTTTCACAGAAACTTACTGAATAAAATATTCCGTGAATATACGTTCTATCTGTTGTATCTGTGTTCTATTTTATAATGCCAGAGAATGGATTCGTGTTCTTGTAGTCGTAAATTTTTCGCTTATACTCCGCGCTTTTGCCGAAGTTTAACAGCAAGCCGACTTCGTATCTGGTGGCCTTAAGATAGTTTATAAGCTGAGCCTCGTGCGCTCTTGACATGACCTCTGCCGACTTCAGTTCTACAATGATCAGATCATCAACGACAATGTCAGCAAAGTATTCTCCAACCACAAGACCCTTGTAATACACCGCGATAGGTTTCTGCTGTTCAACGGAAAGACCGAGCGATCCAAGTTCGACAGCAAGAGAATTTTCATAAACCTTTTCCAGAAACCCATAGCCAAGATCGTTGTAAACAGTATAAAATGCCTTGATTATCTTGCCCGTCGTTTCAGAATGTTTGAGGTTGTTCATATCTAATTAGGATAGAACACAGATACAACAGATCAGATAGCTTTTCACGGAATATTTTATCGAATTATTTCAGATCGGTGGCAATCCGTTTTATCTGTTTGATCTGTGTTCTATTCCTATTTCACCACACGCGGAGCGAACAGTTTGTCGTCTATCTCCACGTTGTGCGTTACCTTGGTGACGATCGTCACGATCTCGCCGTTGCTTGGTGAGGTGTTGGTCTGTTTGAACGGCATCTTTACACCGTCGATCTCGCGATAATCCTCGTAAATTACAGAATACGGCAGGGATACGCTGCTAGTGCTTGAAGTTATGACACCTTCGCGCTTTAACAGCAGAAATGTTTTTGTCGAATAGTATTCGGTGAATTTCGTTCCATTTTCCGGTTCAAACTCGACAACGTATGCTTCCTCATCACCGACCTTTGCGGTGCGTTTGACCGAGATGTTCTTATATTTAGACTTCCAGTCCAGCATCGAGTAAAAATCTGAGATAAGTTTGGTGTCTTCCAGCCTCTTGCCGCTTAGTTTCTCCATCGGGGCAAAGCTGTATGCCTGTTCCGCGTCGGTGCCGTCAAAAAAGTCCCAGCCTGTGGCGATCTCTTTCCCGATGGCAAACATCTTCGTTTCGGTCGCGGAAAGGTTCGGGGCTTTTGCCCATGTTTTCGCAGTGGCGGTGACGCCCTGATTTTCCAGAGCGATAGTTGACTCGCTGACGCGCGAATGAAGCTTTTTCCAGTTCGCCTCGCCGCCGCTTGCTGCCAGAACCTTTAGGTAAAGCTCATCGGCTGTGATCGAAACGGTTGACGGCCCTGCGGGTTTGAAATCAACATTGCCCTGCGGCTGCATTGAAGTAAATCCGGCGACCTTGCCGTCCTCGCCGCGCTTTACCTTTATCCAGAAAGTGTCGGGCAGAGGACTCATGTTGAAAGCGTCCTTTTCGCGAGCGGTCAAAGTGTAGGGCTGTTGTCCTTCGATATTTAGTGTAACGGTTCCGTTGGTTTCCTTTATCTCCACTTCGCGGCCGCTGGTGACTGGTTCCCATTTACCGATAAGTTCCTTTGCTTCCGGCGGCGAACCTGCTTCCTTTGCCTTGTCCGTGCCGACCTTTGGCAATGTGAAGTTCCCGTGCGGCTGTTCAAGGTACAGCTCGTTATCCTTGAACGTCATAAAAAAGCCGTCAGGAGCGCCAGACATGCGATACTTTCGGCCGCCGACCGGCTCAAGCGGATATGACGGCTGGCCCGGAACGTGAGCGACCAGCTTTCCGTCCTTAAATTCGACCTCGATATCAAATCCGGCCTGTGCGAAGCGGTATTTTCCGACTTCTTTCGCGGCGTCACCCGCCGGCGATGTCGTTTGCGGCTTGCCCAGGACGTTCTCCCATACGATCGGCATAAGCTCGTTGCCAAGCGATGACGCAGAGACATTTGTCAGCATTACAAAGCCAAGCTTTTTCTCAGGGATCAGCGCCACAAGGGCGTTAAATCCGTCAATGTTTCCGCCGTGCTGTACCACGGTCATGCCGTTCCATTTCTGAACGAACCAGCCGAGGGCATAATTGACCGTTCCTGAGGCATCGACCTTCATCTGCGGTTTGAACCATTCCTCAAAACTTTTTTCGGAAACGAGCCGCTTTCCATCAATGGTTCCGCCGTTGAGGATGAACCGGAGCCATTTTGCCATGTCGTTCGCGCTCGAATTTATCGAACCGGCCGGAGCAACCTCATCAATGTCGCGATAGGGCAGCAGTTGGGTCTCTTTAGTGTCGAAATTATAGTTATACCCAAGCGAGCGGTCTTTGACCTTTTCCATCTCTTTCATCGACATTGTGGAATTGGTCATCCCCAGCGGTTTGAAAACACGTTCGGGTATGAACTGTTCCCACGGCTGTTTTTGCGAAACAGCGACAACTTCGCCCGCAGCAGCATACATCAGGTTCTGATAGCCGAATTGTTCCCTTAGCTTTGCCACCGGTTTTGCCTCGCCCGCAACGCGTATCAGTTCCGCACGCGTCAGCTTTCCGGTTATCATTGCCAGATCGGTCCGGTTCAGCCCCGAAGAATGCGTCAAAAGGTCGCGGATGGTCATATTCTTGTCCGTTTCGGCATCGCGCATCTTGAAATAAGGCAGGACCTTTCTGGGAGAATCGTCTAGTGAGAATTTCCCTTCATCCGCCGACATCAGAACGGACAGTGCCGTGAAAGCCTTGGTCGATGAACCGATGGCGAACTGTGTGTCGGCGGTCGCCGCGGTCTTGTTCTCAAAATCCTTGTAACCCAGGCCTTTTGAATAGATCACCTGATCGTCCTTTACTATTGCCAGCGACATTCCCGGAATGCCAAGCTCCTTTCGCCGGGCCTCGACCTTTTCCTCTATGGCCGCCAGCGCTTCTGCATACGTATCTGTCGAAGGTGCGGGCGCCAGGGCGAGTGATGTAAAAGGGGCCGCTCCTGCCAGCAAGGACAGGATCAGAGCAAACGCATACCATCTGTGAACAAGGTTTGTCTTCATAAATGTCTCCGAAAAAGGATGTCGGAAAGAATTACGGTTCGATCTCGGGAAAAGTTCAAGTATAGCACGGCGGAGCGCGGACTTTTGACGCAAACACCCGTCACGCGATAGCCTGAAAGCAAATAAAATATCAGGAAGACACTCTATATACAATGCTCGAAACCGACCTGTCACTGCCTGCCGAGATTCGGCTTTATTACGATCTTTTCGTTCCCGAAAACCATGCGGGATCGGCGCCGCTGTTGATAGCGGTTCACGGTTACGGAGCACACAAACGGTATATGATGCGCGAGGCGCGGGCCGTTGCTCCTAAAAACTGCGTTATCGCGTCGGTTCAGGCTCCGCACCAGCATTTTCGTAAAACGGATGACGGCTACCGCGTCGGTTTCGGGTGGTTGACCGATTTTCGGCCTGAGGAATCTGTTGCACTGCATCAGAAATTTCTTCTCGGCCTGATCGAAAAACTGAGGCGTGACAATGTGATCGACCCGGACAAGATATCCCTCTATGGCTTTTCACAAGCGTGCGCGTTGAATTTTCGTTTTGCGTTCACTTATCCAGATGTTCTGAAACGTTTTATTGGTGTCTGCGGCGGCATTCCCGGCGACCTGAACGATAACTCGAACTACGCCGGCTTTTCCGCGAAAACCCTCTATTTATACGGAAATAACGACGAATTCTACACAGACGAAAAATTCCGGGCCAACGAGCAAAAGCTCCGTTCATGGCTCCCAAACCTCACCGCCAAACAATATAATGCCGGCCATGAGATAACGGATGAGATGCGTGCGGATATTAAGCAATTCCTGAGTAAGGCAGGGTAAAAAAGCGCAAGCTCATGGGTGGAAATTGGATACGTGCTATTGAACAGACAATTTTCTGATCTCGACCTTTCCTACCAGCCGTTCGGGCAGAATGAGTCTTGGCACCTGTTCCCCGCCGGCGTTCGGTTCGATGACAACTTTCAGATCGGACGGCTGCGTTTCCAAAAGCAGGGAACGCGGGCCAAAGAGTACGACGGTTGCCTTCTGCGCGGTGTCATCGCCTATCGGAGCCAGAAACAGGCGCTCGACACGTCTCTCGCCTATCCTAAATGAAACATCCACGGAGGCCTCAAGCGGTGACGCCTTCGGGTTCTCAAGGTTGAGCGGCAGCTGCTTTGCTACAAAATCAGATACTTTGTCCGAAAGGTCTATTTTCTCCGTTGAAATGACCGAAAGTGACCGCAGAAAACCTGCCGGGCCTCTGACCCTTACCTTTGCCGGTGTTATGGTTTGCGAATATATCTCGTAGCCGTCGGGCAGGGTGCCTTCCGTTTCGGCCCTTACATCCACCTCGACAATTTCGACCGGTTCCAGCCTTACGGCTATGCGGTTGGGTTGTATCTCGTCCAGCTTGACGCCCGTCGGCAGGTCCAGTGTGATGTTCTCAGGCGTTAGCTGGACAACGCGGTCGCCCGCCTGAACGTCCGTCAGATCGACGGAGATTATCAGGTCATTTTTGTTTATCTGGTTGATGCGGCGCTTGTCGCCGGAGATGATGATGTCAACCTCGTTCACGGGAGAATTCGTCACCTCGGTATTGCTGGCAAAACGAATTGTCAGTGGAATGCCGGTCAGCCTTGTCGTCGTCGGCGTGCTCAGGCCCGTTACACCGAACCACAGCGCGAGCGTAATGACCAGGGCAAGCAATTTTAGAAGCCAATCCTCCAAAAAGATCTTGGTCGCCACGTGCTTTACAAAAAGCATTCTTGGCCCGTACCTTTCTCTCAATGGCGTGCTGCTGTCCATAACGATCTTTCCGCCCGGCGGTCAAAACCGGTTCATCCGGCGGACATTTCCGATTCCGCCTCCTTTATTGCCGCTTTTTCCCGTTTGACGCCGACCTGCGGTATCTCCATCGTCTCAAGCAGGAGTTTGCGAAGAACCGTTGTATCAAGGTTCCGCTTCAAATTCTTTCCTTCCACCCACGTGATGCTGCCCGTTTCTTCCGATACGACAATGGATATGGCGTCCGTTCCCTCGGTTATCCCGATCGCGGCGCGGTGGCGTGTGCCAAGCTCGCGTGATATCTCAGGATTTTTTGTCAAAGGCAGAAAGACCGATGCCGCTGCGATTCGCTCTTCCTTTATGATGACCGCGCCGTCGTGAAGCGGCGTTGTCGGGTTGAATATCGTTACCAGCAGATCGTAGCTTACCGCCGCGTCAAGCTGGACGCCGGTGTCGATAAAATTTCTCAAGCCGACATTTCGCTCTATCACGATCAGCGCGCCGATCTTTTCCGTTGCAAGCGTCGTTACCGCCAGAACTATCTCGTCATAGATGCTGCCGCCAAACTGGCCGCGCTGTTTTCTCAAGATGGGAAACCGAAGACGGCTGGCAAAATATATCAGCGCCTGTCTGATCTCTGACGCGAACAGAACGATGATCGCAAACGGAAGAAGAACGACCGCCCAGCGCAGGACAAATTCCAAAGTTGCCAGATCGTATGCAAGCGCGATCCAATACAACAGCGCCAAGATGACAATGCCGACTATCGTCGGGACGGCCCGCGTGCCGCGAAGGAGCTTCAACACCACATAAACAATAATGAACACAAGCGCGATATCCAGCAGATTTCGCAGCGTGTTCCATGTTGGTATGAGGTCATTGAGTTCCATTGTTGCTTACAAATATCCCTTTCCCTGTCATTCCTCTTTTTTCGTAATACATGCTTTTTGAAAGGCTATGCACACAGTTTGCGGAGGTGCCAACGCACCGGGACGCCGGCGCTTTCCAGAATATCACATATCACAGGCGTTTATCGGGATTTTGATCCTCCGCCATGAAACATTCCAACCAATAGCCCGTCACTGTTCAGAACCGCGACTGACCCGATGCCGTTCCGCCGGCACAATTCACGGGCCTCGGCCAATGGAACGGCCGTTTCCACGAACAGATCGCCGTTTATCGGCCTCATCACATCAGCGGCCTTTAGTGAATGCCATTTTTCTCTCGGCAAGGGCCTAATATCTGCCAGTGTTAAAAGTCCATGAACGCGGCGGTCTTTCGTGACCGGAAAAACATGCTGACGATACATGGGCAGCACGTCGTCCACAAGCTCGCGAATGGTTACATCCGGCTCTATCGGAATGGCCAGAACTATCGAATCCTCGACGGTCAGGTCTTCAAGCTCGGCCACGTCCCTGATGATCTGTCTGGCGGAATCGAACAGAAAAATGCCGACCAGGGCCGCCCAAAAGCCTGTGAAAATGTCGCCGCGAACCAGTGCGAAATAAAGCCCGAAAACCACAAGCATTATTGCTATTGCCTGTCCGCTGCGGCCTGTGAGCAGCGTTGCGTCATCCAGGTCGCGGCCGTTGTTCCACAGATAGGCCCGCAGAACGCGGCCTCCGTCCAGCGGATAGCCGGGCAGCATATTAAAGAACGCGATAAAAAAATTTCCGATCGCCAATGTGTAAAGCAATGTTGCCAATATGTCGGCTTCGGTCGTGTTAACAGCCGCCGCCAGCAGCACGAAAACTATCGACAGGACGAAACTGGCAACAGGTCCGGCTATCGCGATCAAAAATTCGGCACGCGCTGTTTCCGGCGGATGCAGAAAACGCGTCAGTCCGCCAAAAGGATGCAGGACGATCTCCAAAACCTCCAGTCTTTCACGACGGGCGACGACGGCGTGGGCAAATTCGTGGATGAATATCGACAGAAAGAAAACAATAGTGGCGGCAAATCCCAAAACCAGGCCTGTTGCCGTGTCTTCAATCCCGATGCTGGCCGCGATCAGAGCAGTCATCAGGGCAATGACGATCACCCAACTGGCGTCACCGCGCACCGGTATCCCGGAGACGTGAACGAAGGTAAATTGTTTCCTTAAAAACCCGAGCATCCGCACCTTTCCAAACGGTTAGATGCATTAAATCTATCAAAATGCGTTAAGAATGGAAAAATTATGAAAGAACACCGCGAAAGGAAACGCGGTGCAGCGGACACGGGCCGTGCGTACGCAGAGCGGCAAGATGCATGGCCGAACCATAACCCTTATGGCCTTCAAAGCCGTATTGCGGATATTCGTCGGCAAAGCAGACCATCAGATCGTCACGGTATGTTTTGGCAAGGACAGACGCGGCGGCTATCGAGAATGACACCGCATCACCCTTTATCAGCGACTTTTGCGGCAGCGAAACGGCCTTCAGGCCGAGCGCATCTATCAGCAGATAATCCGCCGCCGGCTCCAGCCCGGCAATGGCGATCGACATCGCGTTTTTTGTGGCTTCGAGAATGTTTATGCGGTCTATCTCGTCCGCCTCGACCTGGCCGATGGCATACGCAACGGCGGTTTCCTTTAATTCGGCGGCAATATCAACACGCCGTTTTGCGGTTAGTTTTTTTGAATCGTTCAGGCCTTTCGGAGGAGTTTTGCTCAGATCGAGAATGCAGGCGGCTGCAACTACAGGCCCGGCAAGACATCCTCTGCCGACCTCGTCAACGCCGGCTATCATCATATAGCCCTCGTCAGCGGCGAACCGCTCAAAGTCAAAGCCGATACTGAACGGGGCCTTTTCCGCCTGAAGTTTAAATGCGGTCATTGAGGGAAATTATAGTCTGACAGAGGTTCAATATTGAAACCGTCAGGGTGTCACTTTGCCGTAATACCAAAGCCGCCGACGGGTTCGGTCTCAAATCGCTCGCCAAATCCGGCCATGAGCGGTTTTCCTTTTGCGATGGCAGCCTGAACCGAAGGCAGCTTGAGCGAGGCAGCATGATTTTCCTTGCTATCCCAGACCTCGGTTATCCAGATCGCGTTCTCGTCCGTCGGGTCTTTTGCCACGACGTAGCTCAAACATCCGGGCATTTTGTCAGTTCCTTCAAGGAGTATTTTGATGAACTCATCACGTTTTCCGGGATGTGTCATTGCTTTTCCGATCAAACCGTACATCTTTGTTTCTCCCTGAACGATCTCCGCAGATGAAAAAAGGGCGTACGCGGCCGTCCCAACCGAAGCTGTGACGAATTCGCGACGCCCTATCTGCATACCAAAATTTACCTGAACGCCTATTTGGCGGACTGTGCCTTGTTGCGTGTATCGCGTTCCTTGATGCGGGCCGCCTTGCCGCGAAGTTCACGCAGATAATAAAGTTTTGCACGGCGGACCTTACCGCGTCTTACAACGTCAATATGGTCGATGACCGTTGCATGGAGCGGGAAGATGCGCTCGACGCCGATGCCAAAGCTGATCTTTCTGACCGTTACCGTTTCACGAACGCCGCCGTGTTTGCGGGCGATGACGACGCCTTCAAAAACCTGGATGCGCTCCTTGTTGCCTTCCTTGATGCGGACGTGAACCTTTACGGTATCGCCCGATTGGAACGACGGGATGCCTTCCCGAAGCTGTGTCTGTTCTACTAGATCCAAACGATTCATAACTTTTGCGGCCAGAGGTCGGTAAAACTCAATAAACTCTTACCCACTTTCACCGCTTTCTCCTTTTAATAGATCTGGCCTATTCCTTTTTGTTTTTTCAAGCGCCTTTTCGTGACGCCATTTTTCTATCTCGGCATGATTGCCGTTCAAAAGTACATCGGGAACACGTCTTCCCATAAATTCCGCAGGCCGTGTGTAATGCGGGCAATCAAGCAGCCCGCGTGAGAACGAATCGTTCTCGGCCGAGGTCTCGCTGCCCAATGCGTCCGGCAAAAGCCTCACAATAGCGTCTGTCAAAATTACCGCGGCCGGTTCGCCGCCCGACAGAACGTAATCGCCTATCGATATCTCATCGGTCACGAGAGTCTCGTTCACCCGTTCATCAACACCCTCGTAACGTCCGCATATCATCACGATATGTTCGGCGTCTTCCGCAAGCCGCTTTGCCGTTGCCTGCCGGAACGGTTCGCCCTGCGGCGACAGCAGTATCACGCGGTTTCCCAAAGGGTATTTTTCGCGTTCGGTCGTGCCGAGCAGATGCTCAACGGCGGCAAAGATCGGTTCCGGCTTCATCACCATGCCGTCACCGCCGCCAAAAGGCCGATCATCGGTCATCTTGTGTTTATCGACCGCAAAATTGCGTATGTCGATAACATTTATTTCAACGATGTCCGCCTTGCGGGCACGGCGAATTATTCCAAAATCAAAGACCTGTCCGAAAAATTCGGGAAAAATTGTCAGAACGTCTATTTTCATTGGCAAAGACCGTTCTTTCAAAACTCAAGCAATCCTTCCGGCGGATCGACCCTGACGATCTTTTTATCAATATCGACATCGGTGCAGATCGCCTCGGCAAAAGGTATCAGGTATTCCTTTTCCTCGCCCGCCACGACCAGGATGTCGGTTCCGCCGGTTCGCATCACCTCGCGGATGACGCCAAGCGTTTCGCCGTCAGCCGTTTCGACCGTACAGCCCGCAAGCTCCCAATCATAGAACTCGCCGTCTTCCAGTTCGACCGCATCGCTTTCGGCAACGCAGATCTCAGCATCTCTCAGGCCTTCAGCCGCCTCGACCGAACCGATCCCGGCAAACTTGAGCAGTAACCGGTCGTTCTGAAACCGAAGGACCTCTATCTCAACCTCACGGCGTTCGCCATTCGGCAAAACCGCCGTTACCGCTTTCAGCCCGTCAAACCGTTCAGGAAAATCCGTCAGCAGATCGGCGACCACTTCGCCCCGGATGCCTCTCGGCCGTGCTATTTTGGCGATGGCAACGAGGTCGGTCATCTTTTAAGAAATGCCAATTTCGCCCAACCGGAGCGAGCCGTCAATCTTCCACCAGATCAAGGTGATAGCGGCGGCCCTTTTTTTGTCCGGCGTAGAAAAGCAGGCTTCTGACGGCCTTGATCGTTCGCCCTTCACGGCCGATGACGCGTCCGTAATCGTCCGGCGCGACGCGAACCGTTATGCGAACGTTCTTGCCGCCGTCCGAACTTTCAGACACCTCCACCGCGTCGGCATTGCCGACCAGAGCGCGCATCATCTTTTCCACCGCTTCCTTCATCGCCTCTTAAGTCTATACAGTCTGGGAAGTCTAGTCAGTCTAGGATGTCTCCACAGCCCAATAAGGCTTCCTGAACCTGAATGAACATGGTTATTACAATCGACTTCCTCGACTGTCAAGACTTCCCGGACTTCCCAGACTGTCTCGACTTCCTAGATCGCCTCGACCGTTTCCGCCGGATTATTCTTTATCAGGCTCGCGACCGTTTCGGTCGGCTGTGCGCCGACGCCTATCCAATACTGGATGCGGTCGTGCTTCAGATCGACCTGTGCCGGATCGGTCATCGGGTTGTAAGTGCCAAGATTTTCAAGATACTTACCGTCCCGTTTGGACCGCTTTTCCTTAACAACGAGGCGGTAAAAGGGCTTGCCCTTCGCGCCTATTCTCATCAAACTAATAGCTAACATTTCTTACTCCCAAATTTTCTTTTCAGAATCAAAAGTAACTGATTCCCCTAGCTCTCTGCCATACCAAATTTGGTAATGGGTATCGCTGATCTTTTTGTAATAAATCGGCCCTTCTTCTTTCTCAACCTTGCCTATTTCTCCAAGCGAAGCAGGAAGGCGGCCGTTTTGCTGTTCAAACTTTTCAATTTCTTTAATGATATCGTTGCCTTCTGCCTGCAACTCTTTATCCCTGGATAATGAACAGGAAAGGAATAACGAAATACACAATATTATCAAAATATTTTTAACCATTATTTTGATCGTTCTCAGCGCTTCTTTTTATGCCGCTTCTTTTTCCGTATTTTTCCTGATCCCGCATTTCCGCCGTCGCTGTCGTCACCGCCTCCGCTGCCGAGCAGGCCGCCAAGCCCGCCCATGCCGGGCATTCCGCCGCCCATCATGCCGCCAAGCCCGCCGGCCAGGCCGCCCATCATCTTTTTCCCGAGTCCGCCGAGCAAGCCGCCCTTGTTCATCTGCGCCATCATCTTGCGCATCTGTTCATATTGGCGAAGAAGCTGGTTTACCTCTGCTATCGTCGTTCCCGAACCGCCCGCGATGCGTGTTTTGCGGCTGGCGTCTATCACACGGTGATCGTTGCGTTCCTGCTTTGTCATCGAATCGATGATCGCCTCGGTCCGCTTCATCTGATGATCGACCTCTGCTGATTGTTCGTCTGAGAGCGAAAGCCCGCCGGTAAGCTGCTCCGGCAGCATCTTCATCAGCTTTGACATCGACCCGAGCTTTTTGAACTGGCCAAGCTGAGCGCGAAAATCTTCGAGCGTAAACTGGTTACGCGTCATTTTCATCAGCTGCTGCTGGGCTTCCTCTTCATTTATCTTGCCCTGAACTTCCTCGATCAGCGTCAGCACGTCGCCCATGCCGAGAATGCGCTGAGAGATGCGGTCAGGATAGAAAGGCTCGATCGCGTCGTATTTTTCACCGACGCCGACGAATTTCACCGGCTGGCCGATGACCTGTTTTATCGAAAGGGCCGCACCACCGCGTGCGTCGCCGTCCATCTTGGTCAGAACGACGCCGGTTATGCCGATGCGTTCGTGAAAAACCTCTGCCGAACGGACGGCGTCCTGTCCGGTCATCGCGTCGGCAACGAACAACACTTCTATCGGCTTGGTCTCGGCCTTGATCGCCTCAAGCTCGGCCATCAGCTCGTCGTCTATATGCAGACGCCCGGCCGTGTCGATCATCAGCGTGTCAAAGCCCATCTCCTGTGCGTGCTTTACAGCACCGCGAACGAGCGTCATCGGATCGTTCGTTTCCTTGTCCTGAAAGACCGGAACACCGACCGCACCGCCGACAACCCTGAGCTGTTCACGCGCCGCCGGACGGTAAACGTCCACCGAAACGAGCAACGGCTTGCGTTCCTGATTGTCGCGAAGCCAGCGGGAGATCTTTCCGGTCGATGTCGTTTTACCCGAACCCTGCAAACCGACGATCATTACGACGTTCGGTATCTGCTTGGTAAAGACTAGCCGCGACGACGTTCCGCCCATCAGTTCGACCAGCTCGTCATAGACTATCTTGACGACCTGCTCATGCGGATTCAGCCCCTGCCAAACTTCCTGCCCCTCTGCTTTCAAGCGAACCGATTCGACAAAGTCTTTAGCGACCTTGTAATTTACGTCCGCCTCGAGCAGCGCCATCCTGATCTCACGAAGCGCCGCATCCACATGCTCAGGCGTCAATTTGCCCTGGCCACGCAGATTTTTCAGCGTATTCTTCAGTTTATCGGACAGCGATTCGAACATATAGACACACTTCGGCTGCAAGAGTCGAAACTATAAATAATATTGATTTTACGGTATAGTGTCAATGTTCGGGAGGTTTTGGGCTATGCGAAGCCGGGCACTCAGGCGTCATAACGCCATGCGGATAAAGAACAAGGTCAAACGATATTGGACCTGTTGGGATCCGAGCGACACAAGATGGGTAGGTATTCTTGCCAGATCAAAAGCCAAGTGTTCCTGCTGGATGTGCGGCAATCCTCGGAAAACGTTCAAGGAGATCACCTTTCAGGAAAAGAAATTTCTGGAAAAATGCCGCGTTGGTGAATTTATTTCTGAATAGCTGCCGGATAAAACCCATACTTCATTGCTCGCATCAAAGCGTTACAGGCTAAACTTGGTTTCTACGGTAAAAATATGAAAAAACTGGCTTTTACCGCATTTCTGACACTGGCTTTCGCAGTTACTTATCAAGCGCAGGAAAGCTCCGGCATACTTGAAAGCGAGCGATCATTTGAAGAACTGTATCTGACAGGTGCTGTTCAAAAGATCGTGCTGTTCAAAAGAAACGATGACATAGCAAATTTTTATGCAGAGATTTCACTGGAAATAAAGAACAACAGTAATGAAAATAAGATACTTATCTTAAATCAAATAGAAATTGTTGGCAGCAGGATAGAGACCATTGATAAAAAGTTGATAGACACCTATTCCAATATAGGATCTTCATTCCTTCCCCTATTGGATGATCTTAAGAAAAACTACCCTCGACAAAGTCCGCCCAAAGAACTAACAAAAGTTCTTGAACCGGGACAAAGTATTACTATAAACAGCTCACTAAGTCTCAGTTTTTCTAACCTTAGGTTTAATTCTTCCCCACAGGATTCATTTGAACATCTTAAAGGATCGTCAGACGTCTTTTTAACAGTAACTATTAAAACCTGCGGAAATTACCTTCGCCGCAAGAATGATACGCGGAGCAGTCATGATTTCTGGCTCGAACGCCGAAAGGACTGGAAGAAATACGGAAGAATTGTGTTAGATAATATCGAATCTGAACCCATACAGTTCAACATCAATACAGTCACAATAGAAGAACGACAAGTCGAAAGCTAACTCGCCCACTGGAGAATATAAGTTCTTACCCTAACTGCCGTTTTCCGTCAGATCTTCTCAATAGCTTCTATCACATCCTCTACCTCAACACATTTTATACATTTCGGGTCGGGGAGGCCTTTATTGGTTTCGCCTTTGTAGTGGTCGCAGGATTTGTCGGAAAAGACGATCTTGTTCGGGGCGTCTGTCCACGGACGCCAATGGTCGATGTTCGATGAGCCGAAGATGACGACGGTCGGCGTACCGACGGCGGCGGCGATGTGGGCGATGCCGGAATCGTTGCCGACGAAGAGCGTGGCTTTTGAGGCGAGGGCGGTTATTTCGGGCAGCGTCAGGTTGTCGAAAGTTATAACGGAAATGTTTGCCTCGGCGGCGAGGTTTTGCAATATCTGTTGCTCGCTCGGTGCGGCAACTGCAACTGTCTGTAATCCTTTTTCCGCTAAAAACTCCGCAACGCGGGCAAATTTTTCCGTCGCCCACTGCTTTTCCGCAAATGCTGCTGCGGGGTGAAACAATGCAAATGCGGAACGTGGCTTATGTTCTTTGGCGTTTGAGGTAAGCGACTTAAGAGACGAAAAGGACTCAATTGATGTGCTTTCTGCCTCTTGTCTCCTGTCTCTCGTCTCCTGTCTCTTGTCTTTAGTCTCTCTGCGTCTCTGCGTCTCTGCGGTTAATTTTTCTTCAATGGAACTGAGAGCACTGTCCGTCACCGCGAGGCTGGTTTTTGGCAGGTCATCAACCGGAACGCCCATTGACCCGATCAGGGCAAGCTGCTGTTCGGCGGAATGTGTCGGCGAGCGGCCCCAGAAATCGGCCGAAGATGAAAGCAGGTCTGTATAAAGAAACGGATATTGATAATCGGCAAAGCCGACTCGGCGACGCGCGCCTGAGGCAAATGTGAAAAGCGTTGCGGTCGTGCCGCCGTGCAGATTGAATGCGACATCGTACCTTTGCTTTCGCAGATAACGAGCGATCTTTACTCTTTCCGAAGTGCTTTTGCCGACCGTGATGACGTTGTCAACCGCGTCAAACCCATCAAGCAGCGGTGCGACCCAATTTTCAAGCAGGACATCTATCTGTGCATTCGGCGCCGCCCGGCGAAGCGCCTTTAGCGAAGGCGTTGCCAGCACCGTGTCACCTATCGACCGCAGCCTGACGACGAGGACGCGGCGGACATTCTTCCAGTCGATGATGTTTTCGGCCTTTGGCTTTTGGTCTTTGGGCATTGGTACCGGACGGCTCGATAAAATGTTGCCCGAAAAGCGCTAAGAGATACCGGCGGACAGCCTTGTTTCAAAACACGGGCCATTGTCATTGGGCCGCGATCATTCGGCAACCGTAGCCTCATCGACCAGCATTACGGGAATGTCGTCACGGATCGGATACACAAGCCGACATTCCGCGTTCTGACACGTCAGGGTCGTTTCCTCATCATTGATCCTTACTTCCGATTTGCATTTCGGGCAACGAAGAATTTCTAAAAGTTCGGGGCTAACTGCCATTCGGGGGGACTCCTTTTGTTAGTAATAAAATGACCTTAAATCTACCGCAAAGACGCTGAGACGCAAAGTATGATCGTAACATCCAAAACCGACAGACGTTATTTTAATAACAGTTTTCAGTTTCAAATCACTAATGAATTATCCGGGTTAAAACCATTCTTTGCGTCTCAGCATCTCTGCGGTGAATATTATTTATTCCTCGGTCTTTGTACCGTTTTCCGGACAGAATTTGCTCGCAAAACATGCTCTGGTTTTCGGCGACATTAAATTTACCGTGCTTAATTATGCTTTATTTCAACAAGCACAGTATCAGATTTTGCCGCATATGAATAATGATCTATAAAAATAACATTGGGATGTCCGATCTTTTCTTTTAGCAGCTTATTCTCCTCTTTTCGACCGCTAGGATGAGATTTTGTAGAGTATCCAATTCTCGTCGAAAGTTGATACTTTCCATCCGTTGTGCGATCCCACAGGTTTTCATATTGCCAGACCGAACTGATCGACTTTAACCAACCAAGACTTCCAATATCAATCTTTCTTTCCAAACTTTCATTAGCCGGCAAAACTAACTTAGTCGCAGCCTGATTGACACTTAAATTTTTCATGCTGTTTATATCAATCGGCGAATTGATGAGCGTATGGGTTTCGACTTCCTTCTCAGCCGAAAAAGGTCTCATGTCAAGACTCAGGCCATAGAGTTCTGCGTCCTCATTCGACACATTTTTTATCGTAATCACAAATTCACATGGTTCCGACCTTATACAGGGCTTGTCAGTATCAGAGACCGGCAACAAACTAATAGTTATCGGGTCACTGTTGACCTGATTTAAATTGACTTCATTTTCATAGATTCCGAAAGCAGGGTTATATGCATGAAAACCCACATATGACACTGCAACAAATATCATGCTTGCCAGAACTATGTTTTGAAATCGGGATCCCATAATCATAGAGAAAAAGGCAACAGAGAATTTTGCCTGTTGCCCTTTTACTTTTTTTGTTTTGATTATTCAGCCTCAGTCTTTGTGCCACATTCGGGGCAGAATTTTGCTCCGGGTGCAAGTTCGGCCTGACAACCGGTGCATTTTGCTTTTTCCTGTGACGAGCCGCATTCGGAACAGAACTTTGCGCCTTCGCGGAGGTTCGCTCCGCATTTTACACAGGGAACCTGGGCAACTTCCATTTTGCCGCCGCAATCGGCGCAGAATTTCGCTCCTGCCGCGTTCTGTTTGCCGCATGCGGGACATGTGACCGTTGCCGCAGCCGATCCGCCGCCCGTTGTTCCGGCCTGCTGGCCGAAAACATTTGCCATTTGTCCGCCGACGGCGAACCCGGCACCGAGGCCCGCTCCGAGGCCCGCTCCGCCGCCTTCGTTTTGGGCCGCATCGCGGAGGGCGTCTGCTGCCTGGAATTGCATATATTTCTGTGCGTCGCCCAAAGCTCCCATCGAGGCACGCTTGTCCATCGCGGCCTCAACTTCGGGCGGCAGGCTGATGTTCTCAACAAAGAACTTTGTTACCTCAAGGCCCCATGAGCCAAAATCCTGATTGATCTTTCCGCGAATGGCATCGCCGAGTTCCTTGTATTGTGCCGCAAGGTCGAGTGCCGGTATCTTCATTTCGCCGATGGCGTCGGAAAATTCGGTGACGATTGCTCGTTTCAGTTGTTCGTCAATGTCCTCGGTCTGAAAATGGGCATTGGTTCCGGCGATCTCTCTGATAAAGCCCGCCGGATCGGCGACCCGGAGGCTGTATGCTCCGAAAGCACGCAGACGGACGATACCAAAGTCAGCATCGCGAAGCATTATCGGGTTCGACGTTCCCCATTTCAGGTCGGTGAACTGTTTGGTATTGACAAAGTAAACCTCGGCCTTGATCGGTGAATTAAAGCCGTATTTCCACGCGCCGAGCTTCGACAAGATGGGCGTGTTGCCGCCTTCGACGGTGTAGCGGCCCGGTGTGAAAACGTCCGCGACCTGGCCCTCGAACACAAAAACCGCTGCCTGCGATTCTCTGACTATAAGCTGCGCGCCGTTCTTGATCTCCTGCTGATAAACCGGAAAGCGATAAACAAGCGTGTTCTGCGATGAATCCAGCCATTCGATAACCTCAATGAACTGATTCATTGCCGCTTCCTTTACCTTGTCGATTATGCTCATTAAATGGTCTCCTTTATCAAAAACTTACAATAACAAATACAATAAAATATGACACAAAGTTCCATGAATTGGAAGTATTTCAATTTTGCCGCAACAACAGCCAAAGGTGAAATTGGCCCAATTACCTGTCATTTTCCGATGGTGAAAGGGTAGGCGAGAAGATAAGGTGGTCTGGCCGCCTCTTGTATAGTATTCCGGTGATGACAAGATAGGTGAACGCGCCGATCATATCGACAAACACGTCCCCCAAAGCGCCGGTTCGGTCGGGCCGAAAGGTCTGCCCGCCTTCGTCAAAGACCGCCAACACAAAAGCCGTCAGCAACGCAAATAAAAACCAACGGCTGCGAAGAAACGGTTTTGAAGATGTCAGAAAGGCCCTTGCCGCAAAAAAGGCAAAGATACCGTACTCGGTAAAATGAGCGGTCTTTCTAACCAAAAAATGGACGAACTGCCGGTTTTCCGCCGCCATGCCGGGGAAGAAAAAGTCTAACAAAGGCCCTATGAAACGCGATGTTTCCGAAGCCGATCCGGCGGATGTCGCCAAAAAAAGCACGACTCCCGCCCACAAAATAACTGGCGTGTAACGGAATATCCGCTCGCGCCATTCAAAGTCCGTCTTTTGAACCAACCCAGCCTCCTACGGCATTTGCCGCATTACGTCGCCGAACGATGTGAAGAAACCGTAGCCGTAAAAAACAACACCGATTATTCCGAGGATCATCGGTACCAGGCCCTGTTTCTTTACAAAAAAGAAAATTATTCCGGCAAGCGGTTGGAAAAGCAGATTGGCTAAGGCCCATATAACTTTTTCTCCCGTACTGCTTCCGGTCTGAACACTAAGAACGACAAACCAGACGACACAGATCAACATGAGCAATGCTCCCACCCCGATCATCATATCAAGATACCAGCCTCCTTTAATTGTCGTGTTGAAATTGAAAAAGCAAACAAAGCATATATGAAATCAAACCTGATTTCAACAAACTTTGCCTGCTCTTTTTCTTATATTTAACCTTGCTTACCTAGCTTTTTAACTAAGGTAATGCAACAAAGAGTAAGTCATCGATATTATCCCATACAGTTAGGGTTTGTGGGGTAAAGGAGTGGTGTCTATGAGAAACTGAAAATATATACAACTCCCCGACTTCAACATCAGCAAAAGTAAAATACCCAAAAGCGTTTGTGCTTACGGATCTATATACTCCCGTACTTGCATTTGTAATTGTGACCTTAGCATTTGAAATGCCATTGCTGGACGAGGTGGTTACTTGCCCAGCCACCAATGCGGTACTAACGGTTGGTATAAGCACAACTCCAAAATCAAGAGTTGTATTATCTGTTATACCCTTAAACTCGTTTATAGTAGTATTCTCAAGAACCCCGAGACTGCCTGGAGTCAAGGTAATTGATGGGCTGACAAGGAACAAAGCGTTGTTGCCTGACCCTACATAACCATTGTTGTCATAATCTATATTGTCATTAGGGGACACAGAACTCTGGGAACTACTGTTTGCACCTAGTCTCTCAACTTTTACAACGTAGTCGCCTTCATCCAATCCTTGAAAAGAATAGTTTCCTTCTGCATCTGTCAGTACTCCACCAGCTGCATCATCAGAGGTTCCTAAAATACCATCCGGACCGACAATGACTTCATCCCCATTTATCTTAAAAATCCTAACTGAACGCCCAGCCAAGCCATTTTCGTCGAAGTCTAAAATTCCATTATCTGCATTTCCGCTAACTCCATTATCAACCCAGACAGTTCCAGACAGTCCCAATCTGTAGAAACCAAAATCGATAGTCAGATTTGAATAGCCATCGATCTGGGCTTGATCATCTGGGGAAAGATCCGTTTCTCCTATTGGTTCGCTGAATCCCGTGGGTCCTAAAGTAATTGTATTACTTAAAACTCCAACATTTTGTACATTGTTACGTACTCCAGATGGTAAAATACCATTTTCACCTGCGTTGGTTGCATCAGAGTCTATATTTCCAGAAACCTGAAGAGCGGTATTTAAGAATCCAACCAACACACCATCATCTGCAAAGTTTGAGGGGTTAACACGAACGACATAACTGCCGGGGTTTAGATCATCAAATCTATAATAACCTTCGGCATCTGATGTAGTTGTTTTCACGGGCTGATTTACATTATCGGGTTGTCCATCACTGTTGGCATCCAAAAATAAGGAAAGTGAGACGTTGTCGATTCCGCGCTCTCGCAGAAAGGGGTCATGGTTGATCTTTCCATCGTTATTAATGTCATACCATACCCGATTTCCGATTGAGTAAGACGTTCCTACAATATCAAGAGGGGCAACCCCAGTGCGGTTAAAGTTATTGTCTTCCGCAAAAACGTAAACTACGCTTTGGTTCCCGGCGACCTGAATCGGGGTTGCATATTCACTGAATTGAGTCCCATCTAGTGAATAGTATATCTTCCGTACACCCGATAAGTTATCGGTTGCTGAAAGAGTCACCAATTTCCCACCACCATTTTCTTGGTATTCAAAGGAAATCACAGGCGCCTCCATATCACTAGCATTCGCTCCCGTTTCAGTAATAGTCGGTAGAATTAAAGTTTCAGGAAATCCGTCACTATTGGAATCATATCGAAGTTGTGGACTGCTCCACGGTGAAACGGCCAGTTCTATAAGAGTATTCTCAGGTACGATCAAATCGACGTATTTGTTAAATTCTTCGACGCGGTCATAATCAACACCTTTTAATACACGAACTTCAATGGGGGAGCCGTTTCCGAAAAATGACACCCTATAATCTGCCATAGCGGGCATTGCTATCCAGGCAGAATTATCGTTCATGGGAATTGCCTGCATCCCATTTGGTCCTGAGGCCCCAAAAGTAGGTGGAGCGCTTACACTTGCGTTAAATCCTTCAATATTCTGAAGGGAAATGTAAAACGAGGGGTCTTCAGTTTCATTCGATACAAGTTGGGAAAGAATAGGGGTGTCATCATCCTCCTCAATTAATGTATCAGGAGAGTCCTCGTCTTTTAGGATTTTAAGTAGGGTTGCGTGTACGTTTTCGTTGGCAGTAATTTTTGTATGTTCAGTGTTGTGATCGTCAAAGGGATTATCAGGTAGACTACTTTTTGCGTCTGCTAAATAACGTTTTACCTTATTGGAATTAAGGTTGCGGGTCAATGAAATACGCCGGCTGCTAATAAGAGGAACAGTTCCATCCCCATTGGTCGGAATTGGCTCGAAATAAGTATTGGTAATTCCCCCGATACAATTCAGGCTCAAAAGATTACAATATGTGTTCTGCAACACGCGTACCTTTCCGACAGTTAAGTTAGACCGTTGTTGACCGTAAATGTGGTAGTAATTCACCAGACTGGAATCTTGTCGCCAGTCATCCTGCAATCCTTCGTGGTCTATCTGGTGGAATTGATTTACTATCTTTCCAGGCTGAATATCAAAACGTGAGTCCAGCCAGTTGCGCATCTGCGAATAATTGTAATTTTCTGTGTTTGACCACGGATATTTCCGAATACTCAGAGGAGTTGGGAATATTTGCGGATCAAGGTCAGAATAATGCAGATCAAAATAATAATCAGATGGCAAAAGCTGGAGAGGTCCTGGGAACGTCTTCATTACATTTCTCAACGTACGAGCCATTACCATATTTGCCGCCCAGTCCCACATATCGGCTCCAAAAGCTGGTGCGATAAACACACCTGTTTCCAATGCATGAATCGCTTTCGGGGCTCCCAGCCACGGAGTGCCGATTGTTATAACTTTTTCAACCTGATGATCATCCGGGTTGTCTAGAACATAGCGTCTGGCAACCAATCCGCCCATACTGTGAGCAATAATATCTATTCTTCTATCTGGGTAAAATTTTCTTACGCAACCGACATAATCCTTCAGAGCAATAGAGGTCTCAGCATTACTTTTTCTCCAATCATAGGCAAAGATAAAGGTTTTTGGCTTATTTGTCGGATTCTCTGAATTTTGACTCATGTCACATCCGTTTGTAGTACGGCGACTAGGATCTCCGCCAACATCATATGCTGGTCCAATACCGTTGTTATAAAGAGCATTCAATATTGAAAAATATGATTGAGGTTGGAAGTTGTTGTTAAGATAATTTTGGTCGTAAAAAACATCTGTTGCGTAAATATTGTGTTCACTTGGCAGAGCTAACGAACTTATATCTCCATGTAAAGAAAAAATATTTTGTGGAAGCCACTTACTGCCTTCGTTTGCTTTGACTAGTTCACTTCCCGCAACCCCGGGAACAAAGATAACGGGATTTCCATCATAAGTGGGTGTGGGAATCCCTCCCCCTCCGCTACCTCCTGCGAGGTCCCGGAAGTCTATACGGTCTATACCAAACGCCCAAGCAGTATCAAGGCTTTTGATTGTCAGTTGTACAACATTTTGAACGTCACTTGATTCAAAGCCCATCCCACTGCTTCCAGTGTCACCCACAAAGAACGGATATCTGTATGGGTATTCATGTTCTCCGGCAAGGCGTGCAGGAGGCTGATAGTTGTTGGAGATCGTATTGTTAATTATTATTTGATAAGTGGCAGGTGTTTTTGTTTGAAATCGGATACGTTCCAAGGTTACGGGTTTTGAAAACGTAATTGTGACAGTATCAGAAAAACTTGTCTGATACATTGGGGGGTCATCCTGCTGAAATTGTCGGGAAACATACCCGGATAATCCGTTACATTTACTTCTTTCATAAACCCCGCCCATTCTCTTTCCACCTTGAAATGTAACCACAAAATCTGTCTGATCTTTGTCTTGAATTGCGAGCGGTTTTGGAAGCGAGTAACTGCAACCGCCCGAATCGAAATTTCGAAGAGGAAAAACAGCACCCCAGAAACTCATATCATGCTGTAGAAGTTGGGTTCCTGGAACTATCTGAGAAAATGAGAAACTGCCCGTGATAAGCACAAAACAAATCGCAATTACGGACATTAGTGGGTTTTTCATAACACATCTGAAATGAGTATTGTCAAAGTTTCTAAAAGCTAGATTTAATTAACAAGTTAAGTCGCTACAAAATATCTATTCTAATATCCATATTACATTTTACTGTAACGCTTCTTTTTAACTCTTCTTTTTGCACATCGTTTAACGGCATTTCATTTATCATTTGATGTATATTTACTTTTATATAATGATCTGGAACTGAGGGTGCCTCACCAAAAGCAGAGGCGGAAGGTTGATTTACATAAGTTGAAACTATATTAAACCTAACTTTGGCCCCACTCTGTGTATTTTGAAATATTATTTTGTATAAGACATCTCCAAAACGGCGAGTTACCTCAAGCTGCTCACTGGAGTATGGCTTTTGAAGCCGAGGGTGTCCAAGCGAGTAGTTCGGATTAGAACTCAGCATCTGTCCTATCTGTATCAAATCAAAGCTATTCTCCAGATTGCCACCACTTTCACTCGTAGCGATGTTTTTATATTTACAACCGAATGGACGCAAATATGAGGTCCAAGAATAGAAGTAGTAATCTATAACCAGAGAGACTGCCCCAAGTAAGACTATCGTGGAGAGAGAGAGTAAAATTATCTTAAGCATTTTCATAGGAGCTAATATGGTTATAAGTGCCATCATAGTAACCCTTTTTAATCTATTAACGCAAGAAAAAAACGCAACCTTTCGAGGCTGCGTTCGGTAGTGCGAGTTGTGACGTTGACTATGCTGCCGCTGCAGCGCCGCTGACGACCTCGATGATCTCTTTGGTGATCGCTGCCTGACGGATGCGGTTCATGTTCAGCGTCAGCGTATCGATCAGGTCGCCTGCGTTCTTTGACGCCGAATCCATTGCCGTCATGCGTGAACCCTGCTCCGAGGCGACCGATTCGAGCATTGCTTTGTAAACTTGCGTTTCGACCTGTTTCGGCAGGAGCTTGCCAAATATTTCCGCCGCCGGCTGTTCGTAAACGTATTCGGCGGTCGCGGAACCTTCGCCTTCCTCAGATTCGATCTTCGGTATCGGAAGAAGCTGTTCGACAACGGGATTTTGCGACAGGACGGTCTTAAATTCCGTAAAGATCAGGAACACCTTGTCTATCGTTGTGTCCTCTGTAAAGGACTTGATAACAGCCTGTCCGATCTCCGCCGCGTCCGAATAATTTGCCGAACCTCTGCCCGTAAGGCCAAGATACTCGCCGGTTATGTCGATCTCTCTGCGTTTGAAAAAATCACGTCCCTTGCGCCCAACGGTGACAAGCTCTATCTTCTTGTCGGCGTTATCCTTGACGAAAGCCTGCGCAGCCTTTATCACGTTCGCGTTGAACGCTCCGGCGAGGCCCTTGTCCGCCGTGACCAGTATCACTAGATAGCGTTCGTCACCGCGCGCGTCCAGCAGCGGATGCGAGAAATCATCGGCAACTTTAGCGCTGAGTCCGCCAAGCACCTCTGACATCTTGTGCGAAAAGGGGCGCGCCGCAACGACGCGGTCCTGAGCGCGCTTAAGCTTGGCGGCGGCGACCATCTTCATCGCCTTCGTTATCTGCTGTGTGTTCTTGACCGACTTAATGCGTCGGCGCATGTCCAAAAGACTAGCCATAAATTCTAACAGGACATATAGGACTTATGTGTCCTATATGTCCGATAGGTCACATTATTTTATGCCGCAATGGCACTTGCCGATTCCCAACGCGTTGCCTTAAAGTCCTCAACGGCTTCTTTCATTTCCGCTTTCAGGGCATCGTCGATGTTCTTCTTTTCACGGATCGTGTTCATAACGCCGGGATGCGCGTTCTTCATATACGCGATCAGTTCTTCCTCAAAACGCTTGAGGTCTTCGACCGCTATGTCGTCCGCAAGGCCGTTGGTCACGGTCCAGATGATCGTCACCTGCTGTTCGACCTCCATCGGCTGATACTGTCCCTGCTTCAATATCTCGGTCAGGCGTTTTCCGCGCTCAAGCTGATCCTGTGTCGATTTATCAAGGTCCGAGCCGAACTGGGCAAACGCCGCGAGTTCGCGATACTGTGCAAGGTCGATACGCAACGTACCGGCAACGGATTTCATCGCCTTGATCTGTGCCGAACCGCCCACGCGGGAAACCGAGTTACCGACGTTGATGGCAGGCCGAACGCCTGAGTTGAACAGGTCGGCCTCAAGGAATATCTGTCCGTCCGTGATCGAGATCACGTTCGTCGGGATGTAGGCGGAAATGTCACCGGCCTGGGTTTCGATGATCGGCAGTGAGGTTAAGCTTCCCCCGCCGCGCGCGTCCGACATCTTTGCGGCGCGCTCCAGCAGGCGTGAGTGGAGATAAAAAACGTCGCCCGGATATGCCTCGCGGCCCGGAGGACGGCGGAGCAGCAGTGAAATTTCACGATAAGCGGCGGCCTGCTTGGAAAGATCGTCGTAGATCGTCAACGCGTGGCGGCCATTGTCGCGGAAATATTCACCGATGGCGACGCCGGAATACGGTGCAAGATACTGCATTGCCGCCGGGTCGGAAGCGGTTGCGGAAACGACGACCGTGTAATCCATCGCGCCGTAATCCTCAAGCTTTTTCACGACCTGCGCAACGGTCGATGCCTTTTGCCCGATGGCGACGTAGATACAAATAACGTCCTTGCCTTTTTGGTTGATGATGGTGTCAATAGCAACGGCGGTCTTGCCGGTCTGGCGGTCGCCGATGATAAGCTCACGCTGGCCGCGTCCGATGGGAACCATTGAGTCAATTGCCTTCAAACCGGTCTGGAGCGGTTCTTTGACCGGTTGGCGGTCAATGATGCCCGGAGCGATACGCTCAACCGGATTGTAGGTGTCGGTGATGATCTCGCCTTTGCCGTCAATGGCGTTGCCGAGAGCATCGACCACGCGGCCGATAAGAGCATCGCCGACCGGAACGCTCATGATACGGCGAGTGCGCTTAGCCTCGTCACCTTCCTTGATCTTTTGCGAATCGCCGAAAAGCACACAGCCGACCTTGTCTTCCTCAAGGTTGAGGGCCAGGCCGCGAACGCCGTGCGGGAATTCAAGCAGCTCGCCGGCCATTACCTTTTGCAGTCCGTAAACCTCGGCGATGCCGTCGCCGACCTTGATAACGGTCCCCACTTCATCGACCGTCATGCTCGAATCAAAATTTTCGATCTGTGCCCTGATGATCTCGTTGATCTCGTCTGCCTTGATTGCTTCCATTGTTTTTGTTTATCGCTAGTGGTTAATTGTTGATTGATGATCGTTAATTGTTGTCTGTAAGCCGCTAAGGGAACTTCTGACAATTAACTATTAACGATCAACTATTTACGGTTAAACACTGACCCTCTATTTTTCCAATAATTGTTCTCTTAAATGTTCAAGCTGCGTCCGAACCGAACCGTCATAAACGGTCGAACCGATGCGTGTCACCACACCGCCTATCAGTTCCGGATCGATCGCGTATGTCAGATTAACGGTTTTTACCGTTACCTTTTCCAGATTTCTTTTTAATTCGCCTTTTTGCGTGTCAGTAAGCTCGTGGGCGGACGTGACCGAACCGTTGACAAGGCCGCTGCGTTCCTCAAGCACCGAAACGAACCTTTCGTTGATGTCCGAAAGGTCGGTTATCCGGCTGTTCCTGAGTAAAACGCGGAGAAAATTAGCCGTTGTTTTGGTCGGAGCCGTTTTCTTGAGCAGTGCTTCAAGAACACCTTCTTTTTTTGCGTGCGTTATCGAGGGATTGCCAAATGCTCTGTTCAGTTCGATATTTGAACGGATAAGGTCTTCCCACGCCTTCAGTTCGCTTTTTACGACGTCGGTCTCATTTTTTTCGACCGCAACGTCGGCAAGCGCCGTAGCGTATCTGCGAGCGATAGTTTCAACACTCATATCAGTTCAAACCTCCTATCGCGCGTATTCCTGAGTCGATCAACTGGGCATCCGTCGCGGCATTTACCTGCGCCCGCAGCTTCTCCTCGGCCCGGCGGATGCTTTCCTCCGCGCCAAAGCGGCGAAGCTCAAGTTTTGCGACCTGGCCGATGCGGACGACCTCGCCCTCTGCCTGTTCGCGGATCTTTCCGGTCTCTGTTTCCGCCTGGGCGACCAGCCGCGACCTTTCATGCTCGATCTCTTCGCGGGCCTCGGACATTATTGCCTGCCGCTCCGATTCGACCCCGGCGAGCTTTGCCTCAACGTCGGTAAGCTTTGCCAAAGCTGCCTGTTTTGCTTCTTCGGCCCTGATAAGTTCCGCCCGGATGACCTCTCGTTTTGCCTTGAATGCTTCTGAAAGCGGTTTTTTGAGGATGTAGCCCAGCAGGCCCACAAAAATGAAAAGGTTGACGAACTTCCAGACCTCAAAGCCCGGATAGTTAAGCCATTTGTTCCACCATTGAACAAAAGAGCTCTCGGACCCCGAACCGGCCGCCGCGAGAAAAATGACCACATTTAGAGCTAATGCAAACATACTGTCCTAAGCCTTGAGAATATTTGCGGCCACCTTATCCGCCATTTTGTCCGCTTCCAGAGCTATCTGCACTCGGGCGTCGGCAACAGCCTCTTTCAGGCTTTCCTTTTCAGATGCGACCAGCGTCGCTGCCGCTTCTCTGGCGTCCGAAATGGCCTTTTGACGCATCTCCACAGCCGCCGCGCGCTCGCTTTCGATCAGCTCGTAGCTGTCGTTTCTTACTCCGAGCATCTGCTTTTCGTAATTTTTCTGCTTTTCCGCTACATCGGCAAGGATATCTTCCGCTTCACCGCCGCGTCCGACCTTTTGCTTTGAACGCTTTTCGATGATCGCGTTGATGGGCTTGAAAAAGGTACGGTTCAGCGCCCATATCATCACAAGGATAAGGATAATGTGATAAAAAATGGTGCCGTCCGGAAATAGTTGTATCGAGCCTTCGGCAAACGCCAGCAAAACCATACTGTTTATTAAAAAAAGCTATTAAATATAGAGTTTCGACGGTTCTCGTCTCAAAACATATAACATTATCACGCGCCATATAGAGGGTCAAGCCGGTGAGGGCTGCCATTTTTTGCGTTTTGGCGCGTATTTGCGAGGGTTTTGGCGCACAGGCATTTTTCAGGCAAAGGCCTTTCACTTTCACGGGCCTAACATCGTATTGACACGATTTTTAAATTCACCTCGTCCGCGTATAATCTGACGTAAATACATCGGCTGCGTCCGCCGCCATGTTTTGCGGAGGCTGAAAAATTGGCAAACAAAGAAAACCATCCAAAAAAAGAACGTGCCGCAAGGAACCGGACCATAGACGTTGCCGGGGACGATGCCAAAGCTCTTCGCCACCGCATTGTGTCCGCAGGCAGTTTTGACGCGGGCGAAAAAGACCTTCTTATATGCGGGGATGCGTTCAAGGTGTTGCCGAGGTTGCTGCCGGAGCGGTTTGATCTGCTTTTCGCCGATCCGCCGTATAATCTGACAAAGGATTTTGGCAAGGAATCGTTCAAACAGACCAGCGGCGATGCCTACGAGCAATGGCTTGATTCGTGGCTGCGGCTTTGCGTGCCGCTTTTAAGGCCGACAGCGAGCGTTTATATCTGCGGCGATTGGCGAAGCTCTTCAGCGATACAGCGTGTCGGGACGAAATATTTTAAGCTGCGGAACCGCATTACGTGGGAGCGCGAAAAGGGGCGCGGGGCAAAAGCGAACTGGAAGAACGCCGCCGAGGACATCTGGTTCTTTACGATTTCCGATAATTACACATTTAACCTCGACGCCGTAAAGCAGCGCCGCCGCGTGCTTGCGCCATACAAAGAGAACGGACAGCCCAAAGACTGGAATGATGGCGACAACGGAAAATTTCGCGACACTCATCCATCGAACATCTGGACGGACATCACCGTTCCGTTCTGGTCGATGCCCGAAAACACCGATCACCCGACGCAAAAACCGGAAAAGCTGCTGGCAAAGGTCATACTTGCCTCGACCAACCCGGGCGATCTTATACTCGACCCGTTCGCAGGCAGCGGCACGACCGCCGTCACGGCGAAAAAGCTCGACCGCCATTTTGTCGCCATCGAATCAGACGAACGCTACTGTCTGCTCGCCGCCAAGCGGCTTGAGGTCGCAGAAACCGATAAGAAGATACAAGGCCTTTCAGACGGCGTTTTCTGGGAACGCAACTCAGTGCCGTCGAGCAGATAGTTTTGCATGTATATGCCAAATGGCGTATAATAGATGCCAGATGCCAGAGGGCAGGTGGTTATATGCAAGTTGTAAGATCTGAACCAACGCTAAATACGCAGCAGCTTCTCGGTATCAAGGCGATCAGTGGCCTCGGGCTTGCGGCACGGGTGGAATCAGGCCTTTCGTTCTCCTCGCTTGAGCGATTCAGCAAAAAGACAGGCCTGCCCATGGAGCTTGTAAGAAAGGCGATCCGGCTTACACCCAGGACGATGGCAAGGCGCCGAACTATGAATCGCCTCTCACCGGAAGAATCTGATCGATTGGTCTCTGTTTCACGGCTCTTTGCCTTTGCTCTGGAGCTTTTCGGCGGCCGTATGGAAAATGCCATGCGATGGTTCACAACACCGAAGCGGGCTTTGGGTATGCGTTCGCCGATCGACCTTGCGGGAACAGAGGTCGGATCAAGAGAAGTGGAGGACCTTATCGGACGGCTGATGCATGGGGTCTTTTCTTAAGTTGATGATAACTGCCTACCGTGTCTTTAATTCTATTTATACCTCTTCGTGGAGTGACGGTGAAGGTTCATTTAGATATGGCGGACGCTGGAATTCACGCGGCCAACGCGTTTTGTACGCGTCCGCAAGCTTAGCTCTTGCGACTCTTGAGATGCTTGTTCACATAGATGATGAGGTCATTCTCGACGATTATTCCTTTGGCGAAGTTACTTTCAGCGAAGAACTGATCTTGTCAGTTGAAGACCTCATCCGCCTGCCAACGAATTGGCGAAAAATTCCTGCACCCGATGAGATATGTAAAATAGGTGACACGTGGATCACGGGAGGTGAGTCGGTCGTTCTTCGGGTGCCAACCGCCATCTTGCCTCGTGAATCCAACTATATTATCAACCTCAGCCACGTTGACATTGATAAGGTAATATTCGGAAAGTCGGAAAGGTTCATTTTTGACAAAAGGCTTGGTTTCCGAACGGTTTGAGATCGGATATGAACATCTCTTTTGATCCGGCCTAATAACCGTTCAGAACAGACGGCATTTGGTTTGTCCGGCAATATTATGGTGAAATTGTTGATATGAAGATCGCGACGTGGAATGTTAATTCGATAAATGTTCGTTTGCCGCAGATGTTCGACTGGGCCGAGCGTGCGGCGCCGGACGTTATTTGTTTGCAGGAGACAAAATGCGTTGACGAAAATTTCCCGCGTCAGCAGATAGAGGACGCCGGTTTTCAGACCGCATTTTTTGGACAAAAATCGTATAACGGCGTCGCGATACTTTCAAAATATCCCATAACCGACGTACAGAAAGGCTTTACGGATGATGATGACGAATCTCCAAAACGTCTGATCGCGGCGACGGTAAACGGTGTCCGCATCGTGAACACATACATCCCGAACGGCACCGAGCTTGGCACCGACAAGTTCACTTTCAAACTCGCATGGCTGCAAAAACTGAGAAAGTTCTTTGACGAAAGCTGCCGCCTTGACAACAACGTGCTGCTCTGCGGCGATTTCAATGTGGCGATGGATGAGATTGACGTTTGGAGCGTTCCCGCATGGGAAGGCAAGCTTCATTTCACAAAGACCGAACGGGCGGCGATGCATTATGTAAAGCAATGGGGCTTTGTTGACGCGTTCCGGCAGATCAACGGCGACGCGCAGGAATTTTCGTGGTGGAATTATCGTGAAGGCGCCTGGCAGCGAGATCGCGGCCTCCGCATTGACTATATCTGGACCTCGCCGTTTCTGGTCGAAAGATGCACGGGCTGTGTCATAGACAGATCGACCCGTTCACTGGAAAAGCCCAGCGACCACGCTCCGGTCATTGCCGAGTTCAATATCTGATTGCTATTTCGGGCGATTGAACGTAGGATATTCCGGCTTTACACAATTTGAATTAATAAGGACGGCACGACCATAATGACCGATACCACAAACTCCGCAGATGAATCAGCGATCAGAAAAATAATGGAGACCTATATGAATGGGGCGATCTCCGGACAAAGCTCTGATCTTAGTTCAGCATTTCACCCGGACGCGACGATATTCGGTTATGTCGGCACCGACCTTTTCGGCGGGCCGATAAGTGAATTTTATGCCTGGCATGACAACAACGGCCCGGCCGCGGAACTGACAGGAGATGTCGTCCGGATCGATATAGAAGGAACCGTCGGGACCGTGCGCGTTGAACTTAATAATTGGACAGGCCACCGCTTCACCGATTTCTTCACTTTGCTGAAAGAAGACGGTGTCTGGAAGATCATCAGCAAAGTTTTCTATCTTCATTCTGAATAGCTTAAATCCAGATCCCGCATTAAAGAAAGAACCCAAAAGTTCAAAGTGCAGGAGATCAGGCAGATCATATTAGTCTCTAACAGCTTATAGTTGGTCAGTTTTTAGTTAACAGTTGAAAAAAACTAATAACTGTAACCTGCATAACTATTAACTGTTATGTCGGTTCCGGTGTTCGTCGGGGTGTTTCCAGTGCGTAATGCGGGTTAAAGCATCAGCCGAGCGGCTTTCTGATCGGCCAAAATGAAACTATTCGTTTGTCCTGCCCGTAGAACAATAGCGAAATCGAATAACGGCATCTGAGTTGTTTCGTAACCGGCCTTGTTGGTATTGGCGGTATTGTCAGTTCAATTGCGCCTTGGCCGGATCAATGCTATAAATTATCGAACCTGTATCTGATCCAAAAATTGAATTAAAACCGCGGAGCGCGAGATGGCGGACATTCTCCAGTAAGGTCCTCACGCTTTTCCGAAAGAACTTTCATCTATCGGCTCTTCGCTAGGTTTTGTATAAACCGGCCAAATTGCATTTAGGCCAATTTCCTTTTTTGGGGAACGGTACGTCGCCATAAAATCCTAGGAGAAAAGACCAAATGAGAAGAATCGGATCAAAGTTTTTGTTCAGTGCCATTATCAGCATGGCCCTGGCAGGCGGCATTCTTGCCCAGGACACGCCGCCAACAGGCCCGCCGGCCGGAGGACAGCGTCCCGGTGGCGCCGGCACGGGAGCCTCACAGGACCCGCAGCCTTATGACAAGGTGATAACCAAGGACGCCAAGACAAAGGACGGCGTTTTCAAGGTCCATCAGATAAAGGACAAGTTCTTTTATGAGATACCAAAGAACGAGATGGGCAAGGAGTTTCTGTGGGTGACGCAAATAGCCCGCACCACGCTCGGCGTCGGCTACGGCGGACAGGCCTTAGGCAATCGCGTCGTTCGCTGGGAAAAACGCAATGACACCATCAATCTTCGCTTAAGGACCTACAGCATTGTTGCCGATTCGAACACGCCTATCAGCGAAGCGGTCGAGGCGGCAAAGAATGAAACGATCCTGATGAGCTTTCCCGTGGCCGCATACGGTCCGGACGACTCTGCGGTTATCGACGTCACGCGACTCTTCACGACCGATATATTTGAGCTAAGCGCCCGTCAGCGCCTCAGCGCCAACACGCTTGACGCGTCAAGGAGTTACGTTGAGCGCATCTCTCCGTATCCGACCAATATCGAGGCCGTGGCAACGCATACATACACACGTGTCGCCGCTCCCGGCGGCGGTGGCGGCGGTCAGGGCGGCGGAGCGGCTGCTTCCGGCATGAGGCCGGGAAGCGCCACCGTGGTGCTTCACCACAGCATGGTCAAGTTGCCCGAGGATCCGATGATGCCGCGTCTTTATGATGACCGAGTCGGATATTTCTCGGTTCGCAATTCAGATTTTGGCCGTGCCGAACACAGGGTTCCGCAGCGGCGCTTTATCACACGCTGGAGATTGGAAAAGAAAGACCCGAACGCTGCCGTTTCAGAACCGGTCAAACCGATCGTGTATTACATTGACCGGGCAACGCCGACGTGGCTCGTGCCGTTCACCAAACGCGGTGTCGAAAAATGGCAAAAAGCGTTTGAGGCAGCCGGATTCAAGAACGCGATCATCGCAAAGATGGCGCCGAGCAAAGAAGAAGATCCGGATTTTAGCCCCGAGGATGCACGTTACTCAGTTATCAGATGGCTTCCTTCCGATATCGAGAACGCAATGGGCCCACACGTCAATGACCCTCGCACGGGCGAAATACTGGAATCCGACATTCAGATGTATCACAACATCATGAACCTTCAGCGTTCGTGGTATTTCACACAGGTCGGCCCGCTCGATCCGCGTGTGGCAAAACTTCCAATGCCGGATGACCTGATGGGAGTGTTGGTCGAATATGTGGTCGCTCACGAAGTGGGCCACACGCTCGGCTTCCAGCACAACATGAAGGCAAGCTCGACCTATACGGTCGAACAGGTCCGCGATCCGAAATGGGTCAAGGAAAACGGCCACGTCGCGACGCTGATGGACTATTCGCGTTTCAACTACGTCGCACAGCCGGAAGACAACATGCCGGTCGAATTGCTGGTTCCGGGCATCGGGCCTTATGACATTTGGGCGACCAAATGGGGCTATGCTCCGATACCGAACGCCAAAACTTCGGACGATGAAAAAGCTACGCTCGACACATGGGCACGCGAACAGGACACGACGCCGTGGTATCGCTTTTCAACAGCGGGTTCGGCAGGTTCCGATCCGGGTGAACTGACCGAGGCCGTGGCGGATTCAGACGCCGTCAGGGCTACCGAATTGGGCATCAAGAACCTTCAGCGTGTTTCCAAAATGCTCATTCCGGCAACAACAAATGTTAAAGGCGAGACCTACTCCGACCTTTCGGAACTTTATGGCCGAATGCTCGGACAATGGACGCTCGAACTTAATCACGTTGCCGCGATCGTCGGCGGATTTGACACGCGCCAGAAGCATGTCGGGCAGGACGGACTGCGTTTTGTGCCGGTGGCAAAGGCAAGACAGGCCGGAGCCGTCAGGTTCCTTAATCAGAACGCTTTTCAGACACCGACATGGGCCTTGGACAAGGAGATACTTCGCCGCATTGAGCCGGTCGGAGGTTTGAACCGTATTCGCAACGCCCAGCGTGCCGTGCTGAACAATCTGCTTTCAAGCGCAAGGTTTGCCCGACTGGTCGAACAGCAGGCCATTGACGGTGCGTCGGCATATCAGCCGTCCGAAATGCTCGCGGATGTAAGGTCAGGCGTCTGGAGCGAACTCAATGGTTCGTCAGTCGTGGTTGACGCATACCGCCGCAACCTGCAGCGTTCGTATCTTGAGATCGCGAACACCAAGATAAACCAGACCTCACAGGCTCCGGCCAATGTTCCTGCCGCGTTTGCAGCTCAGTTCATCTCAAGCGGTGACGAAAAGGGATATTACCGTGCCGAACTGAGGACGCTGGACGCTCAGGTTGCCGACGCGATAGCCAAGACGACCGACGCCGCGACCCGCGTTCACCTTGAGGCGGTTCGCGATCAGATCGCGGACATCCTTCATCCGAATGCTCCGCGTGTATCGCCGGTTGCGGCTGGTGCAGGCGGCGGCCCTTCGTTTGAGCAGACGTTCATGTATGACAGTCTGCACAACTGCTGGACGGATTATGTAATAAATCCGTAGTTCGGCGGGGAACCGACGGATAGGAAAAAGAAAAGCTGCCTGATGCATCGGGCAGCTTTTTTGTTGCGGTGAATGTTTGTTCTACGCGGCGGAACATTCCGGCTGTGCGTGTTCTTCAGCGGCCTCTTCCTCCGAACGCCGTGGCAGGAGGAACAGCACACCGACAACTCCGGCCACTATCGACCCGATGAACACCGCTATTTTGGCCGCGGCGAAATCGTCCGGATCGGGAAATGCCTGCCCGGCGATGAACAGCGACATCGTGAACCCGATACCGGCAAGCGCTCCGACGCCGACCATTTGCCGCCAGTTGTATTCGATCGGTTTTTCCGCCAGTTTGAGTTTCACCGCCGCGAAAGCGAATGCCACTATGCCGACCGGTTTTCCGACCACGAGGCCGACCGTTATCGCTGCCATCAGTGTTGCGTGGCCTGCGATCACGTCCGCCGTTATGGCGACACCGGCATTTGCCAGTGCAAATATCGGCAGGACGAAATAGCTTGACCAAGGCTCCAGGGTGCGAAGCAGCTTGTCCGCCGGAGATTCTATGCGGTCAAATATCGTGTCCAAAGCCTCCATTGCCGGATGCGACGGCCCGTGCCTCAGCACCGCTTCGCCGGAACGCCGCATTTCGTCTGACATGACATTCTCGGCCTGTGCCAGCAACGCGGGCAGGTTGCCCGGCGGACGCGTCGGCGTCAATATCGCTATCAGAACGCCGGCCAGCGTTGCGTGAAGCCCCGCTTCGTGCAAAAAGAACCACAATACAAGGCCGGCAATGGCATACGGCAGCGGGCTGTAAACGTTCCAGCGGTTCAGCACGCCCAAAATAACGCATACGATTGCCGAGGCGGCAATGAACGCAAAACTGATATGGCCGGAATAGAACACCGCCACAACAATAATGGCGATAATATCGTCAACGATCACCGCCGCCGTCAGAAAAACGCGAAGCTCGACCGGAACGCGGTCGCCAAGCAAAACGATCAGAGCAATGGCAAAGGCCGTGTCCGTTGCTATCGGAACGCCCCAGCCATGTGCCAGCGGCCCCGTCGGCAGGAACGCCAGATATAGCAAAGCCGGTACGACCATGCCGCCGATCGACGCCGCGACCGGTAATGCCGCCGAACGCCGTGTCGCAAGGTGGCCGACCGTAAACTCTTTCTTTATCTCAAGGCCGACAACAAGGAAAAAGATCGACAACAGCCCGTGATTGATCCAGTCGAACAAAGACAGATAAAAGCCCGATCCGTTCCAGCCAAAACCGGTCTTGATATGCCAAAAGGCCTCAAATTTCGGCCCCATCTCGGTATTGACCATAAAGACTGCGGTCAGCGAAGCCAACAGCAGCAAAAGTCCGGCTGACGGACCCCAACGGACAAAATCCAGGGCCGCGCTCTGAATGCGGTGTCCCAGCGAACCCAGCATTGCCTCGGCCAGTGCGTTCTCGTCCCACGCGCCTTCATAGCGGCGACCGTTTATGAAAAAGCTCGGTGTCACGCGCGCTCCGCTTGAGCGCGCGCTTTCCGTATGTTCGTCAACCCGAGCGGCGGCCCTGGCTTTGGCATCGGCAAATTCCGGATCGTCCGGCCTAAGGCCAAATTTTGCGGCGACCTCCTCCAGTTCGCCGTCGGCGAAATCGGGGCCGCGATGCATCAGTTCGTCATGCACCTGCCAAAAGCTGTTGCCCGTTTCCGCCGCAAATTCCGCAAGTTCGGCCGCCGGCCGCGCGGAATCGCTTCCCCTGATGGGCAGTTGTCTGAAAACATAGCGCATCCTGTCACCAAATCTGTCCCGCAGATTTGCTATCACCTCGTGTGCGGCGTGACAGTATTTACATGAATAGCTGCCGTATTCCACAAGGGTGATCTCGGCGTCAGGATTGCCGATAAAGTGGTCCCGTGTCAGATCGACCGGGGCTGTCAGTCGCCTAAGTAAATGAGATTTTGCCATGCGTTATACAGTGAGAGAGAAAATAAGGTTATTTGAGTTTATTGGAAAAAATATTGATTAGTAAAGTATTGGATGCAGTTTTAGTTACAGAAAACGCGCACAGAAATAACTTGCGGAACGCCGTGAACGCTCCACCGGTCAGCCGGGCATACGCTGTTCCTACCCGAAACGGACCGTCGTCATTGAGATGGAACCGCCGTCAAATCCCTCGACCGGAAAGGTGATCTCGTCATCCTCACGGGCGAGTGCAAGGACGCAGAGCAGCGGCAGATAGTGGTCAGGTGTCGGCGCCGAAAGCTTTGCGTCGCGGCCCAGCGCCTGATAGTTTATCAGCGGATCGTGATCGCCGGACAATATCGCCTCGCGGGCGAGCGCCTCAAAATGCTCTGCCCAGTCAAACGGCTCAACATCGTGTTTTCCCCATGCATATGCGTGAAGGTTATGAACGATGTTTCCGCTGCCGATGATCAGCACGTTCTCATCACGCAGCGGCGCCAGCTTTTTCGCCAGTTCGTAATGATATTCGGCGGGTTCGTTCTCGTTCAGAGAAAGCTGTATGACCGGAATGTCAGCATCCGGAAAAACGTGGCACAGCACCGACCATGTTCCATGATCCAGGCCCCAGCGGCTATCGTCCTTTATCACGTCAACTGTATCTTTCAGCAGATCGGTCGCCCTGTTCGCCAAAGCGGGCGAACCCGGCGCAGGATATTGCATTTCATAAAGCTTTTGCGGAAATCCGCCAAAATCATGAATGGTTCGCGAGTTTTCCATTGCGGTCACGGCAACCGCCGGAATGTACCAGTGTGCCGAAACACAGAGGATGGCGTCGGGCTTTTGCATGGAGCGGCCGATCTCACTCCAGCCGCGAGTGTACGCATTGTCGTCCAGAGCGTTCATCGGGCTGCCGTGGCCAAAAAAGATAACCGGAGTTTTTCCCATGGTTCTTATCCTCTTAGAATTTACTCAAGCCCGCGCAGGAACTGTCCTATTGTTGTTGCTTCGGGGTTTGCTGCTTCCATGGCAACGCCGGCGATGACAAAAAGTATCGCGACTATCACGGCCGGAATGGCCGTTTTGCGAAGAGCCGTCAACAGCCAATGTGTTCTCTGAACACCCTTGACCGAGCCGTAAAGCCCGCCGACCAGTGCGGCGTCGATCATCAGTTCGGCAAAAAGCACCGGAGCAATCCATACGACGTATATCAGCGCGCTCAAGACAAGCACCACCACCACCAGCACGATCACCAGAGCGATGCCGTCATCCAGATCAAAGTCGATTCCCCAGCTTCCTGACGATGACGAAGAAGCCGAGGAAAGAGGCGTTGCCGTCGGTGCCGGATGTGAAGCGAACGCAACCGGAACAGGCTTTGGCACATCACCGCCTGACCAATCACCGCCGGAACCGCCGCCCGCAAAATCGCCACCGCCGCCAAAGACGGCATGCGATGCCTCAGTGCCGCCGATGCCGGAAACGTCGATATTGGGAATTACCACGTCACCGACGTCAAAAGATCCGGCGGTTTCGTCAGACTGCCACCACAGCCAAACGCGAAGCAGCATCAGAAATCCGATGTATGCTGCGAATACTGCCAACGGATAACGCAGTGCCATTGAGGTCACGCCCGCCTTTAATAAAATGAACGAGGTGACGAAGCCGATCAGAGCGGTCATCGCCAAAATGACGGAGATCTGCAAACGCGGCATGGCGATGCCGTTCTTGATCTTTTCTATCAGTTCTTCTCTTCGCCGCTTCTTCATCTTCAGAGGTTTACGGTGATAAACGGTAGCGTTCCTAGTCTTCAAGCAACGGAGAATTTACCTTGTAGTTAAAAAGCAGTGCCTGTTCGTCAACTATCTTGTACATAAATTCCTCGGTTCCCGAACCGTTCGCAAATTCCACGTCATAATTCAGCGTGACGATGTCCCCGGCGGTGTTCTTGCTGTGTTTCCAGGAGGTTTGCTTAGCGGACTTCACACTGCCAAGCCGATCCCTCACCTGTTCCAGGATATCTTCCAACCGGCCTGCGGCAGTTGCATTCTTGAATTCAGCCGAAGCGTCATTATATATGACGGCGAACCGGCCTTCATTGAATCTCTGGTGAAAGACCTCGACCGCTTCACCTGCTTTCTCGGTTCCGCCGGTCGAACATGCTAAAACCGCAAGGAGTAAAAAAGATAGAGCCGCGAGTGATGTTTTGTTTTTCATTTTTTTCCTTTTCTTAGTTTCAAAAGTTCTCTGGTCCTGCGCATCAGTTTTGGCAGCATAAGCGATGTTCTCAGCAGCGAACCCGATGCAAATTTTGTGGCAAGGTCGTGAAACAAACTGCCCGCCGAAGGTGAATAAGGCAGCCACCAAACATTCGGCAAAAACGGCATGCGGTTTACGTGTATGTGCTGCGGCTGCACCAGTTCCATCAGGCCTTCCTTGCCGTGTGTGCGCCCGCGGCCGCTGTTCTTGAAACCGCCCCACGGCGTTTGGCCTATGCCGTGAGTGTACATTACTTCGTTGATGCAAACGGTTCCTGCCTCTATGCGTTCGGCAACGCGGCGGCCGCGTGAACGGTCTCCGGTCCAGACGCTCGCCGTCAGGCCGAACTCGCTGTCGTTAGCCATCGCGATCGCTTCTTCTTCGTTGTCAAAAACCGCTATCGGCAGGGTCGGGCCAAAGGTCTCTTCACGCATCGGACGCATCTTGTTGTCAGCCTCAATGATAACGGTCGGTTCGTAAAAAAGATTCTCGTCGGAGGACAGCGCCGCAAGCGAGTTGTTTCGTTGGCCGCCGGTCATTATTTTAGCACCTGCTTGGCGAAACTCATCTACATGGTCTTCAACTATCGCCATTTGCTTTTCCGATGACATCGCGCCGACGGAAACGTCCGGGTCGGCACCGATGCCCTGTTTCAGCTCTTCGGTCTTTTCAATTATCCTTTCGGTCAGCTTTTCGGCGACGCCTTTCTGAACGTAAAGCCTTTCGACCGAACAGCATGACTGGCCGCTGTTCGCAAATGCCGCCCAAACGGCAGCCTCGGCCGCCAGCTCGATATTAGCGTCGTCAAAAACGACCATCGCATCCTTGCCGCCAAGTTCCAGAACAGCTGGTGTCATCTTTTCGGCAGCGTCGGCAAGTATCTTTTTGCCCGTGGCGGCCGATCCGGTGAACATTATCTTGTCCGGGGCGGCTTTTACCAGAGCAGAGCCTGTCGCCCCGCCGCCGGTAACGATCTGAACTACATCCGGCGGCAGTCCGGCATTTTCAAATATCTCGCCGATCTTCAGCCCCGTGAGCGGCGTCAGTTCCGAGGGTTTTATGATGACCGTGTTTCCGGCCATCAGCGCCATCGCCGTCTCGCCAAGCGGTATCGAAAAAGGATAATTCCACGCCGGAATAATGCCGACAACGCCAAGCGGCTGATAGACGATCATGGACGACCGTCCCATCAGGCCGTAAAGCCCGAGGCCGATCCTTTTTGGCCGAAGCATCCTTTCCGCACCACGTGCGATCCACTGCATCAGTTCCAGAACCGGAGCGATCTCCATTGCCATCGCTTCCGCCGCGGGCTTTCCCGTTTCGCGCGAGATAAGTGACGCTACACTGTCCAGTTCACCAAGTATTACTTCTCTGGCGCTCATCACGAAAGCCTTGCGCTCGGTAAAGGATGTCCTTTTCCATTTTAAGAAAGCCTCATGCGACCGCTCGACCGCCGCACGCACCTCATCGTCCGAATTGTTCGGCGCCGTGCCGAGAACATCTCCCGTGGCGGGATCGACGGAAATGATGTGATCTTCCTGCATTTTTACTGTGGTCATCGCTTGTTGGGCCTGAACCATTCTATACCGATTTCACCGTTGTCACATAGGTAATTAAATAGGGGTTGACCTTTATCATCGCAACTTGTATGCTCATCAATTAGAGGCATATCGTCGGTAAATGGCGTAGTTTAATGAATGATTGACAAGATAGATAAACAAATTCTGTATATTCTTCAGTCAAACGCCCGTATTTCCAACGCAGAGATCGCGCGGCAGGTCGGACTTGCGCCTTCCGCCATCCTGGAGAGAATGCGGAAACTTTCGGAGAATGGCGTCATAAAAAATTATGAGACGCGGATAGAACCTAAAGAGATCGGCCTCGGGCTATTGGCGTTCGTGTTTGTCCGCACTACCGATTGCCTTGAGGTAACGGAACGGGAACTGGCAAAGCTGCCTGAGGTTCTGGAAATACATGATGTGGCGGGTGACGATTCTTATTTGCTGAAAGTGCGGACTAAAGACCCGGACGATCTGGCACGCCTGCTTCGTGAGGAACTTAGGGCGATACCCAATGTTATCGGGACACGCACGACCGTTGTCCTGCAAACAATAAAAGAGACGTCGGCGCTGGCGATAGACATTGACGAGCCGAAGAAAAAACAGAAAAAGCGATAGGCACGAAAAAAGGGGGAAGGCTTGAAATGATAAAACGATCATCGGGAAATTTGGCAAAGCTGATCACAGCACTGGTGCTGGTCTATATCATTTGGGGATCAACATATCTGGCAATAAAATTTGCCATTGAAACAATGCCGTCCTTTCTGATGGCCGGCACACGGTTCGTTGTCGCCGGCGGTTTTATCTATCTGCTCTCATTCTTTTCAGAAGGGTACACCAGGCCCCGTGTGTCACACTGGCGTTCGAGCCTGATCCTCGGCTTTCTTCTTTTGGGCATCGGCAACGGAGCGGTGGTCGTCGGCCAGCATTATATTTCTTCCAGCCTTACGGCGTTGCTTTTAGCAATGGTTCCGCTGTTTATGGTACTGCTCGGATGGGCATTCATGAAAAGCGGCCGGCCCAATTTCAAAGTCTCCATTGGACTGGTTTTGGGATTTTTCGGCGTCGCTTTGCTGGTAATGGGACAGAACGGCAACGGCTCGGCCGACGGTTATTCCGGCGTTTACGGGATCGGCTTTATAATGGCGGCGGCCATTGGCTGGTCGGTCGGATCTCTGTACGGAGCCAAAGCGCGGACAGTTCCGTCAACACTCCAGAGCGCCGGAATGCAGATGTTGTGCGGCGGTGCGTTACTGCTTCTGTTCGGCACGGTCATGGGCGAATGGGCGACGTTGGACATTGCGGCCATCTCGTTCAACTCGTGGCTGGCGCTGGGCTTTCTGATAGTGTTCGGCGCGGTGGTGGCTTTCACTGCATACAGTTGGCTGATGACAAATACCACACCGGCGATCATGTCAACTTACGCCTATGTCAACCCGATGATCGCTGTCCTGCTGGGTTGGCTGATAGCGGGCGAGGAAATGAACTCCGTAATGCTTGCCGGCACGGCGATAGTTGTCGGATCGGTGGTATTGATCACGTCAAACAAAGGCAGGGCCGATACTGGTGAAGCGGATGAGGATGTTCATTTTTCTCAAATGCCGGGCGACGATGCTCAATGCCTCGCAAAAGCATAGAGCATTGACAGGTCAGAATAAGGAAGCCGGGAAAAGAAAAACATCCCGGCTCTTTCACTTTTAAATTCATCGGGCGGGAAAGAATGGACTATTCCCCGACGGCGGCTTCGATCACTTTTAGACCTGCGGCAATGGCGTCATTTGCTTTTGCAGTGTCGCTTCCGCCGCCTTCGGCCATGTCGGGCCGTCCGCCTCCGCGTCCGCCAACGGTTTGGGCCATTTCCTTTATGATATTGCCTGCTTTTACCTTGTCCGTCAGGTCGTCAGAAACGCGGACGATGAACGAAACCTTGTCGTCCTCCGTGCGTCCCAATATCACGACGCCGCTTTTCAGCCGGGCGAGCAGCGTGTCCGAAAGGTGCCGCATTCCGCCCTTGTCCAGGCCGTCGATCAGTTTCGCCACGACCTTTACGCCGCCGATATCCTGAACCTCATCGCTGTCCTGTCCGCCCGCACCGCCGCCGGTCGCCAGCTTCATCTTTAGCTCATCGACCTCCTTGCGTGTCCGTTTGAGGTCTTCCTGAAGCCGTTCGATGGCGTTCGGCAGATTGTCACGCTGTGTTTTCAGCGCGTTCAGCGAACGTGCGATCAGGCCCTCATCTTCACGGAAGCGATGGAACGAATCAAACCCGGTTATCGCCCTTATGCGGCGAACTCCTGAGGCGATTGCCTCATCCGCAGTTATCTTAAAGCTGCCGATGTCGCCTGTGGCGCGGACGTGTGTGCCTCCGCACAGTTCCTTGGAAAATTGCCCGTCACCGACGCTGAGGACGCGAACGTCCGAACCGTACTTTTCACCGAACAGTGCCATCGCTCCGCTTTTCATTGCTTCCTCAATGGACATTATGTTCGTATTGACCGGCTTGTTTTCCAGGATATAGCGGTTCACAAGGTCTTCGATCTCATTGATCTCGGCCTCGGTCAGCGGCTGGTAATGCGTGTAATCAAAACGCAGATAGCCCGGAGCCACGACCGAACCGGCCTGCTTGACGTGCGTTCCCAAAACCTCGCGAAGAGCGGCGTGGACAAGATGCGTCGCCGTGTGATTTCGTCGCGTTGCGTCACGCTTTACGGCATCGACCGAGGCCGTGACCTTGTCGCCGACCTTGACCATGCCCTGTTCGACCTTTGATTTATGCAGATTGACACCAGCGACCGGAGCAAATGTGTCCAAAACCTTTACACGCGCGTCCGAATTGAAAAGCGAACCCGTGTCGCCGACCTGTCCGCCCGATTCGGCATAAAAAGGCGTGTCACGAAGAACGATCAGGCCTTCTTCGCCCTGCTTTAGCTCAACGACGCGGACATCGTCCCTGATGATCGCAACGACCTCGGCGTCTTCGAGGAATGTTGTGTCGTAGCCGTGAAAGTTCAGTTTGCCGACGCTCTCGGCCAGTTCTGAATAAACGGGACTCAGTGCCGTTTTTCTCTGTGTCTGCCCAACGCCGGACTGCTGCTGTAATTCCTGAAGCGCGGCATCAAATCGTTTATTGAAATCTTCTTCCTCAAAAACGATCCCGTTTTCCTCTAGAAAAACGCGGATAAGGTCGCGAGGCGTTCCGTATGTGTCGTAAAGTTTTGCAATGTTTACAAAAAGCTCAGGATCAGTGGCCGAATCGGCGTTTATGTTGAGTTCATTCAGTTTGCCTAAACCGACCGTGACCGTGTTGCCAAACCGCTCTTCCTCAAGCCGCACCATTTTGCCGATAAAATCGCGTTGTACGCCGATCTCGGGAAATGCGTCCTGCATTTCGTCAACGACGTTGTTGCAGACCTTATAGAAAAACGCATCTTTCAGGCCCAAATGTTCGCGGCCGTGATAGATGGCACGGCGCATTATCTTTCGCAGAACGTAATTGCGGCCCTCGTTGCCGGGCAAAATGCCGTCGGCAATGGCAAACGTGGTTGCCCGCGCGTGATCGGCAATAACGCGGCAGGCAAATTGTTGTGAATCGGTCAGTTCCTCGTAAACGCTCATTTCACTAATAATATATCAGGATTTACGGCGGAAACACGACTGGGAAGTAATGTCCGGGGATTTTTCGTCATTGCCCGTGTTTTTCTCGTGATAAGCCGCCGAGAATATGAACAATGACACCGGCGAGCGAGGCATAGATGCCGTATCGGCTGATGTCGGTAAAGTGCTGCTGTGTGTAGGTCTCAGCGATAAAGGCCCAGATAAACAAGAAGCTTGAAAGTGTCAGGATCACCGAGCCGGTTCCCTGAAGCGCCCTGCGCCACATAGCCTGCCGCACGGTCAGATATACGCCCAAAATAACGTGTATCAGTGCCGAAAGCAGAATATAGATATGCCGCGAACGCATCAGCAATCTAAGATCCTGCGGGATAACTTGCTTGTCCGGAAAGTCAGCCGCCATATATTGCCCTGTGATCAAGAACACGACGAACAACACGATGCCGAAAACAAGATGAAAATATCGCCGCATAAGTATTTCTCAATACAACTGAAATAAACGGCATAATAGGGTAAAATCGGGCGAATGAAAAGCTCATGCGTGGTCTATGACTTTGCCGCTGAGAATATCAAAGCGGCTTGTCTATGAACTTTCATCTTTCACCTACTATTATTTAGAGAGTTCTTTTGAAAAGCCAATCCATGTCGGATTGGAGATAAACAGTCTGCGGAGCAGACGGCGATAGTAATAGCTACAGGTGCAGCGAAGCGGAACCTGAGTAAGAATGGAATCACGCGCCAAGCGTGTGAAACACGCGGCATATTGATTCATTTCGCCTGTTTCACAGGCTTGGCGATGGCTGGTACTGACTACAGGTTTCGCTCTGCACCACCTGTAGCTACCGATATTTCGTCTGCTACACAGACTTTATAACCAAACTTTTTTAAGAACTCTTAGAGACAAAGGCGGTTAGCTCTTATGAAATTTACCCTTTTTCTTTTGCTATCATTATTGTTCGCAACCGTTATGCAGGCACAGACCGATAAATTCACGGCGTTTCGCGAGGCCTATAAAAAAGAACTGGCCGATGCGGGCATCGTCGGCAGCAGTTTTATCTTTGTGAAGGACGGCAAGGTGCTGGCCGAGGAGCATTATGGCCTGGCGAACGATGAAAAGAAACAGGCGGCCGATGCCGACACGATCTATCATTGGGCGTCGAACACAAAGCCTTTTACCGGCATTGCGATTATGCAGCTTCGCGACCGCGGCCTGATAAAACTGGACGATCCGGTAACAAAATACGTGCCGGAATTGCGGAAAATTCATAATTCATTTGGCTCGATGGACGAGATAACCATCCGGCATCTTTTGACTCATTCCGGCGGATTTCGTAACGGCACATGGCCGTGGCGCAATAATAAACCGTGGGAGCCTTTTGAGCCGACAGAATGGTCGCAGCTTGTGGCGATGTTTCCGTTTACAGAGGTTTTGTTTGAACCCGGCAGCAAGTTCAGTTATTCAAATCCCGGCATCATCTATCTCGGCCGCGTTATCGAGGAAGTGAGCGGCGAATCTTATGAGACCTATATAGATAAGAACATCTTTCGCCCTCTCGGGATGCACAACACGTATTTTGACACCACGCCGCCGCATCTGCTCAAGCATCGCTCACACTCTTATTACATAGAAAACGGCAAACGCACCGAAGGCCGATTCGACGCCGACACAGGAATTACCGTTTCAAACAGCGGGCTGAATTCGCCCATCTCTGACATGGTGAAATATCTGAATTTTCTGACCGGCGTCAGAACCGGAAGCGATAGCGACCGGGTTCTTTATGACGCGGTTCTAAAGCGCAACTCTCTCGATGAAATGTGGCACCGCAGCTGCCCGCTGCAGTTGATGCAAACGGCAATCACGGTTTTACAACCGACATTGGACTGATCTACTTCATCGATACGCGAAACAACCGCAAACTCATCGGCCACGGCGGCGACCAGAACGGATTCCTTAGCTACATAGACGTGGAACCCGCAACCCGCACGGCATCGATCATCGTAATGAACACCAACGTCGTCTATCCGCGTGACACACCGCCGGAAAAGAATGTTGTGTCAAAGCTGCGGATAGCTGTAAGAGAATTATATTGAGGACCTATATTGACTATGAACCTACCATTTTACATGTCATGCAATATTGATTCAGTTCCGCTGTTTCAGCTTTCTGACGGGAGATTCCAACTTATAAAGGACGGACCGATCTCTCCCTTTATGTGTGGTCCAGGATATTATTTGATTGAGAAAGATCTGGTTGATTTCCTGCTTGAATTGGACATCTCAGGAACAAGATTCGAATCAGCGACGATCTGGCACAGAAGCCTTGATATAGAGTACAGAGGTTATTTCAATATGCTCGTCGAGCATTTTATTGATAATTCTAGCTTAAATGAATTGGACACTAACGGGCTAAAATTCTTTTCAATGAATGATACATTTCTCTTTGTCACCCCAAGGCTTAAGCAAATCTTGACCAACTCTCCATTTAGCTATTTGCGTTTTAGCGAAGGATTTTCTGAATTTGTATAGATAGTTTGTAAACCCTCCGATTTTTGCAAGTTTTGCCAGCACTTGATAATAACGATTTACCACCCGCGATGAATTTCCCATTGATTGACCATTCGGCCGTTTTCGAGGACGTTGTAATGCGAATATTGCGCGGCGGTGAGGCACGAGTGGTTGGCGAGGATGCGGAGGCGGGCGCCAACGCGTAACCGATCAAAAGCAGCCGCGTCTTTTGCCTCGATCTCGCCGTGTTCCTGTGAGAGCGAGGTGACGAGCATTCCGGTATCGTTACCTTCCGGATCAAGTACGCGCCCGTAGCCGCACGAATGGTCCAGCCCGACCGGGCCGCGATCCTTTGACAACGCGATCGCGCCTGCGTCAATGACCAGTTTTCGCCGTGCCGCGTCTTTGTGGATCACCGCCGTCAGGACGGTCAATGCTGTATCCTCAAATGAACAACTGCCAAGCGTCGCCTGAAAATTATCATAGAAGATATAGTTGCCGGGCCGTATCTCGTCAACGCCGTCCAGATGATCGACCAGCGACATCGTCGGTGTCGAGCCGACGCTGACCGTCGGCACCTCAATGCTTTGGCTCCGAAGGCGTTCGGCAAGGCCAACCATAACATCACGTTCGTGCCGGGCAACGGCAAGTATGTCCTCTTTTGTCCTTACGTCGTATGAATGTCCGGCGTGGGTGAGAATGCCCGCAAAATGAAGGCTCCTTGAGTCAGAGATCAGACGCGATATTTCGATGGCCTCCGCCGTAGTCGGTTCGACCCCGACGCGGTGCGTCCCGCAGTCGATCTTCAGAAAAACATCAAGCTTTACACCTGCATTTCCTGCCGCTTCATCCAAAGCCTTTACTGTTTCGGCATCATCGGTCAGCAGGTTAAGCTTTACACCGCGTTGCAGTAGCTCGATGGCGTCGGCGAACTTTCCGCGCTCAATGGGAACCGCATAAGTGATATCCGCAAAACCATTCTGTGCAAACGTCCTTGCCTCGGCAAGCGTCGAAACCGTTATCGCCCCGCTATGCCCCGCCGTCTGTGTCCGCGCCACCTCGATACATTTATGCGTTTTCACATGCGGCCGCAAGCGAACACCGTTTCGATGGGCCGTCTCACTCATCCGCTCAGCATTTTGCCGAACGCGTTCTATATCAAGCAGCAATCCGGGTGTCTTCAACTTTTCCATTTCGGCCAGAGTATCATATTTTGTCTTTACATTACTTCTTCGTATAAAAAACGTCTTGACGTTTTGATGTTATAATGGCATATTTCCAATTATGAGCGTCGAACTAAAAAGATCAACCATTTATCTTGAACCCGATCTTCATCGGGCCGTGCGGCTTAAATCTGCTCACACCGACCGGACCATCTCTGACATCGTAAATGATTCGCTGCGGACGGCATTGCAGGAAGACCTGGAAGATCTGGCGGCTTTTGAGGAACGAGCCTCGGAACCTGCGATCTCATACGAAGCCCTTCTCAAAAAACTAATAGCAGATGGCAAAATATAAGGTCGTCTTCAAACGGTCAGTTTACAAGGATCTGAAACCGATTCCCAAAGCCGATGTAAAGCGCATTTTCGAGCGGGTGGATACATTGGCTAACGATCCTCGCGGCCACGGATGCGAAAAACTGTCGGGTCAGGAACGCTATCGTATTCGCCAGGGCATCTATCGCATCGTTTACGAGATCGAAGACGATGTGCTGACCGTCATTGTTGTTAAAGTTGGTCATCGAGGACAGATATATGAGCGCTAACAGTGAGGTTTATGTATGAGACGAGTGATGTATATCGAGTATAAAGGAAATGACGGGCTGGTTGGCCCAGCCAGGATCGGATGGGTAACTATTCGGGATAAAGGCAAACGCCTTGACTATGGCAAGTAATCATTTCGCACTCTTCGCGGGCAGGGTTTTAAATCTAACTACTACGACATTAAGACACACGAGGAATACTGGATATCCGGCTGTCACAAAGATGGTCGTGACGCCTTATATAGCACGACTGCTGAAATTGATGCAGATGCAATAGAAGAATATTGGGTAAACATTAAACAGCAGCCACAGAATATCAATGTACTCCATATTAGAGTTGCCAGTAAATATTAAGTTCAACAAAAAATGGAACGCCGCAAACCTTTTGGGTATAAAAATTACGGCAGTATTCCGCATTTGTCAGGCTCGCGGCTGGGTGAAAGTGATTATGCTGCCAACCCCGGCCACGAGCGGATCGCCACGGAGCGCCGCCGTGATCGGTTTGACGAGGTCATCGTGCAGGAAAAGCTGGACGGCTCAAATGTCGGCGTGGGGCTGATCGACGATGTTCTCTATCCGCTTGTCCGTGCAGGATATCTCGCTTCGACCTCGCCGCATCGCCAGCACTGGGAATTTTCAAATTGGGTGTTTTCCAACGAAGAAAGATTTCGAACCGTTCTCAAAGACGGTGAGAGATTGGCCGGAGAATGGCTGATGCAGGCTCACGGAACCAGATATGAACTCGCACACGAACCATTTGTCGCTTTTGATCTGATGGTCGGCGAAAAAAGATTACCGTATGACGAACTTGTAAAAAGGATAAAGGGCGCGTTCACGCTTCCGTTCCTGCTTCATCGCGGCGACAGCATTTCCATCGAAAAAGTTCTTCAACTATTAGGCGAACACGGCCATCACGGATCGCTCGATAAAGTAGAAGGCGCGATCTGGCGTATTGAAAGAGATATTCCTGTCCGCAAACAGCAAATCCGCCAAAGAGTGGTCGATTTTCTATGCAAATACGTTAGAGCCGATAAACAGGACGGCATATATCTGCCCGAGATGAGCGGCCGCGATGTTGTGTGGAATTGGTCGCCTGCTTGAGTTTTATTTATCTGGGATTAGGATACAAGCCTCGATAGACGAGATATAGCCCGCCAATAATCGCAAGAAAACTCAAGGCCAATCCAGTATTGGCTTGCGTCGAACCGTTCAAATAGAGTGGGAGGTTCATTACCGATATGACGACAAGAATAACGCCAACAACGATCTTCCATATAATTCTCTTAGGTACCATAACGGTTAGATATGCTCCTTGATTTTTAAGAAGGTTGAATATGCAAATCAATCAGATGAGCTTTTTCGCCTTTCGAATCACATTCTCCACGGTAAACCCATAGTCACGAAAGACATCATCTGCTGGGGCAGATGCTCCGAATTTATCGACGGTGAGGGTGTCGCCGGCATCGCCGGTGTATTTATGCCAGCCCTGCGAAACGCCGGCTTCGATGGCGAGGCGTGCCTTGACCGCGGGCGGCAGAACGCTGTCCTTATATTTTTGCGTCTGCTCGTCAAAAAATTCCCAACAGGGCATGGAAACGACGCGGGTCGGTGTTCCCGATTTATTAAATTTTTCGCGGGCTTCAAGCGCTAAGCCAACTTCCGAACCCGTCGCGATCAATATCAGTTTCGGCTCTACTTTTTTTTCTGCTTTGTCCTCGGCCTCGGCCAGAACGTAAGCCCCTTTGTGCAGGCCGCTTGCGTTGGCAAATTTCTTACGGTCTATCAGCGCGACCTTTTGACGCGAAAGAGCAAAAGCGGTCGGTGCATCCGTGCGTTTCAGCGCCGCGCGCCAAGCTTCGCGCACCTCGTGGGCATCGGCAGGGCGAATCACCGCAAGGTTTGGGATCGCACGCATTGCCGCAAGATGTTCGACCGATTGATGCGTCGGGCCGTCTTCGCCCAGCCCGATGGAATCGTGCGTAAAGACGAAAAGCACCTGAATGTCGGACAACGCCGCCAGGCGTATCGCGGGCCGCATATAGTCAGAGAACGTCTGGAACGTTCCGGCAAACGGAATGATGCCGCCATACAGCGCCATTCCGTTCATGACCGAACCCATCGCGTGTTCGCGAATGCCGTAATGGACGTTGCGGCCGCCGTATCTGCCCGCCTGAATGTCCGCCGAGTCCTTTATAAATGTATTATTTGACGGCGTCAGGTCAGCCGAACCGCCAAGCAGTTGCGGAACGTCATCGGCAATGGCGTTTATTACGTCGCCGCTGTATGCTCGGGTCGCCTTGGCTTCGGTTTTTGCAAAATTGGGCAGAGCTTTTTCCCATCCGGCGGGCAGTTTGCCGGTGATGCGTCCGTTCAATTCCGCCGCAAGTTCCGGAAACGCCTTTTCATATTTTTTGAACGCCACGCTCCATTCTTTCTGAAGGGCCGCACCATTCTTTACCGCTTTGCGAAAATGAGCAAGCGATTCTTTCGGTACAAAAAATTCCTTGTTTTCGGGCCAGCCGAGGTTGCGTTTGGTCTCTTTTACGGCGTCAGCACCCGGAGCGTCAGAATGTGCCTTTGACGTGCCTTGTTTCGGCATTCCATAACCGATGATCGTTTTTATGCGGATGAGCTTCGGCTTGTCCTTTATCTTTTGCGCAGCTTTTATTGCGTTTTCGATGGCCTTCAGATCGTTGCCGTCGGCCACTTCTAACACGGCCCAGCCCGCAGCCTCAAAACGCTTTGTCACATCTTCGGTAAACGCCAGATCGGTCGAACCGTCAATGGTTATCCGGTTGTCGTCGTATAGATAGATCAGGTTCGCCAGCTTCAGATGTCCGGCCAGAGACGCGGCCTCGTAACTGACGCCTTCCATCAGGTCGCCGTCGGAAACTATCGCGTAAATGTAGTTGTCAATGATCTTGTGTCCCGGCTTGTTAAATCGGGCGGCAAGGTGAGCTTCGGCTATCGCCATGCCGACCCCGTTGGCAAAACCCTGTCCGAGCGGCCCGGTCGTCACCTCGACACCGGCGGTCAGAATATTTTCAGGATGTCCCGGCGTCTTTGAATGAAGCTGTCTGAAACTCTTGATCTCATCAAGCGAAAGGCCATAACCCGTCAGATGCAGCAAGCTGTAAAGCAGCATCGAACCGTGTCCGGCGCTCAAGAGAAAGCGGTCGCGGTTGAACCATTTCGGATCTTTCGGGCTGTGCCGCAAAAAGCGCGTCCACAATACATACGCCGTCGGCGCCATGCCGAGCGGAAGGCCCGGATGTCCCGAATTCGCCTTCTGTATCGCATCAAGCGAAAGCGTGCGGATCGTGTTTATACAAAGCTGGTCAATGTCGGGGTTTTTCTTTGATCTGGCTGCAGTTGTCATGAGATCTTGTTGTAGTAAAATTTTTGTCGCTTAAAACTTTAAATAGGTCTCATAAGACCTATAAGACTTATGGACCTTTTGAGCCTATACCGGAACTGTTAATGACTTCTATTTTGCCAGTTGTTTCGAGTGCAAGCAAAACCGCGCCGCTTAAAGATGCCTGTTGGTTGAAAAGTAAAATAGGGTTAGTTGTTTAATCCGACTCTTTTTATGCGATAGCGGCCAGTCCTTTGCGCTCGATGAGCGAAAGAAGCTTGAGCGAGGCTCCGGCGGGACGTTTTTTGCCTCGTTCCCACTGGCTGATAGAATCCTTCGTCACACCAATATAGCGGGCAAAGACAGTTTGGCTCACTTCTTCGCGTTCACGCAAAGCTCTGATCTCTTCGGCGCTGAATTCATGCACAGGTGTAAGGCACGATTCATCGAATTCGCGCAATGTCTGCTTGTCGATGCCACCAGCCTCGAACAATGCGGAAGCTGTCTCATGGATCGCCGCCGCGATCTCATTTTTGTAAATCCTCTTTTTCTTCATGATCTTACTTCTTCCAACTCACCATTTCTCATCATTTTTTGCAGCACAATGTCACTTGCGGAAAGCATGGCCTTTGCCAATCTTTTCAAATTGCGTTCATCCGTCTTGTCTATATTGGCCTGTTCATTTTTCGCAAACCCATATACAAAGAAAGCCTTGTCACCGCTCCGATAAAGGATGACCGCTCTATAACCGCCCGACTTGCCTTTATTTGTCCGGGCAATTCTTTGTTTGATAACCCCACCACCATAATCGGCATCGATCAAACCGGCTTCAGCGTCTTTTACTGCCTGAATCAGCTTTTCATCGCTGATCCCTTCCTTTCTGGCGAATTTGGCAAACCGTTTGTTTTTGAAGATCCTCATACGGGCTTACCCCTGATCGCCTTCTACATTATCTACTATAGCACTGAGTTCTATATTTCATCAAGAAGATATGTTGCGACCCAGCAGGAAAACCGCTCCCCGTAAAGATGCTTCCGGCTCGGCGGAAAGCTGTATATCGCGGCCAAGCGCGTCCGCTATTATCTGCCGCCAGACTGGTGAATTTTCAAGAGCGCCGCCTGACGCGACGATCTTTTCCACGGGACACACGGTTTGCAGACGCGCGAAAATGTCCGCAAAGCGCTCGGCAACGGCTTCCATCGCGGCTTGCAGGATGTCTATTGCGTCATGCGACATTTTCAGGCCAACTATGGCTCCGGCGGCTTCCTCGTTATAACCTGTGCTGCGTTCGCCCGCGAGGAATGGAAGAAATGTGATGCCGTTTGCTCTGGCTCCTCGGCGCATTATCTCACGGCCGATCTGTTTGTCCGTGAGGTCAATGCGAAGATTTCGTTTCAGCCAATCATAAAGACCGCCGCCGTCAGACAACGCTCCGCCGACAATGACACGTTTTCGGTCAACGCGATAGCACCACAGGCCCTGCGGTATGTGTTCCGGCGGTTCGCCTGTGTAAACCACACGCATAGCGCCGCTTGTGCCAACCATCAAGGCGGCTTTGTTTTTTGTAGTGCAGCCTGAGCCGATGTTATTTGCCGCGCCGTCGGCGACAGGCAGAAAAAAGCGAGCGTTCTTTAATCGCGGCCAGCGTTTCTGCCATTTAGGCAGCAGAGGCAGCGTGTCGGCGTCACCTTCGGTTATTTCCGGTAATGATGTTCCTTTTATTTTTAGATAACGCAGCAATTCAGCGTCCCAATCACATCGGCGAATATCAAAAATGCCGGTGCCGGATGCCATGGAAATGCTAGTCACCGCAGAGGCACAGAGGTGCAGAGCTAAATAATCAGACAACGAAAGCCATTTTGCCGTTATTGCCCAAACGTCGGGAAAGTCCTTTCTCAGCCACAGCAATTTTGCCGGCCAAAAGCTTGAATGAAAATGAGCGCCGGTGCGGTTATGCACAGCCGTTTCATCAAATCGCTTCTTCAAAACTGGTGTGTATGCGCGGCCCTGTGTATCGGCCCAGCCGTAAACCGGCGTGGTCGGTTTGCCCTTTGCATTAACGCCGACCAGGCTGTGCCAATAGGTGCACGACGCAATATGCGTTATCTCGCCCTTTATTTCGGCAGAACATTCGAGAACACCGTCAATGACCTTAATGACAAGTTTCAGCGTCGCATCAGCATCGGCTTCCGAACCGCCCTGGCTTGATGCCCGCAGACGGCTTTCCTCGCGGACGAGCGTCCTTTTTACCATCGCCCCGCGCGCGTCAAACAATGCCCCGCGAACGCTCGAAGAACCAATATCCAACCCTAGAAAAAACTCTTTATTCAAAGCAGATAAAATAATAGCTGTCAGCCATAAGCCGACAGCTTCATCACTTTTTACCTAATCGGTTATCACTTATTCCGGAACGAACTTACTTCACCCCGACCACTTTCTTGAACCACCACCGCAGTCCGACAAAAAGAAATCGCCAGTCCTTGAAAAACTCCGGCGGTTTGCCCTCAAAATGATGTCCGATGAACTGTAAAACCCAACCTATGACGAACAAACCTAACGCTATCATCCAGAGGTTGCTGACAAAAAAGCAGACCGGGATCATCAATATCGACAAAGCGATCATCGGTATGCCAACGCTGTGCGTCAAACGGTTTATCGGATGCTCGTGGCTCTTTGCATATTCCTCGATCCAATCGTCCCAAGATCTTCCGCCCATCATAATGATCGTCCTCCTGTTTTCTTTGTCGAAGATTTTACATCAGATCCGCCTTACGATGAAATGTTTTTACCGAGAGGCCGTCCCCGAGATCGAGGGAATCGCCAGCCTCGAAAGCATTCAGAAAATCCCTTGGCATAAACACGTCAGCATTCTCGACAGTTTCGGGTATCTCGGTCACTATCCATTTTTCGATCACGTCGGCAAAAGTTTCAAACGTTTTTGCTCCGCCGATGACGAAAACGTCGCCTTTGAGATAACGTGAAAGTTCCAGCACTTCGTCCTTGCTTCTTGTCAGCAAAACGCGGGGCTGAGGTTCGATATTGCCGCTGCGGCTCAGAACGATGTTCAGACGGTTCGGCAGCGGCCGGCCAAGCGACCTCCACGTGCTTGCGCCCATTACGATGGCATTGCCGGTCGTCGTTTGCTTGAAAAACTTCAAGTCAGACGAATAATGCCACGGCAGTTTTCCGTCCTTGCCGATAGCATAGTTTTTAGCAATAGCAACAATGCCGATGATCGCCATAATTAACTGCTAACTATAAACTTAAAAACTTTGAAGTGTTAGTAAAGAAGACTGGACATCCCTAACAGTTTTTAGTTGTTCAGTTACAAGTTTATAGTTTTTCCTTTATAAACTGCTATTTCGGAACCTTTAGCCAACACGGCCGAGTGAGGTTTTTGATCGTCTAGAAACCCGAATTCTTTTCCGTAAGTGCAGCCGAAATCGACGTCAATGTGTGGGTTTCCGGCCTCAAAAAGCTCCCATTTCGGGTGTTCGACCTTATATTCGTCGGTGCGTTTCTCGCCGCGTTTTGTATAGCCCCAATAGTGTTCGATGATGAATTCCTCGTGCGAACCGTCAGACGGAACGCCGAGGTTCTTGCCGCTTTCGACGCTGACAGAGTTGGAGCAGTTTCCTTTTTCCCAGGAATAGCCTACATGGAGCGCATCGCGATGGTGCGACATCCGCCAGCGTTCATACGGCTCGCCGTAGAGCGTGCGGGCGATCATGGCAATGGCCGCTTTGGGTACGATCTCTTTTACGAAAACGACGCCTCTACGCACTTCGTCCTCGATCTCGCGTTTAACGTAAAACCGCAGATTCACTTCCTCAAAGTTTATGTGAAACGGAACGAGGAAATCGAGTACACGCGTGTCGAGAAACATAAACCCTACAAGGCTTACAAAACAACGCCCTTCGTGGAGGTCAAGCGAGGTTCCGGCAGGAACGCGCGATGCCAGCAAAGCCGGATCGACCTCATAATTTGCCATTATCAGGTCGCGCCATTCTGCTGTAAGGAATTTTTTCATCGTCTTTCGGGCTATTGTAGCCGAAAACGGGCGCAAAAAGTAAACCGCTTCGGTCAACCCGAGCGGAAAAGCGCTTTTTACGAATGGATGGAGATGCTAGCGTACGCGAAGAAGATTTTCGATCGACACGTCGGCGTCCAATGATTCCCATCGGATGCCGAGTCCGCCGCCGATAAGCCGCCAGTTCTTCAGCTCTTTCTGCGATGCGTATTCGAGCCGGGGAAACCAGTCCAGCGGAACGGAGATAGCCCTGCCGTCCGCAAGGGCGACCCGCAAGGCATCATCCGTGCACATCACATCCACCGCAAGCGGTTGCACATTTACAGCCGAAATACTCATAGGATCGGTTGGTAAAGCCCGATGTTCCGGGACTTTTCCGTTACCTCTTAAAGATACAGGAGTTCAGGCCCTGTTCGCAAATCTTTTTTCGAGAGGCCCGCCGCCATTACATATCATACTGCTCCAGCTTGCGGTAAAGCGTCTTACGGCCAATGCCCAGCAGCCGGGCGGCGTTCGACTTGTCGCCTTCGGTATAATCAAGCGTTGCCTCGATAACCCGGCGCTCAACGTCGTCCATAGTTGACGGAAGCTCTATCTCAAGCCCGATCAATTCTCCCGCCGCCGCGGCTCCGGCGCGCTCACGCCTGGTTTCGGCAGACTGAATGAATGACCGGCGCGTTATCGCTTCCGGCAGGTCTTCCAATTCTATTTGCCTCCCTGAGGCAATGATGACCGCGCGCTCTATCGCGTTCTCAAGCTCGCGGACGTTGCCCGGCCATTCGTAATTTACAAGCGCTCGCAAGGCGTCGCGTGAGATGCCCGGAATGAACCGTCCGGTCTTTTCCTTATAGCGCTCCAGAAAAAAGAAGACCAGCGGATGAATGTCCTCGATCCGTTCGCGGAGCGGCGGTATTCTTATCGGAAAGACGGACAGGCGATAAAAAAGGTCGCTTCTAAAACGTCCGTCCCGGGCCGCCTGTTCCAGATCGACATTACTGGCGGCTATTACACGGACGTCCGTCTTGATGACCGAATTGCCGCCGATGCGTGTCAGTTCGCCGTCCTGCAGAACGCGGAGCAGCTTTACCTGTGCCTGCATCGGCATTTCGCCGATCTCGTCCAGAAAGAGCGTGCCGCCGTCAGCTTCTTCAAAGCGTCCGCGTCGCCGGTTGAGCGCATCGGTGAATGCCCCTTTTTCGTGGCCGAAAAGCTCCGCCTCGATCAGCGTTTCCGGTATCGCCCCGCAGTTTATCTTTACGTATGGTTTGTTTCCCCGGCCCGAATTGAGATGGATCAGGTTCGCGAGCAGCTCCTTGCCCGTGCCTGATTCGCCCTGTATCAGGACGGTCGTGTTCGCATCGGCTACGGTCAGCGCCAGTTCGGTCGCACGGCGTATCGCCGGGGCCTGGCCGATTATCGCGCTCTGCCGCTGGTTCAATTCCGTCTTTAGCCGCATTACCTCTGCCGAAAGCTGATCGCGTTCGAGCGCGGTCCCTATCTGGTCGGCGATGCCCTCCACCAACGCGATGTCGTGTTCCTCAAAGACCAGTTCGCGTCCCCACACGAAACCAAGCAGGCCGAACGTGGTTCCCCCGACCCGTACAGGCGTCAGCAATGCCGCCTTGCCGCCGAGCGTTTTGTTAAAGATCAGGCGTATCGTCAGCGGCAGCTGCGATTCCGTGACCGGCATCGTCTTTCCGTCACGAATAAGCTCCGCCACTACCGCAAAGGTGTCGATGTTCAGCGACTTGCCATGAGATTCGACCATTTTCAGCAGGCGTCCCGGCGTTATGCCCTCGGCGGCCTTGAACGCAGCAAGCGAGATGCGCTTGCCCGTGTTGTCCAAAACACCCAGAGCGCCATAGTCCGCACCGACTAGGTTTACCGCGCGTTCGACGGCCTGTTCCGAGACCTCGTTGAAATCCGAATGTGAATTAAGCGTGTTCGCTATCTCCAGCAAAGCGGTTGTCCGCCGGGCTTCCTGCTGTTGGGCGACGTAAAGGTTTGTGTATTGATACCCGATGGCAAGCTGCTGAGCTATCGACTCCAGAAACTGGACCTCCTCGGCCAGCCATTCGCGCGGTTTTGTCGTGTCGTGCAGCCCGATCAGGCCGATGACGTTCCCGCTCAGGCTGATGGGAATTATCAAAAGCGAACGCGTTTCCAGAGCCTTTGCAAAAAATTTCAGCGTCGGGTCTTTTGCCTTTGAGGTGTCGTTTATCTGTATCGGCCGAGAGATGTCAAATTGTTCGGAAAGGCGTTTTGGGTCTATCGGAATAACGGTTCCCTTGCTGGACGGTATCTCCTCGCTCCGCCGCCATTCGTGGCTGATGCGAAGCTCTTTTCCCTCGCTGATCTGCAGCACGTCGCAGCGGTCCGCCTCCAGCATTCGCCCGAGTTCGGAAACGACCACGTTCAGAAAACGCTGAAGGTCGATGCTTTCCGGCAGGTCGCGGGCCAGGCGTTCAATGATGCCCTCGCGAGCCTCGTGCATCTGGATCTTTCTTTCAAGTGAAAGGGTCTGAGGCGAGGGTTCGAGTTCGATGCGGGTCAATGCCATACTTTCATAAACCGTGAAGTATGACTACTGTCGCTTTTTGCCCCGGCAATGTCAAGTTGACACATTACCGGGGCAGGGTGTGTAAATAAGCTCCACATTACGGCGTTTTGGCCGGTGCCGGAGGTGTTGCCCGCGGCGGCGGAGGCGGCCCTGCGGGACGTCTGTTTGCCGGAGGAATTTCCGGTCCGGCCCCTGTGCCTTCCTCGGTGGCATTTGCCCCTTCCTTGTTGGCGTTCGGGTCTTTTGGCAGCGTGGTAAAGTTTATCCTTTTCAAACCCGCCTCTGCCTTTTCAAGCAGGTCAATGGCCTCGACACTTTCGGGGTCCAGATCGACCGCTTTTTTCAGTGCCGCGACCGCCTCGCCGTATTTGGCGAGCTTCATAAGGATGGAGCCAAGTTCGGTATGGTATTCAATGTCGTCCGGCTTTATTCTTACGGCCTGGCGAAGAGCGGTAGCCGCCTCGTTATCCTTATTGAGCTTATTATAAGAGCGGCCAAGGTTGTAATAGGCGGCGTGATCTTCCTTATCGACCTCGATACGTTTTTTGTAGGCATCTACCGCCTTCTCGAACGCCTTTGCCGAATCTGTCTTTTCGGAATCGGGTTTTTCGGGTTCGTCGCCGTCAGGCTTGTCAGCGGGAACGTCCATCGGCTGTATCTGGTCGCGAAACTCGATCAGCGAATACGCTATTCCAAGCTGAAAATAGCCGTCGGCCAGATCGGGGTCGAGTTCGACGGCGCGGTTCAACAGTTCAATGGCGCGTTCCGTGTCGCCCCTGTCAAGAAGTTTGATGCCGTCAGCCAAAGCGGCGCCTGCGTCAGTGTATTGATCCGCCGCCATCGGTGTCGGTTCGGCGTTCGCGTTGGCGTTCGCGTCATCCGACGTCCCCGAACAACCTGTCAGGCACAGCACCGCAATAACGGCAAGCAGCAGTAAATTTCTCATAAAACCTCTGTTGCAACAGCAGTTTCCGGCAACGGTCAACCCGGCGGAAATATGAACTGACGGCCGCCGAGCAGATGAACGTGAAGGTGAAACACCGTCTGTCCGCCCTCGTCATTGGTGTTGATGACAACGCGATAGCCCTTTTCGGCAAAACCCGCCTTTCGAGCCAGTTCGGCGGCGGTCAGCAAAAGATGACCGAGCGTTTCCTTGTGTTTTTCAGCCGTCTCGTTCATTGAGCGAACATGTTCGCGCGGAATGACGAGAATGTGGGCCGGGGCCTGCGGTGCGATGTCATTGAAGGCAATGCACACGTCATCCTCATAAACTTTTGTCGATGGTATCTCTCCCGCAACGATCTTGCAGAAAAGGCAGTCCTGCTGTTCCATAATGTCTTTGCTTAGATTAAACCACAAGACACAAAGGTTGTTAAGGTTCTATAAAAAGAAAGAAGGCCGTTGTTCCGTCCTATGCCGATGTTATTCCTTGATCCTTTCAATATCGGCGCCAACGCCGCTCAGTTTTTTGACGATGGTCTCATAGCCCCGGTCGATGTGATAAACGCGGTCGATAAATGTTTCTCCTCTAGCACAGAGGCCGGCAAGGACAAGCGATGCGGAAGCTCGCAGGTCCGAGGCGATCACCTTGGCGCCGGTCAGCGGAGTTTTGCCGCGAACGGTCGCGGTGTTTCCCGAAATGCTGATATCCGCTCCCATTCTGATCAGTTCACCGACGTGCATAAAGCGGTTCTCAAATATCGTCTCCGTAATGTTTGAGGTTCCCTGGGCCTGCGTCATCAGCGTCATATACTGCGCCTGCATATCGGTAGGAAAGAGCGGATGCGGCTCGGTCACGACATCCTTTGCCTTCAGGCCGCCGTCGGCTTTTTTAACGTTCAGCGTGGTTTTGTCCTTTTCATTTATATCGACACCGACGGCCCGAAGCTGTCTGATAACCGCCGTGATATGTTCGGGGCGGCAGTCGCGTATCTCCAGTTCGCCTTCCGTGATGGCGGCGGCGGCAATGAACGTTCCAGTTTCGATCCTGTCAGGAATGATGGAATGTTCGGCGGAACCCAAAGCCTCAACGCCTTCGATGATGATGACCGGCGTTCCCGCGCCTGAGATATTTGCTCCCATCTTGCTCATCAGGTCGGCAAGGTCCTCTATTTCCGGTTCGCAGGCAGCGTTGCGGATGGTCGTCACGCCCACTGCAAGCGAGGCGGCCATCATCACATTTTCGGTGCCTGTCACCGTGACCTTTTCAAACTCGATCTCGGCCCCGGTCAGGCGTCCTTTCGGCGCGGTCGCGATGACATCGCCAGATTCGAGCGAGACATTGGCGCCAAGCTGCTCGAACGCTTTCAGGTGAAGGTCTATGGGCCGCGTCCCGATGGCGCAGCCGCCGGGCAGGCTCACCTTTGCCCTGCCAAAACGCGCCAGCAGCGGCCCCAGGGCAAGCACGCTTGCACGCATTGTCCTTACAAGCTCATAAGGCGCCTCGAACGTGTCAACATTTTCCGCACTGATGATGTTCGTGCCTATTTCCGGCGTGAGTACGGTCGCCCCGAGGTCTTCAAGCAAACGCCGCTGCGTTATCAGGTCTTTGACATAGGGAACGTTTTGCAGCGTGACCGTTTCCGAGCTTAACAGAGCCGCCGCCAAACAAGGCAAAGCGGAGTTCTTCGCCCCACTGATCCGAACCGAACCCGCCAATGGCTGCCCCCCGCGAATAAGAAATTTATCCATTCAACCTCTCAGTAACCTAACAATGATACGTTATAGTTATCAAAAGGAAATATTATCATACATTGGGGCGGGTCTCCGTGTCTGGCCGGATGTAAAAATACTCATTTTCTGCGAATTGCTCTCTTTCGTGGAATGATCTTGCATGTGAAAATTGATCGCCGCCGATTGCATTATTGAAAGATCAACAGACAGCAGACGATAGGGCCGGTTGATTGACCTGACCCGTTAATTATCTGTTTCCCATAGGTCTATTTTTACTTGATCCGATTCGTAAGAAGTAGGGAAAGAAGTGGTTTGTGAAAATAACAATTTAGATTGGGTATAAACCGGAGCCTTCAAGGTAATGTTGCCAAAATAAATTGCCATCGGCAGTTCCGAGAAATTTTTGATCACCTCAGGGCCAATATAAGAGGATTTTCCGTCCCTCCACTTCATGGAACCCAGATCAAGCTCAAAGGTCATTTTGCTGTGCCGTTCAATGATCCCAGACGATTCGGTTCGAGAGGAGAGCGGCAGACTTGCCACTGAGATGCCCGCTACGAAAGCCTGACGGGCCTCAAGTTTTTCTTCGCTTTTCATGTATAGCCAGAAACCCATTTGAACAGCGGCCAGATCAAAGTAGATCAGCGGCTTGTCAGATCTATTGGTTATTTTTACCTGAAAAGAGTGTTTCTTTTCCTGGATTGGTTTCAGTTCAATTATCAATTCGGACGGATCGGGAAATTTATTATCGGAGGTGTCGGTATTCTGAGATCGAGCCTCAACAGACGAAAAAAGAATGAGGCACAGAGCCGTTACAATAGCTGTCCATTTCCAACCAATATAGGGAATGTTTCTCATATCTTTTCTCAACTTATCCTTGATGCTGTTTATCAAAAATTATCATCTGTTCCGTGTTCTTAACCAGGGCTGTTTCCAATACCGCCCACATGATGCGAAAGATCGTTGCGGTCAAGATAGCGATATACAAAGCCGCACCTGTAAAGCTCGCGGTCGTGTATAGATCAAGCAGGATGAAATACGAGCCTGTTCCAAAAAAGCAACTTCCCAACACCAAAGCGAACAACCATACAAAACCACGGCCCTTTCCCAATTTCTTTATGAGCAACAGAGCGATGGCCGAAGACCCAACATAAGCAAGGACAGTCAGTATAAGAAAAAATGAGGATATTTTCTTGAAGTCGGTTTCAATAAGAAAGCTGAAATAGCCCGCAAAACACACCCAAACAGCCATTGCTCCAACAGCCACGGTCCAAAAATTTGGAGATGTGAGAAGATGCTTGAACCGGTCCACTTTAAACTCTCCGGAAAGAAATTTTGAGAAGACAGTATAGCACCGATGCCGAAGCGGCGAACAAGTTTTTTTGTTCCGCAAAATAGTTTGAAGCAAAGGCAACCCGGCATTTATGAAGGTCATCCAAGATTACGCTTGAAGCAATTTCAGGATAGTTTCTAAGCATTTGTTGGACTCAATATCCCCGGCGGCATGCCCTCCTTGCTGTCGGGGATCTTTTTGTGAGAACCGCCGGTTTGGATCAACGGAACAACTGAAAACTTTCAGGGGACAGAGAGATAATGCTATTTTAACGCGGCAATTATCCTTCCCAACTGTTCGATATGCTTGGCCTCGTGCCGGCCGATGAGCATCAGCCATTCGGCGGCGTTGAGCCTGCCAAAATACGGGTGCGGAAAGCGATGGGCGGCTGCGTCATATTCGGCGAACATCCGCCGTATCTTTGTCATGTGCCCGGCAGTCTCATCCATTGCCGCGAACGAATCCGCTATCGGCATGGAGCCTTTAGGCGCCACTATTTCCGGAGCTTCCGCCTTGAAGGATGCACTTTGGTTCAGCGCGTTTTGAAAGCTTTCCGAGATGACGATCGGGCCGTTTGCCGTTTCGCCCTTTTCCGCCGCTTTTTTCAAAAGGCGGCCGCAAACCTTGGCCATGCTTGCCTCGGTCAGGGCAAGGTGTTCAATGACGTGAGCCGGCGACCATTTCTCGCCCTCTGGGATAGAGTTGGCGATCTCGGGCGGAATATCAGCCGCCAGTTCCTTCAGCCTTTCTCGTGTCCTCTCATTAAAAGCAAAGATGTCGCCTATCGTTGCAGGTTCCATTTTTTAATTTGCCGGTTGCGGCTGCGGCGACAATATCAGCCGGTGCCAGCGGGCAAAGCTCGTGACGCTCTCTGCCTCGTTCAGCATTCGTTTGATATACGCCGTCTGAAAATAAAGTATCTGGTCGCTTTCCCATTCAAGCGCCACTATCGGGTTGAACGACACCAGCTTTGACGGATCAGGCAGAACCGTGGCCGTTGCCGGTGCGTTATTTGTGTTCTCGGCTGACGGTTCTTCTGCCGCAAGCGCCGATTCCTGTTGTTTATCATACGCCTGTGACGACAACAAAAGGTCATTTTTTAGCGGGACAGCGGCCTGTGTCGGCGGCGTTCCGTCAGCATCGTAAATTCGGACCTGAGTTTCAAATGCGGCGGCGACCTTTGCCGAATCCGGCGACCAGACGGGCCTGACGGCGGTCAGGCCGTCGTCCAATCTTCGCTCGCGTCCGTTCTTTTCTATCAGGCGCGGACGGCCAAGCGGTGTAAAGACCTGTCCTGCCTGTTTGGCACGCTGTTCCAGATACTGCCACTCGCGCGCCGTTGCCGCCAGGGCCGCAAGCATCGAACTGTCCGGCGCCCAGACGTAATAAAAATACATTAGGCCCTCATTCTGTGTCAGCAATTTCAACGAGCCGCCGTCGGCGTCACAGATATAAAGCTGTTCGCTGCGAAATGCCAGAACACCGACCGGAGCCGCAGGCGTTTCTGCTGCGACTGGCGTTGCTTCTTCAGATGGCGTTTCTCCCGCGTCGGCATTAGAATTTGCATCTTCGCCATCGGCCGGTTCCGCGTCGGGTGTCGGTGCAGGTGTTGGCGTTTCTTCGGGTATCGGAAGGCCGTCAGCGGTGGCTCCCTGCGCCCCGCGACGCATTGCGACGAACGCTACGTTTGCCGAATCGGGCGACCAGACCATGGTGTCCGGAAAATGAACCGCCATGTTGTCGGCTATCACGCGCCGCAGGACCTGACCGTCCGCCGAATACATATCCAGCCGAAATTCGCTCGGCAGGTCGGTCGGCTGATGATAAATGGCAAGGACGCGTTTTTTATCCGGCGAGGTCAGCGTCCGGTCTAGTATCTCTTCGGGGCGTCCCTGTTGGAACGCATCGCGCACCGCCGGGTGCAGTTCCTCAACGGCGGCCGCCGGAATCTCAGGCGGCGGAACGTCCGCCTCATAACGGTAATTCAGCCGAACCGCCGAAACGTCTTTCAGTGCCGACGGCTGTCCGGTCGGGACAGATATGTCCGGCTGGGGCTGGCCGCATCCTGCCAGGAGGACGGTTGCCAGCATCAAACAAAAGATGGATCTTTTCATCCTTTTTAACCTATGAATTTCTATCTTGCCTTTGTCCCAAAATAGCTTTCGTACATTTGCCTCTGTTTTTCCGACGGTTCCCTGACCGGAGCGATCTCGGTCGTGACCCGTGTGTCGCTGCCGAGCTTTATCTCCACCTCGCGCAGCTTGTCAAAACGGAATATTGTCAGGCGGACCATGTCGCCCGGCTTCTTTTGGCTGAGGTAGCTTTGCAAAAACGTATTGCTCGCGCGGTAGCCGTCTATCGCAACGATCTGATCGTTAAAGTTGAGGCCCTGTTCGTAAGCCGGAGTTCCCGCCGGTACAGCGCGTATAAGAAGCCTTCCGTCCGTTTCGCCCAATGTCGCACCGAGATACGCCCTTCCGGCCTGTGGCGTGGCTGTATTCACTTGCAGGCCAAAACCATTCAGGATGGAATTGTAGTCTATTTCATCGCGTCCGCGAACGTATCTTGAAAAGAAATCATCAAGGCTTTGTCCGGCGGCCAGTTCACACGCCTTTTGAAAGTCCTCGGGCGTGTAGTTCCTGTCCTTTTTATAGAACTCATCGTAAAGATACTTCATTACGGTATCAAGCGAGGTTTTTCCGCCGCTCGCGTTTCGTATCGTCATGTCCAGCATCATGCTGACGATGTCGCCCTTGTCGTAATAGGAGACCTGATTGTTAACGGAGTTCTGGTCCTGACGGTAATATTTTATCCACGCGTCAAGGCTGGCTTCCTCAAGGCTGGTCTCAAACCTTCCCGGACGGTTTTGCAGTTGTGTTATCGCACCGGCCAGTATCGAGATCTGCTGGGCGTCGTTTATTATTCCGGCGCGGCGGAGCAGGACATTTTCATAATACGAAGTTGTCCCCTCGGCAACCCAGAGCATCTTTGTGTAATTTTCATTCTCGTAATCGAACGGGCCGAGAGCGTCGGGGCGGATGCGTTTGACGTTCCAAAGATGGAAGTATTCATGTGCCACAAGGTTCAGAAAGCCGATATAGCGCGCCCGCGGCTGAAAGCCGAACTGATTCCATTGCAGAGCGGTCGAGTTCAGATGTTCCAGGCCACCGCCGCCGCGAAGATTGACGATTATCAGGTAATCTTCTGTCGGCAATTCGCCAAAAATGCCCATGGCAGCGTCGGCTATTTTTGCCGTGTCCTCGCCGATCTGTTTCAGATCATAGTTGCCTTCGCCGGTTATGACCAGACGGTGCGGTTTACCCGCCGCCGTGAACGAGATCTCGTTAAAATTGCTCACCTCAAAAGGCGAATCATAAAGGATGTCGTAATTTTCCGCGCGAAATGTGTTCGGCTGTCCCGCGACCGGCCGCAGGCCTGTGGCGATCTTCCAGTTGCCGTAGGGCCTGACCGTGACACGTGACGGCGCGGCGATCTGTCCTTTTGGAAAAAGCAGCAAAGCTCCATTATTCCAAAACGCGTGTTCGTCGTTCAGTTCGTTAGTGCGGACGGTGAGTTCGTTGGAATATACCTTGTATGAAAGAACTATCTCACGCGCGCCGCCGGTTTCGATCTGCCAGGTGTTCTTGTTCGTTTTTTGCCATGGCAAGCTCTTGCCGGCGGCGTCAGTGGCCGAAAAATTCTGGACGTGGCGGGCGTATTCGCGTACAAGATAGCTTCCCGGCGTCCATACGGGCATTTTGAATTCCGCCTTGTCCGGCAGGGCATTCCATTTTACACGCATCTCCACTTCCAGAAGGTGCGTCCAGGGCTGTGACATCGAAACTGTGAAATGAATGTCCGGTCCCGCGTCCTGTGTGTTAGCGGCCATGCCGGGCTTTGAGTCGGCTTTTGATTCCTGATACATAAAAAGAATTGCGAATAGGGAAAATGCGATCGCGCCGAAACGGCTGAACTTTTTCATGATTATCGGTCTGTCTCCGTGCAGGTGTTTTGTTAACAATCATTCTACTATGATTCGGTTATTTGCTAAACTTTGGTTTTGGCCGGATGAGATGTCCGGCAGGGCAGTTACAAGATGCGACCGTCAAAAGACCAGCAAAGATTTTTTACCGCTCCGCTGATAATAATCTACATAACGGTCTTTATCGACCTTGTCGGATTTGGAATGGTCATCCCGATCCTGCCTTTTTACGCGAACACATATCCGTTTCACGCCACGCCGTTTCAGGTGGGCCTGCTGTTCTCGATCTATTCGTGGATGCAGTTCATTTTTGCGCCGATGCTGGGGCGATTGTCCGACAGGTATGGCCGCAGGCCGATACTTCTTGTCAGCCTTTTCGGCTCGGCCGTAGGCTATTATCTGATGGGGGCGGCGGAAACGCTGGCGCTCGTTTTTGTCGGACGCATCGTCGGCGGCATAACAGGCGCGAACATCTCAACCGCACAGGCATACATTGCCGATGTCACGACGAAGGAAAATCGTGCGCGCGGCATGGGCCTTTTCGGGGCGATGTTCGGCCTCGGGTTCGTCCTCGGGCCGGCGATAGCGGGTATCCTCAGCAAATACGGTGTTCACGTTCCTTTTTATGTAGCTGCGGTGCTGTCGCTGGCAAACGTCACGGCGCTTTACTTTCTGCTTCCCGAAACCCGAAAGAAGCCTGCGGAAGATGAGCTTCCGGCACGCGGCACGGGCCTGACATCGCGTTTCGGCGTGCTTCGGCGACCTATCTTCGGCACGCTCAATCTGCTCTATTTTCTGCTGGTCACGTCGTTCTCGATAATGACCTACGCTTTTGTCCTTTTCACGGCGTATCGTTTCGGTTATAACGCCGAACAGAACGGTTATCTTTTTGCGTATGTTGGAATGGTCGCGATCGTCTGTCAGGGATTTTTGTTCAACGTTCTGGTAAAGCGTTACGGCGAATCGCTTTTGGCGGTGACGGGATGTCTTTTGCTGGCTGTGAGCCTTTTTGTGATGCCGTTCGCAGGGCCGCTGAACGGCGGGCTGGCCGGATTGTTGGTCATTTGCGCGATGCTTTCGCTCGGCAACGCGATGGCGTCGCCCGCGCTGACCAGTCTTGCCTCAAAGATCTCATCTGACGCCGAGCAGGGAAGCGCGATGGGCATTATGCAGTCAGGCGCCAGCCTGGCGCGCGCCATCGGGCCTATCATCGGCGGCCTTTTGCTGAACAATGCGATGGACACGCTGGACGACGCGTCCGTTACGCGCACGTTCTGGACCGCAGCTGCGATAATGCTGGTTGCGGTGATACCATCGATCTATTCTCTGAAACAGATAAAAAGAAGCAGTGCAGAAAAGGCGGTCAGCTAGCTTTTCGCTGACGCTGTGTTCCGGCCTCGGGGAACTTCACGGTGAATGTCGTGCCGTCGCCGTTGCTCGCGGCCTCTATGGAGCCGCTGTGTTCCTGAACTATGCCGTACGAAACGGCAAGGCCGAGTCCGGTGCCGTTGCCGACGCCTTTTGTCGTGAAGAACGGGTCGAATATCCTTTGCAGGTCGTTTTCGGCTATGCCGATGCCCGTGTCGGTCACGTTGACAACGACCTCACCGCCGTTCACCGATGTTTTGAGCGTTATCGTGCCGCCATCGAGGATAGCGTCCCGCGCATTCATAATAAGGTTTGTGAATATCTGCTGGAGTTTTCCGCCGTTGCCCGAAACGATCACCGGCAGATCGCTGTATTCCTTTGTGATCTCCACATTGGATTTTCTGAGCTGCGGTTCAAGGAGCTGGATGGTGTCGTCCAGAAGCTTGTTGATGTCTATATCGAACCATTCGACGGCGTTGCCGGTGCGTGAAAAGTTGAGGAGGTTGCCGACTATATTCGATGCGCGTTCGGTCTGCCGCTGCATCTTTTCCAAAAGAGCGTGTTTGGGGTCGGTTTCCGGTATCATACCCAAAAGCATCTGCGTATAGCTGGAAACGCCGGTCAGAGGCGTGTTCACCTCGTGGGCGACACCGGCCGCAAGCAGGCCGATGCTTGAAAGCTTTTCGCTTTGCTGGAGCGATTCTTCGAGCTTTACGCGGGACGTGACATTTTCCAGTACGACGATCGCTCCGGCCTGTTCCGTTGAGATGGAACGAAGCGGAGCGACGGCGACATTGAGTGTCAGCAAACTGCCCGATGCGTTGTATGCCCGCAGCTTGTAAGCATTGCGGATCTCGGTCAGATGCCATCTTGATTTGCCGAGGATATTCAGAAGATTTTCGGCAAAGCCCTCGTCAAATATGTCCTCGACCAGGCGGCCGACGGCCGAATCGCGGCTGAGGCCCATCATTTCCTCAAATGTCGAATTGCACCGTGTTATCAGGCCGCTCTCATCGACCGCGATCAAACCGACGTTGACGGAATCGACTATCGACTCGTTGAATTCCTTGAGCAATGCCAGTTCGCGGACGTGTTCCTGCTGTTCCTGATAGAGGCGGCTGTTCTCAATGGCGACCGCGATATAGCCCGAAAGCGCTCTGAGGATGCCGAGGTCTTCGGACGAAAGAAGCGAGCCGTCCTTTGCCCGGCCAAGCCCGATGACGGCGACCATACGGCTTCTGACAACGCACGGCACAAAATAGTGAAGCTCGCTCGGACGCGGCCTGTTGCCATTGCCGTTACCGTTCGTTTCCACAGTCTCACCGGTGAGCGTTTCTAGCTGATCTGCCCGGACAACGCCTGTTTCGGCGGCTTTGGTACGCAGCTTTTGTTTGAAATCATGCGGGATGCCGAAATCTCCGCTCAGGCCGTGTGATCTGGCGACGTGGAACGAACCCGTTGCTTTTGGGTCATCGACCATGACGGCGATCTTTTCAACGTCCAGCACCTGTTGGAGGCGTTCCGTCAGGGCGTCCATCAGCGGCTCCATCGCCGTCGTGGCTGAGAGCGTTCTGCCAAAATCCAGAAGTCCCTGACGCAGGTCGTATTTCTCGCCGTAAAAGAAGCGGTTCGCCCGTTCCTGCAAAAAATTCTTGAGCGGTTCGCTTAACAGAACTATCGCCGCCATCGCCACGATGGCAATAATGGCGCGAAGCGTGATCTCGGTCGTCGAAAGGTCCTTGCCGACGGCCAGGAAAACAAGGCCGAGGGCGACCACGCCGATCATCATCGCTATCGCCACAGTTGTCATCGCGTAAACGAGCGCGCGGCGGACGACGACATCCACATCCATCAGCCTGTAACGCACGACCGAATGGCCGAAGCTGAGCGGAATAAGCCCAAGCGGCAGCGTTGTTAAGGCAACGGTCAGCGTGTCTTCGGGCAGGTAAACAAAACGGCGTGCGATCTGAAATGCGAGGATCGGGATTATCGACAAAAGCGTTCCCCACATCGTCCATTTCAGCCTTTGCCGGACCATCGGCTGACGGTTTGTCAGAAATCTCCATATCAGAATGCCCGCGGCAATGGCGACGCCGCCGGCAAAATGAAAGAGAAGCGCCATGTTCAGCGTCTGCTGTATCTTGTTCGCGGAAGCGAACAGCACCAGCGACGTTCCCGCTTCATACGGAAGAACCAGCGGCGAAAGTGTGAAAACGAGATTGGCCAGAACGATCAGGGCCGCCGGAACATACACCAGCACGGTCTTCCACGGTTTGGCGTCAAAAACCTCGCTGCGGACAGGATATCTAAGACAGAAATGCAGGAACAGAGGGACAAAAAAGGCGAACGCCATGTCGTCTATGACCGACACGGCGAGGTCAAAATCCTGTCCTGTTCCCAATGCGTGATAAACGTGAAAGACGAACGCCGCCAAACATACCGTTCCAAAATGAATGACGAACGGCGAGCGGCTGCCCTGTTTGAACAGAACGAAAAGGCCGGTTCCCAGCCATATCAGGCCCAGAACTGAAAGAAATATGATCGCAGGCGTCCATCGCGGCAGTGTGTCCAGCGACCCCAGCTCAGCGACATAGATGTTGTCCTCAAATGAATAGGAACTTTTTCGGATGGTGTAGGTCAGCGACCCGCCAACTCCGGCCGCGTCCATATACATCGGGACGTCCGCCGGAGAAACGACCTCTTCCGTGACCTCGCCGTCGAGGCTGATGGACAAAAGCTGGTCGCCTCTGGAAACGCCCGCCCGCTGTGCGGAATAGCCCGGCAAAACCTTTGCGGCGAATATTCCGTCCTTTGTCTGTTCCCAGAGAACGCCGTCGGTCGGCGGCAGTGTGTGGGTTGCCCGCTGGGCAAGGTTCAAGGCTCCGCCCGCGACGAGAAGGACCGTCGTCACCAGCCATATCAAGCTCCAGCTTGTAAGAACCTTTCCTTTCATTAGGGCAGACACACCTTCGCACTAAAAAAATAACGCAAACCTTGTTCCAACGGCCTCTGCGGGCGGCTATTGTCGCTGACAGCCATATAGACACCGATTTCGCACTGTTTTCCGCCTTGTGCGGAGACAATTCAGCCGTTCTAATTCAGTTTTTTGCTATGGTATCCGAGATTTTGGAAAAAGGAGCAAAGATGAACCACACGTCTGAAATGCCCTGCGGTGATAAATATCCGGTGATCCGCCCTAAAAACGAACCAGAATGCTGCCGCGAAGCGAGCGTCCGTGTCCGAGAAGTTTCAGCGATCCGGCCTCGCTGTTCACTCCGGTCTGAACATCCAAAATGTTGCGGGCGTCCACGACCGCTTCGGCACGGAAGGGAAGGCCGAGCGTCGGCAGATGCTGCGTCACCAAAATGCTCAGGCTCGGGTCGTATATCGCCAGTCTGCCCTGGAAAGGGTCGATGGCAAAAACGGTTGCCTGCGGCGACAGGCGAAAGACGGTCTTGACATTGGTCCCGTGTCCCAAGTCGGCTTCCACCTGGCCAAAGAAAGTATGGAAAAGGTCGTTTTTGAAAATGTCGCCCGGTTCGCCTATCGCTTCCGTCATGTTCAGGCGTTGGCCGGAGCCAAAGCTGTAGCCGCCGCCGGCCGTCATTCTGCCGGAGATGCGGCGCGAATACACCAGTCTGATGCCTTTTGCCGAGCCGGTCTGGTTTCCGGTGAATTCATCAAATACGGGCGATCCGGCGACAAAATTGACCGCTGCCATACCGACGCCGCGGTCATAGATCGTGTCAGAAAAGACCGTGGCCTCTATCGAGGAGCGGTTGTCCAGAACGCGTTCAATGCCAAATTCAAGCCGCTGGCTGCGTTCCATCAGCGGTTTGTCATCTTCGGTCAATGCAATGTCACGCATTGCCACAGGCTCTCTGAAAATGACCTGTGCGTTTTCCAGTTCTATCTCTCTTGCCCATGTGCGCTGGTCGCTCGGTGCCGTGTATGCCGCGCGGAAACGCGTTTTGGGGTTGATGTCGTACTGAAAGCCAAGGCGCGGCGTCAGCGAGAAATCACCGCCCGCGCCGACAAATTTTGAATAATCAAGGCCGTAAACCAAAATAACGCCTTCGCGGACCCGCCATTCGTCAGAGGCCTGTATCGAGAATATGCCGAGGTCGGATTCACTTTCATTTGTCGTCACCGAACCGAGCAGGGCGACCGAGGTGTTAAGACGGAGGTTGTGTTTATCAGACAGGCCGTATCTCAGCCGTGCGTCCAGCCTCTGCGGCGCTCCCTTGCCGATGCCGGTCTGAGCGGCAACAATGACATCGGTCTTGTCATTGACCGTCAGGTTGGTGGCGTAATTAAAACCTGTGTATGCACCCTGATCGCCGACGGCTGTGTAAGTTTCCACGACCGAATCGCCGGGCCGTGAACGGTTTTCAGCAGAGCGTTCATCCGCGACATCTGCATCCGCGTCCTGGCCTTCCGCAAGCGTGTCGCCTTCCTGATTCTGATAGACCGAGCGGCTAATCGTGGACGACCTGTAAACCCATTTTGGGTTGTTCCTGTCCAGGCGTCTTTCCGGCAGGGTCTTTCCCTGGCCCGCGCGTTCCAGCTTAAAGCCGTAATCAAGCTCTGCTGAGCGTCCTACCGAGACCTCAGGCAGCGTGACGGGATTGTAGCCCTGTGCCACCGCAAGCAGGCTGTATGTTCCGGGAATTGTCCGAAGAAGGAATTTTCCGTCCGCGCCGGAGCGAACCTGACGTAAAAGTTTTGATGTGCCGACCCGAAAGATCGCCACGGTTGCGTCCGATATAGGCTGGCCGCCATGATCGCGAACAATGCCGCGTATTACGCCAAAGCTGTTCTTTTTAGCCGAACCGGCCGCTTTTGCCTCAACAGGCAGAACGATAGACGACACCATCAGGGCGGCGATCATCAGCGGCAAAAAGAGATATCTGTTTTTTTCCAAAAGTCTCATCTGCGGTCAGGTCCCAGGTTCAAAAAAGAAAGTTAGAACCGGCTTGCGGGAAAAACAAAATGCTGCTGCCACAAGCATACAATGCAGATATTATGGCAACTTAGCTATTTTCATAGCATTCGACGAGCGTGTCAAGCAATAAAAAGGCTTCTCAGCACGGTGTTGGATGCTCAAACCTTGACAAAGTTTGCCCAAGGCAGCATATTAAACTTGTATTTCAGCGCCCCCGTGCGGAGACGTGGCTGAGTGGCTGAAAGCGGCGGTTTGCTAAATCGTTGTACTCCAAAAGGGTACCACAGGTTCGAATCCTGTCGTCTCCGCCAGTTAAAATTTCTGATCTCAAAGTTGAGGTCGCCGGTTTCGGCCAGGCTGTCAAACAAGTGGTTTGGCGGCCTTTCCTGTTTGTAAAGGCGGTATTATCGCCTATCTGTTTCGATGAAAAGGACCGTATTGATATATGGCATTGCGATGGCGGCGCTCTTCGGGCTGCTCAAATATATCGAATACAGCTATTTTGTCCGTGACATACCGCTTGAGATATACGTCGGCGTTGTAGCTCTCGGGTTTGCCGTATTGGGAATTTGGGCGGGAACCCGGCTTGCACGGCCTAAAACCATCGAGAAAAAAGTGATCGAGGAAAAGGTCGTGGAAGTGGAAAGACCGGCGGCTCTTTCCATCGACGAAGCCGAGGTCAACCGCCTCGGCATCAGCAAACGCGAATACGAGGTCCTCGAACTGATAGCTCAGGGCATGTCTAATCAGGAGATCGCCGAACATCTTTTTGTGTCGAACAGCACCGTCAAAACACACACCTCAAATCTCTTCTCAAAACTCGACGCCCGCCGCCGCACACAGGCGGTCCAAATAGCAAAGGAACTCCGCATCATCCGCTAGAACTTTCGGCTGAATTTGCTTGTTTTTCATCAAATTCATACTTTTGGCCGATGTGCTGCCGGGCCAAGTCGTTGTATATTTCTGCCAGTTTGTTGGAGGAAAATATGAAAAGAACAGTATTGGTTTGGGGCTTGATATCAGGAGCGGTCGCGGTCTGCATTCAATGGATCGTTTATTCGCTATGCTATCGCGGTTATATGTCGATCGACGATTCTTACGTTGGTTATGCGGGAATGCTTATAACATTCTCAATGGTATTTTTTGGCATAAAGTCTTATCGCGACAATTATGGCGGCGGCATGATCACTTTTTGGAAGGGCGTCAAGATCGGGCTGCTGATAACTCTGATCGCTTCGGTAATACACGCAGTAGGCTGGCTGATATACGACACGGTAAATCCGGATTTCAAGGATTTCTTTATTCAAAAATATACCGAGATAAAAACAGCCCAACTGCCCGATCCCGCCGATCAGGCCGCCGCTGCCGCGATAAGCGAGGAAGTGGAAATGCTGAAAATGATCTACAGCAACCGCCTTTTGAATTTTGTCCTGATGGCGGTGTTCCTGCTGCCGGTCGGCTTTGTCGTTACACTTGTAAGCGCGGCTCTTTTGCGGAAAAAGGACGTTTTGCCGGCTTTGCAAAACAAGGACGGGGAAGGGAGGTAAGCATATGAAAATCTCACTGGTAAGTGTGTCGGTAAAAGACCCGATCGCGGCTTTTAAATTCTATACGGAAACGCTCGGGTTTATTGAAAAAATGTATATCCCCGAACAGTACATTGCCATCGTCGTGTCGCCTGAAGACCCGGACGGCACGACAATTTTGCTGGAGCCGCGAGGCGGTTTTGGTTCGGACAAATTTTATGACGGCATCTACGAACAGGGAGTTCCGGTCATTATCTTTGGAGTTGATGACGTAAAGGCAGAGTATGAAAAGCTAAAAGAAAAAGGCGTGGTGTTCAAACAAGAGCCGACAAAGAACGATTGGGGTACACAAGCCATTTTTGACGATACCTGCGGCAATTACATACAGATTCATCAGCCATAACAATAGATCGCCTCGACCCGATACAACGCCATTTCCGATGAACTATAATCTCTCTTGGATCAAGGAATCAGGAGGAGCTGAAAATGGTTGTGGAAACGGTTCTTACAGGTTTGTTCGATTGGGGATGGTCGAATATGTTCGTACTCGATCAGGAAAGGGTGACGTATCTTGAAAAGATCGTTCGCCCTATTGTTGTTTATGCCCTTTTGGTTCTGCTTTTCCGGGTCTTTGGAAAAAAAGAGATCGCCCAGCTGAATCCGGTGGATTTCGTTGTGCTTTTGCTGATATCGAACACCGTTCAGAACGCCATGATCGGCGATGACCTCACCATAACAGGCGGTTTTATAGGCGTGATCGCTCTGCTTGGCGTAAACCGTCTGATCGCCATCCTGAAATTTCGCAATCCCGGAATTGAAAAGGTCATCGAGGGGAGCTCTCGCACCCTGATAGCGGAAGGAAAGCCGGACAAGGAGGCCATTCGCCGCGAACTGATGACCGAAGAGGACCTTAACGTCGTTGCGAACCGCGAAGGCTATGAGGACGTAAGCGAATTGGACAAATGCATCATTAATCCCAACGGCGTTGTTTTTGTGGAAGGGCGAACCGCTACAAAGGACGAGCGCTTCAAAGAAGATGTCCTGAATAGGATCGATCTTCTATCGCGGCAGATATCAGAGCTAAAAGCTTCTTTGAATTAGATAAAGTCGGCATGAGGCGGAATGCCTGTGGTCAGACCTGAACCAAACGCTCGATCTTTCGGCGGCGCTTTTTTGACGCCGTCCAAAGATCGTATTTCGCCTGCATTCCTATCCAGAGATCAGGACTTGTTCCCAAAGCCTCAGACAGCCTCAATGCCATCTCGGCCGAGATGCCCGCGTTGGCATTCAGAATTCGCGAAAGAGCGGCTCTCGTAATTCCCAGATGCCGTGCGGCTTCTGTAACAGACAAGTTTCCCAAATATTCACGCAGAACACTGCCCGGATGCGGCGGATCGTACATTCTCATAAATTCTCAATGATAATCCTGATAGTCAACTAAAATGGCGTCCTCATCCTCAAATGCAAACGTCAGTCGCCAATTACCGCTGACGTCAATTGCCCAATGCCCTTCCAGGCCTCCTTTTAATTGATGAAGCCGCCAGCCCGGAGCATTCATATCTTGAGGAGAAGATGCGTTATCCAGAGCAAAAAGCTGACGGCGAAGTTTCTCAGCGTGCTTTGCCTGAATGCCAGATCTCGACCCGGTCTTAAAGAACTTCTCGATCCCGCGATGTCGAAAGCTCTTTATCATCAAGATCAAGTGTATAGTATGGCTATACACAAATCAACATCTTCTTTGCATTCTTAGCGGCTTTGCGTGAAAATCTTTCCTTATGTCTGTAAGAGTAAGATTTGCACCCAGTCCGACCGGTTATCTCCATATCGGTTCGGCGCGCACCGCGCTTTTCAACTATCTTTACGCTCGTCACACAGGCGGCAAGTTTCTTTTGCGTATCGAGGACACCGACCTCGCCCGTTCGACCGAAGAATCAACGCGGTCTATTCTGGAAGGCCTCGCATGGCTGGAACTCGAACACGACGAGGAGATCGTTTTGCAATCCGACAACGCAGACAAACACCGCGAAACGGCACTGCGTTTATTGGCCGAAGGCAAGGCATATCGCGATTTCACGCCACGCGAGGTTCCCTCGGACGCAAATGTAAAAGAAGCGATAAAGGAACGCGCACGCTCGGCCGGTGCCGAAAAGAATATGCGCGACAACCCTTACCGCCATCTGCCGCAAGAAGAAAGCGATGCACGTGCTACCGCTGGCGAACCTTTTGCCATTCGCCTAAAAGTCCCCGATGTCAGTACCGGGAGCGGTAGCGACTGGGGTTCTCCCCTAGGAAAGACGAGCTTTGAGGATGCTGTTTACGGCCTGCAGGAACGCGATCATAAAGAGACCGAAGACCTCGTGCTGCTGCGTTCTGACGGGCATCCGCTTTACAATCTCGCCGTCGTTTGCGATGACATCGAGATGCAGATAACCCATGTAATTCGTGGCCAGGACCATCTGACCAATACGCATAAACAGATACTCATTTACGAAGCGCTCGGCGTTACGCCGCCGACATTTGCGCATCTGCCGCTGATAATGGCGCCGGGCAAAGGCAAGCTCTCAAAACGAAAGCACGGCGAGGTCGTTTCGATGACGACATATCGCGACGCCGGATTTTTGGCCGCCGCGTTTCGCAATTTTTTGGCTCTGCTCGGCTGGTCGGCGGGTGAGGAACAGGAGATCTATTCGCTTGACGAACTGATCGAAAAATTTTCGCTTGACGGCATTCACCGTTCGAACGCGGTCTTTAATTTCAGCGAGAGCGATCCGCGCAAATGGACCGACGACAAGGCCATCTGGATGAACGCCCAGTACATCCGCACAATGCCGCTCGACCGACTCTTGCCTTTTGTAAAAGCGGAGCTGAAAGCCAACAAGCTCTGGCGCGAAGAGTACGAACCCGAAGGCCGCGCTCTTGCCTCCGTCATTGATTCCACCGAAGTAAGCGATTCCTTCCCCGATGGCGAGGACAGGCCCGCGGCCCGCGCGGTCGATGTTCGCACCGTCGGAACATACGACTGGTATGTTCACACCGTAGATCTCATCCGCGCGCGGTTTTTTACGCTCAAGGATTTTTCCACACAAGGCCGCGCGTATTTCAGCGAGGATTACGATTTCGACCCCGCTGCGATCGCCAAAAATCTGACAAAGTTCCCTGAACTTGAAACGTGGCTGCCCGAACTGGCCGACCGTTTTGAGGCCGAGTTTGAGGATGCTCCGGCGGAACTCTCTGATCTCGACCCCGGAGCAAATGACGTTGACGAGATTCGCACCGCCGGCGGAAAGCTTGTTTTTATCGAGCCGAATATCGAACGTGTCGTCAAGGCCTTTACCGAAGAAAAAGGCACAAAGCTCGGCGTCATCATGAACGGCGCCCGCACTCTGCTAACAGGCGTTGCCGTCGGCCCGTCAATGCTCTCGGTCTTTGAGGTCATCGGCCTTGACCGCACGCTCATGCGTCTGCGAAGTAAGGTCGTGTGGACTGTCTAAAAGTTGGATATTTTATGGATTACTATCTTGGCGGCTACTATCTGGTGAAACTTGATCCGTTGACGTTTGGGTCGAGAGTAGATCAGAACGTATTTACCGCCAGTGAATGTATAAACACCAATTTACTGGGACACTGGGCATATCCTTGGGAAAAGAAACCGCGAAAGGATTCTGCTGAAGTTGAAAAAACGCTCGGACTCAGCAAGGCAGATGTTGATGCAATTCGGCTCTGGGTTGATGAAAAATGCTCGGCCAATTTGATCGGCTGGGAGTCCGTTTATTTCGATAAGCTCACCGCATTGAATTATCAGGAATCATTTTTTTCACATTTGGACGATACTCGGCTTTTAGCTCTTTATTTCAATGATAGCGAAAGAAAAAACATACTCAAAGAATTTAAGCCTGAATCGGAGAATGAAGGTGAGATCGGCCTAGACCGGATGATGTTGAAACGATCGATCGAGCGTCCTGATGACAATGAGCGGTTGCTCGGTTTTGATCTGATCGGCATCGAATATGGAGGCAGCTTTCACTCATTTCATTGTCATGATATGGCGGATGAGCTGTGTGAGAAATTCGGTCTGGTTCTTAATCAGTTTGGCCTCTTTGACGAGGCAACGGACTGGCAGCCTGTCTTAGATCATATGAATGACGAAGAAACCGGCTGCGAACCTGTTCCGTGGTATGTAACGAAAGTAAAATTGGTGCCACAATTACCAAGTTTTAACTTGTTGTCCAGCGAACCTTAAATAAAGTAACATATCAGAACCATGCCTATAGAAACGCTCAATTCACTAAAAGACCGTGCCGATGCCCTTTCGCCGACAGAAAAGAAGGCTTTGGCCGCATACCTTTTGGAAAAGGCCGGTCTGGAGCAGAACGGTAAAAATGCAGCGACCGATGACGCTGTTCGCCAAAGGCGTCAGGCGTGGATAAGAGCGAACCGAGGGCGATACGGCGGACTTTACGTTGCCCTTGATGGCGACCGGCTTATTGCCACCGGCCGCAGTTTCGCCGAGGCATTCGATGCCGCCGGAACTCCCGATGTCTTTGTTGATTTCGTCCCTCCTGTGGATTATGTCGGCGACACCGGAGGCTGGTAATAAATGGCATTCACTCTTACCTTTGATCGTTTTGCCGAGTATGATGCGGGACTTCCCGGGATTACGCTTGATATCACTCTGAAACTTGGCCATCAAACGGCGGACGTTATTGCAAAGATCTCTACGGGTGCGACGGATTGTATTTTCTCACGCCTAACCGCAGAACAGCTTGGTGTGGATATCGAGCGCGGTGAACTCATCAGGTTTACGACAGCTACTGGAGAATTTCGGGCGTATCGACACGAAGTCAATATTTCCGTCTTGGGCCGCGATCTTGATGCCGCAGTTTATTTTGCCGAAGACCCTTCCTTCACCCGCAATGTTCTCGGCCGTCATGGATTCCTAGATCGAACAGTTCTTGGTTTGGTCGATTACGAAGGCCGCCTTTACCTGAACGAATACGGAAGGACTGCATAACTCGTCGGCTTCGACCGCACCCTGATGCGGCTGCGAAGTAAGATCGCTTTCTCTGTACGGCTCAAATAGCAAAAAAGAGACGAGAGTATGAGTTATTCCGAATTCTTAGATGATCTGAATGATTTCTACAAGGATCTGCATGAGCGGGGAGTTGTAGAGCCGGTTTCGTTGGAAAAGGCTCAAAACATCGTAAGAGACAAATGGCTTGTAGCTGGACGCCATAGAGAACTTATTTCGTTTATTCTCGAGAACTGGGATTCAGGAAATTGTGACGATTTTATAAAGCCGTTGATTGAGGTTCTCTTAAAAAATAATGATTCAAAATCTTACAAAAGATTATGGAGAGGGGTGCTTCGGCATCGAATCGAGACAACTCGTTCTTATTTGTCCTATTTGAAGGCTGACATCCCGGCTTTAACGGTTAAAGAGTTGGACGCGATTGACCTTTCAGACTTCAGTGAGTTTTCGTCAAAAGAGACACTATTACGACGGACTGCGTTTCTAAGACGAGCTACTTTGGACGGTATCACTGAGTATATTGGCGGGCTAGAGTTGCTTCAGCAGGACGAAAGCGAAGACGAAAGCGAAATTGAGTGGGCCAAGGATCTGTTTGAGAGGGTCTTGTTAATGCAAAAGCCTCGTCTCAAACCAGCTACTGACAAGAGAAAAATTGACAAGGAAGTCTTTTGGCAGTTGATCGAACAATCGCGCAGCAACGATAGTGACCAATTCGAGTTCTTGGAGAACTTGAAGGTGTCTCTAGAATCATTCAGACCAAACGAGATCAGAAGTTTCCAGAAAATTTTGTTGAAAGCAATAGAGGAGCTTTACTCGTGGGAACATTGGGCATTGGCATACATTGTTAGGCGAGGTTGTGGAGATGATGAATTCGACTATTTTAGGGCCTGGGCAGTTTCAAAAGGCCGTGAGTCGTTTGAGGCGGTCAAAAGACTTGATCCCGAGTTCTTGAAGAACATTTTTTCCGAAGACCCTCAGTTGGAACCGCTGCTATATCTGGCCGAGAGGATTTATGAAGAGAGTACCGGCGAGATCATGAAGGAGATAAGAAGTAGAAAGCCCAAACTAACCGGAAAGGAGTGGGGTGAGGACAGCTTGATCATCGAGTTTCCCAATTTGTGTCAGCTATTCAACTATCCTGGATAGTCGACGTTCTCCTTCCGCCGTCGGCCCGTCGATGCTTTCCGTTTTTGAGGTCATCGGCCTCGACCGCACCCTCATGCTCCTCCGCAGCCAGGTCGCATGGAATTTAAGTGCAGAAGCCCGCACGCAGTAAGGGCAAAATATCAAATTATTTTAGGAGTACAAAAATGAAAGGATTCAAAACGAACATCGAACGAGACACTGTTAAGAACAAAAACTTCCGCAAGGTCTTGTACACCTCAAAACACAGCCAGCTAGTGCTAATGAGCCTCAGGCCGAAGGAGGAGATCGGGGCTGAGGTGCATAAAGAGAACGACCAGTTCGTCCGCTTCGAAGGCGGCAAGGGACGGGTTGAGATCGACCGCACGACCTACAACGTAAAAGACGGCGATGCTGTTGTGATCCCCGCCGGAGCAAAACACAACGTCATAAACACATCGGCAACCGAAGACCTCAAGCTTTACACCATCTATTCACCGCCGCACCACAAAGACCAGATAGTCCGCAAAACCAAAGCTGAAGCCGAGGCGAACGACGAGGAGTTTGACGGCAAAACGACCGAAAAGCCAAAGAAGAAAAAATAACGGAACCGCATAACAAATATCTGCCCGCTCACCTCGGATATCCACGACCTTTTCTTGACATCTGTATGCCTATATAATAATATAGTTGTAATAAGTGAACGCTATGAAGTTGTCAAACGACATTCTTGTATTGGTGGCAAACCAGTTTCGTGTGTTGTCCGAACCGCTGCGGCTGCGGATATTGCAGTATTTGGAAGAAGGCGAGAGGTCTGTGAATGAGATCGTTGAGGCGACCGGAGCAAGCCAGCCGAACATCTCAAAGCATCTAAGAGTAATGCACGAAGCGGGCATTCTGGTCAGGCGGCAGGAAAAGAACAGCGCGTTCTATGCGGTTGCGGACAAGAGTATCTTTACCATGTGCGAAACGGTCTGCGGCACATTGAAGAAAAAAGCGGCGGAACAGGCAAAGCTGATGGCGACGGCCTAGAGGCCATTTGCCGGTCGCGCGGTCAGTGAATTGAACGCCGATCTAACAGAGTTGAGGGCGAGAAAGAAAATGAGTGAATGCACGGTTTTGGGACTAAAGGAACAAATGGGCAACGGCGGCGCGACCCTGATAGACGTTCGGGAATTTCCGGAATATTCTGCGGGCCGCGTTCCGGGTGCTCGTCTGATACCGCTGGGCGAGATCGAAAAGCGACGTGGCGAGATAGATCGCAGCCATACGGTCTATGTAATCTGCCGAAGCGGAAAGCGCGGCGGCGAAGCGCAAAAGCGTCTTCGAGCGCTCGGTTTTCCGAATGTGGTGAACGTGACGGGCGGAACCGAGGCTTGGAAAGCCGCCGGCCTCGGGATCGAAAAAGACCGGAACGCTGTTTGGGACCTTGAGCGTCAGGTGCGGTTTACGGCCGGCCTGCTTGTTCTTACCGGAGTTCTGCTGGCGGTTTTCGTCAACTGGTATTTCATCGCTCTCGCCGGATTTATCGGCGCGGGGTTGGTCTTTGCGGCTGCGACGAACACCTGTGCGATGGGAATGCTCTTGGCACGGATGCCGTGGAATAGGAACAACGCGCCGTGTCCGGTCGATACGGCCAATGCTGGGATAAACAGTTGACGGGCATTTGCTAAAATGCCTTATACGGAGAAAAGATCATGAAATTCAAGCAATTTTATCTGGGATGTTTGGCACACGCATCGTATTACATCGGTTCCGAGGGCGAAGCGGCGGTGATCGATCCGCAGCGTGACGTTCAGCAATATCTGGACGAAGCGAACACTAACGGCCAGAAGATCAAATACATTATCGAAACGCATTCGCACGCAGATTTTGTTTCCGGCCACATAGAGCTTGCGGAAAAGACCGGCGCCGAGATCATCTTTGGCGAAAGGGCAAAGACCGAATTTCCGACCCTTAAAGTAAAGGACGGCGACACGCTCGACGTCGGCAAGATCAGGCTGAAATTCCTGGAAACGCCCGGCCACACGCCTGAGGGCATAACGATCCTTGCCGAAAACACAGAGGCAACGGACGAACCGTTGAAGATGTTCACCGGCGACACGCTCTTTATCGGCGATGTCGGGAGGCCCGATCTTATCGGTTCAAAAGGCTATACGGCCGAGCAGATGGGCGGAATGCTCTTTGATTCGCTGCACAACAAGATACTGCCTCTTCCGGATGAGACCGAGGTATATCCCGCACACGGCGCCGGTTCGCTCTGCGGAAAATCGCTGTCGAAAGAGACGTGGTCAACGCTCGGCAACCAGCGCCAGTTCAACTACGCTTTAAAGCCGATGAGCAAGGAAGAGTTCATCAAGGTCGTGACGTCGGATCAGCCTGAGGTGCCGGCATATTTTCCGGCAAGCGCGTCACAGAACCTGAAAGGCTCGGTCTCGCTTGAGGACCTGCCGAAACCAAAGCCGCTGACGACCAAAGATATCCTTGATATTGACGGCATCGTGCTGGATGTTCGCCCGGGCGAAGAGTACGGTGCGGGCCATGTGCCGAACGCGATCAACATCGCCCTCGGCGGCCAGTTCGCTTCGTGGGCGGGAACGCTTATCTCCATCGGGACGCCGGTCGCGATAGCGGCGGACACGCAGGAGCAGGTCGATGAGGCATTCATGCGGCTGGCGCGCGTCGGCATTGAGACCGTAAAAGGTTTTATCCTGATGAGCGAATTTGCTGATGAAAGGTCTGTGGTCAAACACGTTTCGGTCGAGGCGGCAAACGAGGCGTTGGCCGGCGGCGATTCTCAGTTCATAGACGTCCGCCGCGTTCAGGAACACGCCGGCGGACACGCGGCGAACACCATCAATCTGCCGCTCGACCGGCTGTCCAGAGAGATCGACCGCGTAGATCCGGACAAGCCGACATACGTCATCTGCCAGAGCGGCTATCGTTCCAGCATTGGGACGAGCATTTTGGAAAATGCCGGTTTCGGCGAGGTCTATAACGTCACCGGCGGAACAAAGGCCTGGATCGACGCAGGCCTGGAAACGGAGGTGTCGGCGACGGCCTGCGCCAACAGCTAAATGGAAAACGGCCAAAGGCAAAAGAGCATCAAAAGAAACCTTTTGGAATGGATGGGAACGTTCGTTGCGGGCGTTATCATCCTCTTTCTTTTTGCGCCCGCGTCTTGGTGGCAGTTCGGTGTTTCGCCTGAGAGCGAACGGCCGGCGGCGGCAAGCGTTTCGCTAAAAAAGATGTCGTCGAATGGCCGCTGGAACCTTGCCGATCACGTCGGGAAGGTCGCGGTAGTTAACTATTGGGCGACGTGGTGTCCGCCCTGCCGGATAGAGACACCGGGTTTTGTCACGCTTGCTAACGAATTCAAGGACAGCGGCGTCATCTTCGTCGGCGTCACGATGGATGACGACCTCAGCCTCGTGCCGCCATTTATGGAAAGCTACAAGATACCTTATGTGATGCTCCTGCCCGGCGGCGACCCGAACCTGCCCGAAGGCGGCATCGCCCTGCCGACCACGTTCCTCTACGATA
>CAZOXY010000001.1:0-23696 GCA_964583955.1 uncultured Chloracidobacterium sp. | reverse complement strand
AAGACGGGCCGCCTCGCCAAAAAATACACCGGCATGGTGCTCGAATCAACCCTCCGTTCCGACATCATCGCACTGCTAGAAGAGTCTTGAGTCTGGAGTCTTGAATTGAGGCTTTGCCTCGCTATATGCACCGCGGCGAAGCTGTGCTTCGCCGGACGATCCCCCAAAAATACGCAGGCGGCAGTGCCGCCGGGCCTCCGGCAGGGTGGCTAGAGCAAGTAGATAGATTCCTAAAAACTCCCCGCCTTGGGTAAGGCGGGGTGGCAACCGCTTCGGCTGACGGGGTGGTTCGTTCAGATCACCTGTTCGGAATACTGTTTTCAGACTCAAGACCCCAGACTCTCCTCCCGATACTTATTGTATGTTGATCGGCTGCATACAATGCGTATAGTGTTGATCCCACATGGTGAACCAACACCTTATCCAACTATTCGGCAAAAGGATCAGACAACTTCGCACCGAAAGAAACCTTTCACAGGAAGCCCTCGCCGAACTCACCGGCTTTCACCGCACCTACATCGGCATGGTCGAACGCGGCGAACGCAACATCTCGCTGTCCAATATCGGTGTCTTCGCAAAGGTGTTTGAAATGTCGGTTTCGGAACTATTGAATTTCGATAGGTCGTTGCTGAAACAATACAAACCTAAAAGCGAGGCGTAAATGGCACTGGAACATTCATTCACCATTACCGTCTCGAACAACAAGACGGAGAAGGCGGGCATAGATTATCTGACCGAGAACGCAACAGGGTTTTTCTATGTTGGCAAAAATACTCGAAAACTAATCTTGGAACTTCTAGGTATGCCGGCCAAATTCACCCGTGCATTTGATATGGTTTTTATTCCGCGTTTTGAAGGCCAAGAGCTTACTGAACAGGAAATAGAAACACATCTCGATGAGATAATACTTGTCGAGTTAAAAGTAACGAGGAAATTTCTTCCCAATAATCCAAAAGGATTCTTTTTCGGAGCAACGGAAAATGAATTTAATTTTGGTAAATTGCTTGGCGATAAATTTCGCTTCTGTTTTGTTTCTCTGCACGAGCGCGGCTCATCTTTCGCAATGCTCACAATCGCGGAGCTTGAAGAAGCAATCAAGACCAGAAGAATTCAATATCAGATCAATCTTTAAGTATTGGAGCATTATAAAAATTATGATAAACCCTAAAAGCACTACCACTGGGACACTCTTTAATATAGATGTACGTCTAAAGGTCCCCAAGTATCAACGGAAATACACATGGAGTAAAAGTGAGGTGCTTGAATTAATGGCAGATTTGAAATCTGCGATGCAAAGTGATTCGGCAACATTCTTAGGTAGTTTCGTTTTTGATACTGCTTCAGATTCTGAAAATAAAATTTACAATATTGTTGACGGCCAGCAAAGAGTCACTACACTAGCTTTACTACTTATTGCTTGTCGTGAGCATGCAAAATCTCTAGAAAGACCCCAGTTAGCGCAAGAAATTCAGAAAAGGATATCATTTACGGATCCTACGACAGGAGAAATGCTTGAAGAGCGTGTTTTAACATCACCCTCAATTAATGATGTATTTGCGTACATTGCCAGTAGCAACTGGGAAGGGCACTTTCCAGACCAAATTAATGGAAAAGGTGTGAAATTACAGTCCAGAAAACTAAGACCTCTTTATGAATACATGAAGAAAGAACTTGAGGTATTTAGCAATGAAGAATTAAGCCGGTTCTTAAAAGCAGTTTATGCATCGTACGTTATTCAAATAGACATTCAATCAGAGTTGGAAGCATTTAATATTTTTGAAAGAATGAACGCTCGCGGCCAATCGCTAACTGCAGCCGATCTAGTCAAAAACTACCTATACCAAAATCTCACTTCCACTCAGGACATCGACATAGAGTCTCAATGGGACGATATAACTCGTAACGCTGGAGACACACTTCAAAGAATGTTGAAGTATTTCTGGGTTTCCAGAAACGGACATGTGTTAGGTTCAGAGCTCTATAAGAAAGTAAAACAATACGGACAAGACCAAGGAGCACAGGCCCTAACGCGAGAACTTTTTGACTTTTCGGAATATTATGCCGCAGTTAGAAGTAACGACAAAGATAAGTTAATTAGTTGGCTTAGAAAATATGGATTCGAAGCAGTTGCTAATAATGAAGAATATCAAAAGCAGTTTGTTGCGGCTGTTCAGGGGCTGAATTTATTTAAAGTCACACAACATATACCGCTTGTTTATTCGATTTTTACTGCGTATGGTAAGACAGAAAAGAGCGAAAATCTCGTCAAGAAGGTCTTACTAAGGTTGTTGAAGAACATAGAAAAATATCACTTTATCAACAATCAAATTTGTGAACGCATCGGAAACGAAGTAGAGAAGCCATACGCTGAGTTCTCTAAGAGATTTGCAGGAACTACTGATTTTAGAGAGTGCGCCCGAGAGTTCAATACAATGCTGAGCGAAAAACTTGCAAACGAGTTTGAGTTTGTTTCACGATTTGTTGAGTTAGATTACAACTCCTTAGAGGTTCCGGAAACTGTCTACATCTTTGACCGAATAAACAACTATTCACTTAACGCGAGTCAATGGAAAGAACTCTACAATACGGATCCTCAGATAGTAAAGTCCAATTTCAATAGAGAACACTTTCTTTCTCAAAATCCCGAGTTTGATGTTTCTGAGGAAGACATGGAGGTCGTGAATAATATCGGAAACTTGTTCGTAATCTCAAGGCACACGAACTCCCAATTGCAGAATCGGCCGCCTGAAGAAAAAATCGGGCTCTTAAGAGAAAAGGGCTTGGACTTGAGGTATGTTATCGAATTTGTTAAACAGTTCGACAACAGTAGTAAAGTTTGGGGCAAAAATGAGATTTTGACTCGCGCTAACGAACTCGCGACAAAATCGTATCATGAAGTGTGGAAGCTTGAGCAAATTTGATCAGGCGTTTACTAACGCCAGAGTTCGAGGGGTTCCCATGTTGTTGAGACGTAGGCGGTGTTGTCGTCTTCGATAATGTCTTCGTCGGTGAGGCCGTCCCATTCGTCGTCTTGGCCGTAGCCTTGTGAGCGGATGTCGAGCAATCCCGGATAGTCGCCTGCGTAGCCGTCGATGAAAAGCATTGCTACCTCGCCGCGAGTTAAAGGAATGCCGCCGCCCGCTCCGTTTCGAGGACGTTTAAGGATAGTTTTCACTACGTCGGAAGGAGGTTTTATTTCCGGCTTTTCAATTACCTTTTCAAATCCGCGTTTAAGAAATAAATACTTGATGTCGTTTGCATCAGCCGCATAGGCGATGACGCGATATGTGTTGTCATCGTGCTTTTCGCAGGTGGCCGAAATGCCGTGGCGTTTTAGTGTGCGGATTTCATTACGCGCTTTGTAATCAGGTTTGCGTGAACGCATGAGTTCATCGAACGTCGCCATGCGGACAAATTTTTCATACTTGTAAGGTCTCATCGTTTTTGATGAAACCTTATCGAATGAAAATAAATAGTCCAAATTGGAATATTTACAAGAGCTATAACGTCACCTGAGTTTGTTATAATGAGCGGTGTGGCCGATGTATATGGTTTCGTCATAGGTGGCGGGATCTCTGGTGGGCGGTGCGGTCAACAGCCGGTGAACAACGCGGCCGTCACTGTATCTGAACGTGATCGTAAAATTCTCAATGCTGTAAGTTCCTTTTCCTCCGCTGCAATTGTTTCGATCGGTAGAAAATAATCCTTTGTCATCAAACGTCCCGTCCTTCTTAAAACTGATGGTAAATTGACATCCGGGGCCGTTCAGATAATCGAGCTGCGGGTCTTTGCCCCAATCGGGTGAAACGTGTGTATATGCGCCTTCTATCCGCACATCGTCCACAGGCAGGAATTTGTAAAAGCCATAACTATAGCCATCCTTTTCCATGTAGGTTGCCGATCTTTTGGTGACGGCTATGTCGTCATAATTGCTTTTAAATCTTCCTTTGTTGCCCTGCATTGTGAACCTGCCCCACGATTCGCTCTGAAACGATCTGTTAACGTTCGTTAATCCCTCATAAGGCACATTCGGAAAATAATCGCCGTTCGGATATATAAGGTATAGGTCAACAAGGGTCTCAGGATTTGCATAGATCGACGTGGCGATCCGCCTGTTCATCCATAACTCAGGTCTGCCCGCTGATCTGTTAGCAGGCCGTGCCACTGTATTGGCCGGAGTTTTGGTGGCTGTCGCGGCTATTTCGGTTAATTTTACCGAAGCAAAAAATGATTCGATGTCGCTTTGAAAAATGTCGGTATTTGTAACGAGTAAAATATTGACCATTTTACTGTCAGCACTTGCCGTTATCAGTAATGCAGCTCCGCCCAAGCCCTCTTTTTGAAACTCAGCCAAACCTGTTTGGACTTCCCAGCCGCTTTGGTCTTTAACGGGTTCCATCTGCGGAGATCTCGCGTCCAGGGTCTTTTGTGCAAATTCTTCCCAGGCCGCATCAAAATTTGCTTTTGAATCCGCTCCTGCCGGAACCGCCTTGAAAATAGTGATCATCGCAAAAGCGTTTTTCGCCGCATCTTCTATGGAATAGCGAATTATGTCGCCATTCGGACTCGTTTCTTTTGCCCAGCCTTTCGGAACCGTAAATGCAACAACGTCAAACGTTTCCTGTGCGGCTGCCGCTCCGGTGATGATAATGTGGCACACGGCCAGAAACAGAATTGTTTTAATGCTTTTCATATTTGCGAAAGATGGCAGACAGGCATCTGCTCTTGTCACTACGCGGACAAAAGTGCCAAACAGGATCATTGTTGCGAGATCAAAACTCGATGGCCTTTCTTCGGACAGGCGATGAGAGGACGATGGTCGTGGTGGTGATGCCGTACGGGACAAGGCGGTCGATGACCTGCTGGAGGTGTTCGACCGAGGCGACCGCGATCTTCATTATGAATGAATCGCCGCCCGTCCCGCGATGACATTCCATCACTTCGGACGAGCTTTGCGCGACCTCGACGATGTGGCTGTAATCGACGCCCGAAATGCTCATGCGGATGAACGCCGTTATCGGCAGGCCGACGCGCGACGTGTCTATTTCTGCGCGATAGCCGATGATGATGCCCGCATCTTCCAGCTTGCGAACGCGTTCGATGACAGCAGGCGTTGTCAGTCCGACACGCCTTCCAAGCTCGGCATAGCTTATCCGCGCGTCTTCCTGAAGCTCCTTTAATATTTTACGGTCAATTTCGTCGATCATATCCTTTTACATTGACGTTGAATTAGATCATAAAGCCTTTTGCCAAAATAAACTAAGAAAGTAAAGAATCCTTAACCCACTAACACACAATTCCTCTTCAAATAGCAACCGGTCTTTTATTACAATAGATTATTTACGGATAAGCCAGACCTGACGTTCTTTTATCAAACTTTATGAACGGAGCCGCCAAGACAATGCCGAACACAACCGCTAACGCCCTGACCGATGTCCCTGTTTTTCCGCTCGATAACATACATATATCCGACACGGACCTGCCGGCCTTTACCGATATGCCGTTTGAGGACATCGAGGAGCTTGAACTTGATCATCCCGGCGCCAGCGACGACCAATATCGCAAACGTCGCGATCACATCGCCGCCATGTCAAAACGCTTTCGCGAAACGGGCGTGATAACCGACATCGATTACACCGACGAAGAACAGGGCATCTGGAAACACGTCGCCGAACGTCTGGAAGATCTGCATCAGCGCCACGCATCGCCTTTTTATCTGCGTGCAAAAAAAGATCTCGGCATTTCAAATGAACGCATTCCGCAATTAACGGACATGAATCGACGTTTGAAAGATCTGTCGAATTTTCGCTTGGCGCCGATCGAGGGCCTGGTCGATACGCGAGCTTTTCTTAGCTGGCTGTCATATCGCACAATGCTTTCGACGCAATATATACGCCATCATTCGCGGCCCGAATACACACCCGAACCCGACATCGTCCACGAGGCGATGGGCCACATACCGATGTTCACCAACAGGAATTTTGCCGATTATTCGCAGTTCATTGGTTACGGCGCCCGCATGGCCACCGACGAACAGCTGGAACAGCTCGGGCGGCTGTATTGGTTCACGGTCGAGTTTGGCCTGGTCGAACACGAGGGCGATATAAAGGCATACGGCGCCGGGCTGCTTTCAAGCTTTGGCGAACTGGAACACGCGTTTTCCGAAAAGGTCGAACTGCGTAAATTTGACCTCGAACAGGTCATCAACCACGATTTCACCTACAGCGATATCCAACCAGTTCTATACATTATCCCGTCGTATGCGGAGTTGAAAGAGGTGACGAGGAAATACATAGAGAGCTTTGGCCGCTAAGGTCAGAACCGGGAGCGGCAGCGACCGGGTTCTTTTAAGGTCGTAATGATAGAAAAGACAGATTATAATAAGAATCAAAAATTGCTTAATTCTATAAATGAAGCATACTCCGTGAGCGATCCGGACGAGGAAAAACTTTGTGATTTAATGTCTTGATATCGCAAATTGTGACCTCAAGTTTTAATATTCCAGTTTGGCATCTCAAAAGTGTTTAGTATGGCGACAAAACACAAAGAATCGGTTGAAACAACCATTGTCACGCTTGATCAGGTTGAGCGGCGGATATACTCGATTCGCGGGTATAAAGTTATGCTGGACAGTGAGTTAGCGGAACTTTACGGAGTTACGACGGGTCGTATGAACGAACAGGTGCGTCGCAATATCGACCGATTCCCTGACGATTTTATGTTTCAATTGAATGATCCCGAGTTTAAGAACTTGATATCGCAATTTGCGACATCAAGTTCAAGGAATTATGGCGGTCGTAGAAAATTGCCTCTGGTTTTCACCGAACAGGGTGTGGCAATGTTGTCCAGCGTTTTAAACAGCGACCGGGCTGTGCAGGTGAATATCGCGATAATGAGGGCATTTGTAAATATGCGGCGGCTGGTTGCGACGAGCGATGAGATCAGCAAAAAACTGACGGCAATAGAAAAGAAACTCGGCGATCACGACGGGCATTTCAAACAGGTCTTTGCGGCGATAAGGGCGATGACGGCACCGGAAAAGCAGCCAAAACAGATCGGATATATTCATAAGAAGAAAGATACGAAATGAAGCATTACCTGATACGGACAATTTTGATCGCGGTTTGTTTGGCGGCTTTGGCAGTACAGCCTTTAGCGGCACAGGTGCCTACTGAGGGAAACGATGTGCCAAATAAAACGCTTTATTCAAGAGGTTTACAAGCCTGCTTGGAAAAAGAAATCACAGCGTACTCAAAATTCTCGGCTAGGGATCTACGCAAAGTAATTGTTGAATATGATTTCGACTTAACCCGTGAACTGCCAACTGAATTAGGTGAAATAAAACTTCAGTATTTAAATAGTTTCGACCTTGCCGAAAAATATAAAGCACTACCCAAGGCAGAACGGGAACATGGAATTCCGTTCATTAAAATTTTCCCGTTGTCCGACAAGGAAGATAAGCTGATATTTGACTACAGCAATTACTGGTTTACTTACTCCGAAAAAGGCGGGTTTTTTACACGCAGAAAACTCATGTTCACACGGAGTTTAGAAGGTGGATGTCACGCTGAAATCGAATTTGATCCTTTGCAGAAGAAATTTGTCATTAAGGAAGTAAAGCTTTGGGGCATATAAAGAGTGCTAATCCAGGAGAATTCATAAAAATATGATCACAGAAACAAATACAACAATAAATAAAGAAACATCAGTAAAGAATCCGCTTGGGTTAAAAAAGATACATCACGTTGAGTTTTATGTTGGGAACGCGAAGCAGGCGGAGTTTTATTACCGCAAGGCGTTCGGGTTTTCGCGGGCGGCGTACATGGGGCTGGAAACGGGCAACCGCGAGGTGACGAGCTATGTGCTGCGGCAAAATCGCGTCAATTTTATTTTGACGACGCCGCTTTCGCCTGAGCATCCGGGAGCGGAACATATCAAGCAGCACGGCGACGGTGTGCATGACATCGCTTTTTTGGTCGAGGACGCCGATCATGCGTTTCACGAAGCGGTGAAGCGCGGCGCGCGTGCTGTCGAGGAACCGCACGATCATGGTGACGAGAACGGCACTGTTCGCCACGCGTCCATTGCGACATACGGCGATACGATCCATTCTTTTCTATCCTATGGCGGAAACCCGCACGGTAGTAAGGGTATTTCTTCAAATGGAAATGGGAACGGCAATGGGGAGAAAGGAGAGAACCACCCCGTCGGCGAGGCGCCGACACCCCTCCTTCGTAAGGAGGGGAACTATGATTACTCAGGCCCGTTCCTGCCCGGTTTTATTTCACAAGAGGTCGCGGGCGATGAGGTCGGTATTCAGCTTGTCGATCACATAGTCGGCAATGTCGAACTCGGCAAAATGAATTACTGGTGCGATTTTTACCGCGACGTAATGGGCTTTGAACGCTATATCACGTTTGACGACAAGGACATTTCGACCGAATATTCGGCGTTGATGTCCATTGTAATGAGCGACGGCGGCCACAACATAAAATTCCCGATCAACGAACCGGCCGAGGGTAAGGGCGGCAAATCGCAGATACAGGAATACATAGATTTTTACCGTTCGGCGGGCGCACAGCACATCGCCCTGCTCTGCAAGGACATCCGCCACACTGTCGCGAAATTGCAGGACAACGGCATCGAATTTCTGCGTGTGCCGGACACATATTACGAAGAGATTCCGGAACGCGTCGGCGAAATAGACGAGGACATCGAAGACCTCAAACGGCTCGGCATTTTGGTTGACCGCGACGACGAAGGTTATCTGCTTCAGATCTTCACCAAACCGGTGGAAGACCGTCCGACGGTATTCTTCGAAATTCTCCAACGCAAAGGCTGTAAAGGCTTTGGGAAAGGCAACTTCAAAGCGCTGTTCGTTTCGATAGAAGAAGAGCAGCGTAGGCGGGGAAATCTATAGTCGGGGTATGGTGGATGAAGTCACGGTTCTGTTAAAGGTTTAATGGAAATACGACCTGCGGAAATTTCAGAAGCAGCGGAACTTGCGAAACTATGGTATGACGGCTGGCAGGATGCTCACGCGAACATTGTGCCGGAGCCGCTCGCACGGCTTCGCACGCTGGAGGACTTTAGCGAAAGAATGCTGCGCGGCATTGCGAATGTTCGTGTCGCCGGGCGGGTCGGCGAGCCTCTGGGGTTTCACATCGTAAAGAGCGACGAACTCCATCAGCTTTATGTCCGAGCCGATGCGCGCGGCACCGGTGCCGCACAGGCTTTGATCGCGGATGCCGAGCGTGGCATTGCTAACAACGGACACGGAACCGTCTGGCTTGCCTGCGGGATAGGGAACGACCGGGCCGCGAGATTCTATGAAAAATGCGGCTGGCATATGGAAAGGATATTTACATATGAGCCGGACACACCCGAAGGCATTTTCCGGATAGATGTTTGGCGTTATGAAAAGCTATTGATAACCGAGGAAAAATCTGAGCAATAAAAATGGCAATCCCGAACAACATATCTTATGAACGGGCGAATGTCTCCATGCTCAAGGAACTTTTGGTGGTGTTTGCCGGTGCCTTTGAAGATCAAGAAAGCTATCAAAGCCGCGTGCCGTCGGATGCTTATTTGAATTCGCTGTTGGAGCGTGAAGATTTTATTCCGCTGGTCGCCGTGGCTGACGGAAAGGTGGTCGGCGGTTTGGCGGCCTATGTTCTGAAAAAATTTGAGCAGGAACGAAAAGAAATTTACATTTACGACCTGGCCGTGGATGAAAACTATCGCCGACGCCACATTGCAACGGGTTTGATAAACGACCTGCGCGCGATCGCACGCGAGATCGGAGCTTATGTCATCTTCGTACAGGCCGACCACGGCGACGATCCGGCGATAAAACTTTACGAAAGCCTGGGCTCGCGCGAAGACGTTCTGCATTTTGATATAGAACCGTGAAATTGGAACAATTGACAATGCGAAGGTACGAGAGCCGCGATCTGGAAGATGTCGTCGAGGCATTTCGGTCGAACATACCAAAGTATTTCGTGCCGTCCGAAGAAGCCGAGTTAAGGGATTTTCTCGACGAGGGCGCGAATGACTACGATGAGTATTATGTTGCCGAGATAGACGGCGAAATTATCGGTGCCGGCGGTGTTGCGTTGAATAAAGATCAAACGGTTTCACTTTGCTGGGGCATGATCCGTGCAGATCATCTGGGAACGGGAAAGGGCCTTGAGCTTACCAGGTTTCGCATCCAGAAAGCACATGAAAAATATGGCCCGCTGCCAATCGTCATCAGCACGTCGCAGCACACCCGAGGCTTTTACGAAAAGCTCGGTTTTATCCTGACAAAACACGTCCCGGACGGCTTTGGCACCGGCATCGACATCTGCGAAATGCGGCGGGGTGTTTAATCACAAATTACACTGATAATAGAAGCCGCAATAAATTCCTGTTATTTGTGTAGATTCGTGGCAAAATTCTTCTTATGGAACTTAAATATCAAACAGGATTTGGAAATGAATTTGCGACTGAGGCCGTAGAGGGAGCGCTGCCTGTCGGGAGGAATTCGCAGCAGTCGACATCCTCGAAGCCGCGTTTAATCTGTTAAACACAGTTATGTTATTAATTTGAAAAAATCAATCTAATCAAAATGCTTAATCTTCAGGAAATTTTACAATTAGTAGATGCACTCCGGAAAACTCATAGGTTTATTGATAATTTAAGACACGTTAATCCTTTAGCAAAGCATATCCAATACCCTAAAATTCCAACCCTCCTTAGTGAGTCCATAGCAGGACTCACTATAAAAAAAGGAGGTTTGTTGTCTGATTATGGGAAATTTTCTAACGTAGTTCGTGGTGGAAAACATGCAGACTTGCTATGTATTAACGATGTAAATGAACAAATAAAAGTAGAGGTTAAAGCATCCGGTAAAAGTAATTTTGCCACCTTTGGGCCTAAGGATTATGGTGCTGATGTTCTATTGTGGCTTCTGTTTCAGGATGTTTTTGTTTCAAAAACATCCTGTATTATTGAGGTCATAATTTGTGCTGAACCAAGCAAAAGACTTCCTTGGAGAAAAGATCGTGTAACTTTGTCTCAATTGACAAATGATTGGAATGGAGATTTACCACGTATAAAAATTGATTTTTCTTCTTTGTCTTAAATTTGACAGCGCTTAACCTAATAATAAGTTCTTAATTTCAAGTAAATTGAAAATAAAACTCGATGAATAATATTAAATACCAGACCGGTTTTGGAAATGAATTTGCGACTGAGGCCGTAGAGGGAGCGCTGCCCGTTGGGAGAAATTCGCCGCAGAGGGCGCCGCTTGGGCTTTATGCCGAGCAGTTTTCGGGGACGGCGTTTACGGTGCCTCGGGTTTATAACAAGCGGACATGGACGTATCGCATTCGCCCGAGCGTGATGCACAAGCCATTCCAACCTTATAGTCGCGCCCTCCCTAACGGTCGGGCTACTGACACTTCGGCCGGAACGCAAGCGTTCTCGCTTGCAACGGACGCTGCGCATCCGAACCGTTTTCGCTCATCACCGTTTGACGAAGTCGTGACCACACCGAATCAACTGCGTTGGGACCCGCTGCCCATTCCCGATGAACCGACCGATCTTATCGACGGCATAACGACCATTGCCGGAAATGGCGATCTGTTCTCACAGACCGGCATCGCCGTTCACATCTATGCTTTTAACAAAGGCATGGGCGACCGCTATTTTTACAACGCCGATGGCGAAATGCTGTTCGTACCGGAAAAAGGCCGCATCGGATTTTTGACCGAATTGGGCTTGCTTCAGGCGGGGCCGGGCGAGGTCGTCTGCATTCCACGCGGGCTGAAATTCAAGGTCGAGCCGCACCCTGATGACAAACAGCTTCGCGGTTACATCTGCGAAAACTACGGACAGCAGTTCCGCCTGCCGGACCTCGGGCCGATAGGGGCGAACGGCCTTGCGAACCCGCGCGATTTTGAAACGCCTGTCGCGTGGTACGAAGACCGCGAGGGCAAGTTTGAACAGCTCGCAAAATTTGGCGGCAATCTGTGGACGTGCGAGATAGATCATTCGCCGCTCGACGTCGTTGCGTGGCACGGCAATTACGCTCCGTACCGCTACGATCTGCGGCGGTTCAACACCATCGGCTCGATCTCGTTCGATCACCCTGACCCGTCGATCTTTACCGTGATGACATCGCCATCCGGCGAGCCGGGCGTTGCAAATTGTGATTTTGTTATCTTTCCCGACCGCTGGCTGGTGATGGAAGACACGTTTCGGCCGCCGTGGTATCACCGCAACGTGATGAGCGAATACATGGGCCTGATCTACGGCGCATACGACGCCAAAGAGGAAGGCTTCGTCCCCGGCGGCGGCTCGCTCCACAACCAAATGTCCGCCCACGGCCCCGACCTCGAAGCCTTCGAAAAAGCCTCGAACGCCGACCTGCAGCCGCAAAAACTAAGCGGCACTCTGGCGTTCATGTTCGAATCTCGCTACATAATTCGCCCCACTAAGTATGCGATGGAAACCTCCGATCTCCAGCACGAATACTTTGAGGTGTGGCAGAGGTTGAAGAAGAATTTCAGAGGATGATCTATGTACGCTTGGCAGGGATTAAGAAATAAATTGGCGCTCGACTTACCGCGAGCGATAAAAATTTGCTTTGTTTTGCTATGCAGCGTGATCGTGTTGGCAGGATGTGCAATAACTGAACAAAATTCTCCGCCTACTCCGAGCAATGAGCGAACCGAAGCTACTCCGGTTTCTCAAAAGTCGGATTCAGGGGTTCCTCTGCTCAATGAACAAGATCTGAAACGGCTTGATGAACGCTTTCCCAAACGACAGCTCGAAGTTCTACAAAATGCAAAGCAGATAGAAGTTTATGAAGTAGACGTAACATTCACCCAAGGCTGCCCAAGCGATCAAGAACTATTGCCGATCAAGAAGAACGAGTTTCAGGGGTGCCGGGTTTTGCGACATGCAAGAGTTTCCGATCCTGAAGAACGCAAGGAGTTCGTCGATACGGTCATTTATTCCATTGCGTCTTGGCCCAACAGTAATGCTTGTTGGGGGCCGAGGCATGGAATTCGAGCGGTTCATAACGAAGAGCGAATTGAACTGCTGATTTGTTTTGAGTGTGAGAATTTTCGCGGAGCACCGACTTACGGATCTAGCTCTGTTAAGGATGTTGCAGGTAATTATGTCGGTGGGAATCGGGAGCGTTTTGGCGGCAGCATCTCGCCTGAGATTGAGCCATTGTTTGAAAGGATCTTATCAAAAGCATCTAAGAAGTGATTGCACTAAAGGATCGCAACAGGAAACGCAGATACCTAACACGAATACTTTGAGGTCTGGCAGAGATTGAAGAAGAATTTCAAGCACTAATGGAAAATACCAACGAGTCGATCTTGAATGCTGTGGGGAACTTGGTCGAAGCGTGGTGTGACCGCCGTTGTTATACTGCTCTTCGACACATACTGAATGGCTACCCAATACCGTCCCATCTTACCGACAGTTGCGCCGGTTTGCTCGATGCTTTGGAAAATGTAAGGGCATTTGCTCAGGAAGAAATAACAGAAGATGAAAAACTAAGAGTAAATACGTTGATTGCAGAGGTCTCAAAAATGGTGTTTAGGTAAATAGTGAAAAGACCACGTGCCTTCTGCTTTTTACGATTCGACGAGGGGGTTGTATTATGTGCAGAAACATCAAGACACTTTTTAATTTCGATCCGCCGGCCACGACGGATGAGGTCGAGGCGTCGTCGCTGCAATTTGTGCGGAAGCTTTCGGGGATGAACAAGCCTTCAAAAGCCAACGAAGAGGCGTTCTATCTTGCGGTTGAGCGTGTGGCCGTTGCGGCGCAGGAGATGCTCAATTCACTTGTGACAACCGCTCCACCAAAAGATCGCGAAACCGAGGCAATACGGGCTAAAGCTCGCTCGGCCATGCGGTTTGGGCAAAAGTAGCTCGCTCGCAAACGAATATCAACACAAAGCTGATCTGTTCCTACTATGGCTGGTACTGACCTGCCGAAGCTTTGATCGGGAGATCGATATGGCAATTGAGATAAATTATCTGACACCGCTCATACAAGTGTTCAACATGCCTCGTTCGCTCGGCTTTTACCGGAATATTCTTGGTTTTGAGGTCGTTATGGATTCGGGGGACGGGGACGAGTCAAGCTGGGTTTGGCTGCAATTGAATGGATGCAATCTGATGCTCAATGACCAATACGAACCCGGACATGTACCAGACGCGCCGCCGCCCGAACGTACAAAATGGCACAACGACACATGCCTCTATTTCGGCAGCCCAGATACGGACGCGGCTTATGAATATCTGAAGTCAAAAGGCATCGAGCTTGATCCGCCGCATGTCACGTCATACGGGATGAAACAGCTTTATTTTCACGACCCTGACGGTTACAATCTTTGCTTTCAACAACCCTCTCCGGAAAAATGATACGTTATGAACGAGACAGAAATTTCAACTCCGAAACCGTCTGACGAATTATGGTGGCTTACGGCAAAGGCGCTTGATAACGGCGATTTTACATGGCTTGGTGAATTGCTGACGGCGCAAAATGCGTCGATCGTCTCACTGCTCGAAGCCAATGGTAAGCCCAATGAATACATGAACGAGGCATTTACCTGGGCTTGTTTTGAGGGACGAACAGGCGATGCTGAAACCCTGCTTGATATGGGTGTCGATCCCGCAGCCGGTTTCAAGACCGGGCTTGCCGGCTTTCATTGGGCGGCAAATCGGGGGCATACCGTAACGGTCAAAATGCTGATCGAGCGCAAAGCCCCGCTCGAACAAGTGAATATGTACGGCGGCACCGTTTTGAACTGCGCTCTTTACTCCATTGTTCATGAAAACAAGAGTACCCACGCCGAGATCATCGAACTGCTCATAGAAGCCGGAGCGAAGATCGAACCCGGTACGCTGGAATGGTGGAACGCGCAAAATGTTCCATCGGCCGAAGAAAAACAGCGGGTCGCTGCTTCGCTCCGGGCAGATCCAACACCGCATTGACAATGAGGACGCTTTTAAAAATTTATTCGGCAAGCTGTTTTATTTTGATCGGGTTCATGCTGTTTTTCATGATACCGTTTGAAGCATTGCCTTTTTCAAGCGCGGTCACGGCAATGTTGTTCGGCGGAACCATATTGGCGATCATTGCAGCCTATGTGTTCTGGATCCACAAGAGCGAAGGATTTGAATTCGGCTGGTTCCTGGCAAACAGGGGCGGCTTTTGGAAGATCACGCTGGCATTTTTCGGTTTGCTCGTTTTCCTTGGCGGCCTGATGTTATTTCTCGTGCCGCAAACGGTCGAGCCGGCCTTTGAAAGCGGAGCGATGCCGGTGGCGTCAGTTCTCGTCGTACTATTCTGGCTTGCATTGATCTTTATGTTCGGTTTTCTTTCATTTGCGATGATCGCCCGCGCAACCGCGCTCGTTCGCACAATTCAGATAAAAAAATTCCTCGGCTCTTTCGTGGTGGCCGCGATCTGCCTCGTGATGGCGGCAGTCTTTTTTTCATTGTTTGTCGAGGTAATAAATGATATTTTTATCCCCATTTCCGTCAGCGCTCAGTGGACGGCGATATGGGTCTTTGTCGGCGCGCTTGTCGTGACGGGCATTGCCCACGGATCATGGGAAGAAGTGTCCTACTATCTTGAAGATGACGAGCTTGAGACAGGTCAGGCGCACAAGGAGTAGATCCAATGCTTATAGATAAAAAAGAGTCTTCCACAAAAGCTTGCGTGAAAGCCACGGACAAAGTTTTGTTAAGCATCAAAATTTTAGCAGGTTTAATCGCCGTCTGCTTCGTTCATGGTCAGTATGCGGCGGCGCAGTCAGATCCTCCGCGCCCGGAAATTATCGCGAGAAAGGCGTGGAACGCAAAACCTCCGGTCGGCAAAGGGAAAAAGCACAAGATCAGATATATTACGATCCATCACACAGGCGTCAAACAGCGGCCCGACCTGACGCTTGAGCAAAAACTGCGCAATTTACAGGCGTTCTCACAGCGTGATGATAAACTTTCGACAGGGAAGTTCAAACCCGCCTGGTTTGATGTGCCTTATCATTACTATATCGGCGTGGATGGCCGCATCGCCGAGGGACGGCAGATAAAATACGCGGGCGATACCAACACGGAATACGACCCGACCGGACACGCTCTGGTCGTTCTCGAGGGCAGCTTTGGAACCGAGGGACCGACCGCTGAACAGGTCGATTCAATGAAAAAGATCGTTGCCTGGCTGGCGCGGAAATACAAGATACCCGCCGAGGAAATAAAAGGCCACAACGATTATGCCGAAACCGGATGCCCCGGCAAAAACCTGAAAGACCTTTTTCCCGAACTGCGGCAAAGCATCCGCTGAACGGTTGCCGCAATGAGAAACGGCGTCCCCGAAAGAGAACGCCGTTCCGAAGTGGATCATATCTGATCCTTTAGATTGTACCGTCTCCGGTTTTATTATTTATCATAATATCACCCCCAGTGACATTAGTATCGCACAAACCGACCGTCCCGCGTCAAGTTTTTTTCGTATGGCCGAGAAGAAAGACATTCCGACCAAGTCATTCCCAAGTCAGCAGAAATGGCGTGAGTGGCTTGAAAAGAATCATTCTAAAACTGACGGCGTTTGGCTGCGGATCTTCAAAAAGGATTCGGGGAAAAAGACCGTTACGCATCTGGAGGCGCTTGATGAGGCTCTTTGTTTCGGCTGGATAGACGGGCAGAGAAACAGCCACGACGAAATTTCGTTTATGCAGAAGTTTACGCCGCGACGCACAAGAAGCATCTGGTCAAAACGAAATCGCGAAAACGTCGAGAGGCTTATTGCAGCGGGACAGATGACGCCCGCCGGCCAAGCCGAGATCGACCGGGCGAAGAAAGACGGGCGCTGGGACGCCGCTTATGACTCGCCCGCAAATATGCAGGTTCCGGAGGATTTTCTGAAAGAGCTGAAGAAAAACAAAAAGGCTTATGCGTTTTTTGAAACGCTCAACAAGACCGACAAATTCGCCATCGCCTTTCGAATGCACACAGCCAAACGACCTGAAACCCGTGAGCGGCGAAAACAGAAATTTCTTGAGATGATGGAACGCGGCGAGAAACTCTTCTGATCTTCACTCCATCTCGCTCTCGTCTATATCAAAATTTGCATAGACCTTTTGGACGTCGTCATTGTCGTCGAGGGCGTCGTACAGTTTTAGCATGGTTTTGGCGTCGCCACCTTCCAATTTGATCTCGTTCTGCGGGATCATTGTCACCTCGGAGGCCTGCGGTTCGATCCCGGCGGCCTTTATGGCCTCATTGACGGCGTCGAACGTATCGGGAGCGGTAAATATTTCGAACACCTCGCCTTCGTCCTTGAGGTCCTCGGCTCCGGCCTCTATGGCTATCTCGAAAAGCTCTTCCTCGCTCTTCGCGGCCTTATCTACGACGATATAGCCTTTTTTGTCGAACATCCACGCGACCGAACCGGCCTCGCCGAGGTTGCCGCCGTTCTTTGTGAATATGTGGCGTATCTCGGCCACGGTGCGGTTGCGGTTGTCGGTCATCGTCTCGATAAGTACCGCGACGCCGTTCGGGCCGTAGCCTTCGTATGTGATCTCGTCGTAATTGACGCCTTCGAGTTCGCCGGTGCCGCGTTTTATGGCGCGGTCAATGGTGTCGTTGGGCATGTTCTGGGCTTTGGCGTCGGTGACGGCCTTTCGCAAACGTGCGTTGGCGTCAACATCGCCGCTGCCGCCGGTGCGGGCCGCGACCGTGATCTCTTTTATCAGCTTTGTAAATATCTTGCCGCGCTTTGCGTCCAGCGCGCCTTTTTTGTGCTTAATTGTGTGCCACTTGGAGTGTCCTGACATTAGTTCACAAATTTCCTTTTAATAGATTTGACCGACTGGCCGCTCCAATCGCGGAAATGCCGCTTTTGGGAAGTTGCAAATATATCACGCCGCCCTTTGTCTCTCAAAATTGCCGTAATTTCACAAGTATTTGAGAGAAGGTTTACGCCAAGTTTACGCGTAAACAGTTTAATGGGGTGTGTATGCAAAGAAAAACAACAGTTGCGGCGGTATGCGGCCTTCTGATCTTGGCGGACCTGCTCATGGCAAAACAGACCATGAATACGCGAGGGAGCCTTAGCTGGACGGCATTTTCATCGGCGATCGCGGTTGAAGCGGCCGCGGCGCTATTGCTGGCCGTTCTCGCATTTGCGATGTTTTGGCCGGGCCGAAAACCGCCTAATGTCCAAAAACCTGTCGGGCTTGTTCAGCCGTTACGCCGGTTATTCGTATCCGTTTGGCCTTAGAGGCCTGGCCGGAGACGATCTCGACATTGCCTTTTGCCACGCCGAAAGTTTTGGCGAGAAATTTGACGAGCTCGGCATTTGCCGCCCCGTCAACCGGCGGTGACGCCACCCTTATCTTTACAGATCCATCCAAAATTCCGACGATCTCGGTCTTTGACGCGCGCGGCACCACACGGATCGAAAACTCAATGCGGCCTGTAGTTTCTTTTATCTCAAAGCTCAATGTTTTTTGGGTCAAAGCCTAAAGTTTCCTGAAATTTCATCATGAAAGGATCAATGTCCTCATTACCACGGCTTGCAGCAGAAAGATGATTATCAGAACGACGATTGCAGAAATATCGAACATACCGACCTGCGGGATAAGTTTTTGAAAAGGGAGCATTATCGGGTCGGTCACGCGGCGGACAAAACCCAGCAAAGTGTTTTGGGTATAAACAAACCACTGAGAGACGAACCGGACAAGTATAAGCAGAGCATAGATGATAAATCCGACGGTCGCTTTTACATTTCCGGTGCTTATTGCCGCCGATATGCCGTCAATTATAAAAAATGTGTTGCCGATGGTCTGCGACATAAAATACGTCAGCACAAACCCGAGAAAGATAACCAAAAGCGGGGCCAGCCTTACATCCACACGAAAACCAGCCAGAAAACGAGCCGCGGGATAGACCCACCCTTCTGTTATTCTGCGTATCTTGAAACCGAAGCGCCCGATCCTTCCAAATGGATTCGGGTCGGTGTAGTTAAATATCAGGCGCAGTACCATCAATGCGAGGAAAACAAGAAAAATTCCCCAGAGGATAAGCCAAACTATCGGATATACGGTCAAAGAAAGCATGATATTTATTCTGACTTAGGAACGTTCTCCAAATATAGCAGTACCGACGCGGACGATGGTCGCGCCTTCCTCGATGGCGACCTCAAAGTCGTGGCTCATCCCCATTGAAAGATGTCCAAAGCCGTTGGCAAACGTCCCTTCGTCGGCAAGCCTGTTGCGAAGTTCCCGCAGACGGCGAAAGTACTGCCGCGTTTCCTCGGGGTCGTCCGCCATCGGCGGGATCGTCATCAATCCATCAAAACTCAAGTGCTGGCAGCGCTTCAAAACCTCGGCCAGCATGTTCAACTGTTGCTGCGGAACACCGGATTTGGTCTTTTCGCCGGCCAGATCGACCTGAACAAAGACTGAGAGTTTCGAGCGGCCTTCTTCCTCGCATATCCGCTCCAGGCGGTGAGCCAGTTCGGGCGAATCCACGGAATGGATCACATCAAAAAGCTGAACGGCCTTTCGCGCCTTGTTCTTTTGCAGATGGCCGATAAGATGCCATTCAGCCGAATCGCGACCAAGCTCGGCTATTTTTTCTTCGGCTTCCTGAACCTTGTTCTCGCCGAAAATCAAAATTCCCGCTTTTATCGCTTTACTAATAGTGTCCGGCGAGTGTGTCTTGCTTACTACGACAAGTTTTACATCATCAGGCGGGCGTCCCGAACGCACGGAGGCATCGGCAATCTTGTCCTGGACCTTCTTGAGATTTTTCTTCAGTGTCGGCACTAACTAATAATATAGCAAAAAAGACACGGCCGTTCTTTTGCCCCGTGTCGGTTAAACCGCATTATCAAGCCTTGAAATTCACCCGTCGAATTAGTATTCTCAATGTTCGCCCAGTGCGGACGTGGCGGAACTGGTAGACGCGCAGGTCTCAGAAGCCTGTTCCCGTTAGGGAGTGGAAGTTCGATTCTTCTCGTCCGCACCAAATTTTCTGAGAGCCGGACGGGAAGTTCCCGCTCGGCTCTTTCGTTTTTTTGTATAAAGATGCGTGACCAATTCATTGCGGCGATAGATAAACATCAGGCGGCATTTGGCCTCGATCTGGACGACCGACGGAAAGCACTGCTTGCGGATCATTATGAGATCGTGATGGAGCATAATCCGCTGCTGCATCTGGTCGGGCCGTGTACGCCAGAGGACTTTGCCATTCGCCACGTTCTGGAATCGCTGACACTGCTGGAATTCCTGCCTTTCAATGCGGGCCTTGCCGACATCGGCCCCGGAGCCGGTTTTCCTTCTATACCGTGTCTGCTCGTCAGCGACGAACTTCGCGGCCTCCTGATCGAATCAAAAGAAAAAAAAGCAAGATATTTGGAAGAAGCCGTACAGCGGCTTGGCCTGAGCGGCAGAGTGAGGGTTGTGAACAAACAGTTCAAGGAAACCCGGCCGGAAGGCGTAGGGTACATTACGTGCCGCGCTCTGGACCGTTTTTCGGAAAACCTCGGAACGCTGATCAAATGGTCGAACGGTAAGAAGCTTTTGTTCTTTGGCGGGCGTGATATGGGAGACAAGCTGCAAGAGCGAGGCATAAAGTTCGTTCAGAAATTACTGCCTTTGTCAGAACAAAGATTCCTGTATATTTCGAACAAATGAAAAAACTTATATTTCCCGCCATTTTCGCTCTGATCCTTGCCGTGTCCGCCGCCCACGGCCAGACGATCTCGGAGGAGATCGCCTTAAAGGGCTGTATCCATCTGACCACGCGCGAAACGAACATCATCAGGGATGACGCCTCGCTGCTGTCAGCCATCAGGAACGACGGATCACACGAGCGGTGTATCCGGGAGATCACCGAGCTTGGGATCGACCTCCACATCAAAACGCTGGTCGGGGTTTCGATTAACTCGGGATATTGCCGCAGGCCTGCCGGCCTTGCATACGATCTGGAGACAGATTACGCAAAGTCCGCTGTAACGCTCAAGGTCAGATATGACGACCCGCGCGACGGCCTTTGCGCGGCGCTTAGCAGATACGACCTCTGGGTGTTGATACCAAAGCCGCCCGAGGGGTTTTCCATCGAGATCGATGTCGGCGCCAATACGGACAGCGAAAAAAGCGACAACCCGCGGGATTTATAGTAAAATCCCTTTTTTGTTTGATGCCCCGGTATGTCGCTTACGTCTGATACTCTACTAAACGCCCTGATAGCAACAACCATTGCCGGTTTTGCGGCAACCACCGTCGGCGCCATTCCGGCCATTTTCATAGACAGGCTCAATGAAAAGCTGAATAACAATCTGCTGAGCTTTGCCGCCGGTGTGATGCTGGCCGCGACCATATTCTCGCTGCTGCTGCCGGGTGTTGAGCATTCGCGCGCGCGCGGATCTTCCAATACAAGCGCCATTTTGCAGGCGATATTGTTTCTGTTCATCGGCGGATTTGTTCTCTGGGCTGTCAATGAGCTTGTGCCTCACGAGCATTTTGAAAAAGGACACGAAGGCCGCGAAGATGCCGGTAAGCTGAAAAAGATATGGCTTTTTGTGATAGCGATAGCCATCCACAATTTCCCTGAGGGCCTGGCGGTCGGTGTTGCCAACGCCACCGGAGACTTTGGCACCGGTTTTGGGGCAACGCTCGGCATCGGGATGCAGAATATTCCCGAGGGGCTTTCTGTTGCCGTAGCATTGCGTTCACAGGGTTATTCCACCAAATATTCCGTCGGTGTGTCGGCATTGACCGGATTGATAGAGGTTGCGGGCGGGCTTTTCGGAGGTTCCGTTCTGTTGATCTCGGCGGCGATACTGCCCTGGGCGCTTTCCTTTGCGGCGGGTGCGATGCTGTTCATTGTCAGCCATGAGATAATCCCCGAAACCCATCGCCCGAGGTTCGAGAACGGAGCAACCTTTGCCCTTTTCTTCGGGTTCGGCCTTATGATGTTCCTTGATTCCGTCTTTATTTGACCGCTTAAAGAAAGAACCGCCCGCATTTCAGATCTTTTATCAAAATTGCTCGATTTCGCCTCTTTTGATACTCTTTATTCTTACCCGTTTATTAGAAATTTTTATAGAAGGATTTAATATTATGGCGACATCTGCAAAAAAGATCGATTCAAAAACGGATAGAACAAGGAAAAATGGCGAGGTTGTCGTGGAGCAGGCAAAGGTGATAGAGGCCGACGGATACAATCCCGAAACAAAATCGCACGAGACCGGCAAACAGACCGCTGACAAGGAGCCTTCGAACGTGACGAAGGCGGCTGCGGCCGAGATCGACAAATATCACGGCCTTTCGCCTGACGCGTTGATCGGTATCTACCGCAATATGTATCTTTCGCGGCGGATAGACGATAAAGAGATACAGCTCAAGGGACAGAACAAGATCTTCTTTCAAATAAGCGGAGCGGGCCACGAAGCTGTCCTGACCGGAGCCGCGTTGGCGATGAAGCCCGGCTATGACTGGTTCTTTCCCTATTACCGCGACCGCGCTTTGATGCTCGGCCTTGGCATGACGGCCCAGGAAATGCTCTGGTCATCGGTCGGGGCGGAAAAAGACCCGAATTCGCACGGCCGCCAGATGCCTTCACACTGGGGACACAAAGACCTGAACGTTCCGTCGCAATCGTCCTGCACCGGTTCGCAGGCGCTTCATGCCGTCGGAGCGGCTGAGGCATCGTATCGCGGGTCGCTTGTCAACGAATTGGCGGAACACGTAAAAGGTTTCAAGGGCGATGAGGTCGTTTATATGTCGGTCGGCGACGGGACGACCAGCGAGGGCGAATGGTGGGAAGCTCTCAACACGGCCTGCAACCTCAAGCTGCCGGTGATCTTCGTTGTCGAGGACAACGGATACGCCATCTCCACGCCGGTCGAGGTGAACACGGCGGGCGGCGACATATCAAAACTGGTCAGCGGCTTTCCCGACCTTTATATACAGAATTGCGACGGTACCGATCCGCTGGAATCGTATTCCACCTTCAAGCGGGCGGTCGAGTATTGCCGTGAACGAAAAGGCCCGGCCTTTGTTCACAGCAAGGTGATACGTCCCTATTCACACTCGCTGTCGGACGACGAAAAGCTCTACCGACCGGAAGAGGAGCGTCAGGCCGAGTCCGCGATAGACCCGATCAGAACCTATGCCGAATTTCTGATGAATGAAGGCATTGCCACCTCGGAACAGCTTGATGAGTTAAGGAAGGAAGTGGATGCCGAGGTGAACAAGGCGTCCGACATTGCCATTGAAACACCGCAGCCCGCGCCGGAAAGCGCGCTGAGGAATGTTTATTCGCCTGACGTCGATCCGACAGACCGAAACCTTTTTGACAACGAAGACGGGGCCGAGCTTTCGGGCAATGCCGGCACGGTCGTCGATCTGATAAACCGCTGTATGCACGATGAGATGGAACGCGACCCGCGGATAGTCGTGTTCGGACAGGACGTGGCGGACGTTTCCCGCGAACAGTATATGGACCGCGTCAAGGGAAAGGGCGGTGTTTTCAAGGTAACGGCAAACCTTCAGCGCGAGTTTGGCTCGGCGCGTGTTTTCAATTCGCCGCTGGCAGAAGCTAATATCGTCGGCCGCGCGGTCGGCCTGGCGCTTCGCGGGCTAAAGCCGGTGGTCGAGATACAATTCTTTG